>CAYQUN010000082.1:0-2521 GCA_964420715.1 uncultured Prevotella sp. | reverse complement strand
TGGCAGAAAGGATTAAAATTTTTAAACTTTTCTGACATATTTGGCAAGCCTTTCCGCCAATCCTGACACGTCACACGTATGGCACGCCCCTTGCATCCACGGCAGTTGAAGTTCGGAAGTTCCCGAGAGGGCCCGGACGGGGAAACGGCCACGCCGCAACCCCCACGGACACCCGAAGGGCCGACGGACCGAGGATAAAAAAAAAGGAAACAAAAAGATAATCGGAGGTAATGACTTATGACAATGTATCCTATTTTGAGCAACGCAGAGAACTGGTTGGACAATGAGTTCAATGACATGTTGAACACATCCTGGATGCCCCGCATGAACGTTACCGCACCCGCCCTCAACGTCAAAGAAAGCAAAGACGAGTATGCCATCGAGCTTGCCGCACCCGGAACCACGAAGGCCGACTTCAACGTCAGCCTGGACAACGACGGCAACCTGGTAATCAAGCTGGAGCACAAGGACAACAAGAAAGACGAGAACAAGAAGGAGCACTACCTGCGCCGCGAGTTCTCCTACAGCAACTATGAGCAAGTGTTGTCGCTGCCCGATGACGTAGAGAAGGACAAGATTAACGCCAAGGTCGAGAACGGCGTGCTCCATGTGACGCTGCCCCGCACCGCCAAGGCCGAGAAGGAAACCAAACACATCGAAGTGGCTTAAAAAAATTTTCCCCCCTCTCCCCTTCTCATTTCTTCAAGGAAAGGAGAAAGAAGGGAAGGAGAAGAAGGGGAAAAGGAAAAAAGAAAAGAAAGGGAGGAGTACCCACGAAGGGCGCTCCCCCTTTTTTTTGTGTATATCCCCGCGGGCCAGGCTATCTCCGCACGAACTTCCTGCCCCCCGAGACCACGATGCCCCGGTAGGCGTCGCCCACGCGCTGCCCCGCCAGATTATAGCAGGCCCCACGAGCCCCCGACGCGGCGGCGCGCACCTCGCCAACCCCCGTCGGCGTGGCGGCCGGAACATACCTGAAGGCCACGGCCCCGTCGCGTCCCAGCCGGATATCCCTCACCACGCACTCAAGCCAGTAGCGACCCCCCGTCGCCGCGTTGTGCAGGCCGAACTGGTCCCGGGCCAGCGAGTCGGCCCCCGTCTGCGGCCACGTGTCGCCCCGCTCGGAATAGTCGTTGCGCACGCCGTCAGCCGGCACGATGGTCATCCGCTCAGGCGAGAGCGAGTTCACCGTGTTCTGCTCCCACGCCGTCCTGTTATAGTCCACGTGCGTCACCAGCAGCCCCGTCGTGGCCAGATAGCTGTCCCACCCCGTCATGTCCTTGTTCTCCATCATGAAGTACTCGTCCGGGTGCCCGTCGTTATAGATGATGTAGGCGTCGGGGTGGTCCTTGAGCGGACGCATATCCGTCACGTCCACCGGACTGTCGCCGAGCACGGCAGGCGTCAGCCACCCCAGGAACATACGCTCGTAAGCCGTCATCGACACCGGCACCCACCCGTTGGAGTCCGGTCCGCCATACGACCCATAGTCCATCAGGTCCCACGTGCCCATGCCATAGTTGGAATAGCCCTTCCTGTCATAGAGCGTGTCATAGTGGTCCATGAGCCCCAGGCTGTGCGAGAACTCGTGGCAGAAGGTGCCCATGCCGCCGAGGACGTCCCTCGTGCGCCTGAAGGTTCCCGTGCCATATTCGGCCAGCACCCGCTCGTTAATCACCAGGTAGTTGTCAATGCTGATTCCCCCGAAGTTCACCATGCCCCCCGCGTCCCATCTCAGATAGTACTGGAAGGGCCAGATGGTGTTGGCGTTTCCCCCCGTGGCCTCGCCATATCCCGCATAGACGAACACCACCTGCTCGGCCAGTCCGTCGCCGTCCCAGTCATAAGGCGAGTCGATAGAGAAGTCCACCGAGTCGCGCACCAGCGTGAGCGCCTCCCTCACCATCTGCGCCGCGTTGGCGTCGTTCTCGCTCGCGGTGTTGTGTCCGTAGTATCCATAGCCCTGGCTCACCGTCACGGGCCCCACCACGTCGAAGGCCACCCTGAAGTTGCCATAGCTCTGGTCATAGAAGTACTTGGCCACGCTCCCGATGGCTCCGTCGCGGTTGGTATAGTCGTCGGCGTTGCACATGGCGTCGTAGGTAGCCTTCGGCCCGTCGGGGTGCAGCGTGGGCGAGAAAGACTCGTCGGCAAAGTTCACCAGCACCACCAGCGTGCGGAAGTCGCCCTTCAGCGTCCGGAAGGCCTGCGAGCCCCTTGCCGCGGCCTGCCTTCGCGCCCTTGTCCGCGCCCCCCGGGCCCTTGCGCCGAGCTCGTCTTGCGAGAGCGGGTGCAGCAGCCCCGCGTCGTCCATGGAGTAGGCCTGTTGTGCGGCGTCGACATAGCAGTGCAGCCACTCGTCGCCGGTGAGCGTCACCTCGACGTTGCCCCCGCCGGCCAGCGGCAGACTTCTCCACGCGCGGCGCGCGGGAACGGCCCATGCGGCCATGGAGGCGGTCGCGAGGACCACGGAGGCGAGTAAGATTTTGCGTAAGTTCATTTTTTTTCGATAAAATAAAAA
>CAYQUN010000081.1:0-2611 GCA_964420715.1 uncultured Prevotella sp. | reverse complement strand
TATAGTAAAAATAGATTAATTTAAAAAGATCAATAAAAGGCGCGTGCGCGCGTGTCGTTTGGTTGTCGTTTTTCTGCTTTCACTACAATTCGCGCTTCCGCGCCCAGCTTTTCTAATGAAAATTTTTTGATATTTGCCAAGGCCGCTACCGAGGGACAAGTGACAGAAAGTGCGATTTGCCGCCGTTTTTTGGGGAGATTTGTATGCTTTTCCCGCTTGAGGCTTACACATTTGTAAAGATAGCCGAAAGCAGGACGTTGTGGCGTGAGAACGGCCTTGCGAGATGGTCTCCGGTGCCTTGCGAGGTCGTCTCCGCAGCCTTCCGCGCACGCCTCGGGTGCGTTGACATCCTGTAAGAAGGGCTAGGAGGGCGGCGGTGCCGAAGAATTCGGACAAAAAGATGTGCTGTTCCTGATGTCTCTTTGATAAAGAAAAAGGACAAGACACGGGCGTCACGAATCCGTTGTCCTTGAATCCGTGACGCTCGTGTCAGGTGTGGCGGGGTGGAGGAGCCGCCCCGCCGGCGAAGGAGGGTGGGCCGGTGTCCGCATGCGTGAGGAACGCCGGCGGGGGCGAGCCTATCGGGGCAGGTTGAAGGCCACGGTCATCTCCTTCATCTGAGCGTCGCTCATGCCCTCGGGCTCGAAGCCCATGGCCTTGGAGTTGACATAGATTTTGGCACTCTTCGACAGCACGTCGATCTGGTCGAACGCGTCCATCACGTCCTTGCCCTTGGCGAAGACGCCGTGCTTCTCCCAGAGCACCACGTCATAGTTTTCCAGCTCTCTGAGCGTGCTCTCGGCCAGGGTGACGCTTCCGGGCAGCTCATAGGGCACCACGCCCAGTCCCAGCGGGCAGAAGGCCTTGGTCTCGGGAATCATGCTCCAGAGCAGCTTGGTGAGCACGTCGTGGCCCATGAACTTCGGGTTGTGGCTCATGGCGACGAGCTCGATGGGGTGGGTGTGCACGGTGGCCTTGTATCCGCTGCCGAGCTCCAGCTGCCGGTCGTGCGCGGCGAGGTGCGACGGCAGCTCCGAGGTGGGCTGCACGGCCTTGTCGGCAATGATGACATAGCTGGCGCAGTCGTCGAGGATGCGGATGACCGAGGCGTTGTCCATGGGCCAGCGTGCCAGGTCGCGCATGCGCTTGCCCGTGCCCTTGCAGAAGAAGTACTGTCCCTTGAGGTGGGGCAGCGTCTGTCCGATGGCCTTCACCTCGCTGATGGGCTCCATCTGCCTGATCTCGTCGTCGACGAAGTCGGTGATGTTCACGGTGATGTTTCCTCCGTTGCGCTCGGCCCATCCGTTTTGCCACAGATAGCCAGCCACTTCGGCAATCTTGTCGACCTCTTGCTTCAGCTGGGGTCTTCCTTCCAAAATACTTTTCATAGTTTCTGTATAGTTTGTTGTCGTTTCCGTCTCTTGTCTTGCGTGGCGCGCGGTGTGTGTCGCCTATGCTTTGCAAAGTTAGTCTTTTTTTTCTAATTATCAAAAGATTGTCCTTTCTTTTATGGAAATTCGTGGCCGTGGGCGGTGCCGTGCGTCCGCAGGCGGGCGTGGCGTCGGGGGTGTGGCGCCGGGGTGGAGGAGGCGCGGCCGTGGAAAATTTTTCGCGTGGCCGGCAGTTTTTCGTGTGGAGTCAGTATTTTTGGAACAGAATTTGCTATGGAGTTCTTTAGAAATCATCAAACAAAGACTTATGGAAAAAAAAGAGAAACGTGAGCCGCAGTCCTGGTTCTCCTGGAACACCTTCTTCTGGGTGATGCTCCTGTTGCTGGCTCTCAACATGTTTGTTTATCCGCAACTGGGCCGTCAGCCCGTGAAGGACACCGACTATGCCACCTTTGTGGACCTGGTGGACAAGGGCAAGGTGACCGAGGTGCTCGTGAAGGACGACGTGGTGTATTTCAAGGCCGGCACCGCCGAGTATAAGACGCCCGAGGTGAACGACCCGCAGCTGGTGGACCGCCTCATCAAGGCCAAGAGCCCCAACAAGTCGGGGCACATCAAGTTCACCAAGACGCTGCCGCAGAAGAATTCTCCGCTGCTCGACTTCGTGCTCTGGTGGATTCTGCCGGCACTCATCTTCTACTGGCTCTGGCAGTTCGGCGCCCGCCGCATGATGAAGGGCGGGGCTGGTGGCGGAGGGTTCCTCTCGCTGGGCAAGAGCGGCGCCAAGGTGTATGCCGAGAACGACGTGAAGACCACCTTCGCCGATGTGGCCGGACAGGACGAGGCCAAGGAGACGCTGAAGGAGATTGTCGACTTCCTGCACAATCCGAAGAAATACACCCGCCTGGGTGCCAAGCTGCCCAAGGGCGCCCTGCTCGTGGGGCCTCCGGGCACGGGCAAGACGCTCATCGCCAGGGCCGTGGCCGGCGAGGCCAAGGTGCCCTTCTTCTCCATCTCGGGCAGCGAGTTCGTGCAGATGTTCGTGGGCATGGGCGCGGCCAAGGTGCGCGACCTCTTCCAGCAGGCCGCGGCCAAGGCGCCCTGCATCATCTTCATCGACGAGATTGACGCCATCGGCAAAAGCCGCGACCAGGCCATGGGCAACGACGAGCGCGAGCAGACGCTCAACCAGCTGCTCACCGAGATGGACGGCTTCGACG
>CAYQUN010000080.1:0-2679 GCA_964420715.1 uncultured Prevotella sp. | reverse complement strand
CGAGGCACAGGATCTGAACAGCAAGCTGGATGCCCTTACTTCGAAGGCTGGACTCAACCTGGCTTTCAACCTGGGTAAGGAGAAGGCTTGGCAGATTTATGTGGAGCCCTCTATCAACTATGCTCTGAACGGCAAGGGATATGCTGGCGTCGAGTACAACCTCAACCGTAGCTTCGTGCAGCTGAACGCTGGTGTCGTCTACAAGTTCAAGAACTCCAATGGCACACACAACTTCACCGTGGCTAAGCTCTACGATCAGGCTGAAATTGACGAACTGAACGGCAAGATCAGCAGCCTCCGCAACGACCTGAATGGCAAGGATGCTCAGATCTCGGCTAAGAACAAGCAAATCTCTGACCTGCAGAAGGCTCTCGATGAGTGCAACAAGAAGCCCAAGTATGTGAAGCCCGCTACTGCTACCAACCTGCAGCCCACCGTGCTCTTCCGTCAGGGTAGCGCCGTGGTTGACAAGGCTCAGATTCCTAACGTGGAGCTCATCTCCAACTACATGAAGAACCACAAGGACGCTAACCTCACCATCAAGGGTTATGCTTCGCCCGAGGGCTCGCTGGAGTTCAACCAGAAGTTGTCGCAGAAGCGTGCTGACGCTGTGAAGGATGTGCTGGTGAAGAAGTACAAGATTTCGGCTGACCGCCTGAAGACTCAGGGTTGCGGTCCTACCGACAAACTCTTCTCGGAGCTCGACTTCAACCGCGTGGCTACCTTCAATGATGACGCTGCTGCTGAGTAATCAATAGTTTGAATAAATATAAAGAGGCCTGGAGTTCCATTGGAATTCCGGGCCTCTTTCCTTTATGATATATTTGCCTTAGGGGTGCTCTCCCAGGGGCATACGACAAAGGATGTGTTGTTGTATGCCCAAATTGAATAGTCGGATTCGAGTGTAGAAAGTTCGGCTTGGGTGTTTCCCGTTGGATATTTGCTTTCCTTGTTGTGGGCTTGGCGAAGGATGTTGCCCCTTTTGCTTTCTAAAAGTTGTTTCGCTGGACTATGTTTTTGTTATAATTTGAATGCATTGCTTCTGTTTTTATTGCAAATTTATAGTTCTAGGCAAAATAAAAGAATAAATTGTTGTATATTCTATAAAATCTAAGTATCTTTGCATTTAATTAGGTATTGGAAAGAAATAGAATACAAAAACAAGGATATGAAACATCAGTTGAGAAGTGCCGTCTGCACTGAGGGACGGAGAATGGCTGGAGCCAGAGCACTGTGGGTGGCTGCAGGAATGAAGCACGAACAGTTTGGAAAGCCAATCATTGCAATTGTAAATAGTTTCACGCAGTTTGTGCCGGGTCACACGCATCTTCACGACATAGGGCAAATTGTGAAAAAGGAAATCGAGTCGATGGGGTGTTATGCTGCGGAGTTTGATACGATTGCCATCGACGACGGTATCGCCATGGGGCACGATGGAATGCTCTATTCGCTGCCGTCCCGCGATATCATTGCTGACTCGGTGGAATACATGGTGAATGCCCATAAGGCTGATGCCATGATTTGCATTAGTAACTGCGACAAGGTCACACCGGGAATGCTCATGGCTGCCATGCGGCTTAATATTCCCACCATTTTCTGCTCTGGAGGTCCAATGGAGGCCGGACGATGGAATGGGGAGAATGCAGACTTGATAACGGCTATGATTAACGGCGGAGACCCGTCGTGCTCCGATGAGGATCTGACCAAGATTGAGCAGTGTGCCTGTCCTGGGTGCGGATGCTGTTCGGGAATGTTCACGGCCAACAGTATGAATTCCCTTACGGAGGCCATAGGACTGGCTTTGCCTGGTAATGGTACTATTCTGGCTACGCACAAAAACCGTATACAGCTTTTCAAGGATGCTGCTCGACAAATCGTGAAAAATGCCTTCGCATATTATGAAAATGGAGACGAGTCCGTGCTTCCACGCAACATTGCCACCCGCGAGGCTTTCCTGAACGCCATGACACTCGACATTGCCATGGGCGGTAGCACCAATACGGTGCTTCATCTGCTTGCTGTGGCCCAAGAGGGAGGCGTTGACTTCAAGATGAAAGATATCGACGAACTGAGCCGTAAGGTACCTTGTATTTGCAAACTGTCTCCCAATACGCAAAAGTATAGTGTGCAGGAGTGTAATCGGGCAGGTGGAATCTTGGGTATTCTGAACGAATTGAGCAAGGGCGGACTCATCAATGGTAGCGTGAAACGTGTTGATGGAAAGACGCTTGGCGAGCAGATGGCCAAATATGATATTACGGGGGAAAGCATTGACCCCGAGGCTGACAGAATTTATCATTCGGCACCAGGACGAAAGTTCTCTACCGTGATGGGCAGTCAGAATGCACAATGGGAGACGCTTGATACCGACCGGCAGGGCGGATGCATCCGTGACTTGCAGCACGCATACACCAAGGATGGCGGATTGGCCGTGCTTTTTGGCAATATAGCGCAGAATGGATGTGTAGTGAAAACAGCTGGTGTGGCCTCAGAGTTGTGGCACTTTGAGGGGCCGGCTGTCGTGTTTGATTCACAGGAAGACGCTTGCGACGGCATTTTGGGAGGTCGCGTAAATAGTGGCGATTGTGTTGTGATTACCCATGAGGGACCCAAAGGTGGCCCTGGAATGCAAGAGATGCTTTATCCGACATCTTATATCAAGAGCCGTCATTTGGGCAA
>CAYQUN010000079.1:0-2696 GCA_964420715.1 uncultured Prevotella sp. | reverse complement strand
TCCTCCCCGAAGGCGAGGCGCTCGCTGCCGGGCCATACTTGGCAAAGGGGAAGGAACATCAGGGGATAGGGGCTTGTCTCGATGTAGTTGTCCTCGGTGTCGCCCAGGTCGGTCATGAAGGAGAGGGTGGTGTCGAGGTCTCCGCAGATTCGCGGGTCTATCTTGCCCTTGGTATAGAGGGTTTGGAGCTGTCCGGAAAGCTCGGTCAGTCCGGCACGGACTGCGGCCTTGACGGTGTGGCTCACGACGGTCTTGTCGCAGATGCCGGGCTTGGCATCGTCGGAGGCGTAGGCGTCGAGCACTTTCCCGAAGATGTCGACGAGCTTCTGGTGTACCTTGGCTTGGTAGCTCTCGTCGTAGGCGCCGTCGGAGGACTCGCTGTCGCAGCCGATCCTTGCCAGAAACTCGGCCACGATCTGCTTGCCCCGGGCGGTGATGCCTTCCTCCAGCAGGAAGTCAACGAACAGGGCGGGCTCACACTCGAAAATCTTCGACAGCATGGGCAGGATGTAGGTGAAGCCGTTGTAGTCGGGGAGGTTGAAGCTGATGATGTCTTCTTTCTGGCGGAGTATCTCAAGGACGACGTCGAAGGAGGATTCGTCGAATGATGTGAGCAGGGTGATGAGGGTGTTGCGGATGACGTGGGGGTTGACTGTCGTGTCTCTCCGGAGCTGGCGCCCGTCTTTGCCCCATTGCCTTCCGAGTTCCCACAGGATGAGGTTCTCCTCGTCGGATGTCAGCTCTTCCAGGGGAAGGTCTTGGATGTGGTCGAAGTCACGGCGGGTGATGTCGACGGGGTCTTTGGACAGGGTGGTGAATACCTCGTGGTGATGGAGGTTGAGGATTCCGGGGTAGTTTTTCCCTTGATAGGTGTATTCCATACGGCTTACAAACGGATGTGGTGTATCAGGACGAAGCGTTGTGCGAGTTGCCGCCAGACGCGCAGGCGGGTGCCTTGCCACATCTCTACGGCGGCGTGGGCGGCTTGGTCTACGAGTTGGCTTATGGCTTCGTCTGCTTGGTTGCTGAAGGTGATGGAGAAGCCGCCGACGCCCTTGGTCTGGTCGAAGGTGATGGGTGGGGTGGGGGCTGCTGGTTCCGAGGGGTGGCCGGTTGACAGCAGGGCGTGGAGGTGTGTGTAGCCTTTCCTTGCGAGGTCGGCTGCGAAGTCTTCCTTCTCGCTTTCTGTCAGTGTGGCGTATTTGTCATAGAATCCGCCCCATGGGACTACGGCCTTGCTTCGCCCGCCGCCTAGGTCGAAGACGGCCACGTGGGCGTCGTATGCGAAGGATTCGCCGGGGTCATGGTCGGGGGACGGGATGCCGGTGCCTAAGGGCTCCTTGAAAGCCTTCTCGAGGTTGACGGGCAGGATGTGTTCCGTGAAATCCTTGTGACTGATTGTGCGCCCGCTTCTCGCGTTGGACGGGTTGGCCGTGTGTGCGGGGGTGAGGAAGGGGCGTATTCTCGTGTCGGGGATGTATTCTGCCAGAAGGTTGTTGAAGTTCGGATTGCTCGTGGGCGGGAGGATTCCGGATAGGAGGAAGAGCAGGCGGCGGTTTTCCTTGGCCTGTGGGTCTCCTTCGGCCTTGATGGCGTCTTGGATGACGCGCATCTTTCCCTCGTTGTCGTCAGCGGGAAGGCTGTTGATGTGCTTGAGCAGCGTGCGCAGGGTGCGGGGTGCCTCGTCGGCGTGGTCGGGGGCTTGGGCTTGGAGGATTCCGATGATGCGGTCGATGATGTACCACAGGCGTGATTCCTTAGCCTTGTCGCCGGCTGTGGCTTCGCGGACGACGACCATGTTGTATTTCCTGATGTTGGGATAGTGTACGGTCATGCTGTTCCCGAACTTGGCTACAAGGCGCCTGTCCTTGCGGTTGTTGCCGTCGTCTTCTTGCACGATGACGCCTTCTTGGCCTGCGAGGGGGCCGGAGATGATGCGCACGGTGTCGTTGACGCGTGCCATCTTGTTGAATGATTCGTTGACGAGGAACGCGTCAGCCCAACCGCCGAGTGACTGCTCGTTGAAGCATCGGAAATATTCCATGGCGCTCTGGGGTATCAGAGAGTGGCTGATGAGCTGGTCGGGCGTGGCTGTCTTGGGGTCGGGGGACAGGAGGCGCACGGGTTCCGTCCGTCTTGCTGACAGGGTGCGGTCGCCGTTGTTTTCCTTCTCGTACCAATAGAGGTAGCCCCCCGGGGTGATGAAGGCGCTTAGCTGCTTCCAGATGCCTTGCAGGTCGCGCTTGCCGTTGCTGTCACGGGTCTCGGTGGCATCGACGTTTACGAACATGTAGCCCTTTATGGCAAGTTCGTAGCGACGGTGTGTTTCCCCGTTCTTGTCCTTGAAAACACGATGAATATAAGGCAGGTAGACGTCCTTGATCTGGCTAATCTTGTCCATGAGAACGACCTTGTAGTCTTCTTCCGACTTCTGTCCCTGGTTTTTTACAGCGAGCCACATTTCTCAATATCTGCCAGGGTGTTTTGGGTCTTCCCTCGAAAAATGTGTTTTCGGGGTTCCGTGTTTCCAGCACCAAGGTTTTGCAGACTAACTTCCACTATTCAATGATGCCTATGTTCGTTTGGTGGGCGTACCTGCGTAAGGCACTGCCGCTTGCTGATTCTTCCGAAATCATATGCTTCCGAACATTGTGTTTTACTATTCAAAATCCTCACTCTCTATCCAAGAGAGTACA
>CAYQUN010000078.1:0-2708 GCA_964420715.1 uncultured Prevotella sp. | reverse complement strand
ACGCTGAGCGGACACGGCTGAGACGTATCGACGAAATGAAAGAGATTGGCGTGAGCCACGGCAAGTTTTTGGGCGAGGATGAGCTGCGGGCCAGAGTGAAGGAATGGGATGAGAAAGGCCTGTAGGCGTATTTTTCCGACAGCGCAAAGGGTATGGATGATGCTGCCAAGACCGCTAAGAAGACTTGCGATCGGGCGGACCTCAACAAGTTCACGAAAAGGACTTGGCAAACACCAACAAGCAGTCGAACGTCATGCGGACATCCGCACACGGTCATGCGCACGCCTGTAGCGGTCGAGCATGTACTTCTTGCGGCGCATGTACCCCTCGCCGGATCATAGGCGAAGAAGGCCATATAACAAACAGTGCTTGCCCTTGTGGAGTTTCGGCAGCGTGGACTCTATTTATTACTTTTCCTGAAATGAGCTCTTTGTCTAGGGAGGACATTCTCTCATTGTTCGCTCCCGCTCGCAATGCACACTCAACACTTTGTGTCCCAAGACAGTCCGATACGCGGGAAACGAAAAAAGCCCGATAAAAATCGGGCTTCTCGTTGGAAATAGTTGCGGAGGCAGGACTCGAACGTGCGACCTCCAGGTTATGAGCCTGGCGAGCTACCAACTGCTCCACTCCGCGATATATAAAACATTTTTTGTTTGCGAGTGCAAAGGTACTGCTTTTTTTATTAACATGCAAGCATTTCTATAAATAATTCCGTTATTTAACACTCCTTCACACGACTCTCCTACTAAAATTTGCTAATTTAAGAATGATTCAAGCGATAAACTTGGAGAAATGAAAAAAAAAAAGTACTTTTGCACATAGCAACCAAATGTGCAATACTTAATAAGCGGAGGAAAACATAGATGTCGATATCCAAAACAAGACAAACACTAGTAGATGTGGCACGACAGCTCTTTGCCAAGAATGGCATCAACAACACTACCATGAATGACATAGCCGTCGCTTCCGGCAAGGGACGGCGCACGCTATACACCTACTTCAAAAGCAAGGAGGATGTCTACTATGCCGTCATCGAATCCGAACTGGAACGACTCTCTGACAAACTTGACGAGGTGGCTGCTAAAAAAATGCGACCACAAGACAAGATTATAGAACTCATCTATACGCACTTGAGCATGATCAAGGAGACGGTAGTACGCAATGGAAACCTCAGAGCTGAATTCTTCAGAAACATTTGGATGGTTGAAAAAGTAAGAAAAAACTTCGATGAGGACGAAATGGAGCTCTTCAGGAAGGTCTACACCGAAGGAAAGGCCGACGGCGAATTCGATATCGAAAATGTAGATCTGGTTGCCGACATCACACACTACTGCATCAAGGGGCTGGAGGTTCCTTTCATCTATGGAAGGCTGGGACATGGATTGAGCGTTGAGAACAGCAAGCCCCTGGTGGCCAAAGTCGTTTACGGAGCGCTCGGAAAATCAATCGCAAAATAATAATCCGCCTGCTTCATAAAAGCAGACGGATTTATATCTTACAATCAACAGGGAAACAAAACTTTAATGCAGAGCCCTTAATACGCGCTCATAATAACGCTGCGTGTGCTTTACGGAATATCGAGGTCCACCATTCCAAGAACGAATCGCCTTTTCTATATCGTTCTTCACATTATAATAGGACTGAATCAAAAGGAACATGGCCTTCGACTTCTCTACACTAAACCGGTCAGAAAGCTTGAAACGCATCTTGCTCTTTCTCGACTTTAATATTTCATTACACTCCGCAACCAAAATCGGGGTAATCTGCATCACTCCTACCGAATTGCCACGGCGCGCGTTCCTGTCTCCATGACTTTCCACCTGAATAATGGCTTCCATTACAGGCTCCCAATCGAAATCATCTTGAATGGAGTTTCTTCCATTTAGTCCGTTGGCCGACAACGACAACGAACTTGCTAATACCCAAATACTTAAAAAAACAATCTTACCTATTCTCTTCATTATTTTTTATTTTTTGGAACCTGAAAAACTGAAATACAACATCAGAAATTTCGCGCAAACGACCTATGTGAGAAAGAGTTACGTCGCATTGCTCAGTTCCGTTAGATACTTTAACGAATAGTGCATTAAATACATAAAGAATGCATTATCCTTATATTTATCGTTTGCAAAGATACAAAAAAAAATTGAATTATGAAAGAAACTCAACGTTAAACATGCTAAAAAGCATATCGGCTTTCAATTTTCATCCCTTCATCATAATCTTTTCAACCGCTCTTCTCTCTTTACTCTCTCTTTTTTTATCCCTACCACCCTTTTCCTTTCAACCTTACTCGAAACTTCACCCTTCAAAAACGAAGACCAATACTCTGAATATACAAACACCCAATAGAAATAACCCCAGGAATCTACATATAGGAAAAAGTATGGGGCTCTTCCGAGAATTTACCTTAGAAATCCTTGAAATTACAAGCCTCCCCGTACGAGCGAGGACCACACGCCGTGGAAAGCCCTTTTTTTCTCTCTCCGGCCAGACCGACATGGGGGGAAAATGAAGGACTCCGGAGGACAATCAGAGGGCCTCGGGCGGGCAAAAGGAGGGACTCCGGAGGACAAGGGGGGGGCTTCGGAGGGCCAAAGGGGGACTCCGGAGGGCAAATGAAAGGACTTTGGAGGGCAAAGGGGGGCTTCGGAGGGCCTCGGTCGTACGAGGAAAAGACAGAGCCCCGGAACCGTCGTTGACGG
>CAYQUN010000077.1:0-2733 GCA_964420715.1 uncultured Prevotella sp. | reverse complement strand
ATCGGAAAAGGGTGCATACGGCCCTTGCAAATCATCTGCTTTTTTCGTATCTTTGCATGAGATTCTCCGTCAGGCATCTCTCCGTCAGGCATCACGAAGGAAAGAGAGTCCGGAGCGGGCGGAATTTGAGAGACGACGGGGCACAGGGAGCCCCATCCCCGCGCGACCCGCAAGACGCGAGAAGGAAAAAGGCGGCGCGCCCGCCATTAAGGAAACGAAACTATGAACGCATCTATGATCAGAAAATACACCATCAGCCTGCTGCTCACCCTATGGCTGCTTTGCGGTGCGGAGCCCGGTGCGGCACGCCCCGTGGCCGTCGGGCGCTGGCACGTCTTCCGGCTCACGCTGGCCGACAAGGCCCATTCGCGCTATTCGCTCGAGCGCCCCCACGAGTTCCTCTCGGAGCGCGCCCTGGAGCGCCGCGCCCGCCAGCACATCGCCCTGGACAGCACCGACCTGCCCGTGTCGCCCGCCTACGTGAAGGCCATCGCCCGGCGGGGACTCCGGGTGGTGGGCACGAGCAAGTGGAACAACACCGTGCTGGTGCGCGCCGACACCGTGAGCCAGCTGGACGCCGTGCGCGCCCTGCCCTTTGTGAGGCGTTGCGAGCGGGTGTACACCTCGGCCGGCACCGGCACCGGCACCGACACCGCGCGCGTCGCGCTGGCCGACAGCGTGGAGGCCCCGGCAGATTCGGCCGACGCTTACGGCGTGGCGGGACCGCAGCTCAGACGCATTGGCGGCGACGCGCTCCACCGGCACGGCTGGCGCGGGCGCGGGATGATGGTGGCCGTCATCGACGCGGGATTCATGAACGCCGACCGCATCAAGGCGCTCTCCGGCGCCGACATCCGCGCCGTGCGCGACTTCGTGGTGCCTCGCGCGCCGACGGTCTTCGCCCAGGCCGACCATGGCACCAAGGTGCTCTCGGTGATGGCCGCCCACGCCCCCGGCCGATACGTGGGCGCGGCTCCCGAGGCCGCCTATGTGCTGGCGCGGAGCGAGAACATGGAAGGCGAGAACGCCGTGGAGCAGGACTTCTGGGCCGAGGCCGCCGAGTGGGCCGACTCGCTGGGGGCCGACGTGGTGAGCTCGTCGCTGGGCTACCACGCCTTTGACGACAGCACGCAGAACGTGGCCTACCGGCAGCTCGACGGACGCTCGACGCTGGTGTCGCGCTCGGCCGCCACGCTGGCACGCAAGGGCGTGGTGGTGGTGAGCAGCGCGGGCAACGAGGGCGACACGCCGTGGAAGAAGATCAACGTGCCCGCCGACGCGCCGGGCGTGGTGGCCGTGGGCGCCCTGGACCCCCATGCCCTCAACGCCAATTTCAGCAGCGTGGGGCCGACGGCCGACGGCAGGGTGAAGCCCGACGTGATGGCCACCGGCGCGCCGGCCATGGTGATTGACGGCGGGGGACGCGCCGTGGCGGCCCGGGGCACGTCGTTTGCCGCGCCACAGGTGGCCGGGCTCGCCGCGTGCCTCTGGCAGGCCGCGCCCACGCTCACGGCAAGCGAGATCGTGAACCTGCTGAGGAGCACGGCGTCGCAGGCCGCATGGCCCGACAACGTGATGGGATACGGCACGGCCGACTTCGCCAAGGCCCTCGACGCCGCCGGAAAGGTCCGTGGACGGGACACGGAGAAACAACCCGACGAGGACGCACTGACAATCAGCAAGCCATGAGGGAGGCTCTTTCACTCTACGAACTCAACCACCATGTGGCCACGCTCGTGGGCCGCAACCTGCCCGGAAGCTACTGGGTGCGCGCCGAGCTCGCCGAGGCCCGCGAGCGCTCCGGACACTGCTACATGGACCTGGTGGAGAAGGCACCCGGCATGAACACCCCCGTGGCCCGCGCCTCGGCCAAGTGCTGGCGCACGACCTGGGCCGCGCTGGGGCCCGCCTTCGAGCGTGCCACCGGAGAGCGCATGCACGCCGGAATGAAGGTGATGCTGCTGGTGCACGCGCAGTTTCACGAGACGTACGGATTCTCGTGGATTGTCGACAACATCGACCCCTCGTACACCCTGGGCGACATGGAGCGGAAAAGGCTGGAAATCGTGCGGAAGCTGAAGGAGGAGGGAGTGTTCGACCTGCAGAAGCACCTGGAGCTGCCCCTCTTCTGCCAGCGCGTCGCCGTGGTGTCGACGGCCACGGCGGCGGGGTATGGCGACTTCTGCAACCAGCTCGACGTGAACGACTACGGGCTGGCGTTCCACACCGAGCTCTTCGAGGCCGTCATGCAGGGCGAGCAGGTGGAGACCTCGGTCGTCGGCGCGCTGAACCGCATCTGCCGCCGGCAGGACGACTTCGACGTGGTGGTCATCATCCGGGGTGGGGGTGGCAAGGCCGACCTGTCGGGATTTGACACGCTCGTGCTGGGCGAGAACGTGGCCAACTTCCCCCTGCCCATCATCACGGGCATCGGCCACGACCGGGACGAGAGCATCATCGACATGGTGTCGTTCTTGCGGGTGAAGACGCCCACGGCGGCCGCCGCCTACCTCGTGGACCACCTCTCGGCGGTGTACGCCCGCGTGGAGGACTGCCGCCAGCGTGTGGCGAACAGCGTGAGGCGGCGCATGGAGCGCGAGGCCGACCGCCTACGGCGGCTGGTGTGCCAGTTGCCCACGGCGTTCGGCATGGTGAAGGCCCGCCGCGAGGCGGCTGTCGACCAGTTGCAGACACGGCTGGACGCGTCGGCCCGCCGCATCTTGAGCGACCAGC
>CAYQUN010000076.1:0-3011 GCA_964420715.1 uncultured Prevotella sp. | reverse complement strand
ACCACGCCCATGAGCACCTGCAGGGGCAGGCCCACGCGCACATAGTCCATGAAGGTGTAGTGGCCCGCCTTCATCACGAGCGCGTTGGGCGGGGTGGAGAAGGGCGACGCGAAGCACATGCTGGCTCCAAGCGTCACGCTCATGAGCAGAGGATAGGGGCTCACGCCTGTCTGCTGCGCGGCCACCATGGCGATGGGGGCCATGAGCACGGCGGTGGCGGTGTTGCTGATGAACATGGTCATGAGCGACGTGGTGAAGTAGATGCCTGCCAGGAGCGCGTGGGGGCCCAGGCTGCCCAGCGTGCCCACGAGGCCCGACGACACCAGCGACGACACGCCCGTCTTCTCGAGGGCCGTCGACATCGGCATCATCGCGGCTATGAGCACCACGCTCTCCCAGTTGATGGTCTTGTAGGCGTCGTCGACCTTGCGGAAGCAACCCGTGAGCACGGTGAGCAGCGCGGCCACGAGGACGGCCGTGACGGGGGCCGTGAGACCGCTCACCATGAGGGCCACCATGCCCACCATGATGGCGGCCGCCGTGGGGGCCTTGTAGTCGAGGGTGACGTGGCTGACGGCCTTGTCGGGGTGGCCCAGCACCACCCAGTCGGCGTTGTCGCTGTTGAGCGAGAGCAGGTTGTCCCATTGCGCCTGAACCAGCAGCACGTCGCCGCCATGGAGCCTGCGCTCGCCGAGGTCGCCGTAGAGATACTCCTTGCCCCGACGGATGCCCAGCACGTTCACCTTGAACTGCTCGCGGAGCCGGGAGTCGCGCACCAGCGTGCCGATGAACTTCGACGAGGGCAGCAGCACGATTTCGGCCAGGCCGATGTCATAGAAGTCGATTGAGGCGCCTTCCTCGCGCCTGAGCTTGTAGGCCCCGGCCATGCGGTCCATGTCGGCGCCGCGCCCCATGAGGTAGAGGATGTCGCCCTCCTCGATGATGGTGTCGCCCAGGACGATGGCCTGGCTCACGTCGCGCATCATGCCCAGCGCCTTCTTGCGCTCGTTCCTGATTTCGAGAATGTCCACCCCGAAGCGCCTCTTCACGTCGAGGTCGGCCACGCGCGCGCCGGCCATGGTGCTGCGACGGGGCACGCGGTAGCGACGCAGCGGGCCGTTGAGCTGGTATTCCTCCACCAGGTCGGTGAGCGACTTGCCCCTCCGGGCGGCGCGCTTGCCCTTCTGGCGCTTCACGAGCGTCTTGCTCATGGGCAGCAGGTAGGCGACGCCCACGGCGATGACGACGACGCCCACGGGGAGGAAGGAGAAGAACGACAGCCCCTCGTATCCGCCCCGCTCCAGCTGCTCGCTGATGACGAGGTTGGGGGGCGTGCCGATGAGGGTGAGCATGCCGCCAAGGCTGCCGGCGAAGGCCAGCGGCATGAGCAGGCGGGAGCTGCTGAATCCGGCTTGCGCCGACATGCTCACCACGATGGGCATGAGGAGGGCCACGGTGCCCGTGTTGCTGACGAAGGCGCCGATGACCGACGTGGTGACCATCACCAGGACGAAGGCCCGGGTCTCGCTGCCCCGCGCAAGGCTCATCATGCGGTTGCCGGCCTCGCGCGCGAGCCCCGTCTGCAGGATGGCGCCGCCCACCACGAAGAGCCCCGCCATCATCACCACCACGGGGGAGGCGAAGCCCGAAAGGGCCTCGGCGGGTGTGAGCACGCCGGTGAGGAGCAGCACGGAGAGTGCCGTGAGGGCCACCACGTCGCTGCGGAGGCGCCCCCAGACAAAGAAGATGATGGTCAGGGATAGGACTGTCAGGGTGAGGGTCATAAGTCGTCGATGGGTATGGAATGGATGAGAAAATGTGTTAACGCTAAAAACGGGGGCAAATTTAAGCATATTCTTTCATTTTTGCAAAAAGAGGCCGCCCTTGTTCAGTTCTTAACACATTTTATAACGAAGATTTGCAAATTTGCGAAAATAATCGGAAATTTGCAGGCGGAATCGAGAGGTTCTGCCTTTTTTTGTACGTTGCAAAGAGAGACCATGATTACATTACAAGGAAAGAGAGGCTGTTTTATGTTCAAACTCTTGCAAGGTGCCAGCCGCTGGCTGGCCAACTACACTTCGGTGTTCATCATCGGCGTTGCCGTGGTCACCATGTTCTTCCCCCACCTCTTCGACTGGGTACGGGGCTCCACGCAGACCGTCATCCTGGGCGTCATCATGCTCACCATGGGACTGACGCTGACCACGGACGATTTCAAAATCCTGGCCCGACGACCACTCGACATCTTCATCGGCGCCTGCGCGCAGTTCGTCATCATGCCGGGGGTGGCCTGGGTGCTCGTCCACGTGTTCCGCCTCGAGCCCGCCCTGGCCCTGGGCATCCTCCTCGTGGGCTGCTGCCCGGGGGGCGTGTCGAGCAACATCATGAGCTATCTCTGCCATGGCGACGTGGCCTTCTCGGTGGGCATGACTTGCGCCTCCACGCTCCTCGCGCCCGTGATGACGCCCTTCCTCATGGAGCTGACGGCGGGCGAAATCATCAGGATAGACGCCGTGGGCATGTTCCTCAACATCCTCGTCGTCACCATCATCCCCGTGGGCATAGGCTGCCTGCTCAACTATCTCTACGCCCGGAAGGCTTACTTCCCCAAGATACAGGGCCTCATGCCCGGATTGAGCGTGACGTGCCTGGCCTGCATCGTGGGCGGGGTGATATCCACCGTGCACGACGACCTCGTCGCACGCGGGCTGTGGCTCTTCCTTTGGACGTTCGCCGTGGTGTTCTGCCACAACTCGCTGGGCTATCTGCTGGGGTGGATGGCCGGACGGCTGGCCCGGTTCAACACGGCCAAGAAGCGCACCATCAGCATCGAGGTGGGCATGCAGAACGCGGGACTGGCCACGGTGCTGGCGGGGTCCTTCTTCGCCTCGCAACCTCTGGCCGTGCTGCCTTGCGCCATCAGCTGCGCATGGCATAGCATCAGCGGCACCATCCTGGCTGGTATCTATCTGAAGTGGGACCACATGCACGGCCGTGGTTGATTTTTT
>CAYQUN010000075.1:0-3623 GCA_964420715.1 uncultured Prevotella sp. | reverse complement strand
GTGATGTCGACGAAGCGTTAAACCATGTGGGCAGCATGGACTTGGCGGATGTCTATATCGCGAAGGACTTCTCCATCATCAACGACAACAATGCAAGGCTGCTCGAAAGGGTGTTTGGGCAAGGTCTCCGGCCTTGTGAGAGACGGGGCGCTATTGTGAAGCTGTAAACGTAAAAAATGCCAAATCTTAGCTTGAAAACAAAAAGTTACTTTAATATTTGTTGGTATATAACAAAAACGCTACCCAGGTACAAGAGCTTTGACAATTTCATTGTCAACTTACTGAGGGCTATCGCAGCTTATTGTTTCCCCAAAAGCCGTGTATCAATGTACAATGAACTTGGGATACACAACTCGTGCTATTTAGAATTCGTCGAACTCACGTTAATCTAGTATTTGAGCCGTTAACACTACACTGGCTATTGCTTTGAGATATTCGTTTTCCATAACTAAATGTAAACATTTGTCTCGCATAATCCCAAATCGGTCATTAAAGATTTTTGCAGACAAAGTGTCAAAGTTGGGTCTCAATAATCTGCTTGTTTGGCCTGTGCTACTTTACAAATATTAAATATGGTAACAAATTCAAGCAAAAAGAAGGCGAAATTTTCTAATGACCATTTGGGGATAATACAATATTTTTCCCCACTAAATATCTACTGAGCCGAAATTGCCGCTGACCTGTAATACTTCTCTACTTCGATAATATTAAAGTATCATCCTCTTTTCAGGCATGTGGATGCAGTGCATGCTTAGCCTCCAAATGCCAAGGAAACCCATCAAAAATATCTTAAGTTAAATTTTGATATTTTATTTGATTTTTCCTAACTTTTGTTTATCTTTGCAGATGAAATATACAAATATTGTACTATTAGTAGTATGCTAGAATTATATGAATATTCTAATGGAATGAACTTCAAAGATTTATGGTGTGAGAGAAGAGACAGGTGTTTACTTCCTCTCTCTCCGCAAAAAGGAAGAGTAATCTATGAATACTTTTTAAAAATTATAAAATCGACTTTATGAATCTTTTTAAATTTATACTCGCCATTTCATTATTTGGTCTTGTATCCTCAAATAGTCTTAATGCTCAAACATTACATGCAAAGAATAAGATTATGTCCCTCCCATATTATAGTTTGGGAAAATGGAAGTATTCGTATGGTATGATAGACGCATATAAAAAGACTAATTCTTTCGAGAGAAACTCGTTTCCTAAAATTCCACACTTATACGTCACATCATGCATGGAAATATGTCCGTTAGACACTTGTAAATCAGAAAGAGCAGTTATAGCGATTAACTGCCCAAATAAGAAGACTATCCTTAATTGGATATCAAATCAAGTTTGCAAATTCGCAAATATATGTATGTCACCATTAAACATTGACCTTCAAGATGGTGAAGAGAAAGACAGTATACAACCTAAATATATTTTTAATTCAAACAAAGACCTTTGTGATTTTTACAGATCTAAGATAGATAATTACTTCAAAAAATATACAAGTAAATGTATTAAAGATGTTGCGGGACCTACTGAGCAAAATGTAATTTTTATTGCTGAATGTTGGCATAAAATGAATTTCTATACTTTCATGAAGTATTATCAATACGATCAGAGTTCATGCGGAGATAACTCTCAAGTATCATATATTACTGTCAATTCAGAAACAGGAAAACAAATTCGTACTCGTGATATTTTCAGGCCTTCGGATTTTCACAAATTAGGAAAACTTATTTTGCAATATCTTCGTAACGGAAATGGGCTCTGGTCAAAAGGCGACAATGCGAGCCATAATATAAACGAGAATATAGAACAAGTCTTGTCAAATATAAGCGGTTGTGGTTTTTTATCTAATGGTATAGTCTTTTATTACCATCCCTATCAAATAGGTAGTGGTGCTGATGGGCATTATTTTGCACTTATACCCTATAATAAAATTAAGAATGCAGGAATCCGTTTGCGCCTACCTTTCAATAAGTTAGATTAACAATAAGGAGAATTTGTTTCAGAAGTTTAAGATTAAACATAGATAGACTTATTGTCCATATAATAACTAGGGTATGTCAGTTGAACTGTGTCATGTAGCTTGATTTACCCTGTTGTCACTGGCACGCTGACAAGTTTGAGGTCCTTAAGGAATTCCTTGCGATGCTTGCTTCCTACATACTTGGCAGAATTGCGTATCTGGTGTACAATGAAAAGTTGCACGTCTGTCTTAGGGAAAACGCTCTGTATGGCATTAGGGAAACCGGTGAGACCGTCGAGGCAGGCTATAAAGACGTCTTTCACCCCACGGTTCTGAAGCTCTGTCAGGACGCCCGGCCCAAAGTTCGCACCCTCACTGTGGGAAACATACATGCCAAGCAAATCTTTGTGCTCATCATAGTCTAGTCAAGTACATTGTAAATCGCACGTGTAGATGCCTCCTCTTGTCATCATGGACCTTCCTGTGAATGACGTCCATCCAAACTATAGGATAGACAGCCTCAAGAGGACATGTACGCCAAGACTTGATTTCCGGCCATACCTTTCCGTGATGTTGCTGATGGTCTCCTTGAATATGCGGGTACCATAGTCCTCCCTCCAAGAAATCACTGATGTCCTTCATGCTTTGTCCTGTTGCATAAAGGCTTTATAATCTTGTCTGATAGCCCTTCGGCAAGTATTTTCTGGCGCTTCTGAATGGTCTCGGGAGAGAACGTTCTTTCTCGGTCACGAGGTGTCTCTACCACTACAGGAGCATACTCGGTCTGTACTTCTTTATACAGCATGCCGTTACGGCGGTTTGACTTGTTTTGAAGCTTCGATCCTGCCAAATGGTTGTCCATTTCACCCTCAAGGGCGGCGTTGAGGAAAGCCTCCAATGCTTGATGGAACGCACCATCCTTGCCAAACAATGGAACTCCTTCCTTGAACTGATCCTTGGTTTGAGCCTGCATCTTGGAATACTTTTCTTGTGTCATTGCTGACCTTTTTTCTGAATATAAAACTCAAAATGTGAAACTTTTATTGTTTTTAGCTTTGACACAGTTGAAATGACGTCCTCTCAAGGCGTGAGATATTTTTGTCCACCGGAACCTCAGGGTGGTCGGTCTGGCAGAAGAGAAGCATTAAGGCTTGCTGGTTTTCTATTTTCTTGCGGATGATGTCCTTAATCCATCCCACGGCGTCCTTGCTGTAGGCAAAGTTCAGTTGGCCCTTGCGTATGGTGGAGACAGAGCCGTAGCGCGGGCTCCAAATTCTGCCGATAGGTGTACCGGTGCGGTCCATGAACAGCACTTCTATGGATTTTTCCACGGCGAGCATGACGGCGTCGCTGGAGATTTGTGCTCCACGGCTGATTTGAATGCTGGTGATGCCCACGGCCGGTATGCGTTGTCTTCCCTCGTTAGTGGTGATGACAAATCCCTCGTTGTCGCGGTTGAGTGTCACACCATAGGTGTTGAGGATGAGTTCCATGATATAATTCTTTATTAAGCCAATGGGCGTAACCAAGCATGCTTGAGTTACGCCATTGGCGAGAAATGGTTGGGGGTGAAGGTCAACGTTTTATGGCTTATGCATTGTATAAATCGCCAAGAAGTTCCTCAAAACGGTCTTCAAGGAATGCTTTGGCTTTT
>CAYQUN010000074.1:0-4297 GCA_964420715.1 uncultured Prevotella sp. | reverse complement strand
CCCCGACGGTGCCGCGCGAACCCCAACCTCGAAAATGAGCTCCCGAGTTGACATTATGCAAGTTGTAAGGCGAAAAATATAAATATATGATAAATTATTTGGCCATATCAAAATAAAAGTGTAATTTCGCACACGTTATCGCATGACAAACCCAAAAACTTAAATAAACAAGCAGATGAAGAAGTACAATTTCAACGCAGGCCCCTCGATGCTGCCTCGTGAGGTGATTGAGAACACGGCCAAGCAAATTTTGGATTTCAACGGCTCGGGCCTTTCTCTGATGGAAATCAGCCACCGCGCCAAGGACTTCCAGCCCGTTGTCGACGAAGCTGTGGCGCTCATCAAGGAGCTGCTCGACATCCCCGCGGGCTACTCGGTCATCTTCCTCGGTGGCGGCGCGTCGCTGCAGTTCATGCAGATTCCCGCCAACTTCCTGATCAAGAAGGCCGGATACGTGAACTCGGGCACGTGGGCCAAGAAGGCCATGAAGGAGGCCAAGTTCTTCGGCGAGGTGGTAGAGGTGGCTTCGTCGGCCGCCGACAACTACACCCATCTGCCCCACGGCTATGAGATTCCCGCCGACCTGGACTATCTGCACGTCTGCACCAACAACACCATCTTCGGTACCGAATTGCGCAAGGACATCGACTCGCCCGTGCCCCTCATCGCCGACATGAGCTCCGACATCATGAGCCGGCCCGTGGATGTGTCGAAATACAACGCCATCTACGCCGGCGCGCAAAAGAACATGGCCATGGCCGGCGTGACCGTCATCATCCTCAAAGACAGCGAGCTGGGCAAGGCGCCCCGGGAGCTGCCCACGATGATCGACTACCGCACGCACGTGGACAAGGGCAGCATGTTCAACACGCCGCCCGTGGTGCCCATCTACTCGCTGCTCGAGACCATGCGCTGGGTGAAGGCCCAGGGAGGCGTGGCCGAGATGGACCGCAGGGCCCGCGAGCGCGCCGCCATCGTCTACGACGAAATCGACCGCAACAAGCTCTTCCGCGGCACCGTCGACGAGGCCGACCGCTCGCTGATGAACCTCTGCTTCGTGATGAACGACGAATACAAGGACCTGGAGAAGCCCTTCCTCGACTTCGCCACCGCACGCGGCATGGTGGGCATCAAGGGACACCGCTCCGTGGGCGGATTCCGCGCATCGTGCTACAACGCACAGACCCTGGAGGGAGTCAACGCGCTGGTGAAGGCTATGAAGGACTTCGAGGCTGAACACTAAATAAAGAAAGGTAAAGGTGAAAAAATGAAAATCCTCATCGCAACCGAAAAACCCTTCGCCGCCGCCGCCGTGGAGGGAATCAAGAAGGAGCTCGAGGCCGAAGGAAACGAGGTGGCCCTGCTCGAGAAATACACCGAGAAGGCACAGCTGCTCGACGCCGTGAAGGACGCGGACGCCCTCATCGTGCGCTCTGACAAAATTGACCGGCAGGTGATCGACGCCGCCGCAAAGCTCAAAGTCGTGGTGCGCGCCGGGGCCGGATACGACTCCATCGACACCGCCTATGCCAAGGAGAAGGGCGTCGTGGTGGAAAACACGCCGGGACAGAACGCAAACGCCGTGGCCGAACTGGTCTTCGGACTGCTCGTCTACACCGTCCGTAACTTCTATAACGGAAAGGCCGGCACCGAGCTCAAGGGAAAGCGGCTGGGCATCCTCGCCTTCGGCAACGTGGGACGCAACGTGGCGCGCATCGCCAAGGGGTTCGGCATGGAAGTGTCGGCCTACGACGAGTTCGTGCCCGCCGAAAAAATCGAGGCTCAGGGGGTCAAGGCGGCCAAGAGCCAGGACGACCTGTTCGAGAACAACGACATCGTCTCGCTGCACATCCCCGCCACTCCAGAGACCGTGAAGAGCATCAACTATGAGCAGGTGGCCAAGATGCCCAAGAACGGCATCCTGGTCAACACGGCTCGCAAGGAGGTGATCGACGAGGAGGGACTGCTGAAGCTCCTGGCCGAACGCACCGACCTGAAGTACGTCACCGACATCAAGCCTGACGCCGACGCCGAGTTCGGGAAGTTCGAGGGACGATACTTCGCCACACCCAAGAAAATGGGCGCGCAGACGGCCGAGGCCAACATCAACGCGGGCATCGCGGCCGCCAAGCAAATCAACGCCTTCTTCAAGGACGGCGACACCAAGTTCCAGGTGAACAAGTAGCCCCACCGACTCGTATGGCAAAAGTAAAACCTTTCAAAGGACTGCGCCCGCCCAAGGATCTGGTGGAGCGGGTGCAGTCGCGCCCTTATGACGTGCTCGACTCGGAAGAGGCCCGGCAAGAGGCCGAGGGAAACGAGATGAGCCTGTACCACATCATCAAGCCCGAGATCAATTTCGAACCAGGTACGTCGGAATACGAGCCGCGCGTCTACGACGAGGCCGTCCGCCAGTTCAAGAAGTTCCAGGACAAGGGATGGCTGGTCGAGGACGACGGCGAGCGCTACTACATCTACGCGCAGACCATGAACGGGAAGACGCAGTACGGCATCGTCCTGGGGGCATCGGTCGACGACTACCTCAACGGAGTGATCAAGAAGCACGAGCTCACCCGGCGCGACAAGGAGGAGGACCGCATGAAGCACGTGAGGGCTCTCGACGCCAACATGGAGCCCGTCTTCTTCGCCTATCCCGACAACGACACGCTCGACAAGCTCGTCAAACGCTATGCCGCCACCAAGCCCGAATACGACTTCGTGGCGCCCGGCGACGGCTTCAGGCACCAGCTGTGGGTGGTGGGCGACAAAGACGACGTCGACACCATCACAAGGGCCTTCGCACAAATGCCCTCGCTTTATATCGCCGACGGACACCATCGGTCGGCGGCCGCGGCCCTGGTCGGCGCCGAGAAGGCGCGCAACAACCCAAGGCACACGGGAAACGAGGAATACAACTACTTCATGGCGGTCTGCTTCCCCGCAAGCCAGCTCACCATCCTCGACTACAACCGGGTGGTGAAGGACTTGAACGGCATGAGCGCGGAGGAGTTCCTCAACGCACTTTCCAGAAATTTCGACGTGAAGAAGATGGGCACCGAAGCCTATAGGCCCAAACGGCTGCACGAGTTCTCGATCTATCTCGATGGCGAGTGGTACAGCCTGGTGGCCAAGCCCGGAACCTATGACGACCACGACCCCATCGGCGTGCTCGACGTCGACATCTCGTCTAGGCTCATCCTCGACGAGCTCATGGGAATCAAGGACCTGCGCAGCTCGAAACGCATCGACTTCGTAGGAGGGCTTCGCGGGCTCGGAGAGCTCAAAAGGCGTGTCGACAGCGGAGAAATGCGCTGGGCGCTGGCGCTCTATCCCGTCACGATGAAGCAAATCATGGACATCGCCGACAGCGGGAAGATCATGCCACCGAAGGCTACGTGGTTCGAGCCGAAACTCAGGTCGGGACTCATCGTGCATAAACTCTGAAGGGGGATATGGAGGACACTTTCCTGACCATTGACGATAACATCACGGGCGAGGGACGATACACCGAGAAGCGGAGCAAGTTCCTCGCCTTCGCGCATCATGCCGATTCGGTCGGACGGGCCATGGAAATCGTGGACGGCTATCGGAAGAAGTACTACGACGCGCGGCATTGCTGCTATGCCTATGTCGTAGGTCCCGACGGAGCCTCCTTCCGCGCCAATGACGACGGCGAGCCCTCGTCGACGGCGGGCAAGCCGATACTCGGACAAATACATAGCCGCGAACTTACCAACGTGCTCGTCGTCGTCGTGCGCTATTATGGAGGAATCAACCTGGGTACGGGCGGACTGATCGTGGCTTACCGCACCGCCGCCGCCATGGCGCTCGACCAGTGCAAGGTGGTGGAGCGGGTGATGGAGCAGGTGGTCGACTTCCAGTTCTCTTACCCCATGCTCAACGGCGTGATGCGCCTGGCCAGGAACATGGGCGCGCGCATCGTCGGACAAGAGTTCGGAAACACATGCTCCATACGCCTGGCCGTGCGGAAAAGCCTGGCCGGAAGGCTGCGCGAACAACTGGACAAGCTCGCCTTCCAATAAAGGAAGACCGTGGAAATCCGACGCGGAAACCTGATGGAAAATCTGTTTTTTATCTCATTCCACGAAAACTTTCTCACTTTTTATTTTGCAGTCTCGGAATAATTGCTTACCTTTGCACCCGATTTAAGGAAAGATGGCAGAGTGATCGAATGCGCCAGACTCGAAATCTGGTATACGGTTTATCCGTATCCGGGGTTTGAATCCCCGTCTTTCCGCTGAGACATGGCAAGGGAAGCCCTTTCGGGTTTCCCTTT
>CAYQUN010000073.1:2743-4473 GCA_964420715.1 uncultured Prevotella sp. | reverse complement strand
TACGCAATTGCAAACCATTGAAGGCTTAGAGAATCTAAACACATCTGAGGTGACCGATATGAGCTGGATGTTTTCCGGTTGCTGGTCCTTAACCTCCCTTGACCTGAGCAGTTTCAACACAAGCAACGTGACCAATATGGGCGGAATGTTTAGCTCTTGCTCATTAACCTCCCTTGACTTGAGCAACTTCAACACAAGCAACGTGACCTATATGGGCTTTATGTTTTCCGGTTGCTCACGCTTAACCTCCCTGGTCCTGGGCAACTTCAACACAAGCAAGGTGACCAGTATGCGCGGGATGTTTTGGTATTGCCCATCCTTGACCACACTTGACCTAAGCAACTTCAACACAAGCAAGGTGACCGATATGAGCTTCATGTTTGAAAGCTGCTCATCCTTAGCCTCACTTGACCTAGGCAACTTCAACACAAGCAAGTTTCTCTACATAGACGAGATGTTTAAGAATTGCTCCCATCTTCGGGAAATCAATCTTGGAAACAACGACTTCAAGTTCACCTATCATGAGAAAGGTCCCTTCGAAGGCGTCGGCACCCCGGAGAATCCTTGCGTGCTGGAAACAGGCCCCGACTTCGACAGCTCGGTGCTGGGAGAACGGTACACAGGCACGGCAAACTATTTTTCCTGGCTCGGCGGCTACGTAAGCTTGAAAGCAAAAGCAAATTCCGTGGTACAACTCAATGCCGACAGCACGACTCTGACTTTCACCTATGCCGATGCATCCACCATAGACAACAAGACCACATACTCCTTAGGCTGGATGAACGACTACAACAAGGCTTGCCAAAGCAAGGTGACGAAAGTCGTTTTCGACAGTTCTTTCTCCGAAGCAAGACCAACAAGCACGGCCAGCTGGTTCTCTCAATTTGAGCAATTGCAAACCATTGAAGGCTTAGAGAATCTAAACTCCTCTGAGGTCACAAACATGAGCGGGATGTTCGGATTTTGCTCATCCTTAACCTCACTTGACCTAAGCAACTTCAACACAAGCAAGGTGACCAGCATGAGCGGGATGTTTGAAGGTTGCTCATCCTTAACCTCACTTGACCTAGACAACTTCGACACAAGCAACGTGACCTATATGTACTCGATGTTTGACGGTTGCTCATCCTTAACCTCACTTGACCTGGGCAACTTCAACACAAGCAAGGTGACCAATATGCGCGGGATGTTCGAATTTTGCTCATCCTTAACCTCACTTGACCTGAGCAACTTCGACACAAACAAGGTGACCGATATGAGCTGGATGTTTGTAAATTGCAAATCCTTAACCTCACTGGGCTTGAGCAGTTTCAACACAAGCAAGGTGACCAGCATGGGCTCGATGTTTGACGGTTGCTCATCCTTAACCTCACTTGACTTGAGCAACTTCAACACAAGCAAGGTGAGCTATATGGGCTCGATGTTTGACGGTTGCTCATCCTTAACCTCCCTTGACCTGGGCAACTTCGACACAAGCAACGTGACTGATATGGACCAAATGTTCTATGACTGCAGATCTCTGACCTCACTTAACCTGAGCAGCTTTAATACAAGCAAGGTGACCAATATGGTCTATATGTTTGGCGGTTGCTCATCCTTAACCACCCTTGACCTGAGCAACTTCGACACAAGCAACGTGACTGGTATGTACTCGATGTTTTACGCTTGCTCATCCTTAACCTCACTTGACTTGAGCAACTTCAACACAAGCAAGGTGAGCTATATGGGCT
>CAYQUN010000073.1:0-2643 GCA_964420715.1 uncultured Prevotella sp. | reverse complement strand
TTAACCTCACTTGACTTGAGCAACTTCAACACAAGCAAGGTGAGCTATATGGGCTGGATGTTTAGGAATTGCTCCCTTCTTCGGGAAATCAATCTTGGCAACAACGACTTCAAGAATGTCACCCAACAGGATGAAGCCCTCTCTGGCGTCGGCACCGTGGAGAGCCCTTGCGTGCTGATCATAGGCCCCGAGTTCGACAAGTCGGTGCTGGGTGAGCTGCACACGGGCACGACAAGCTATTATTCCTGGCTCGGCGGCTACGTGAACTTAGACTTCAACGACGCCACGGGCATTGACAACGCCAGCGTGAGGCCCTCGGCCGGATCGGGACGGGTCTACAGCCTGGGCGGACAACTGGTGAGCACCCGGGGCACCGGACAGTTGCCCAAGGGCATCTACATCGTTGATGGAAAGAAGATTGCCGTGAAATAAATCCGAAACATAAGACAAAAGAAAAAAAGGAAAAGAAAGTATACGTCAGACCCGAATCGCTCCCCATCGACACCGACGAGCAAGACACGCCGCTGATGGGAAGCGTGGAGAGCAATGTGGGCATCTCCGGGGGCGACCGCGACGACGAAGGCACGCATGAGCCGGCCGCCAAAGACAACGACCATGTCACCCCACAGCACAGTGTATGGGACCAGCCGCCTTGCACCGCAGGGCTGGCTAGTCGCCGCCAAACGGTGACTAGCCACTCGCAGGAAACAAGCCGGAGCCTACCGACGACACACCGGAACGGCTCCGGCTTGTCCTCTTCCTCGGCCCGGAGGTGGGGCGCTTCCGCACTGGCGTGAAAAGAAACCGCTCTTTTTATTGGCCATACGGAAAAGTTGCCGTACATTTGCAGGGAACATCTAAGATCAAGGGAAATGAACAACAACGAGAAAGCCTCCGCCTACTCGCAGGCCGCAAGGCAAGCGGCCGCGCTCATCGACGGCGTGGAAAACGCCACGGGGGCCCTGGCAAACGTGTCGGCACTATTGAAGGAGACGTTCGACGGCTATTTCTGGGTGGGATTCTATCTGGTCCACGAGGGACGGCTCGAGCTTGGCCCGTTTCAAGGCCCCGTGGCCTGCTACACCATCGGGAAGGGCCGGGGCGTGTGTGGCACGGCGTGGGAACAGGCGCAGACGGTGATTGTTCCCGACGTGGAGCTGTTTCCCGGACACATCGCCTGCTCGTCCAAGTCGCGCTCCGAGATTGTCGTACCCGTGTTCAAGTCGGGCAAGGTGGTCGCCGTCATCGACGTCGACAGCACACGCACCGGCGCCTTCGACAACGACGACAAGGTGGGACTGGAAGAGATAGCCCGCCTCGTCAGTTCGCTGTTCTGACGTTCCCGCCACCTGGCATCAGCCACGTCCACGCCCGCAAGCCCGCCACGGCCCCTCGCCCTATTTCCGGAAAAACACATCGCCATGCAAAGAACAAAAATTTAATTGGTAACAAGACCATGCCTAGAACAAAAGAATACTCTCAAAGGGAAATGTTGATAGACAAGTGCCTCTCCACGGGAAAGGCAATCACCGGCGAGGCCTTGATGCGGAACATCAACGCCGAGCTCCGCTCCAGGGGCATGCCGGAGATCTCGTCACGCTCCACCTTCGCCGCCGACATCAACGAAATCAACAGCAAGTTTTATGGGGTCTACCACCGCGACGTCATCAAGCGGGAACGCCACGGAAGGCAGTTCCTCTATTATTACACCGTGCCCGGATTCTCCATCTACAACAGGGAGCTCACGGCCGAGGAACTGAGCGACATCCACCATCTTGTCTCCACCATACGGCGCTTCAGGGGCATGCCCCGCTTCTCATGGCTCGAGACGCTGGAGGAGCACTTCGACCAGGTGACCTTGAAGACCGAGAAGCCCGTCGTGGCCTTCGACGACGCCTATAACGAGGACGCCATGAGGCCCTTCGCCGACTTGCTCGAGGCCATCGAGCGGAAGACGGTGGTCGACATCGGCTATTGCCGGTTCTGCAACACCACCCTCACACACTATGCCGTGAGCCCTTACTTCTTGAAGCAATACGGCCTGAGGTGGTATCTGCTGGCCTCGTTCAAGGACAATGCCAACATCTATACCTTCGCCCTTGACCGGGTGAAGTCGGTATCGCCGCTCCCCGACGAGGTGTATGAGCCTACGGAGACCGACTTCGAGCATTACTATGACGACGTCGTGGGCGTGTCGCACCAAGGCCACGAGGTCGAACACGTCAGCATCTGGGTGTCGCGCGACCAGCTGCCCTATCTGCTCACCAAGCCCCTGCACAAGACGCAGAAGGTGGAGTCGGAAGACGAGCATGGCGCCATGCTGTCCATCGACGTGGTGCCCAACATCGAACTGGAACAGGCCATCTTGAGCCAAGGGGCCACCCTCGAGGTCATGGAACCCGTGTGGCTGCGGATGAAACTGAAGGCGACCGTCTGCCACCTCCTCGAACTCTACAACACGCCCGAGCCGGGGCTATAGCCTGGTCTGGCACCAACGACACGAAAGGCACATCCTTGCAGGGTGTGCCTTTTTTTTGTATCCATACACACATAGAATACTTTCGTGATTCCTATATGATATAGCACCAATAACTTGCCCCTGGCTCTTGGTGCCCTTGCGCCTAGGGTGGCATGGCATATAGG
>CAYQUN010000072.1:0-4514 GCA_964420715.1 uncultured Prevotella sp. | reverse complement strand
GAAGAAGGACGAGAAGTCGGAAGAAAGGAAGGACGAGAAGTCGGAAGAAAGGAAGTGGCAAAGAAAATGAAGTCCGCCGGAATTCCCATAACGCAAATCATCGAATTCACCGGACTTTCCGCACAAGATATTGAACGGCTCTAGCCCACGCCCACGACAATCCCCCAGCAGGCGTGGTCCCTGCAAGCACGAGCGGAACGAGGATGTTGTCGGGTCTTGATGTGGATTTGCAATCCGCCGTCACTCCTCGTTGGCTATCATCACGTCGTCAAATCCTTTCAGACAGTCGAGTAGCGGTCCGCTGTGCATTCCACGCTTCACCTTCACCTCCATCTGCACCTCGTAAAGCTCGCCCGTCGACGTGCGCTTGTCTTTCATCTCATAGGAATACACGCCCACCACGATGTCGCGGATGCGCGTCTGTGCCTCGATAGCGGCCTCGCGCGTGGGCGATGTGAACGCGATCTGCACATTGGTGAGTCCGATATGGGGCACGAGATAGCTCAGCAGCTCCAGTCCGGTGAGCATCAGCCCGGTGACAAACACGGCCATGAAGAACTGTCCCACGCCGCAGGCCATGCCCACGGCGGCAGTCACCCACAGTCCGGCCGCGGTGGTGAGGCCGCGCACGAAATTTTTCTGAAACACGATGAGCCCGGCACCCAGGAAGCCGATGCCCGACACCACCTGGGCGGCCACACGCGAGGTGTCTTTCACGCCATCTGCGAACCCATACATCGAGATGAGCGTGAACAGGGCCGACCCCAGGGCCACGAGGAAGTGGGTGCGGAACCCCGCGTCCTTGGCCCGATAGTCGCGTTCCATGCCGATGATGCCGCCCAGGGCCATGGCCACGAGCAGGCGGATGGCAAAAGTGAGTGCTTGGTCCATCAGCCGAGCCCCTCCTCTGGCTTGCCGGCGAGGAGGCCTGGCCGACGGGTGTTTCTTCCGGTTGTGTTCATACGCTTGCTTTCTTTTTCCTTCCGACTGCAAAAATAGCGAAATCCCCCGAAACGGAAAAGGGAATCGGGGGAAAAAATTCCGGTGGGGACGGGGTCCTGCGCCCACCCCGCCTCACGGAAGCCTTTGCAGGAGTGGCTGCGATAGTCGGGCGTTATCTGACGACGACCTTCCTCGCCGTACCGTCGGCATACTTCACGATCTGCAAGCCCCTCGCCGTTGCCGGCACCCTTTGTCCTCCGGCATTATAGCGGGCCACCACCTTGTCCGGCATGCCGCTGGTGCGGACACCGTCAACCGACGTGGCCTTTTGTCCCCGCACGAAGATGATGACCTGGTTGTTCAGCGCGCCACGAGTACCCTTCACGATGTCCTCGGGGATGATGACATAATAGCTCCTGCCCTCTTCCACGTTGAACACATCGGTGAAGCCGTCCTCGTCGGCACCCCACACGGTGAGCTTCTTGCCGCGCGCGCTGGCGTGCCAGCCGTCGCCCGAAGGCTCTATGGTGGCGGCGCTGTAATTGCTGTCCTTGCGGATGAACACCCTCGGACTGGCGTTGAGCAGCGTGATGTCGTCGTTAAACTCCACCTCGAACGACATGCCCGCGTACCCGTCCACCGAGGCGCTGTCCACCGGCGTGGTGCTTACCACAGAGAGGGGATAGATGCTGTCCTCGGTGAGCGTCAGGTCACTCCATCCGGCATCCCGATAGAGGAAGGTGCTGCCCTTGGGGATGAGCATCACCGTCGACGACGGCACATGGAAGATGGGACTGTCGTATTCGTCATAGTATTCCTCTATCGTGGGAGGTATGACGCCATGGGCGACGATGCTGTCCAGGCTGGTACAGTTGTTGAAGGCATGGGCATACACCGACCTCACGCCGCTGGGAATGGTAATCTTCGTGAGCAGCTTGCAGCCGGCCAGCTCGCCGTCGTTGACGAACGGCACGTTCTCGGGCAGGGTGATTTCGGTGAACTGCGTCGAGGCGAAGGCTTGCTCGCCGAGGAACACCAGCGTGGCGGGGAAGTTGATTTTCGACAACTGGCTCTGGCAGAAGGCATAGTCGTTGATGGCCACGAGCCCGTCGGGCAGGGTGACGCTCTGGATGTCGCTACCCATGAAGGCGCCGCCGTCGATGCCGATGGTCTTGCCGTTCACGGTATAGGACGTAAGGCCCTTCACCGGTGCCAGCTTCAGTATGCTGTAATCCTTGGTGTAAACCACGCCGCCGTCTTCCGCGAAATAGGGATTGCCGGCGTCCATGTTGATGGTCGACACGCTCGTCCCGGCAATAAAGCTCTCGCCTATCTCTTTCAGTCCGGCCGGAATGTTGATGGTGGCCAGGGCCTTGGCGTTCATGAACACCTCCATGCCCACTGACTCCAACGTCGAGGGCAGGACGATGTCTGTCAGCGCGACACACTGGTTGAAGGCGCCGTCGCCGATTTTCCTGAGTCCGTCGTGCAGCGTCACCTTCTGCAGGTTCTTGCAGTTGAGGAAGACCGTCTTGCCAATGCTGTCCACCGTGGCGGGAATGTCTATCTCGGTGAAGGCGTTGGAATAGAAGGCGCCGTCGCCGATATATCTCAAGCCGTCGTGCAGGGTGATTTTCGACAGGACGGTCTTCGTGCTGCTGCCGAAGAACGCGTGCTCGTCAATCACCTCCACCGACGACGGGATGTCCACGCTGTCGGGGACGGCCCCGCTGAAGGCATAGCCGCCGATATACTTCAGGCCCTCGCCCAGCCTGATGGTCTTCAGGTTGGAATCATACATGAACGCGCCATAGCCGATGGAGTCGATGGTGGACGGAATGGTGACCGAGGTGAGTCTGCCGCACCACGAGAGCGCGCGCTCGCCCACGTTCTTGACGGTATAGCTGACGCCGTCGTTCTCCACTTGGGAGGGGATGACGAAGTCCCCCTCCACGGTTCCGTCGGTCAGGTTCACCGTGTTCGGTCCGGTCACGGTATACGTAACGCCGTCGACCTGGAACGTCGTCTGTGCAGATGCCATCATGGCAAGTGCGGAAAACATCATGAATAGGACTTTCTTCATAAGCTCACGTTTTTTTATTCTCTTTTTCTCTTTATAATCACACGCAAATATCATAATCACATGTAAAAAAGACGATTCTTACGCACTCTAACTCTCAAAGCCACACGTGTCCAGGCGTTCTTCCTTCAGACACGGGCGCCCTCCCGCAATCCTGGCTTTCCATGCGCCCTTCTCCGCGCCGGCAGGCCATCTTGCTTCTTAGAAATGAATAGCGGATGCAAAGGTAGTGATTTATGAATAGAAAAAACAAGATTTTAGAAAATAAAAGCAATAAAAAGTTTTAAAAACAAGATTAAGCACCGCTTCCTTCCGCCTTCTTGCATTTTTATAAGTTTTTCATACCATCGTCCAAGTTTTTCCCATCAAGAGGACAAGGAGCAAACACAGAGAGCGGGGGTGGGGAGCGCGAGCCAACGGCTTCCGCCTCTCCACCCCCGGCAAGCTACGGGAGGGCCCAGTCCGCGCCCCGCCTCCGCATCACACGGGGGCGCATGGTGCGAGGCGCCTACGCCTTGGCCTCCGCGTTCCGAAGCACCTGCATGAACTCGTCGCCCGTGATGGTCTCCTTCTTCAGCAAGATGGCCGCCGCGGCATGCATCTGCGCCTCGTGGTCCTTGATGATGGCCACGGCCTTGTCGTGAGCCTGGGCGATGATGGCAGCCACCTCCTGGTCGATGGCGCGCGCCGTCTCCTGCGCGCACGTCATCTGCATGCCTCCGCCCAGATAGCGGTTGGTCTGCTGCTCCAGCTGCATCATGCCGAACTTGTCGCTCATGCCGTAGGTGGTGACCATGGCGCGCGCCAGCTGCGTGGCCTTCTCAATGTCGTTGCTGGCCCCGGTGGTGACCGTATGGCAGATGACCTCCTCGGCGGCCCTTCCACCCGTCAGGGTGGCAATGCGGTCGAGCATCTCCTGCTTGCTCATCAGGTGCTTCTCGCCCTCGTCCACCTGCATGGTGTATCCCAACGCCCCGCTCGTACGCGGCACGATGGTGATTTTCTCCACCGGCGCGGTGTTCGACTGGCAGGCGGCCACCATGGCGTGGCCAATCTCGTGGTAAGAGATGATTTTCTTCTCCTCGGGCGAGATCACGGCGCCCTTCTTCTGCTCGCCGGCGATCACCGTCTCCACGCTCTCCTCCAGGTCTTCGGTGTCCACCTGGTCCTTGCCCAGCCTGACGGCCCTCAGCGCGGCCTCGTTGACGATGTTGGCAATGTCGGCGCCGCTCGATCCGGCCGTGGCGCGCCCCACCTTGTCCATGTCGATGTCGCCGTGGCGCACGTCCTTGAGGTGCACCTTCAAGATGGCCTTGCGCCCCTCCAGGTCAGGCAGCTCCATGATGACGCGGCGGTCGAACCGTCCGGGCCTCAGCAGGGCCTTGTCGAGCGATTCGGGGCGGTTGGTAGCCGCCAGGATCACCAGTCCCTTGGTGGCGTCGAAGCCGTCCATCTCGGTGAGCAGCTGGTTGAGCGTCTGCTCGCGCTCGTC
>CAYQUN010000071.1:0-4815 GCA_964420715.1 uncultured Prevotella sp. | reverse complement strand
TGAGGGGTCAATGATTTTTTGCCCGAATGGGTCAACGCTGCCCGCCTTCGGGGGGGCAAACGCGCGCGGCTTTTCCAACTTACAAAGATATAAGTTTCCATATGTCTTCTTATGATGCTTCGATGCCATATGCTTGCTTATTGTCATACCCTTCGCCAAGCACTTTGGGGGGATTTACAGATCTTAAAAAATATGTCTCAAAAGAAATCTTCCGTCCTATTTTGTGTAAATAGGGCGGAAGATTTTTCATTTAGCAATGAAGCCAGGATAAAGAATCGGGATGTTATTTCTTTATGATTTTCCTGACAGAGCCATCATTGCTACGGACGATGTTCAGACCACGGCCTATTTGGTTGCTACGGATACCCGTCGCGGAGTAAACGGCCTTGTAGGTTCCACGGGTGTTGTCCTTTATGCTGTTGACGCTTGTAGCTTCCTTGCCGTTGACGGCATAGAGTCCAACCATCTCAGAACCATACCCGTCGTAAATGACTTGTCCAAGATTGGTGGCGGCTCCCGTAGACAAATCTATCTGATAGAGGTAGCCTATTGATTCTTCTCCAGTCTGGACCCACAACATACGTTTTGATTTGGGCATCCACACCATAGACTGCAAGTATCTCACGTCGGTGATGCCCGTAGTCCCGATTTCGGATACAACAGCAGTAGAGGGGTCGATGGAGCAGAGGGTGCCATTGCTGTCAATGGCGTAGAGCAGGCCGTTGGCAGAGGCCAGCGCATGGAAGTCGCGTCCTGTACTTCCAATGGTCGTTATGGCAAACGTTGATGGGTCAATGGTAGCGAGGTCGGTTGCCACGTCGCCGACAGAGAGCGCGTAAATCTTTCCCGTTGATTCATCGGCAGTCATGTCGAGGAAGTAGCTCTCCGTCGTTGCCGAACTGAGAGGCGTCCACGTGGTGGTGTCCATGAGCATAAGCTGTCTTGGAATTCCGCTCCAGGTCGCAGTGAAAGCCAGGTAGCCATTGTCAAGCATTGTTCCTGCTGTTATGAGGGCGTTGTCCGGTGTAACCTCTCTGACGAATTGCAGTTGTTCGGGCGTGTTGGCATGGAAGCGCACCGGTCCTGCGTCGCTGTATGCATCCCAGCGGAATGCGCCCACGATTTCGTCGGTGTAGTTGGGAATGTTGATTGCAAGCGTGTCGTTTGTGGTATTTTCGTCCTCAGAGAGCGCCGTCCATGCCGTAATGGTCGAGAGGGCCTGTACGGGAAGAGATACATCGCCAATCTCGACGTCGACCGTATTTCCCTTGGCAAGGTTCCCGACATAAGTCTTTGATACGGCAGTTCCATCATTCAGCTTGTAAGAGACAGGGATGGCGGTCAACGTCTTCTCGCCGTAGTTTATGATCCTGACGGTGATTGTAGCGTTTGTCGTGACCTTGTTCGACTTCACTGGAGTGACGAAGGCACTGACACCGGCGTCATAGTCGAGTTCGCGTACAAGCGAATCAGAATAAGCCTCGATGGACACTCCGTCACGATAGACGGCGTCAACGCGATAGACATATGTTCCCGACACCAGGTTGTTCCAGCCGTTGTCGGCAAATGATGTCTGCTCAACGGGCGCGGCCGTCAGACGAGTCCATGAGACGGATGCGCCATTCTTTTGTCCGCGATAGACATTGTAGGCAGGTGCGGGAGCAGAAGACGTGCTGTCGGTTGTAGACTCCGTTCCCGGAATGCCCACATAGGCCGATATGTTGTAAGGATAGTAGCCGTCATAGCAATAGCCCTGTTCGCTGAATTTCACATTGTTGCGTCCGCTTATGGCCTCCCGGCTATTGTCGTAGACGCCGATGGGATAGCCCGAGGCGTTCTGGATGTGGATGCCCACCATATAGCTTTCGCCATTGCGAATCTCAACGGGCACGTCGAACGTGGTTGTCACCCATCCTCCGTCAGCGCTGATTGCGCTTAGCGGAATGTTCTGTTCGGCCAGGAGCGTGTGTTCGCTCTTGTCGCCTTTCCATATGCAGGCCGAGAAAGTGCCGTCGGTGGCCTGTAGCCATGCGCTGACAGCCTTGAAGCTCAATCCCACCATGGCGGAGTCGCGCACGTCTTGTGCGCTCCATGCGTGTGCGACATAGTAGTCCGAATACGTATAATCCTTTGATGTCTCCGTGTGGATGTCGGAATTGCCGATTTTGGTATGCTGCACCCGGCCGTTCCGCGTGTCCGGAGCCTTCCATGTCACCACAATGTTGTTGGCCTTGGCATCGTTGTTGGCATTCACGTCGTAGGCGGGAATCAGACTTCTCTTTAGGACGATGGTTCCTAAAGGCGTATCGGCAGAAGGGGTTATGGGCAGACGCTCAATGTCATAGTTGGGATATTCAATGACGACATTGTACGACTTGCCGGTGTATACCCCGTCGATGGAGAAGACGCCGTCGCCATCAGTTGTCGTTTGGAATGGTGCGTAGCCCTCGATGAGGATGGTGGCGCCGGCCAGTTTTGCATTGTCGTCGGAAGCGACAACGCTGCCCGAGATGGTGGCCTTGCCCAGAGCCTTGAGCGTGATGTCGCGCGTCATGGCGTCGCCGGAAAGATTGATGTTCAAGGTCTGTGATTCATAGCCTATGGCTTCAATCACAATAGACGTCTGTCCGCTAGGCAGTATGTCGAACTTGAAGTAGCCGTCCTCGTTGCTTTCCGTCTCGATGTTCGTCAGCCTGACCGTCAGTTTCGCATGGGCAATGCCGTTGCCGTTGCTGTCGGTAATCCGTCCGCTGAGCGCCGTCATGTTTTCGGTGGTCATGATGAACCTTGTCGACGGCACCTCGCCGACCAGGCTGCCGTTGTAAGTCTTCAAGTCGTCGAGGTTGTCGGCAGCCGACTGGTTATAGATGCGGGAGCGATTGGCATGATTGTCGGTGGACGAAACGTAGAAGATGTCAAAGTAGGTCAGCATGCTGGAAGTTCCATCGTACACCACCATGACCACCAGGTTGCCACCTTCGTAGTGGTATGGCGTCGTGAGCTTTATGGGGACGTCGTTGTCTTCTTCGTGGAACTGCACGTTGCCATCGAAGGAGAGTTGCAAGTCTTTGGCGGGAATCCATGACGACGAAAGGTCTCGGTTCGTCGTCTCGCCAACGTAGATTTTCACGTGCCTGCTTACCTCGGTCTCCTTGCGGAAATGGTTCTTGTATACAATATGGCTGATGGTGCCCGTGGCGTATTTCAGTTCTTCGGGATAATAGATGGTTTCAGAGACCGAATGTTGTCCATAATACAAGTCGATGGGCAGGCGTGAGTGGCGGTTGTCGGCAGTGGCATCGGCGCCTACGGCGATGTCCTTGTAGGTTGTAGCGAAGCCAATCACCGAATTTGCCCGGATAGTATCGCCTATGCCGATGGCGTTGGCCGCAGCGACAAGGAATCCGGTCAGCTGCCCGTCGGCAAGCTTGACCTTGTAAGAGGTCTCCGTGACGCCCTCGGCCAGGAGTGTCGTGTCCGCATTGGTGAATTGCAAGATGTTGTATTTCAAGTTTGCGGTGTTAATCCATCCTTTGTTCTTACCCTGTTCCGGAGCCGACCATGAAAGAGTTGCCTCGCCGTCGGCAACGGTTGCGGCCACGTTGGTCACGGCTCCGGGAATGTCCTCGCCTATATAGAGCGTGCGTTGCAGGCGCTGCGACTCACCTTCGGCGGTAGCGACGGCTATGGCGTAGGTGTGGTTGCCGACGGGCGCCCCGGTGTCTTCATATTGCGCTGAGGCCCCGGCTTGCTGGTTGTTTAGTGTCGCAATAAGTTCGCCGTCGCGATAAATGTTGATGTCCATTGATGTCAGGGGCTCGCCGTTGCCGTTGGTGGTGGGATTGGTCCACGAAAGTTGGGCTGTCGGAATTTGGCCGCCGCCAGCCGTCACCTTGAATGATGTGACCCTCTTGGGCCCCTTCTGGTTGATGACTTTGACGTCGTCAATGCCCAGGGCGTAAGTGTCGGTTCCGGTGTGGAGAATGGCAATATAGATGTTTTTCCCCTGGTATGCGGAAAGCGAGCGGGTTAGCGAGTTCACCTCAACTTCTTCGCCGAAAGGATTGCTCACCGTGGCGTCGTAAAGGACGTCGGTGAAGTCGCTGGCATTCTTGCCCGTTGTTGAAACGAGGACCGTGATGTGCTCGTCGGTTTCCAGGTCTTCGGCGATATAGGTCAGACTAAGGGCGAAGGCGTTGTTGGTAATCGCTATTTGAGGTGTTACGAGATAGTTTCGTTGTGCTCCATAGGCAACGTTGGTAGGACCGTCCACGGTGTACGAGACGGCAATCTTGTCGCCACTGCCCCGTGTCAGTCCCGTTCCTCCTTGCTGCCAGCAGTGCCCGTCGCCGTCGGCGTCGATAACCGACCATCCTGCGGGGGGGAATGTTGGTCCTTCGAATCCTTCGTCGAGGACATTGGTTTGTGCTTTCGTTGGTGCGACAAAGAAAGCACAGACCAGTAATGTTAGAAAAAAGATTTTACGATACATGATTAATTGGGTTGTTGATGGAATGATAGATGCTGTTATTGTTTCGAGATGGTATATTATGTTTGATTGGTTGGCGGAAGATTTCCACCACGCTCTTAGAGGGCGGAGCCAGGCGCGGCATTCTTGTCGTCGGGAATGCGTCGGATTTCGCGTGGCGGAGCAACGGACCCTGGCCATGCGGGCAATGGTGTTGCCGTGGATTTCTTTCATAAATAATAAATAAAAATGCAATATTTACCAATAAAAATAATAAGTTTGCAAATTTACTAATTATTTCAAAATAAAGGCAAATTATTTATGTTAAAATTTAAATTGAGTATTCA
>CAYQUN010000070.1:0-5333 GCA_964420715.1 uncultured Prevotella sp. | reverse complement strand
ATAATATATAATATATTATATATTATTATTACCCCTGTATGCGAGGGCAAATGTCGAGTTAAAAACGGCTTATTGTGAAATGTGAAATGTGAAATGTGATTTTTTTGAGGAGAAAGCCGTGAGTCCCGTCCCCAATTTTTTTTGCTGCCAAAGTGTAAACAATTCTCCCACTACGTCCAAGCCTTGTTCATGGTGTAAAACTTCTTCGTTTTTTCTGATATTTTTCGCACCCGTCGGCCGCCGGTATGTCAGCGGGACGGGCGGATTCGCGGCAGCGTGCACGCAAAACGGGGGTGGAGGGTTACGCGTTTGTAAGGAATCGCGAAAAACAACGGGTGTCTCGTCCCAACGCCGCTCAAGCGGCCTTTCGGGCGGCGGCGGAGCGTGGCGGCACTTCCCTCGCACCGCGCCCCGGGCGTGCTGACACGGGGTTTCGGCACCGCTCTTGCGGAGCGGTAAACGTTCTTTACGTTTCACCCGCTCCGACGGAGGACGCTTGGCGGGCATTTTGTCAAGGTTTCAGTGTGTTAACAAAGGTGAAATTCAGAGCGAAAACGAAGAAAAAACGGGGGTGTTGCTGTCGGCCGTTGTCACCACCACCCGTCGAGTTGCCGGAATGATAAGTGTTATTTCCTGCTTTTTGAATAGCCGCCAGCTGCCTCGTCGCCCACTGGCGCCTTATAAATCGTAAGTGTCTGAAGTGACATGGGGCGTGCGCCGTGGACGGGAACAGACGCGTCCGTCAGCGGCCCGCCTCGTGTGCAAGCCGTTTCCGCAGCAGCTGGACAAACTGGTAGTTCTTCAGCCCCCACCGGGGCGCGACGAGCATCTCGGGCGGCGACTGGCTCACGAAGCGTTCGAGCACGAGGGTGGGGCGCAGCAGGGCGATGTAGCGCACCACGAGGTCGAGATATTCCTCGACGGAATACAGGTGGAAGGGGTGGCGCGCGTAGTCGGCGGCCATGCGCGTGCCACGGATGACCTGCAGCTGGTGCAGCTTGAGCACGTCGAGCGGCAGCGCCGAGATGAGCGGCGCCTGGCGCAGGCTCTCGCGGGCGTCCTCGCCCGGCAGTCCGAGGATGACGTGCCCCCCGGTGAGCAGTCCGCGGGCGTGCGTGGCCTCGACGGCCCTCCGGCTGCAGGCGAAGTCGTGTCCGCGGTGGATGCGCCTCAGCGTGTCGTCGTTGGCGCTCTCGATGCCATATTCCACCATGACGAAGGCGCGGCGCGCGAGTTCCGCGAGCAGGTCCAGGCGCGCGTCGTCGACGCAGTCGGGGCGCGTGCCCACGACGAGCCCCACCACGCCCGGCACGGCGAGGGCCTCCTCATAGCGCCGCCGCAGCACGCCGACGGGCGCGTAGGTGCCGCTATACGCCTGGAAGTAGGCCAGATAGCGCATGTCGGGATACTTGCGTGCGAAGAAGGCCTTGCCGTCCTCGAGTTGTTGCGTGATGGTGCGTGCGGGGTCGCAATAGGCGGGGTTGAAGGTGCGGTTGTCGCAGAAGGTGCATCCGCCGGTGCCCACCCTTCCGTCCCGGTTGGGGCAGGAGAAGCCCGCGTCGACGGCGATTTTCTGCACGCGGAAGGGGAAGTGGCGCCTTATCCACCCACCGTAATCAAGATAGGCCGTTCGCACAGTTTCTTCCATTCCTTCATCCAGTTGAACCAAGCCTTGCAGCCGTCGAAGCCGAAGTCCTCGTCGGCGCTGGTATAGGCGAGCCGGTAGTGCAGTTCGCGCCCGCGCGGGCGCACCACGAGGGTGTAGTCGTCGGTGGTGGCGGGTCGCTCGCTGTCAAGATATTCTTGGGGCACGTTGATGGCCAGCCCCACCGTCTCCAGCTTGTGCTTGCCGTCGTCCTTCCCCGTGGGCCAGTCGGTGCCGTAGCATCCGCGCAGCCCCTTGTGGTCGGAGTATTCGGTGGAGCCCTTGACGTTGATGACGCCCGTGGCGAACCGGTAGCCGGACACGTCGCGGTCGAACCTCACGTCGACGTCGAAGTCGCGGTGTCCCCCATAGATGGTGTAGCGTATGACGGCCGTGACGGGCCTCATCCCCGGCGCGGGCACCCACCCTCGCATTTCCGTCTCGACGATGGCGCGGAGCGGTCCCTCGGTGATGACGCGCTGCTCCTGGAACTTCATGTTGTCGAAGAGCAGCTGCCGCGTGCCGTCCCATCCACGCAGGGCGCCCAGCCCGTAGGTGTCGCCCACCCAGAGCACGTCGTCGCCCGAGCCGGCCTTCAGCTGCTCGTCGGTGGGATAGAACTGGGTGTCGAAGAGCACGAGCCCCTTGTGCGTCTTGCCATAGAGGTCGATGGTCTGCCGGTTGTCAAAGTAGACGCGCATGGCCACGAGGTCGCTCTCGAAGCACACGCCGTGCGAGTGCACGTAGTGGTAGCGGTCCTTGGTCTTCTTGTCGAAGGCGATGGCCCTGAGGTAGATGTCCTGCTGGTTCTTGGCCAGCTTCTTGTTCTTGCTCGGCAGGGTGAGTTGCGCGTAGGTGCGCGCGGGGTATTCCTTTTGCCGTCCGTCGTTGTAGAGGGCCACGCGGTAGGTCTTCTTCTCCCGTCCCCCGAGGTCGGCCAGGAAGAACACCTCGTCGTTGTAGGCGTTCTCGTCGAGGTCGTCGATTTGCGACGGAATCTCGTTGCCCCGTCCGTCGGTGACCACGGCGCGGGTGTACATCTCCGCCTCGTCGATGCGGAGCGTCACGGGCTCGTCGTGTCGCGGCGTCCCCGTGGGGTTGGTCACCGTGATGGTGACGGTGTGCTGCGCGGCGGCCGGCGAAGTGGCGGCGAGCAGCAAGATGTTGAGGATTTGTCTTTTCATGATGCAGCAGATTGTTTTTCCGATTTTTCTATCTCGTCATAAGTTCTCAGTCCCCGGACGTAGTATTTCCAGAGGACGGAGTATCCCTTTCTCTCGGGCACGCTCGCGGCCTCCCTCAGGTCGTGCCATTTCTCCCGGTCGGCGTCGAAGTCGTGCCGCCAGGCGCGGAAGGCCTTGCGTGCGCGCAAGATGGCCTTGAAGTCGGCCACGTTGCCATGGAGCGCGAGCGCGGCCGCCGCGGCCAGCCTGTCGAGCCACCATCGCGCGCGCATCACCTTGCGGAGCTCGTTGTCGGGCAGGTTCTTGTAGAGCATGGTGAGGTTGTTGCGGAAGTTCAGGAAGGTCTTGCGCGGGTTGTCCTTGGGCAGCGTGCCCCCGCCCACGTGGAAGACGTTGCTCTCGGGCACGCACACCACGCGCCTCCCCATGATGCGCAGCCTCCAGCAGAGGTCTATTTCCTCGTTGTGGGCGAAGAATCTCGCGTCGAGCCCGCCCGCCCGCTTATAGTCGTCGGCGCGCACCATCATGCAGGCCCCGGTGGCCCAGAGCAGGTCTTCGGGATAGTCGTATTGTCCGCGGTCGTCTTCCACGGTGTCGAACACGCGTCCCCGGCAGAAGGGGTAGCCGTATTTGTCAACGAACCCGCCGCACGCCCCCGCATATTCGAAGGCGTCGTGGTCGGCCTCGGCCAGCAGCTTGGGCTGGCACGCGGCCACGTCGGGCTGCCGGTCCATGCACTCCACGAGCGGTGTGAGCCAGTGGTGCGTCACCTCGACGTCGCTGTTGAGCAGCACGAAGTAGTCGGCGTCGATTTGTTCCAGGGCGCGGTTGTATCCTCCGGCGAATCCGAAGTTCTGCTCCAGCACGATGGTCTTCACCAGGGGGCAGTGCGTCTCCAGGTAGAGCATCGAGGAGTCGGTGGAGGCGTTGTCGGCCACCCAGACGTCGGCCTCGTCGCGTGAGTATTCCACCACCTTGGGCAGGAACCGCTCGAGCATGTCGCGTCCGTTCCAGTTCAGGATGACCACGGCCACGCGTTTCCGTTCGTTGTTGTTCATCGTTGTCATGCTTGTTTTCCGTTCGTTGTGAAATGGTCGGCCATGAGGGCGGAGCCGTCGGCGTTGAATCCTCCGAGCGCCACGTCCCGCAGCTGGTTGTCGTAGTCGTCGCCCGCCATGCCGGCGGGCAGTTCCACGCGTATGTAGTTGCGTGTGAATCCGTGCACGGCCCGTCCCCGGGCGGCCTTCTCGAAGAGCACCTCGGCCCGCCGTCCCACGTGTGCCTCGTAGAAGGCCCTGGTCTTGTCCTCGCTCAGCTTGATGAGCCTGTGCACGCGTTCCCGCTTCTCGCGCTCGTCCACCTTGTAGTCGATGCGCAGGGCGGCCGTCCCCGGCCGCTCGCTATAGGGGAACACGTGGAGCTGCGTGACGGGCAGCGACTCCAGGAACCGGTAGCACTCTTCGAAGCATTCGGGCCGCTCGCCCCGGCATCCCGCCATCACGTCGACCCCGATGAAGGCGTCGGGCATCTTCTCCTTGATGAGCGCCACCTTGTGGGCGAAGAGCGCCGTGTCGTATCGGCGGTGCATGAGTTTGAGCACCTCGTCGCTCCCGCTTTGCAGGGGGATGTGGAAGTGCGGCATGAAGGCCCGGCTGTGCGCGCAGAAGTCGATGAGCTCGTCCGAGATCAAGTCGGGCTCCAGCGAGCTGATGCGGTATCGGCTGACGCCCTCCACCCGGTCGAGCGCCTTCACCAGGTCGAAGAAGGACTCGTGCGTGGAGCGTCCGAAGTCGCCGATGTTGACACCGGTGAGCACGATCTCCTTCCCCCCCTCGGCGGCGGCCGTCCTGGCCTGTTCCACGAGCGAGCTGACGGAAGGGTTCCGCGAGCGTCCGCGCGCGTAGGGAATGGTGCAGTAGGTGCAATAGTAGTTGCATCCGTCCTGCACCTTCAGGAAGTAGCGTGTGCGGTTTCCCCGGCTGCACGAGGGCTGGAACGAGGTGATGTCGCGTGTGGGCACGGCGTGGTGCCTGTGCAAGTGTCCCGTCCCCCGTTCGGCCCACGCCCGGCTGAGGTATTGCACGAGGTCGGCCTTCTCGTTCGAGCCGAGCACGAGGTCCACCCCGTCGATGCCGGCCACGGTCTCGGGCTTGAGCTGCGCGTAGCACCCCGTGACCACCACGAAGGCTCCCGGATGCTGGCGCACCATGTGCCTGATGGCGTGCCGGCATTTCTGGTCGGCCACGTCGGTCACCGAGCAGGTGTTCACCAGGCAGATGTCGGCTTTCTCGCCCGCTTTCGCCGTGACCACGCCCATCTGTTCGAGCAGCCGTGCGAAGGTGGAGGTCTCTGAGAAGTTCAGCTTGCAGCCCAGTGTATAGTAGGCGGCTTTCTTTCCTTGGAATGCGCTTGTATCAATCATGCTGCAAAGGTACTGCAAACCGAAGACAATACAAAACAAAATGAAATTTTGTTTTTATTGTTGAGGTGCCGCGTAGCTTATT
>CAYQUN010000069.1:0-5490 GCA_964420715.1 uncultured Prevotella sp. | reverse complement strand
CACCGTGGGACTGCTGAATCGTGAAAGGCAAAATCCCGCAAGTCTTTGACAGACTTGCGGGATTTTTTTGTTTAAATAAACGTGAGTCCGACAAATTATAAGTGGGCCGGCATCGTCATGGCAACACGCCGTTCATGAGCGTGCTCCGCAACTTCGTGCCGAAGGGCAGCGAGGAGGCCGCAAGGCCGTCAATCTTGTGTATGACGAAAGATGGATGGAGCCCTTCGGACGTGGGATTGGGGTCAGAATACATCTCCACCTCGGTATTGCCCTGGCCGAACGTGCACGACATGACGACCATGCCACTTCCGGCCCACGACTGATACCACGTGCCACTGGCCAAGGGCTCTCCGTCCTTGTTCAATATGTTGATGCCATAGTCGCTCGTGATATGGACGACGAGGTCATAGTCGTCTATGGCATAGAAGCCGCTATCTGTTTGGGAGCCTTGCAACGGACAGGTCTTTCCATCGCCGAGGACGGCGGCGGGCGTCGTCCCAAGCTGTCCCTTGATTCTGACCACCTTCAGGGCCTTGGCATTCGTGATGCCATGCACCTGGCCACAAACATAGTCACCCGTATCCATGATTTCGCGGACATTGAGCAAGAACACCTTGCCATCGGCCGTCCGCATGACAAGCACCGGATTCCAGTCGGGGCCGATGTTGGTCTTGAGCAGTTCGACGACACGCCCGCTCAATCCCTCGACCATGGCCGAACGGGTGATGCGTGCGGGGTGGTTCAGAAAGGAATCTGCATACCTGCCGCATTCCTCCAGGTCGAAATCAATCTTTACGCCATCCGACTGTATGGTGGCCGTGTAGAGTTGCTTCTGGGCCCGTGCCGTATGGGAAGCGCCAAGAAGCAGGACGAGCATGAAAAGGATGTCTATGGGTTTCATCTTAACTTGTTTTTATGAAGCGTTCTGTTTTGTCGAGGCCTGACAGGCTCCGTCGCATGGCGAGTGCATCGAGGAAGGATGATGGGCGCCCTCCTTATTTCCGTTGGGCCTCCTCGGCCTTGATGACCTCGACGTTGAACATTTCAAGTTTGGTGTAATGCGTCCTTTCGGGTGGGGCCGAGTACCACGGTTGCCGCCCGAAGTAGGCTTTCAGTTCGGGGTCGGTGAATAGCTGGCCACAACGTGCGTAGATCTCGTTGCGCATATAGCGTAAGGCCTTCTTGTCGAGATACCGCAGCATGGTGTGTTGCAACGGCATTGACGCGGAGAAGGGCCAGCGGCCCATGCTTCTTGTCAAGGGTGTCAAGCCTGGGCAGCAAGGCATAGATATATTCGGCCACATGCGGTCATCGTGAGCACCGTGGAGAGCATGAAGATGTGCGCAAAGGCACGGTGGCGGATGTCATTCTTTCTCATGCTTCTTTTCCTTGGAGCACATGAACTCTTTCAAACGACGGTCTACCTCTTGAACCACAATCTCGTGGATGGTCTCCAAGAGTTCCACCCGCTCGTCAGCATAGTGCTGAAACTCCTCGCCTTCATGGTGCAGACCGTCGTTCTTGTGCTTCATAAATTACCTTGTTTTTCCACCCTGTTGTCGATTCACTCCTTATAGTTGATTTCCGAGCCATAGGCATGGCTCGTGGAAAGCCACCTTGAGTTGTCCAACCGACATGCTCGAGGAGATGTTGTCGAGCGAAACGCCGCCGTTGGCGTCAAACGTAGCCTTGTCGGCCACATCAAGGGTCTTCACGTCAATCGCGGGTGAGGGGGCGTCACGGAACTGGCCCTTCTTGAACAGGGCCTTGTCGGTCAGCGAGGGCGTTCCGGCCCCATCCGAAGACGAGGTGCCCGAGCCATCTGTGAGTCCTACGGCGTCAGACACGTTGTCGCCCACAATGCCCTGGGCGGTTTTCTTGGCCTTCTTCTTGGCCGTGCCCACGGCGTCGTCGGCCGTCTGGGTGACTGTCTTCTCTATCTTGTTCTTTACCCGGTCTTTCAGTTTGCCGATATTGATTTGTGCGTGCGCGCCCGTTGACACCATCGTTGTCACGACGAGCAGAATCATGATTTTCTTCATCTTGCGAGTTCTTATAAAGGTTTCTGCTGCAAAGTTAATGGCGAAAGGACCCAAATGACCTTGCAGAAACTTACAAATATCTTGCAGAAACTTACAAAATGACTTTCCACGTCCTTGCAAAATTTTGCAAGGCGACGCTACAACCCATTGATAATCACCCGAAATAGTGGTGACATATTTACAGATATTAATATTTAGGAGTGCTTAGCTCAAAATCGCCCCTAGAGTTTTTGGGGAATCCATTCTATGACAAACGCATCCCCCCATGATTTCCTCAAATGACACCGCGCATGGAGGCTCCGTTCCCCTCCATGCGCGGCAAATCACGTTGCAAGTCCGGAACTACTCTTGCGGACCCGTGTAGTGGAAGTAGTCCACGTCGACATGTCCGCCCGCGTTCCGCGTGGCATAATTGAAGATGGCCATCCTGTTGCCCATGAAGTGTTTCAGATTATACACCATATGGAAGGCGGAGCCCAGCGGGGTGAATCTTCTGCCGTCGGTGCTGTATTCGAAGGTGGCGTTGTCAGAGGTGAAGTCGCAGACCATCTTCAGATAGACCACCTTGGACTTCAGCCTCACGCTGTCCTTCCCCACGCCGCGGTCGGTCATCACCAGTTGGCGGCCCTTGTCGCCACACACGACCTCTATCGTGCCGGGGTCGGCGCAATAGGCACTCAGTCCTGCATGGTCGCCCGGTTTCATCTTGGACACATCCATCCTCACCACGGCCGAGCAACGGGGGCCTTCGGTGCGCTGGCTTATCGTGTTGCGGGCCTCGAAGATGCTGCCCACCACCTTGCCCGTGGTCAGCCGCAGCCATCCCTTTCGCGCGTTCAGGCTCCACAAGGCGTTGTCGGGGTTGTGGTTCCATTGCCAGTTCTTACCAAGTCGCGGTCCGTCGAAATCGTCCGATGTCACGATGTCCGTCGTGCCCTGCTCCTTGATACCCGGCAGGGCGAACGTCTTCGGCACACGCCCGTTCTCGTCGCCCATCATCGGCCAGCCGTCCACCCACCGGCAGGGCACCAGGAAGGGGACGCGCCCCACGGCCTCGTGGTCCTGGAAGAGGAAGCCATACCACTGGTCGTTGTGGGCCTGCAGGAATCCGCCCTGCGCTATGCCGTGGCCGCGGTAGCCCATGTTGTCGCTGAGCACCACCTTGTGCTCGTAGGGGCCCTTGATGTCCTTAGCCCGCCAGCACAGCTCGGTGCGCTCGCCACCATGCGGCCACCAGATTTGCGTGAGATAATACATCCCGTTCACCTTGTAGGCGTGCGTGCCCTCAAGCAGGGCGCCGTCGCCCAGGGTCACCACGTCTTGGTCTACGCCGTCGGACTTGAATCCCGTCAGGTCGGCGTTAAACTCCTTCACATGTACGGTTCCGCCATTGTAGAACAGATACGCCCGCCCGTCGTCGTCGAAGAACAGGGCCGCATCGTGATAATACTCGGGCAGTTTCGCATGCAACGTCCAGGGGCCTGCGGCGTCCTTGGCCGTATAGAGATAGGAGTGCACCCCCGTGCCAAAGAAGACATAGAAGAGGCCGTTGTGGTATTTCAGCGATGCCGCCCACTGCCCGCGGCCATACACGTTGCCCCCCTCGAGGTCGTTGGCCGGACTGTCGTGAAGCTCGTCGAACACATAGCTTGCCACGGTCCAGTGCTTCAGGTCCTTCGAGTGCATGATGGGTGCGCCCGGTGAGAGGTGCATCGTGGTGCTCACCATATAATAGTCGTCGCCCACGCACACCATGTCTATGTCGGGCACGTCGGCCCAGATCAGCGGATTGGTCACCACCGTGGCATCTTCGCCCGCCGACGGTGTCGCCACGACACTCGTGGGCCACGCAACCAGCACGGCGCAGGCGGCCACAATGAGATGTTTGATTGTCTTCATGGTTTTCTCTTTTCTTTTTTAGATAATAATAAACTCAGATGCGGGAGACCTTCGCCTCCACGCTTTCGACTGCAAATATAGTTCTTTTTTCACCAAAACCTTATCTCTTTTGGTTCAAAAAAGATAATAAGATGTATCATGACACCACTTTTCGCTCGTCTACCCTTGCGTCTTTCATGGATTATTCGTACTTTTGTGCGGTAAAAAAACCGATATCAACCTTTCGTTACACACTAAAAACCACCATGATGAGAACGGCACTCCTTGCCCTGCTATTGCTTTGCGCCACACGGGCCCTGGCACAATCGTCCAACGAGATCTTCCTCGCCGACCCCACCATCGTCTCCGCCGACGGCAACTACTATCTCACCGGCACCGAAGACACGGGCCGCCTGAACGGATTCCCCATCTACCGCAGCCGCGACCTGAAGTCGTGGACCCTCCTGCCTCCCATCCTCACCGCGGGCGCACAGAGCTGGGGCACGAGGGGATTTTGGGCTCCGCAACTTGTCCACCACAATGGCCGGTGGCTCCTTTTCTACACCGCCAACGAGCAGGTGGTCATGGCCGCTTCGCCCGCCATCACCGGACCGTTCACCCAGGACAGCGTCCGGCCTATCGATGCCTCGGAAAAGAACATTGACCCCTTCCTCTTTATCGACGACGACGGACGGGCCTACCTCTATCATGTCCGCTTCGACCACGGCAACTACATCTGGTGCGGGCAGTTCGACCTCGAGCACGGCCGGCTCATCCCCGGCACGCTACGCCGGTGCTTCGCCGCCACTCAACCCTGGGAGCACACGCGCGCCTTTCCCTCTGACCCCATCCTCGAAGGACCCACGGTGATCAAGCGCGAGGGCAAATACTACCTGTTCTACTCGGCCAACCACTTCCTCAGCCCCGATTATGCCGTGGGCTATGCGGTGGCCGACAGCCCCATGGGACCATGGACCAAGAACCCCGACAACCCCATCTTGCACAGCAGCCAGCTCGGGGAACACGGCTCTGGCCACGGCGACATCTTCCTCGGCCCACACCGCCGTTTCTACTATGTCTACCACGTTCACCACTCTGACAGCACCGCCGTGCCACGCCGCACCCGCATCATCGCCCTTGATGCCAAGAGGGGTAAGGACGGTACATTCTCCTTCTCGGCCGACAAACGGCGGAGAATCGTTCCCCATATAGGGAAATGACGGGAAGAACAACCCGTGTGGGGAAAACTTTACGCCTCACGGGTTGCCCCGCTGCTGTGAAATGCCCCCACACAAAGTTGGACACAAGATTTTTTTTTGGGGGGGCAGTTCTGTCGTAGCACGGGACATTTTATAATCTTGCATCAGGAATCGACCCGCTTGCAGGGGCCTCCCTTATACGTGGACATATGTGTAAGGGCACAAATTGAATATTCGTCTTTCACGCCCCCATATTCCCATGCGCATACGCTTACGCCCACGGGAATATGGTTCAGAGAAAGCCACCCCTCACATAGAGATATATCCTCACATGACGCATAGACCTTTTTAACAGGCATGTATCGTCTTTG
>CAYQUN010000068.1:0-5944 GCA_964420715.1 uncultured Prevotella sp. | reverse complement strand
TAAAAACAAAATTTCATTTTGTTTTGTATTGTCTTCGGTTTGCAGTACCTTTGCACACGAAAAAAAAAGCATGAGATGAGCAAGAAACAAATTCTCCTGATCAATGACATGGCGGGCTATGGCAAGGTGGCAACGGCCGCCATGCTTCCCATCCTCTCGTATATGGGACATCCCACCTACAACCTGCCCACGGCTCTGGTGTCGAACACGCTGGACTATGGCAAGTTTAATCTGCTCGACACTACCGACTATATCCGGGGCGTGTTCCCGGTGTGGAAGGAACTGGGATTCCGCTTCGACGCCATAGCCACGGGATTCATCGCAAGCGAGCGCCAGGCCGACATCGTGAGCCGGTATTGCCAGGAACAGGCGGCAAGGGGGACGGTGGTGTTCGTGGACCCCATCATGGGTGACGAGGGGAAACTCTACAACGGCGTCACGCCCGCCACCATCAAGAGTATGCGCGAGATGCTGGGGGTGGCTCATCTGTGCTATCCCAACTACACCGAGGCTTGCTATCTCACCGGACGCGACTATGCTCCAGAAGGGGTGACGGCCGCCGAGGCCCGCTCGCTGCTCGACCACCTGCGCAAGATAGGCACGCGGAGCGCGCTCATCACAAGCATACCCGTAGACGGGCAAACGGCCGTGGTGGGCTATAACCAGGCTGATGGTGAGTACTTCCAACTCAACTATGAGGAGATTCCCGTGCACTTCCCCGGCACGGGCGACATCTTCTCGGCGGTGCTCATCGGACATCTGATTGACGGTGAGACGCTCACGGCCAGCACGCGGAAGGCTATGGACGCCGTGTGGAGGCTCATCGACTTGAACAAGGATAACGAGGACAAGAACCGTGGCATCCCTATTGAAAACTATCTCAACATATTATAATCAAGGTGGAGGGAAATGCCCACGGGCGGGAAGGCGCCGCGGGTGGGCCAAGATGAAACAACGCTTTTGAGGAAATGGATTTTCTGAACCAACTCTTTGTCGCGCACTCGTCGGTGCAGGCTGTCGTCATCCTGTCGGTCATCATCGCCATCGGGCTGGCTTTGGGCAAGGTGAAGATGATGGGCATATCGCTCGGCATCGCCTTCGTCTTCTTCGTCGGTATCCTGGCGGGACACATCGGCCTGACCATCGACGCGCGCGTGCTCGACTATGCCGAGACCTTCGGCCTGTCCATGTTTGTCTATTGCCTGGGCCTCCACGTGGGACCGAACTTCTTCGGGTCGCTCCGCCACGAGGGGCTGGCGCTCAACCTGTGGGGGCTGGGAGTGATCTTGCTGGGCACGGCGTTCGCACTCGTGCTCGTGCCCGTTACGGGAGTGGACTTGCCCGACATGGTGGGACTGCTCTGCGGTGCCACTACCAACACGCCGGCCCTGGGTGCCGCCACGCAGGCCCTGGCCCACCTGGGCAGGCCGAGTGGAAGCGTGGCCCTGGCCACCGCCGTGACTTATCCGCTCGGCGTGCTCGGAGTCATCCTTGCCATGGTGTTCATCAGGAAGATCTTCGTGAAACCGCGCGACTTGGAGGTGCGCCCCCTCACTGACGACGACAACACGTATATCGCACAGTTTGCCGTGGTCAATCCGGCCATCGCGGGGAAGACCATCGCCGAAGTGGCCGCAATGACGCACCTGAAATTCATCGTCTCGCGATTGTGGAGGGGGGGCAAGGTGATTCTGCCCATGGCGCAAACCACGCTGCAGCAGGGGGACAACGTGCTCGTGGTGACGACGCGCGACGACGAGGCCGAAATGGGACTGCTCTTTGGAAGGCGGATTGCCAAGGACTATAACAAGGAGCAAATCGACTGGAACGCCATCGACGCCAACGTGGAGAGCCGCGTGCTCGTGGTGACCCGGAAGGCGTTGAACGGCAAGAGGCTCGGACAATTGCAGCTGCGCAAGACTTACGGGGTGAACGTGAGCCGTGTGCTCAGGGGCGACATCAAGCTCCTGGCCACTGACGACCTGAGGCTGCAATATGGCGACAGGGTGACGGTGGTGGGGCTCCACGACGCCGTGAACAACGTGGAGAAATTTTTCGGCAACTCGGTGAACACGCTCAACGAACCCAACATCGGAAGCATCTTCCTGGGCATCATCCTCGGCTTGGCGGTGGGCATCATCCCCATACACATTCCGGGCATGGAGAGCCCCATCCGCCTCGGCATGGCCGGCGGACCCATCATCATGGGTATCGTGATTGGCGCGCTCGGGCCAAAGCTGCATTTCATCTCCTATACCACGCGCTCGGCGTCGCTCATGTTGCGCAAGCTGGGATTGTCAATCTATCTGGCCTGCCTCGGCCTCGATGCCGGACGTGACTTCTTCGCCACCGTGGTGCGTCCCGAGGGACTGGCCTGGGTGGGCATCGGATTCCTCATCACCGTGGTGCCGGTGGTGGTGGTGGGCCTCGTCGCCCTGCGCACGCACCGCTATGACTTTGGCACCATCTGCGGCATCCTCTGCGGCAGCATGGCCAACCCGATGGCCTTGGGCTACGCCAACGACACCATCAAGGGCGATACGCCCTCGGTGAGCTATGCGTCGGTGTATCCGCTCGGGATGTTCGTGCGCGTGGTCATCGCGCAAATGCTGATCATGTTCTTCGTCTAGAGAAGGCATACGGCCGCACACCGTGCCCGTATACGAGGATTCCCCCCATGGCACAAGCCCGTGGGGGGAATCTTTCCGTTGGCCTCAATTGCACGCGGAGGCGTCTCGGCCGTGTCGCCGTGGTGGCTCGTCGTGTGGGGATGGCGCGGGCATGACTCTCCGCAACCATCCCCTCGTGGGGTGCGGCTATGCCTCAATCTTCAACTGCAAGTCGTCCTCGGGTTCGGGAATCGTGCGGTTGGGATTCTCCTTCGCCCCGAGGGCAATCAGTTCGCGCCCCTTCTTCACCACGCTCTGGTTGCCCGTGAGCAGCTTGTTGGCCGCCTCGCCATAAGCCTTGTCGGCGGCCGAAAGGCGTTCGCCAAGCGTGCGGTATCGCTTGATGAAGTCGCCCAGCCGGTCGATGAGCTGCTCGGCCAGGGCGAACACCTTCTGCTGGTTCTCGGCTTGCCGGTTCTGCATCCACGCCACGTGAATCATGTGGAGGATGGCGATGAGGTTCTGCTCGCTGGTGACGAACACCTTCTTTTGGAAGGCCTCCCGCCAGAGCGAGTGGTCGTTGGCCAGGGCCAGCTGGAGCGACGACTCGAAGGGCATGAACATGATGACGAAGTCGACGGCCTCGCGCGGCCTCTTGACATACTTGCTATAGTCTTTCCTTGCCAGTTCGTTCACGTGCCGCCTCACGCTGTCGATGTGCTCCTTGAGCGCTTGCGCCCGCTCCTCGTCGTTCGTGGCGTTGACGTAGCGTTCATAGGCCACGAGCGACACCTTGCTGTCGATGATGGCATCCTGCCCTCCCGGATAGTGCAAGATGACGTCGGGCTGCATCTCCGATCCCGTCTCGTCGTTGCGCACGGCCTTGCCGTTGGCGTCGCGCAGCCGGGGTTGCACTTCGTACTGCTCGCCCTCGACAAGCCCCTGGCTTTGGAGCAAGTCGCCAAGAATCACCTCGCCCATGTTGCCCGTGACCTTGTTGTCGCGCCGGAGCACGTTCACCAGCGATTCGGCCTTTTGCCCAATCTCCCGATTCGAATTCATCATCTGCTCGATGATCTGCCGCATGGTGGCCGCATCGCGTGCCGAATCCTTGGCGTTGTCGTCCATGGCCTTGCGCATGGCCCCGATGGCCTCCTTGAGAGGGTCGGTGACGTGGCCGATGTTCTCGGCATTGTCGGCCTTGAGCCTGGCCGATTTCTGTTCCAGCACCTGTTGCGCGGCCACCTCCACGGCTTTCTGCGCGGCCTCCAGCTGTGCGGCAAACTGCTCGCTTTGTTGTGCCATCTGCGCCCGATGCTGCTCGCGTTGCAGTTCCAGTTGTCGCGAGAGCTCGGTGCGGAGCTGTTCCAACTGCCGTTCCCGCTCTTGCCTTTGCTGTCCCATCATGAGGTCTTGCTGTTGGCGCTCTTGCTGTATCCGCGAGTTGAAGTCGCGCGTGGCCTCGTCCATCCGCTTGCGTGCGGCCTCCTCGTTGTCGGCCATCTGCCGTGTGAGCCACTCGATTTGCGTTTGCCGTCGGGCCGATTCCACGTTCAGCGACTGCGCCCGTCGGCTCATCAACACATAGACCAAGGTGGATCCCACCAGTAGTCCGGCAAGGAGGAAAAGAATATTCGTCATTTTTTTTCTAACTTTTTAAAATAAGCCATAACACGGGGACGGGCCGCTTGGGTCAGCCCCCGTGGGGTGAGGCATGGGGCGGCATCCGTCGGGGGAGGCGCTCGGTGCTATGCCATGTCGGGAGACAATCGGCAGTAGGCCGGGAAAGAGGGCGGAGATGCCGGCATGGCGCGTCGGAAGCCACGGCTCCTGACACACCCATACCGGAAAAATATTAAAGAGGAGTAGAGAAGATGAATGTGCGGATGGCCCAATAGCTGAGGATGCCCGCCACGTAGCCAATGAATGCGATCCAGCTCACGTGCTTCATATACCAGCCGAAGGTGATCTTCTCCAATCCCATGACCACCACACCGGCGGCGCTGCCGATGATGAGCATCGAGCCACCCACACCAGCGCAATAGGCCAGCAATTGCCAGAAGATGCCGTCGGTAGCCATGTCGCCCACGGCGGCAACGGGATACATGCCCATACAACCGGCTACGAGGGGCACGTTGTCAACGATGCTCGAGAGTACGCCGATGATGCCAGTCACCAAGTAATGATTGCCGTTGAACACCTCGTTGAGTCCCTTGCCCAGGGCCGAGAGGACGCCCACTTCCTCAAGGCAGCTCACGGCCATGAGGATGCCGAGGAAGAAGAGGATGGTGCTCATGTCGATGCGCGAGAGCAGGCTGCTCACCCGCTTGCGGAAACTCTGCCCCTGTACGGCGTGCTTTCGCAGGTTGCGGTAGAAGATTTCAGTCACCGTCCAAAGTATGCCCAAAACGAGCAGAATGCCCACGAAGGGAGGCAGGTGGGTGATGGACTTGAACACGGGGACCAGCATCAGGCCACCCACGCCGATGACGAATACGGCCTTGCGCTCCCTGCTGCCGAGTTCGATGAGTTCGGTGCTCGCATCGGGAGCCAGGGCCGACGATTGCATTTCGCCGTGCTCCAACGACCCTTTGAGCTGGGTTTGCATGATGAGGGCCGGAATGACGAGCGAGACGAGTGAGGGGATGAAAATCTCAGAGATGACACCCGCCGCCGTAATCAGGTTCTTGTTCCAGAGCATGATGGTGGTGACGTCGCCGATGGGCGAGAACGCACCGCCACTGTTGGCGGCGATAATGACTAGAGAGGCATAAATGATGCGGTCTTGATGTGACTGCACCAGCTTTCTGAGAATCATAATCATGACGATGCTCGTGGTGAGGTTGTCGAGGATGGCCGAGAGGAAGAAGGTCATGAACGCAATCTTCCACAACAGCGACCGCTTGCTGCGCGTGGCCATGACGCGTCTCACCCAGTCGAAACCGCCGTTCTGGTCGACCACCTCGACGATGGTCATGGCACCCATAAGGAAGAAGAGGGTGGTCGACGTGCTGCCCAAGTGTCCCTCGATGATGCTGTTGATGAAGTTGCCCAGCCCCGAGGCACCACCTTGGTAATCGGGATGCATGAGCTGCACGAAGGGAGCGGGATCGCACATGTAGAGCGTCCAGCAGACCACGAACATGAGCAGGGCCACGGCGGCCTTGTTCACTTTGGTAACGCTTTCCAGCGCGATGAAAAGATAGCCTATCACGAAGGCGGCTATAATAAGCAGGGTTAATGTAGACATTTAGTTATATGTTTTGATGATTTCCTTTGCAAAGGTACAGCAAACCGAAGACAATACAAAACAAAATGAAATTTTGTTTTTATTG
>CAYQUN010000067.1:0-6512 GCA_964420715.1 uncultured Prevotella sp. | reverse complement strand
GTTGGCCATACCAGGATACATCAGAAAGAGCAAGGATAAGAAAGTGTTGTGTCTGGCAAGATCACTGACAACAAGAAAATCCTTCAAAGGTATATGGGAAGCCATGGATGAACAGGGCTTCCCATACTATGCGTGAGTTCTAATGACCGATTGGGGTTAAAATATCATTGGTGTTAAAAACCTGCCTTGAATAAACCTTTCTCATTGATTGTGTTGATTGTGAGAACCGGCTGGTAAAGGCTCTTTGCCTCTACCTTTGGCACCAGAGCCTCAATGTCGGCAAGGTCTTGTTTCGTGAGCTTGATGTTGGCGGCCGCAGCACTGCTCTCTGCCTGACTTGGCCTGTGAGAGCCTACTATCGCCGTGATGTCATTGCCTTGAGCCAGTACCCATGCCATGGCAAGCTGGGCGAGGGTGATGTTGTGACGGTTGGCAATTACCTGTAGCTTATCCTTAACTTCTAAGTTGCGGTCAAAGTTGCTTGCCGTCTCTCCAGGATGAATCTTCTTCAGGAAGTTTGCAGTTTGTTGCCCATGACTTCCGCCGATGACTCCTGCAAGGAGTACGCCGAATGCCGCAATTGGAATGCCAAGTTTGCGAGCCTCTGCCATTGTCGTATCCTCATAGTGGCGGTCCATGATGTTGTAGTTGAGTTCTACGAGGTCAACGCCAACTGCCTCGTTGCCACGGCGCAAGGTCTCTGCATCAACCTCTGTCATACCGATGTGGCGGACATAGCCTTTCTCCTTCAACCTTGCTATTGCTCCAAGAGTATCCTCAACAGGTATATACGGATTGATTCTGCATGGCTGATAAAGGTCAATATAGTCGACGCCAAGGCGGTTGAGGGTGTAAGCGAGGTAGTTCTCAACGTGCTCTGGAGCGACATCAATACCGGACATACCTATTATATTCTTGCCTAATTTCATCAGACCGCCGAACTTGACGGAGATGAACAAGTCCTCACGCTTGCGACTCTTCAATGCCTCACGGACAGCAAGCTCGCCGAGTCCGTTGTTGTAGAAATCGCCGCAATTGATAAGGTTTACTCCGCTGTCAATAGCCTTCAGTATTGTGTCCACACTCTCTTTGTCGTCATGAAGGCGCATTGTACCAAGACCTATGCGTGAGATTTTCTCACCGCTTTTCAGTTGAATGTATTCCATATCTTTAAACTTTCTTTTTCGAGTGCAAAGCCAGTGCAAACGAACGCAGAAGAGCTCGCTCTTATGCTGAGTGCGGCCTGACCTCGAACGCCAGTGTAAAGTTACGCTATTTTTTCGGGTAAGACATTATCACTTTACAGATAGAAATATTCAAAATGAAAGAAATAGTTGAGATTTTATCCAAAGGCAGCCAAAGAATGACTGCCTTAATTTAACTTCTCATTGTAATAGCTCTTACTTTAACAAACCTATTTGCAGAAAGCTCTGGTACTTGCCACCACAATGTATGATGTGACGGCCGTGGTTATCTGGCTTGTAGAAGGTGTTGGGATAGTAACCGCCATTAGGGTTGTCACCGCAGATATGCAGACGGAGCGTCTCTCCTTTATAGAACGTCATGCCTATTGGTGCCAATGGAATTTCCACTTCGACAATCTGACCTTTTATAAGTTTTTCCTCACGGTCCTCGCTCAGCACGGGGACGATGTCGGTGGAAAGTTTTTCGTCAAGATGGCGACGGCTCACACGTAGACGACCGTAAGCTCCAACATATTTCAGAAGTCCGCCGGCAGGCTCGAGCATATCAAGAGAACGTGCATCGCGGCAAGGGAAAGTATACTGGTAGCGGAGTGTGCCCTGGCGGTCGAGCTTCTGCACATAGACGAACAAATCCATATCGTCGGCACCGTCGGCCTCGACATACAGCTTCACCTTAGGGTAGCCAATAAATGACGTGTCGTGGTCGAAGGTGAGATGGAAGGAGGTACGGTTGAACACTCCGCCCTCTGTCTCATATACGACTGGATTGTCTGTAGACGGCGACTCATTGTCGAGTTGTCTTGTAACGCCGTTGAGATATAACTTCTTATATTCCGTGCCGGCTGGTGGGAACTCTGTTGCCGGCTGGTCGACCTTGTTGCCGCCTTCCATATCGTGCAGAGAGTAGCGTACGCGCGGAGTCTTCTCCCAGCCGTTGTCAATGCCCTTGAGGAAGTGGTCGTAGAAACGGCGGCGATCCTCAATATACTTTGGATTATAATAGTCGGGCCATTCAAGGTTGTCGTGTATGCGAAGCCACTTGTCCTTGCTGCTGATGCCTCGCCAGCCACGGAATGTGCCGTCGGTGTGAAGAACATTGGAATAGCTTGCGACAACATAGACCGGAACATTGATGTTCTCAAGCTTAGCTATCTTGTCCTGCCAAAGATCGTTGGTGATGAATGGATACTTCTGGCACTCCTCATAGACGTCCTCGCGGCGCTGGTTGCCCTGGTGGTTTGTCTGCAATCCACGGGCGAAGACGAAGTCGGGCATGCCACCACGACGGCAAAGGTCACGGAACGCATCAGTAAACCCTTCACTCGGTTGCAGGCAGGTAAGATGCGGAGGGCATTCGGCTCCGATGAACCACTGTGAGAAGGTGAGATAGCTTGTGCCGGCAAACGACACCTTGCCGTTGCACCACTCCTGGCGTGCAGCCCACTCCACGAGGTCATACCCATCGCGGCCTTCCTGAGTGCCGACCATCGTTATGTCGCCTTCCGACTGACCAATGCCACGTGTGTCGGGATGGAGGATGGCATAGCCGTGCCCAACCCAGTAGTCGGGATCGGGGCCTTCCCACTTCTGCAAGCCGCTGACGCACTTCATGTCAATGCCAAGCTGACGGAAAATGTTCTTATATCGATCGCCATTGCCCGAGTTCTTGCCGTAAGGACTCCATACGATTATTGCCGGAACTTTCTCGTCGGTTGTAGGACGATATACGTCGGTATAGATTTTCACGCCATCACGCATCTCAACGGCAACGTCTTTCTCCCAAAGAATATCATGCTCCAAAGGATGGAAGTCGTCGTCAACCTGAAAGCCCTTCTTCAACAAGTGCTTTCCTGCCGGCTCTTTATAAAGAATACCTGACCAGCTTGTCTCCTTGCGGAACTCGTAAGCCGGTTTCCAAATCTTCAATGAATCTGCTTTATCCATAACTTTAAATTTATTATTTTTACGGGTGCAAAGTTAACCACAATCCTAAACAAACACGTTATCTCACGCAGTCAGGAAATGTTCTAATACGGGTTTTATGACTAAAATATAGGCTATTTCACAATAAATAATTATCTTTGCCGAATAAAAATGTAAATAAATTATGGCAAAGAAGATAAACGAACTGACGATGCGGAGGATTGAAGAGCAAGTAGCTCCGGCAGCTGATTTCTATATTTCGTCCGACCGTATTGTAACCCTCGACGCAGAGCCTATTCGTAAGGCAAGGTTTCCCCTAGGCGAGCCCTACCGCATTGAGGGAGGAAGGATAATGCTATTTACCGTTGGCGAGGCTGTAATAGATGTCAACTTAGAGACACAGAGTATCACGTCAGGCTCATTGCTTGTCATTCCCGAACAGGGAATATTCCAGTTTGAGAGAGTATCAGATGATGTCAATTTCCTTGCTTTCTCGTTTGCTAATCTAAGAACTACCCATAAGTTTCAACATCCACATGTCTTGTCCTTGTCAACAATGGAAGCAGAGAGATATAAGACTTATATCCGCTTGCTATGGCAGTGTGCAAAGGAAAATAATGAGGAAATAAATCCTGAGTATGATCGCCTTGCCGAGGCTGCATTGGAATATACCATCCGCCTTAGCGAGAATGCGAATATCAAGGCTGAAAGTTCAGTGTACGATTCCCGCAGCAAACAACTTTTCAACCAGTTCATCGACCTTCTGAATACCGCGGAAGGGAGAGAGCACAAGCCAGAGTTCTTTGCCAGTCAACTGTTTGTCTCTGTTGGATACCTGAGCAAGGTAATAAGACAACAGAGCGGTCAGACCATAATGCAATGGATTAACCGCTCAGTTATATTGCAAGCAAAAATACTTCTCCGCCATAGCGAAATGCCTGTTTACGAGATTGCCGAGAGTCTGAATTTCCCTAATCCGTCATTCTTCAACAAATATTTTAAAAAACAGACAGGTATTACTCCGATGAAATACAGAAATTCTTAATTTGCCGATTGTCGATTGCGCATGTTTTGTAGCACCTTCAATGCTTCCACCGCTTTGTCGACTGGCACAAAGATGTTGGTGTGGTAGTAAGCGGCAACAACGTTTGCACTTATTCCAGTATTGCCGAGAGTTGTTGAGAATGCCGCAGTAAGTCGTCCTACAGCATCGAGTGAAGAGTGTACGTGAAGGGGAAACAGGTTCCTTTGAGTTTATGAGTGTTTGTAAGTCTGTTATTCCTGACATATTACTTGTGCATTCTCATCAATTCAATAGCTTCTTTTCCGGTCATGTGCTCGATGTCGAGTTCTATCATGCACATTGCCTTGAAACCCTTGTGAATTTCAGCGGCTAATGTCTCGTCATTGTTGGGATTGTAACGGTTGCCGAGCAGGCGAGCAGCCTTCATCTTGTCCTCGTCATTATCCAAGATGTGGATATGGCCAAAGCAGATGACGGAGCGAAAGTAAGTTGTGTACTCCTTGGGCTTTACGTCATCCTTCTGAATGACGGAGAAAGAAGCCTTGTCGCAACTAAGGATGGCATCAACCTTGTGACCTTTTAATGCAGAGTGGAAGAAGATTTTGCCGTTGGCATATACGAAACTTATGGGAAGTGAGTAAGGATAACCGCCGTCGCCAAGCAGGGCGAGTGTGCCTGACGTTGCGCTATTGAGAATGTCAATGCACTCTTCTTCTGAGAGTTGCTGGCGCTTGCGGCGCATAGGACGGAATTCGAATTGTGTTTCCATTATGCTGAAACAACTTTAAGTCCGATGATGGACAGGATTAATGTTACGATAAAGAAAAAACTCCAAGATGAAGCAGGCTCATGGAAGACAATGATTCCAAGAACGACTGTGCCTACAGCTCCTATGCCTGTCCACACCGGATAGGCTGTACCGAGTGGCAGATGGTGAGCGGCACGCATGAGCAGAACTATACTAAGAAAGGTGAAAACGAAGAAACCGCCAATCCCAAGCATATGATCTATGCCTGTCTTTGTCTTGGCTTCGCCGAGACTGAATGTGAACCCACATTCGCATAGTCCGGCAATAACCAGAATGATCCAATTCATAAAACTTATCGTCTTTGACTATCCTACGTGAGGGCTGCAGTTACATCCGGCGTCTCCTTCTGAGGATGTGGGTGCAAAGGTACAGAATTTATTTGGATTTGACAAATGTTGCCTTAGCTCAATAGAATGTAAATAGCACAGACGGCCAAATAGTATAGCCATGATGGTATCTATTTGCTTTGGATAACGATTAAAGAAAGTTGTGGAGCTTTCCTCCGGCTAACAAATAGACGAGGTTTGCACCCGGACCAGCTATCTCAAGCAGTGCGGTTACTATAAGCAAGTCGTATATTCTGTTTGAGTATGGCAATACGAATGTTGTGTATGCCATCAATTCAAAGAGAATAATCTTCGCATTTGTGAGCTGCACTATCATTCCGGAAAGGAATGTGCAGGTTTTATCGTTTTCCTTTGCCAGAACTGCGATAGGGTCTGCCATGCAAGATAAAGGATGTAGGCACAGCCGATATACTTCAGTATTACCACCTTACCCATCATTGTGCCAACGAGGTGGATAATCACTGCCACGATTACGGCAGCAAAGGTAAGGCCTGTGAGCAGTCCGAGCCACATAGTCATAGCCTTCCTTGCTCCGCTTTTTATTGAGCAATGAAGCGAGAAAAGGTTGGCAGGACTAGGCGTATAGCCCACAAGAAGTATTGTCAACAGCAGTGATGGAAGTAATGATAGTGGCATTTTAGATGCGAAAGTAGTCAATTCTGTTTGTCAAATGGGAAATTAGCAGTATTTTTGCATTAATTAAAAAAACAAAACTATGAAAATTAGAGAATTTGAGAGTAAGGATGTGGCTGATATGGTTCGTATCTGGAACCAGGTAGTAGACGAAGGCGTTGCTTTTCCACAAGAGGATGATCTGAGTCTTGAGGAAGGTGAGAAGTTCTTTGCCTCACAGACTTATTCGGCTGTTGCGGTAGATGACAATAATAATGTGAGAGGGCTTTATATCCTTCATCCTAACAATGTCGGCCGTGTCGGACATATTGCCAATGCAAGCTATGCTGTTGATGACACCTGCCGTGGCGAGCATATTGGTGAGCAGTTGGTAAAGGACAGCCTAAAACAAGGCAAGGCTCATGGCTATCGCATTTTGCAGTTCAATGCAGTAGTAGCGTCAAATGTACATGCTCTGCATCTTTACAAGCGACTTGGCTTCGTTGACCTTGGCATTATTCCTGGCGGATTTAAGGATAAGGCAGGAGTCTATGAAGACATACATATAATGTATCACTTGTTGTAAATCCTTG
>CAYQUN010000066.1:0-7262 GCA_964420715.1 uncultured Prevotella sp. | reverse complement strand
GAGATATATCCTCACATGACGCATAGACCTTTTTAACAGGCATGTATCGTCTTTGTGGGCGGGCACATTTTTTTATTTTTAAATAAAACGATTTTTCCTCATTAAAGTTTTGATTTTTCAATAAAAAAAAACTAAATTTGTGCACATGTTAAACTTTAATTTAAAAACACTAAAAGCCAATGACAAAATCCCACTATCTATACGGAGCCTCAGTCCAAGGGATACAGAATTTTATTTTTCGTACCAATGAACTAAAGGACATTGTCGGTGCAAGCGAATTAGTCAAAAAAATCTGCACAGACATGTTCCAAAAGTACAAGGGCAACGGATGTCTGGTTGTCAATGCAGCTGGAAATGTCAAATGTATCTATTCCAGTCGCGAGGAATGCGCCAAGGCTGTCCTTAACTTTCCACGAGAAGTCATGGAGGCCGCACCGGGTGTTACAATCAGCGAGGCCGTTGTACCCCTTCTTTCTGACGACAGCAATTTCGAAACCCAAGTCGAGGAACTTGAACGTCGATTGCACATCCAACGTAACAAGCCTCACAAAAGCCTCACTTATGGTAATATCGCCATGGTACGCTCCCGTACTACGGGGCTGCCCGCCGTGCAAACTTTGATTGAAAAAGGAGAAGTCAAATTCCAAGACGAAGCCACAATAGCAAAACGCAGATTTTCAGAAGCTTCCAACAAGAACAACCCAACAACAACACTTGCAAAGGATAGCTTCGGAAACGACTATCTTTCATTCAAATCGCTGGCATTTGACATCAAGGATCTAACGGAAAAGAATGACTGGATTGCAATCATTCACGCCGATGGTAACGGATTGGGGCAAATCGTGGCCACCATGAACAAAGAACCCGGCCAACTAAAAGAATTCTCTGAGAAACTTGACAAAGCCACAATCCGAGCAGCACAACAGACTTATGCCGATATAGTTAAGGGGGAAGACTTCGACCCCAAAAGCGAATTTATACCCTTCAGACCGGTCGTATTGGGTGGCGATGACATGACTATGATTTGTCGTGCCAGCCTGGCCTTGGAATACACAAAAAATTACATTCAACACTTTGAGGAGAATACCGAGCAAGAAGGGTACGGATTGACCGCTTGTGCGGGAATCGCCTACCTGAAGTCATCATACCCATTCCATTACGGATACCGACTGGCAGAAGCGCTCTGTGAGCAGGCCAAAAAGGATGCCAAGCGCAAGGAGCATCTGACCAGGGACGGCAAGGCTCCATCGTGCATCATGTTCCATAAGATTCAAGGCAGCTACATATCAGGATTCAACCAAATAGAACGCGACGAACTCACCATCGATGACAACCACTCTTTGAAATTCGGACCTTATTATATACATGACTTAAAGGGAAGATGGACAATAGATAAATTGCAGAAAATTGTGAAAGAACTTTCTAAAAAAAATGCCAGCCCTGCAAAAGCCGACATCCGCCAATGGCTGACACTTATGCATGACAACATTGATTATGCCAAGCAAAAAGAGGAAAGGGTGAAAAACATTTCGGAAAAAGAAAATCGAGAATTATTCCTACAAGCCACGCAACCAGAGACACGCAACGGCATATCCGTTTATCCTGCATTCGACGCACTGTCACTCTATACCGTGGAAAATCAAAATATGCAAAAACAAAATGAAGAACATTAAATACATCATACAATTCTATTCGCCGTGGCATTGCGGTTCCGGGCTTTCTGCCGGAGCCGATGTTGACACCTTGGCTATTAAGGACAAAAACAATTTGCCTTACATTCCCGGGAAAACCCTGAAAGGACTCATACGGGAAGCCGCCGAAGACTATGCCTCTCTAAGCAAAAAGTTCTCTGAGGACATCATCAACAAAACCTTCGGCCAACCCGCAGGAAAAGAAATGACCGACGACAAAGTGATAGGAACAGCCTTCTTCACCAATGCCGTTCTTGATGAGCATGAAGCCCAAGAAATCGTTAACCAAAAAGCCCAAAGGTTCTTGTACAATCATGTTTCGTCAACGGCTATTGATAAAAATGGCATTGCCAAAGAGCACAGCCTCAGAACTATAGAGACGACTATCCCGTGTACTCTACATGCCTCCATTTATGATGTGCCCGACGAAATTTGCGATTTGATAGAAAAGAGTTTGGGACTCATCCATCACATCGGCGTAAACAGGAGCCGGGGCCTGGGACGTTGCGACTTCAAGATAGAGAAAGGAGAAGGAAGATGAAACTACTGCAATTCAAATGTACCCTGCTTAGCGATTTGATTATCAACTCCGCCGCGGCCACAGAGGGGGAACAAACCACACTGGACTTTATTCCTGGCAATAATTTTTTAGGAATAGTCGCGGCCGGTTACAATCGTTTTTCACCTACAGAACAGATGGAAATCTTCCATTCTGGCAATGTTCGCTTTGGCGATGCTCATCCCACCATGCCGGGCTGTATGGTGCGCAGCCTGCACGTGCCCGCCTCGTTCTTTTACCCCAAAGGCAAACAGCCCTACGAGGAATGCCATGCTTTCCAGGGATATGATCGGCAAGAGGACGCTCGGAAAAACGGCAGACCCATGCAACTGAAACAATGCCGTAGCGGATACTATGTTTTTAGTGACAAGACCGGGAAACCCATACCTACAGAGAAGAGCTTCGCTATAAAATCGGCCTATGAGAGAGATTTGCGCCGATCCGAAGACAACAAGATGTATGGCTATGAATCTCTCAACAAGGGACAAGCGTTCCTCTTCGAAGTTGAAGTTGACAACGACCAGCTTTCCGAAAAAATACACACCGCCTTGCTGGGCATCCAGCGCATCGGAAGGTCGCGTACGGCCCAGTATGGACTTGTCAACATTGAAGATGCCACATTCAGCAACATTGGCTCTCATGCAACACCTGTTGACACCATCCATGGCAAACGCGTTGCCGTCTATGCAGACAGCCGTCTGATTTTCCTCGATTCAACGGGACAGCCTAAGACACAAATCGAAGCATCCGACCTTGGCCTTGATGGAACTATCGATTGGCAGTTCTGCCAGATACGCACGTTCCAATATGCCTCATGGAATGGGAAACGGCAAACCCGTGATGCCGACCGATACGGAATTGAAAAGGGCAGCGTGTTTTTCGTCAATTGCAAAGAAGCGCCATCAGAATCCCAATTCGTAGGAAACTACAAGCACGAGGGGTTCGGTCGCGTCATCTATAATCCAGACTTCATCACGTACGACGGGAACTTGGGCAAGACGTCTTATCAACTGCTTAAGGCTGAGAAAAACGATTCGAATGAGCCCAAAACTTCTTTATCCTTGTCGGGCACGCCTCTGCTCAATTATTTAAACGCACGGCGGACAGCCTATATCAAGGAAATGACCATCTTGGCACGAGTTAACGATTTCGTTGCCCAAAACAAGGCTCTGTTCCAAGGAAAGATATTTGCCTCACAATGGGGGCAAATCAGAAATATCGCCATGACACACCCGACCATGAAGGCCATCGTCGAAGAACTGTTTGAGAAGAAAAAAAAATTATGGCATTCAAAATCGCCAAGCAACAATACGGATAAAGAAGAAGAGCCCGCAGCCTATCTCACCCATGGCATCGCCAAGGACAAGTGGGAAAGAGGAGGACGCCGGGAGAAGCTCCGAAAATTCATCGACAACTTCAAAGATAATCCCGACTACGTCCAGGAAGCAGTAATCAACCTTGCATCTGAAATGGCTAAAATTCGAACACGCAATGAAAGGAACTAAATATGTTATACGCTTTGTCTCAAGAATCATTCTTGAGGCACAGACACCCCTTGCCGTTGGCTCGGGCAAGAAAAGTCTACTCACCGACGCCGTCGTGGCGACAGACATCAACGGGCTGCCCTTTATCCCCGCCACATCTCTTGCCGGTGTTATCCGCTCAGCCTGTGGACTGAAAGATGACTCCAGTAATCCCTTTGGCTATCAGAGCAAAGACAGCGGCGAGGGGTCACGGGTCATCTTCTCCGACGGTGTAATGATGGGGAACGAGGGTACCCCTGTTGATGGTCCGACGGTCATCAATTATGAAGACGATTTCTATTCGCACTTCAAGACGCTGCCCATCCGTCAGCACGTTCACATCAACGACAAGGGATGTACTGACACCGGAGGAAAATTTGACGAGCAAGTGGTCTATCAAGGAACACGCTTCTGCTTTGAAATGGAGTTCCTTTCTGAGGGGTCAGACAGCGACCGACAATTCTACGAAAAGATGCTATGCACGCTAAGCAGCAACATATTCCGTGTAGGTGGCGGCACACGCAACGGATTCGGACTGATGAGTGTTAAATCACTCAGGTACAGGGAATATGACCTTACAAACCCGACTGACCTTGACAGCTATGCTAACCGATCGGCCTCGCTAAAGGAACCTCTCACAGGAGCAGTCGAACGTGCCATCCCTGTCACCAAAGATAACAAATGGAAGCACTACACGTTGGAATTAAAGCCAGACGATTTCTTCCTATTCGGCTCAGGCTTGGGCGATGATGAAGCCGACATCACGCCCGTGAGCGAAGGCTATATCAACTGGGATGATCAAGGGAAGCCTTCCTTCCACGAAGGTGGGGTACTCGTCCCGGCGACATCTGTCAAAGGGGCCCTCGCCCACAGGACAGCCTACCATTGGAACAAGCTGAAAGGGGCTTACGCCGACGATAAAGACAAGCAACCATTAGTCAATGATCAAAATCCTGCCGTGAAAGCTATCTTCGGATCGTCAGGCAAAAACGAAGATAAGGAAATCAAGCGTGGCAACATCCTACTGTCTGACATCATCCTGCCAGCCCATCAGGAAAAGATTCTCAATCATGTGGCTTTGGACCGGTTCACGGGAGGCAGTATGGACGGCGCACTTTTTACCGAGAAGGTAACTCACGGACAAGACCTCACCTTGAAACTCCATATAGATGTCTTAGGTAGTTGTTTTAAGGATGGCATCATCCAGCAAGCTTTCGAGCTTTCGCTTGAAGACATTGCGCAAGGGCTCCTGCCCCTTGGGGGAGGCGTCAATCGCGGCAATGGAATTTTTACAGGAACCTTAATTAAAGAGAAATCATGACACAAGAAATAAAGGGAAATTACGAAGGCTACTTATGGAAGAGCGACTCTCCCGCTCCTGAAATCTGCCACAAGGGCAAGGTGACACAGCTGACACTTACCGATGGAGAAAATCCTTTCATCATCGAGGGCGAACTCTTCGATGCGACAAGCGGGGAATCGGTCTCCATACGCTTCATTGATGGCAAGTACCGAGTCAGTTCGTTCGCTGTTGCCCCCAAAAGTCGCAATGACTCCGACGCACACGTCACGAAAAAAGAATATCTTGCGCAACGTATGCCCGGCATCGACAAACTTTGTTATCTGCAATACTGGAAGCCTGCCTCTGACGAACTTTGCGAAAACATGGAAGTGCTACAACCTGACCGACTAGTATTTATCGGATTTAAGAAGAAAGAGGAGAAATAAATATGGGAAAACTTACATCCAACTATAATTTTGTACCGCTCAACGAGATAGTATACTATCCAGAATGGGCGAACCAAGTGTCACAAGACATTCCGTTCTCCGATGGTGAGGACGGCATCATCACCGTCACCTTGCACAACGTCTCGCCTTTATTCACCCGTAATGGAAGCGCCAACCGCGACAAGAAAGAAGCAGAAGTTTTTTCCGCCCACGTCATGGACGGAGAAAAGCGTCGTTATTTTCTTCCTGCCACCAGCATCAAGGGCATGCTACGCACCACCATGGAAATCATGGCATTCGGAAAGATGACACAATACAACGACCGCTATTTCAGCATGCGGGACATAGGAGGTAACAAGACCACTGACAGCAACAATTATATTGATTTGATGAAAGGAGTCAAACCCGCATGGCTGAGACAAGAAGGTGACAAGTTGTACCTCACTCCTTGCGATGGAGAATGGGCTCGCATCGACGATGCGTACTTACAGAAAAAGTATTTATCTTTTAATAAGGAGAAAACGGCATGGAAGAGAAATGAAGCCATCGCTAAGAATGCCGGGGGATGGTACCCTCTATACAAGAGGAACGGGAAAAATTATCATATCGTCTGCACTGGAAGCATCTTCAAAAAACACAAGGAATATTTATTCCCGAGTGGACGATTGGCCGAAATCGAGATTAACGAACAAGTGACCAAGGCCTTCTTCACCGTCCATGAGCCTTCACCCGACTTTGACAAGATTGTTAACCGGCTGAAGTCTCATCAGGAAATAGCTGTTTTCTATCTACCAAAGAAAGGTAAAGGTAAGGCGAGCCAAGTTGACGCCATCGGTATATCTGCCATGATGCGCTATCCATACAAGCAAAGCGTAGCCGATTTGGTCAAGAAACAACAGAATCCCAATGAGACGGAACACGACCTGGTTGAAATCATCTTTGGCTACATCACAGAACGAGGCGAAGACTCCCTCCGTGGCAGGGTGCAAATTGGCAACGCCTTTGCAGAACGGTCCTTGGCCGACGACGAACTGGAGAAAGAGGTAGCAGGCGTATTGGGACAGCCCAAGGCTTCCTTCTATCCTTTCTATCTCAAGCAGACGAGTAATCCCTACAAAACCTATAAGAACGCCGATGGCATTGCTGGAAGAAAACTCTATCGTGTGCACCAAGGCTCTACGGTAACCGTCCTTCCTCCTGGAAATAACAATGAAAACACGACGTCCTCTTTCCGGCCTATCCCCGTGGGCTTGACGTTCCAACTGAAAATCGTCGTTCACAACTTAAGAAAGGTGGAAACCGGTGCCCTCCTTTCCGCCATCAACCTCCATGGTAACAATGACAAGGCCTGGCACAACATCGGAATGGCACGCGGCTATGGCTATGGGAAATTGAAGATTGACAACATTTCCTTGTCTCAGGGATTCTCTTCGTCAATAGAAGACTACATGAAAGCGTTTGAAAAAGAAATGAGTTTATTCACTTTTAAATATCTACAAACGAGACTAATGTGGGCAGACACACCACAGATGGTCAAACTCATCAGCATCTTAGGTGAACATACCGACAATGAGATAAGAGTTATGGAAATCAACTCTCCCAAATATGGCAAAGAATACAAAAAGGCCAAACAGCATTTTGACAAACTGACAGAAAGAAACATAAAAGTAAAATCTCTGTTATCCGAAGCCGATAAGAACGCGATAAAAAGCCAAAGCATTCCTTGAAGACCGTTTTGAGGAACTTCTTGGCGATTTATAC
>CAYQUN010000065.1:1176-7442 GCA_964420715.1 uncultured Prevotella sp. | reverse complement strand
ACGAAAAAGGTCGGAAAGAGCAATTTGTGAAATGTGAAATGTGAAATGTGAAAAAACTCATGCCGCCATCCCAGTTTTCAGCAGGGCGAAAAGGGCACTTGCCTCCCCGACTGGGTTGTCCTCATCTGCCTTTCGGCAGGAGCCCGTCTCCTCCCCACCCTAATCGCCCGCCGCACGGCGAGGATGCGCCCAGGCGTTTGCGCACGCGGGGGACGAGGGGCTTTGACGTTTAGGCCGTAAAATATCCGGCAGGGCTTGAAGGCGGAAGCGACTTGTGCGGACGCATGAAAGGAAAATCCGCATCGCGAGGCCGGCAACCCGTTGAAGGCAAGTGGTTTACGCACGTCAAAAAAGGGGGCGTGGAAATGTTAAAATCACAAAAGGTGCATGCGGCCTCTTGCATAACATCTGTTTTTTTCGTATCTTTGCATTGGCAAGAGGGAAGCCCACGAAGGACCTCGCCACCAAGACTATAAAGCAAATCGGAAAAACAAAAAGATGAAGAAACTCACGCTCGCGCTCTGCGCACTGTTGCTGGGACTGGCCGGAAGCCTGCACGCCCAGACGGCCATCAGCCTCGCCGGCACGTGGCGCTTCTCACAGGGCGACACGCCCCGGCTCGACGACACCATCCGCCTGCCCGGCTCCATGCTCACCAACGGCAAGGGCGACGTGGTGGACGTGCACACCCCGTGGACGGGAAGCCTCTACGACTCGTCGTTCTACTTCAATCCCTATATGGCCCGCTACCGCGTGGCGGGGAAGATGAAGTTCCCCTTCTTCCTCACCCCGTCGCGCCACTATGTGGGCGCGGCGTGGTATGAGCGCGGCGTGGTGGTGCCGAGGTCGTGGCGCAAGCGCCGCGTGGTGCTCTTCCTGGAACGCCCCCACATCGAGACCACCGTGTGGGTGAACGGCCGCGAGGTGGGCCACGCCATGTCGCTCAGCGTGCCCCACGAGTTCGACATCACACCCTACGTGGCCTTCGGCGCCGGCAACGTGGTGCGCATACGCGTGTACAACGGCATCGAGAACGTGGGCGTGGGACAGGACTCGCACAGCGTGACCGACCAGACGCAGGGCAACTGGAACGGCATCGCGGGACGCATGGAGCTGCGCGCGCGGGGACGCAGGACCATCGGCGCCGTGCAGGCCTGGCCCGACGTGAAGAACAGGCGGGTGAGGCTGGTCGTGCTGCCCGCAGGACTCAGGCCGCGCTTCACCCTCGACGGCAACCGCGTGAGACCGAGGCGGGACAACGACTCCACCTTCATCCTCGACCTGCCCCAGATGAGGCTGTGGTCGGCACAGTCGCCCTACGTCTACCACCTCGGCGTGACCACCTCGGACGACACGCTGACCACCACCTTCGGCATGCGCGACATCGAAATACGCGGACCGCAGATGATGCTCAACGGACAACCCATCTGGATACGCGGCACCGTGGAGAACTGCTGCTTCCCCCTCACGGGATACCCGCCCACCGACGTGGACGCGTGGAGGCGCATCTTCGCACAATGCAAGGCCTACGGACTCAACGCCATGAGGTTTCACAGCTACTGCCCGCCCGAGGCGGCCTTCACCGCCGCCGACGAGATGGGATTCTTCCTGCAGCCCGAGGGACCCAGCTGGCCCAACCACGGCGTGAGGCTCCGCCGCGGCATGGTGATCGACAACTACCTCATGGACGAGACGCGGCGCATCGTCAACGCCTATGGCAACCATCCCTCGTTCGTGATGTTCTCGGCCGGAAACGAGCCCGCCGGCGACTGGGTGAGCTGGGGCAACGACTGGGTGGACTACTGGCGCCGGCGCGACTCGCGCAGGGTCTACTGCAGCTTCAACGTGGGCGGAGGATGGGCCTGGGACAAGGGCTCGCAATACCACGTGAGGGGCGGCGCGCGCGGACTCGACTGGGACCGCAAGGCCCCGCAATGCGCCGACGACTATGAGCAGCAGCTGGGCTTCCCACGCAACTACAAGGGCACGGAGCCCAACCGTGAGCCCATCGTGGCACACGAGCAGGGACAGTGGTGCGCCTTCCCCGACCTCGACGAGCGCGCCCAGTACACCGGGGCCTACAAGGCGGCCAACTTCGACATCTTCGCCGACCTGCTGCGCGACCACGGCATGGCGCCCATGGCGCGCCGGTTCCTGATGGCCAGCGGACGACTGCAGGTGGCGGCCTACAAATATGAGATAGAGCGCAACCTCCGCACGCCCTCGTATGCGGGATTCATGCTGCTTGGACTCAACGACTACAGCGGCCAGGGCACGGCCCTGGTGGGGCCGCTCAACGTGTTCTGGCGCGAGAAGGGATACGTGGACAGCACCGCCTGGCGGCAGTTCTGCGCTCCCGTGGTGGCCATGGCCGAACTGCCCAAGTTTGTCTTTGCCGGCGACGAGAGGGCCGTGGTGCCCGTCGACGTGTACCAGGCCCTCGAGGCTCCTCTCGGCGGATGCGACATGACCTGGCGGGTGGAAGGCGAGGGCGAGGGCACCGTGGACGGCGGACGCGTCGACGGCGTGCCCGTGACGATCGCCCCGGGAAAGCACCTGCGGCTGGGCCGCATCGTGCTGCCCACGCACGCACGGCGCGCCGTGAAGCGCACGCTCCACCTGTCGCTGCGCGCCGGCACGCGGCACTTTGACAACAGCTACGACTACTGGGTCTACCCCGACTCCACCATCCCCGCCGCGCCCGGGGACATCTACGTGGCCGACTCGCTCTCGGACAAGGCCGTCGACGTGCTCAGACGGGGCGGCAAGGTGCTGCTCACCGCCGCGGGACGCGTCACCCTGGGCAGCGACGTGAGCCAGCACTACCTGCCCGTGTTCTGGAACACCAGCTGGTTTAAGATGCGGCCGCCGCACACCACGGGAGCCTCCATCGACACCGCGCACCCGCTCTTCAGGCGGTTCCCCTCGGACGACTGGGCCAACCTGAACTGGTGGGAGCTGCTCAACCGCGCGCAGGTGATGAACCTGACGGAGTTTCCCGCCGACTACCAGCCGCCCATACAGCCCATCGACACGTGGCACGTGAGCCGCAAGCTCGGCATGCTCGTCGAGGCCAACGTGCTCGGAGGACGGCTCGTGATGACCACGATGGACGTGACCGGACAGCTGGACAAGCGACCCGTGGCGAGGGAGATGCTCCGCGCCATCATCGGCTATATGGAGAGCGACGACTTCCGCCCCTCGCTCACGCTGGAGCCCGACGTCATAGGCCATCTCTTCACCGAGAAGGCTCCGCCGGTGAACATGTATACGAACGACTCGCCCGACGAGTTGAAGCCCAAGCTGAAATAGGGGGGGCCGGCGGCTGAGACGGAGGCTCGCCGCACCCCCGCACGGACCCGGCGGGGACGCGGGCGCGCCGCTACTTGAAGAACCGCTTGTAGAGGCCGATGAAGCCGGCGGCATGGCGGGCCTCATCCTTGGCCATCTCGTGAATGGTGTCGTGGAGGGTGTCGTTGCCCTCGGCCTTGGCCTTCTTGGCAGCCTCGAACTTCTCGGCGCAAGCCTCCTTCTCGGCGGCGATGCGCGCCTCGAGGTTGCTCTTGGTGTCCTTCAGCACGTCGCCCAGGAGCTCGGCGTAGCGCGCGGCGTGGTTGGCCTCCTCGTAGGCATAGTGCTCGAAGGCGCGGGCCACCTCGGGATAGCCCTCGCGGTCGGCCTGGCGGGCCATGGCCAGATACATGCCCACCTCGCCGCACTCGCCGGCGAAGGTGTCCTTGCAGTGCTTGACGAGCTCGTCGGAGACGCCCTCCTTGTAGGCGGCGCCCAGATAGTGTACGGTGGCGAAGGTGGCGTCGGTGTCGCCGGCGTCCTCGAGTTCCTTGAACTTGCTCTTGGGAGCCTTGCAGATGGGGCATTTCTCGGGAGCCTCGCTACCCTCGTAGATGTAACCGCAAACGGTGCAGATAAACTTTTTCTTCATGATGCTTTTGTATGAATTGTTATGATGTTGATATGGATTGTCGTGATCTGTGCGAGTCCTGTTTTTTGCAGGCGGCGGGCCACGCCTCGCAGGAGGGGGGTCACGCCTCGCAGGAGGGGGGTCACGCCTCGCCGCTCCGTGACTTGCGGCGGCACTCGGCGCACACGCCCTTGTAATAGAGCTGTTCCTCCTCGACGAGGTTCCCTTCGACGTTCTTGGGACGGAGCAGGTGCGGGGCGCGCTCGCCAAAGAGGTCGATGACGCGGCCGCAACACTTGCAGAAGAAGTGGACGTGGGGACGGATGTCGCCGTCGTAGCACACGCGGTGGTCGTCGATGGTAATCATCTGGGCGGCGTGATGGTCGGCAAAGAGCCGGAGCGTGTTGTACACGGTGGTGCGGCTCAGGCTGGGAATCACCTGGTTCACGGCCTTGTACACCTCGTCGATGGTGGGGTGCGTGGCGTGGCCGAGGAGGTACTGCATGATGGCCATCCGCTGCGCCGAAGGCCTGACGCCGTTGTTGAGCAGCCTGTCGTAGGCTTCTTTCTCGATATCTGTATCTGTCATTGTTCTGTTCGCTGCTTTTGTCGGATGCAAAGATAAGGCAAGATTGTAAACATTGCAAATATTATTTGGAATAATTTCATTTTTCAACCCTTATTTATCCTCATTCTAAATAGTCCGGGCCGGGGGGTGGATGGCGACAGGGCGAAGGGGGCGAAATGCTAATTTTGTATAAATTGGAAAAACAAAATCGGGGAAAACACTTGCCATATGGAATTTTTCTACTATTTTTGCGCCATATTAAGTAGTCTTTATCCAAGCTAACGAGATGAAAAGAATAATCCTAGCCGCCCTTGTGCTGGCGTGCCTTCCTGTCGCGTCCCAAGAGGTCCTCACACTATCAGATTGCAGGTCGCTGGCCTTGCGGAACAACAAGCAGCTGGCCGTGTCGAGAACCAAGCAGGACGTGGCCGCCAACCTGCGGAAGTCGGCCCGCACACAATACCTGCCCAAGGTGGACGCCATGGGCGGATACGAATTCTTCAACCGCGAGATCTCGCTGCTCGGCAGCGGGCAGAAGGCCACGCTGAGCCAGCTGGGCACGACCCTGGGGCAGCAGGCCACCGCGGGGGCGTCAGACCTCCTCGCCTCGCTCGTGGGGCAGGGACTGCTCTCGCCCGACGCGGCACAGCAGCTGGGCTCGATGCTCGGCGGAAGCTCGGCGGCGCTGGAGCAGGCGGGCAACGCCGTGGGACGGCAGATCGTGGACGCCTACCACACCGACTCGCGCAACATCTGGGCGGGGACCGTCATGGTGAGGCAGCCCCTCTATATGGGCGGGGCCATCACCGCCGCCAACCGCATGGCGCAAATCGGCGAGGACATGGCGGCCAACGACTTGGACCGGCAACGGCAATCGACGCTCTATGGCATCGACCAGGCTTACTGGACGGTGGTGTCGCTCAGGCAGAAGCAAAAGCTGGCCAACAGCTACCGTGACCTGGTGAGGAAGCTGGACGGCGACGTGGACAAGATGATCGAACAGGGCGTGGCCACACGCGCCGAGGGACTGAAGGTGGACGTGAAAGTGAACGAGGCCGACATGCAGGTGACCCAGGTGGAGGACGGGCTGGCGCTGGCCAAGATGCTGCTGTGCCAGCTCTGCGGACTGCCCATGGACAAGGACGTGGCGCTGGCCGACGAGGACGGCGGACAACTGGACGGCGAACCGGCTCCGGCCGCACAACCCGACTCGGCTGTCACCGCGCGCCCCGAGGTGAGGCTGCTGCAAAACGCCATCGACATGGGCGAGCAGGGCACGAGGCTGGCCAGGGCGGCCTTCCTGCCCCACGTGGCGCTCACGGGGGGATACATGGTGTCCAACCCGAACGTCTTCAACGGATTCCAACGCAAGTTCTCGGGCGTGTGGAACGTGGGCGTGATGTTCCAGATTCCCGTGTGGAACTGGTTCGAGGGTGCTTATAAGGTGAGGGCCTCGAAGGCGGCCACGCGCATGGCTCAAATGGAACTGGCCGACGCGCAGGAGAAAATCAGACTGCAAATAGCGCAAAGCCAGTTCAAGGTGGACGAGGCGTGGAAACGGCTCGGCATGGCCCGGAAGAACATCAAGAGCGCGGAGGAGAACCTGAGGTGCGCCGACCTGGGATTCAAGGAGGGCGTGATGGACGCTACCGACGTGATGACGGCGCAAACGGCATGGCAGCAGGCTCAAAGCCAGAAGATTGACGCCGAAATCGAGGTGAGGCTCGCACGCGTGGCGCTCGACAAGGCGCTGGGTGTGCTGCGATAGGCCTTCCC
>CAYQUN010000065.1:0-1076 GCA_964420715.1 uncultured Prevotella sp. | reverse complement strand
ATCCACATCCTTTCACAAGGAAGGATAATTCTCTCTATATCAACATAAAATCTATACAAACTAAAACTGTTTCTAAAAAAAATGTCAGCCAAAACACAACATAACAACATCCTGCTGGCCGTGCTAGGCTTCACGCTCGTGGTGGCCGTGGTGGCGCTCATCGGCGCACTCACGCTGGGCAGGGACGACGAGACCATCGAAGGCGAGGTGGAAGTGGGCGAATACCGCGTGTCGAGCAAGCTGGCCGGACGCGTCGTGGAACTCAGGGTGAAAGAGGGCGACTACGTGCACGTGGGCGACACGCTGGCCATACTGGAAGTGCCCGAGGTGGACGCGCAGAAGCGTGTGGCCGAGGCCACGAGCGAGGCCACGCACGCCGCCGAGCAGCTGACCGACGCGGGAGCGCGGCGAGAGCAGGCGCAGCGCAGCTATCAGATGATGGTGCAGGCGCAGGCCGCCGCCGACATCGCGCACAAGACGTACACCAGGATGCAAAACCTATACGACGAGGGCGTGGTGAGCGGACAGAAGCGCGACGAGGCGCTGGCCTCGTGGAAGGTGACCGAGGCGCAGGCCAAGGCCGCCAAGAGCCAGTATGACCTGACCCTGAGCGGCGCCAGGGAGGAGGAGCGCCGCGTGGCCGCCAAGAACACCAAGGCCGCAAGGAGCGCCGTGGACGTGGTGAGCTCGCTGCTGAGAGAGACGGTGCAGGTGGCCGCCGTGGAGGGCGAGGTGAGCGACGTGTACCCGCGCGTGGGCGAGCTCGTCGGACTCGGATCGCCCATCATGAGCATCTCGGTGATGAACGACATGTGGGGCGACTTCAACGTGCGCGAGGACCAGCTCGAAGGCATGAACATGGGGCAGACGTTCAAGGCCATCGTGCCCGCCTTCCGCAAGGACGGCAAGGACAGGACCATAGAGATGAAGGTGTATTACGTGAAGGACCAGGGCTCGTACGCGGTGTGGAAGGCCACCAAGTCCAACGGGCAGTATGACCTGAAGACCTTCGAGGTTAAGGCCCGTCCCGTGGGCCGCATCGACGGCTTGCGCCCCGGCATGTCGCTCGTCGTGGA
>CAYQUN010000064.1:0-8685 GCA_964420715.1 uncultured Prevotella sp. | reverse complement strand
CAAGATTTTGGCGCACGCTCCCTTTGGCGTTTAAAGGAAACCATGGGCACATGACGTCACGCCTACACGGAAGGATTCGCACTATGACGAGGGGCCGAGCTGACGAACGGAAAGATGGGAAAGGGGGGCGATGAAAACTTAAAAACTCATAAACTTTGGGAAAAATGCAACATTCTGCTCTTTTTTTATTACCTTTACGGGCAGAAAGAAAAAATAAACTTAAAATGCATTTTAAATGGAAATACCAAGCACCCACACCACAGGAATATCAGTCGGCTAAGGAACTCGGCGAGAAGTTGACCATCAGCCCCATGCTGGCCCTGTTGCTCATCCGTCGCGGCATCACCACCGAGTCGGCTACGAAGCGATTTTTCCGGCCACAACTCGCCGACCTTATCAACCCCTTCTTGATGAAGGATATGGACGTTGCCGTGGACCGGCTCAACGATGCCATGGGACGCAAGGAACGCATTTTGGTCTACGGAGACTACGACGTGGACGGATGCACCGCCGTGGCTCTCGTCTACAAGTTCTTACAGCAGTTCTATTCCAACATCGACTACTACATCCCCGACCGATACGACGAGGGATACGGAGTGAGCAAGCAGGGCATCGACTATGCCCGCTCCACAGGTGTGAAGCTTATCATCATCCTTGATTGCGGCATCAAGGCTTTCGAGGAAATCGCTTATGCCAAAAGCCTGGGAATCGACTTCATCGTGTGCGACCATCATGTGCCCGATGACCTCTTGCCCGGAGCTGTTGCCGTCTTGAACCCCAAGAGGACTGACGACCCCTACCCCTTCAAACAACTTTGCGGGTGCGGAGTGGGGTTCAAATTCATGCAGGCGTTCGCCAAGAACAACGGCATACCCTTCTCCAGGCTCATCCCCCTGCTCGACCTCTGTGCCGTGAGCATTGCCGCCGACCTCGTGCCCGTGGTCGACGAGAACCGCATCCTGGCCTTCCACGGCCTACGACAACTCAATCAGAATCCGTCGGTGGGGCTCAAGGCCATCATCGACATCTGCGGACTCAACGACCGGGACATCTCCATGAGTGACATCATCTTCAAAATCGGCCCGAGAATAAACGCCTCGGGACGTATGGAGAATGGTAAGGAAAGCGTCGACCTGCTGGTGGAGAAAGATTTCGCCTCGGCATTGAAAATGGCCAGGCACATCAACGAATACAACGAGCAGCGCAAAGACATCGACAAACACATGACCGAAGAGGCTAACCAAATCGTAAACAGGCTGGAAAGTCAGAAACACCGCTCGAGCATCGTACTCTATGACGAGAACTGGAAAAAGGGCGTAATCGGCATTGTGGCGTCAAGACTCACCGAAATTTACTTCCGACCAACGGTGGTGCTTACGCGCGACGGCGAGCTCGCTACGGGATCGGCACGCAGCGTGACGGGATTCGACGTCTATGCGGCCATCAAGAGTTGCCGTGACCTGCTCATCAACTTCGGCGGACATACCTATGCGGCCGGACTCACGCTGAAATGGTCTAACGTGAAAGCCTTCCGCGACCGTTTCCAAAAGTATGTCGAAGAGCACATCGAACCGGAGCAGACCGAGGCCATGCTTAACATTGATGCCATCATCGACTTCAAGGACATTACCAAGAAACTCCACAACGACTTGAAGCGCTTCGCTCCCTTCGGGCCGGGCAACTCCAAACCCATGTTCTGCACACATAAGGTTTACGACTATGGCACGAGCAAAGTGGTGGGAAGACAGCAAGAACACATCAAACTGGAACTGGTGGACACCAAATCAAGTAATGTGGTTAATGGCATCGCCTTCGGACAAAGTGCGGCCGCACGCTACATCAAGAGCAAGCATCCCTTCGACATCGCCTACACCATCGAAGACAACGTGTTCAAGCACAACCAAGTGCAACTGCAAATCGAGGACATTCGTCCGTGTGAGGAATAATCGGAATGGCCGACCGCTATCTTGACATCTTGCACCAATATTGGGGCTACGCGGATTTCCGGGGTATCCAGCGCGACATCATCGAATCTGTTGGCGCGGGAAAGGACACGCTCGGGCTCATGCCCACGGGCGGGGGCAAGTCGGTTACATTCCAAGTGCCGGCCTTGGCCTCCGAGGGGGTGTGCATCGTGGTGACTCCACTCATCGCCCTGATGAAAGACCAGGTGCAACACATGCGAAATAAGGGAATTGACGCACAAGCCATCTACTCGGGCATGACGCATGGCGAAATTCTAAAGACACTGGAGAATTGCGCCTACGGTCATGTAAAACTGCTCTACGTGTCGCCCGAACGACTGGGCAGCGACCTCTTCCTGGGAAAACTCAAAGGCATCCGGGTGAGTTTCATCACGGTGGACGAGGCGCATTGTATCAGTCAGTGGGGGTATGATTTCCGACCTTCCTATTTGAAGATTGCCGAAATCAGACACCTCAAACCTGACGCACCCGTACTGGCACTCACGGCCACGGCTACCCCGCAAGTGGTGGAGGATATTCAAGAGAAACTGAAATTCAAGAAGAAGAATGTCTTCCGAATGAGTTTCGAACGCAAAAACCTGGCCTACGTCGTGCGCAACACCACCGACAAGCCGGCGGAAATGATACATATCCTGAACTCGGTGGACGGAAGCGCGGTTGTCTATGCGCACACCCGGAAACACGTGCACGTGATTGCAGACATACTCAACGAGCATGGCATCAAGGCTACCTATTATCACGCAGGACTCGATCCTTCCGTGAAGGACCAGCGACAAAAGGATTGGCAGGAGGACAACACCCGCGTCATCGTAGCCACAAACGCTTTCGGCATGGGCATCGACAAGCCGAATGTCAGACTTGTCATCCACGCTGACTGCCCCGACTCTATAGAGGCCTACTTCCAAGAGGCGGGCAGAGCAGGACGCGACGGACAGAAGGCATACGCCGTATTGCTCTACGACAACTCAGACAAAAGGAATCTGAAAAAGCGCATTTCGGACAGCTTCCCACCCAAGGAATACGTCAGAAACATCTATGAACATTTGGCCTACTTTTTCCAAATCGCAACCGGAGAAGGGAGAGGACGCACATGCGAATTCCGGATACAGGAGTTCTGCGCCGCTTACCACTTCGCGAGGGTGCTCGTCGACAGCTCGCTCCGCATCCTACAACGATGCGGATATATTCTTTACGAGATGGACCCTCAAAACAATGCCCGACTGAGGTTCCTGCTCGAAAGGCAACAACTCTATCTGCTCGACAACCTCTCACCTATTGAAGACCGCGTCATCACGGCTCTTTTCAGACTCTATTGTGGGCTCTTCAGCGACTACGTCTATATTGATGAGAGCCTCGTGGCCAAGACGGCGGGTACCGACAAACAACATGTCTACGTCATTTTGAGGGATCTTTCCAGACGACGAATCGTCGACTTTGTTCCACAACGCAAAACACCCTACATCACTTACCTCACTGACCGTGTAGATGGAAGCGACGTTGTCATTCCGCGTGAAGCCTACGAAACGCGCAAAGAACAATATGAGAAACGCATGGGTGCTATGCTGGAATATGCCACCAACGATGAGGTGTGCCGTCCACGCCTGCTATTGAGATACTTTGGTGAGCCCTCAAAACATGATTGTGGACAATGCGATGTGTGCCTCAGCTACCAAAACAGAACAAAAGACATGGCGCCTTACAGGCAGGCGATCCTCAATTTGCTCAATGACAAGCAACAGCACCACATCACCGAACTACGCGCGATTCCTATTCCCACCGAAGACTTAAAGGCCGCACTCAACGAACTTTACCACGAGGAAATGATAGTAATGGACGGGGCATTCATCAAGAGTATGGTCTGACGATTTAACTCTTCAATTCTTGGGACAGAACTTGGAGATTCCCACATATACGAACGACAAGAGGAGAGAAAATCAAAAAAGGCATTCACCACATGGGCGAATGCCTTTTTCCTTATCTTATTCTGTTTTCCAGAATACTTATCAATTATTCTCGGGACGGAGCTTGCGAACAGTCTCACCGGCACGCCACATCTCCATGTCGTGCATGGCCTTGAGTTCTTCGTTCAGTTTCTCACGATAGTCAGGCTGTGAATTCTTGTCAATCGAAATCTGAGCCTCGTTGCCGGACTCGACGCTCGCATACAGCCACTCCATCACGGGCTTGCAAGCTGCCTTGAAACGAGGACGCCAATCGAGCGCTCCACGCTGGGCTGTGGTAGAGCAGTTGGCATACATCCAGTCCATTCCCTTCTCGCCAAACAGAGGACACAAGCTCTGCGTGAACTCCTCTACGGTCTCATTGAAAGCCTCAGAAGGAGAATGTCCATGCTCGCGAAGTGTCTCATACTGAGCTTCGAAGAGTCCCTCGATAGCACCCATCAAAGCGCCACGCTCACCGGTGAGGTCAGATGTTGCCTCCTTGTGGAATGTGGTCTCAAACAGATAGCCCGAACCTATACCGACACCCATGGCCAATGTTCTGTCCTTAGCCTTGCCCGTCGCATCCTGATAAACGGCAAACGAACTGTTAAGCCCCCGTCCCTCAAGGAAAAGCGTGCGCAGAGAAGTACCCGATCCCTTCGGTGCCACCATGATGACATCAATATCCTTAGGAGGAACGACGCCCGTCCGATCCTGCCAATTGATGGCGAAGCCATGTGAATAGTAAAGCGCCTTGCCCGGAGTGAGATACTGCTTGATCTTCGGCCACGTTGAAATCTGGCCTGCATCCGACAATAGCATGGCAATCACCGTACCCTTCTGCACGGCCTCTTCAATGGAGAAGAGTGTCTTGCCCGGCACCCATCCGTCGGCCACTGCGTGGTCATAGGACTTGCCCGGACGCTGTCCAACAATGACATTAAATCCATTGTCGCGCAAATTGCATGACTGGCCAGGCCCCTGGATGCCATATCCAATCACGGCAATCGTCTCGTCCTTGAGCACCTCACGGGCTTTCTCCAATGTGAACTCTTTGTTGGTGACAATGTTTTCAACCACGCCACCGAAATTCATTTTTGCCATAGTTTTTGATCTTTTATGCGACTTCAAGTCGCGGTTATTGTTTCTATTTCTATCCTTTCTCCGACACTGAGGGCTACATTGTGCCCGCAAACATCTTTCGGGATGCAAAGATAATCATTTGTTACGAAATGAGCAAATATTCTTTTATTCTTTTACAAATTTAACTTTACTTCTTACAACTTCAACTTCAGAAGCCGATTTTAAGGCTTCCGTCTTCGTTGCCTTCACCAGATATTCTCCCTCACTTGGGTTCTCCATATAGAAATGGAGTTTGTCACCCTGATGACTTTCTGCTACAAAAGCTATCTCAAAACGGTGCAAACGATGGGTACGATAAAAGTCTAGAGGGAAAAGATTGAGTATATGTTCGACATATTTCACACTGTTCACATGCCCATTCACATCCACATCGCTATAAAAAGTGTCGATTTCCCCTACCTTCCGTGCTCCCGCGTCCATTTTTACACGTGAAGGCTGGGCTATGGGACAAGCTGTTTCTGTATCCACATATTGCCCTATCAAGCCATCACGAATGGCAAGGATGTCGGTCGGTTGCCTCGTCTCCGTATCAATCATGGCCCAAATGCTCCTCCCATAGCCATACGTACGCCCATCGGGAGTAGACACGGCAAAGTTCCGGCTCGTAAAAAATTTCATCGCACCCTCCACCCATGTTTTCACTTTCACTTGCTCATAAGCCTTCGGCATGCGATTCATCTCAATGGCCAAACGACTCAGCACCCATGTCTTGTGTATGGAATTAAGATATTCCATGCCATACCCACGCTCCTGGCTATGATAGTCGGCAGCATTAAGCATGGCATTGCCCAAATGGCTCAAGAACAAATGGCGGCTGAAATCGCAATGAAAAGGTTCGACGGGGAACTCATATGTGCTCACCTTCGGCAATAGCTCCATTAATCTTCCTCCAATTTTTCTTCCCGATGAAGAAACTCGCTGATGGGCTCGTCGAAGCTTCTTGTCACGGCAATTCGGCCGCTACGCGTGTATTGCAACAAGCATCCAAAGCCATTCAAACATCGGAACAGGTCAGCAATATCCTCTGTCAATCCTGCCAAAAGCACCGTGCTGTACGTGGGATTCACCTCCATCATACGCGCATCATGCTTTCGAATGGTGCGACTCACTTCTGGATTATCCAGCAAGACCGGTGTGGAAATCTTGAAGAGAGCCACTTCGTGGATAAACAAATCCTCGTCGACATAGTAATCAGCCTTCACCACATCGATTTTTTTCTCTATCGCCTTGGTTATCTTGACTATCTGTTCCTCGTCGCTATAAGCCGTAATGGTGTATTTGTGAATGTTCTTGATACTGCTGGCCGAAACGTTCAAGCTCTCGATATTCACCTGTCGGCGCGTAAACACGGCCGTAATCTGATTCAAGATACCGGCTATGTTTTCTGAATAAACCAGCAGCGTATACAATTTCTTGTTGTCTTCCATCAATTATCTTCTTTAATAATTCAGCTCCAACTGCATTTCGTCCACACTGGTTCCAGGCAATGTCATTGGTACAATATCCTCGTTTTCTTTAATGGCACACTCTAGGAAATAGGGGCCAGGCGTGGCAAGCATCTTCTCCACCTTGTCTTTCAAATCCTTCCGGTCGATGGCCACATCATATGGAATGGCATAGCCCTTGCAAATATCTGCATAATTGGGATTCATCATATGGGTGAACGAATGCCGTCCATGATACATCAGGTCCTGCCATTGGCGCACGTTACCTAAGTAATGATTGTTCAAGAGAATGATTTTCACCGGTGCCTGCTGCTCCATAATGGTTCCCAACTCCTGGATGCTCATCTGCAATCCGCCATCACCACAGAAGCAGCACACGGTACGTTCCGGAGCGCCAAAGGTGGCCCCTATCGCAGCCGGTAGGCCGAAGCCCATCGTACCAAAGCCTCCGCTAGTCACTATACTGCGCTTCCGGTTATATTTGAAATAGCGACTTGAAATCATCTGGTTTTGCCCCACATCATTCACCAACACAGCCTCGCCACCTGTTGCTTCAGCCACGACATGGGTCACCTCACCCATCAGTAATGGCCCTTCCTTCGGATGGATATCAGGCTCAATGACCTTTTCTTCCTCCATGAGCTTGTACTTGCTGAAGCTGTTAATCCATTCGTGGTGGTCATTCTTGTTAACCAAGGCCGTCAGCGCAGGCAAACTCTCCTTGCAATCACCCAATACGGGTACGTCAACCTTGATATTCTTGTTGATTTCCGAACGATCTATATCAAGGTGAATAATCTTCGCCTGCTTGGCATAAGTAGACGGAAGCCCCGTCACACGGTCACTGAAACGCATTCCGATGGCAATAAGCACATCACATTCCTGCGTTTTCATATTCGTGCAATAATTGCCATGCATGCCCAACATCCCCATATCCAAAGGATGGTCAGTAGGCATAGCCGACAAGCCTAGCAAAGTACGGCCAGCGGGTATGTCAGCCTTTTCAAGGAAATTGAGCAATTCCTGCTGTGCGCCACCGAGTTCCACGCCTTGTCCCACAAGTGCGAAAGGCTTCTTTGCGGCATTGATCAAGTCGGCAGCCTCTTTAATCCTCGCCTTGTCTAACTTAGGATAAGGCTCGTAAGACCTCACGTGATCAACCTTCAATGGTTCCCACTTGCATTTCCCCGTCTGTGCATTTTTGGGGAAATCAAGCACCACGGGGCCCGGCCTTCCACTTCGGGCAATATAGAAGGCGCGACTCACTGCCCACGCCACATCCTCGGGGCGACGAATCTGATAGGCCCATTTTGTTATAGGCTGGGCCACACCCACGAGGTCCACTTCCTGAAAAGCATCCGTACCCAATGCGCCGATACCCACTTGTCCGGCAATGACTACCATTGGAGTGGAATCCATCATTGCATCAGCCACACCTGTAAGCGTATTTGTGGCACCGGGGCCGGAAGTAACCAAGGCAACACCCACTTCGCCGCTCACACGGGCATAGCCCTCGGCCGCATGAGTAGCAGCCTGCTCGTGGCGCACCAAAATATGGTCAAACCACGCATTCTTGCCTCGAGTCCGGTCAAAGAGAGCATCATATACAGGCATGATCGCTCCCCCGGGATACCCGAAAATCGTATGAACATTTTCCGTATACAGGGCACGCATCAATATTTCAGCACCAGTACAGACATCACCAATGCGCACGCCACCCCAACCTCTGATATTGTCTTCAGTCATATTGTTTCAGTCTTCATTTTCCAGGAAAGTCCCTCCCCCATAAGAAGAGGGATTTCCCCCTACTCCCATCTTTACTTCAATCTATCACTCTCACGCCGCCTTTGTCAGCACTCGATACACTTTGCGCATAAGCTCGAAGCGCCTTGCTCACCACCCGGTTGCGCTTGAGCGGTTGCTGAGGACGTGCGTCAAGTTCCTCATCGCTCAACTTCACATTGATGCTTCGCGAAGGAATATCAATCACAATGATGTCGCCATCCTTGATTTTACCAATATTTCCACCTGCAGCCGCCTCTGGCGAGATGTGCCCGATGCTCAGTCCCGAAGTACCTCCCGAGAATCTTCCATCGGTAATCAGCGCACACTCCTTGCCCAAATGACGGCTCTTGATATAAGATGTCGGATAAAGCATCTCTTGCATTC
>CAYQUN010000063.1:0-8875 GCA_964420715.1 uncultured Prevotella sp. | reverse complement strand
GATTCATTTTGTATTGTCTTCGGTTTGTGCTATCTTTGCAACACGTATCGGCCGGTCGTTCCACCAATAGGGCGGCTTTCCCGAAACGGCAAACGGAAAAGCAATGAGAAAATACATTCTAGATCTACGGGTGGCCTCGGCCGAGCATTTGAGCGACAAGCATGTCTTGTTGAAGCTCACCGACAGCAACCCCCTGCCCCCAATGCAACCCGGCCAGTTTGTGGAGGTGCGCGTCGACAATTCGCCGTCCACCTTCCTCCGCCGTCCCATTTCCATCAACTTTGTCGATCGCGAGCTCAACCAGTTGTGGCTGCTTGTGGCCGCCGTTGGCGAGGGTACGCGCCATCTGGCCTCGCTCCGTCCGGGCGACGTGGTCAACTGCGTGTTGCCCCTGGGCCACGGCTTCACGCCGCCCTCAAGCCCCACGAGCAAGTTGCTGCTGGTGGGTGGCGGCGTCGGCGTGGCCCCGCTGCTCTACTTTGGCCGGCTCATCAAGGATTCGGGAGGCGAGCCCACATTCCTCCTAGGTGCGCGGAGCTCCGCCGACCTGTTGGAGCTCGACCTCTTTGAGCGCTTGGGGCGTGTTTTCGTCACAACGGAAGACGGGAGCCAGGGCGAGCGCGGATTCGTCACCGCCCACTCCGTGCTGCAAAAAGAGCGCTTCGACGCCATCGCCACCTGTGGTCCCAAGCCCATGATGATGAGCGTGGCCCGCTTCGCCCGTAGGGCCGGCGTGCCTTGCGAGGCCTCGTTAGAGAACATGATGGCTTGCGGGCTGGGTGCCTGCTTGTGTTGTGTGGAGAAGACCGTCGACGGCAACCTGTGTGTGTGCAAGGATGGTCCGGTGTTTAATATTCAGAAGTTGTTATGGCTAGATTAAGTGTAAAGATAAATCACCTCTCGCTGAAGAATCCCGTGATGACCGCCTCGGGCACTTTCGGCTATGGTCTTGAGTTTGCCGACATGGTTCCGCTTGAGGAGATAGGCGGCGTCATCGTCAAGGGAACCACTCTGGAGCCCCGTCAGGGCAACGATTATCCGCGCATGGCTGAGACGGCGAGCGGCATGCTCAACTGCGTGGGATTGCAGAACAAGGGCGTCGATTATTTCTGCCGCCACATTTATCCGCAAATCCGCAATGTCGACACCCAGATGATCGTGAACGTGAGCGGCAACTCGCCTGACAACTATGCGGCCTGCGCCGAGCGCATTGACGAGTTGGAAGACATTCATGCCATCGAGCTGAACATCAGCTGCCCGAACGTGAAAGACGGCGGCATGGCCTTCGGCGTCACGTGCGAGGGGGCGGCCAGCGTGGTGAGGGCCGTGCGTGCGAAATATCACAAGACGATGATAGTGAAGTTGTCGCCCAATGTGACCAATATTGCCGACATCGCCCGCGCGTGCGAGGACGAGGGCGCTGACAGCGTTTCGCTCATCAACACCCTCATGGGCATGGCCGTCGACATCGAGCGGCGTCGCCCGCTGCTGAGCATACGCACCGGAGGCCTGAGCGGACCGGCCGTGAAGCCCGTAGCCCTGCGCATGGTGTACGATGTGGCCCACGCGGTGAAGATTCCGGTAATCGGGCTTGGCGGCATCAGCAGTGCCGAGGACGCCATCGAGTTCATCATGTGCGGAGCCACGGCCATCGAGATAGGAACGGCCAACTTCGTCGACCCCGCCATCACCAAGAAGGTGAAAGACGGCATCGACCGGTGGCTTGACGCCCATGGCGTTGAGGATGTGAACGACATCGTGGGAGCCATTGGATAGTCACGTCGTGTTATCCGTAAATCCCCCATTCGTCTAAAGGTTGTTTCCCCGTTTCTCTTGCATACTCACGTCGCCCCCCAAAAAATGAGCGGAATTATAGTTATCTTGATGCTGATTTGCTTGAATGGCATCTTTTCCATGTCGGAAATCGCAATTATCTCCGCGCGAAAGTCATCCTTGTCCAATCGGGTGAAGAGAGGGGCGACAGGGGAGCCCGGATAGCGCTCGACCTCGCCAACGAGCCCGAGCGCTTCCTTTCGACGGTCCAGATAGGCATCACCCTGATCGGCATCCTCACCGGCATTTATTCCGGAGCCACGCTGGCCGACAGGTTTGCCGCCATCCTCTCGGAAACCGTCCTTCCTCCCGCCATCGCCCATGCTGCGGCCCAGGCGGTCATCGTGCTCGTGGTCACCTATCTGTCGATTGTCGTCGGGCAATGTCCGTTCCACGACTTCCTGACCTACTTTGACCGTGGGGACCTTTTCGACGAGGAAGGCCGTTACAACACCCTTGCGGGCATGATTATCGAAAAACTGAAACACATTCCCAATGCCGGGGAATGCGTCGCATGGCATGACTTCCGTTTCGAAATCGTCGACATGGACAATGCCCGGATCGACAAGGTGCTGGTGACCAAAACGCAATGAAAAAGTTAATCTTTGCAAAATACACTCGCGATGATTTGCAAACCCCGGGATAAATGACTAACTTTGTAGACTAAAATACTAGAGAATAGAGAACATACAAGCGTGAAAATATCAAAAGTGCTGAGTGCCCTTGAGCAATTCGCGCCTCTGCCCTTGCAGGAAGACTATGACAATGCCGGCCTGCAAATCGGATTGACGGAGGCGGAAGTTTCAGGGGCATTATTGTGTTTGGACGTTACCGAGGCCGTTGTCGACGAGGCCGTCGCCAAGGGCTGCAACCTTGTGGTGAGCCATCATCCGCTCATCTTCCACAAGCTTCGCCGCATAGCCGACGAGGACTCCGTGCAGCGCACCGTGCGCAAGGCCATACTGGCTGGCGTCGCCATCGTGAGCATGCATACCAACATGGACGCCGCAAAGGGTGGGGTGAACTTCAAGATGGCCGAGAAAATGGGACTCGGCGGTGTCCGCTTCATCGGCAAGACCAGGGAGGTGGACGGCGTGTGCGGGGGCGAAGGCGTCATGGGGACTCTCTCCGAGCCCATGGCCGCTGACGACTTCGTGCTGATGCTCCGCCAGCGTTTCGGCGTTGAGTGCGTGCAGTGTAACGAGCTCCTGCGGCGCCCCATAACGCGGGTGGCGCTCTGCGGGGGGGCGGGAAGCTTCCTCCTCGCCGATGCCCTAGACGCCAAGGCCGACGCCTTCGTCACCGGAGAGATGCATTATCACGAATTCTTCGGCCACGAGCAGGAAATCCAGATCTGCGTCATCGGACACTATCAGAGCGAGCAGTATACGCCGGAAATCTTCGCCGACATCATCCGCCGGAAGTGTCCCGGTGTGAGGTGCGAGTTGAGCGACGTCAATACCAACCCCATCCTCTATTTATAAATATAATAAGGTGTAACACAAGAACTATAATCAACAACATAAAAAAATTATGGCAACAACAAAGAAAGATCCCACGGATTTGTCGGTTGAGGAGAAGCTCTCCACACTCTACCAATTGCAGACCACCCTGTCGGCCATCGACGAGAAGCGTGCTCTGCGCGGCGAGCTCCCCTTGGAGGTGCAGGACCTGGAAGACGAGATAGCCGGTCTGGGCACGCGCATCGAGAAAATCGAAAACGAGATTCAGGAATTCCAAAGCGCCATCACGCAGAAGAACGGCGAAATCAAGGAAGCACAGGCCAGCGTGGAGCGATACAAGAAGCAACTCGACGAGGTTGCCAACAACCGCCAGTATGACACCCTGACGAAGGAAATCGAGTTCCAGTCGCTCGAAATCGACCTTTGCAACAAGAAAATCGCCGAGGCCCAGCAGAAGATTGTCGAGAAACAAGCCGATTTGCAGCAGAACAAGGAGCTTGAGGACGACCGCAAGAAGGACTTGGAACAGAAGAAGGCCGAGCTGGAGGACATCATGGCCGAGACCAAGGAGGAGGAGACGCGGCTGAAGGAGAAGGCCGCCGAACTGGAAAAGAAGATCGAGCCCCGACTGCTGGCCAGCTTCAAGCGCATTCGCAAGGGTGCCCGCAACGGCTTGGGCATTGTCTACGTGCAGCGCGATGCGTGCGGTGGATGCTTCAACAAGATTCCGCCCCAGCGCCAGCTCGACATCAAGATGCACAAGAAAATCATCGTTTGCGAGTATTGCGGCCGCATCCTCATCGATCCCGAACTGGCCGGCGTGAAGACCGACAAGCCCGAGGAGGAAAAGCCCAAGCGCAAGCGCGCCATCCACAAGGCAAAGAAGGCGGAGACTGCCGCCGAAGAGTAAAAGGGCGCCGAACACTTATTCATACCACAACATGGAAACACACTATATGCAGGGGCCCGACTGGGTTATCCTTGCCGTTTACTTCGTCATCCTGCTGGCCGTGGGCCTTTGGGCCAGTTTGCGCCGTCGTGGCAACAGCAATCTGTTCCTTGCCGGCCACCAGTTGAAATGGTATCACATTGGCTTCTCCATGTGGGGAACCAATGTGGGCCCCTCCATGCTCATCGCCTCGGCGTCGGCCGGATTCACTTCGGGCATCGTCTCGGGCAATTTCCAGTGGTATGCCTTCGTCTTCATCGCCCTGCTCGCCTTTGTCTTCGCCCCCCGCTATTTGGGAGCGCGAGTCACCACCCTGCCAGAGTTCATGGGGCTGCGCTTCGGACAGAAGACGCGCTCCATCCTGGCGTGGTACACCATCGTCATCATCATGATTTCGTGGCTGGCCCTCACGCTCTTTGCCGGAGGCATACTCATCCAGCAGGTCTTCGCCATCCCCATGTGGCTTTCGGCCACCATCCTGCTGGTCATCTCGGCCTTCTTCGCCATGCTCGGCGGACTCAAGGCCGTGGCCTACACCAATGTCTATCAGATGATTCTCCTCATCGTCGTCAGCGGTACGCTCACCCTGGTGGGGCTTCACCGTGTGGGCGGCGTGTCCACATTGTTCCACTCGGTGCCCGCTGACTATTGGGTGATGTTCAAGTCTAACGCCGATCCCGACTTCCCGTGGCTTCCCATCCTGCTGGGCTATCCCGTCATGGGGGTGTGGTATTGGTGTACCGACCAAAGCATGGTGCAATCGGTGCTTGCGGCCAAGAACCTGAAGGAGGGACAGATGGGGGCCAACTTCTGTGGCTGGTTGAAGATACTGGACATTCCCCTCTACATCCTTCCCGGCATTCTCTGCTTCATCCTCTTCCCCACACTGAAGAATCCCGACGAGGCCTATCTCACAATGGTTACCGCCCTCTTCCCCACGGGCATGGTGGGCTTGGTGTTTGCCGTGCTCACGGCGGCCCTGGTGAGCACCGTCGGCTCGGCCTTGAACGCCTTGAGCGCCGTGTTCACCATGGACATTTACGTGAAGCACTTCCGCCCCGACGCCAGCCAGCGGCGCATTGTCTACACGGGGCGCGTCGTCACGGCCATCGGAGCCGTCCTCTCGGTGCTCATCACGGTGGCTATCGACAGCATCAAGGGCATCAACCTGTTCAACATCTTCCAGTCGGTCATGAGCTTCCTGGCCCCACCCATGGCCACGGTGTTCCTCCTTGGCGTGTTCTGGAAGAAGGCCAGTCCGCGCGCGGCCAATCTCACGCTCACCTTCGGCACGGCCTTCTGCCTCCTTGTGGGCATACTTTACCTGTGGGTGCTGCCTGCAAGCCAATACGACTTCTGGCCCCACTTCATGATGGTGTGCTTCCTGCTCTTCGTGTCACTCATGCTGTTCATGGTGGTGGTAAGCCTGCTCGACCATACGAGTCCGCGCTATGACATTCCCGAGCCAATCCGGCAAAAAAACAGCCGTTTGGTAAAAATCAGCTGGGGATTGCTCTTCGCCGTGATGATTTTCCTCTATTGTTTCTTCAATTAGCACTTTTTTATGCCATTTTTACACATTATCTCGAAAAATATGTGTAATTTTGTCAGCTAAAGAACGATCATGAATACATCCGAATTACAAAAGATAAAGCAACGCTACAACATCGTTGGAAATAGCGATGGACTCAACCATGCCCTCGATACGGCCCTGCAGGTGGCTCCCACCGATCTCTCGGTGCTTATCGTTGGCGAGTCGGGTGTGGGCAAGGAAATCATCCCGCGGGTCATTCATGACAATTCTCCACGCCGCCGCGAGAAGTACTTCGCCATCAATTGCGGGTCCATTCCCGAGGGGACGATTGACAGCGAGCTCTTCGGACACGAGAAGGGGTCTTATACCGGTGCCATCGGCGAGAGCGAGGGCTACTTCGGTGTCGCCAACAAGGGCACCATCTTTCTCGACGAGGTGGGCGAGCTTCCCCTGGCCACGCAGGCAAGATTGCTTCGCGTGCTTGAAACGGGCGAGTATATCCGTGTGGGAGGCCAGGAGATTCGCAAGACCGACGTGCGCATTGTGGCGGCCACAAACGTGAATATGCGTAAGGCCATCTCGGAGGGGAGATTCCGTGAGGACCTTTATTATAGGTTGAATACCATACCCATCCAAATGCCGCCTTTGCGCGACCGGGGCAACGACATCCTGCTCCTTTTCCGCCTCTTTGCCATGCAAATGGCAGAAAAATATCATTTGCCCAAAATCACCCTTACTGATGAGGCCAAGCAGATTATGCTGAAATATAAGTGGCCTGGCAATGTGAGGCAACTCAAGAACATTACAGAGCAGATGTCGGTGTTGAGCGATGAACGCGAGGTTTCGGCGCAGGAATTGCTGAAATTCATCCCACAAGACCAGGAAAGCACGCAACTGGCCACCATCGCACCTGCAAGCGGGTCACACAGCTATGAGAGCGAACGGGAGTTCCTCTACAAGATTCTCTACGAGCTGCGGGGAAATGTGGCGGAGTTGCGCCGCGACATGAGCAGCCTGCGCAAGCAACTGGACGAGGCAAGGGGGCTCTCGGGAGCTGCCGGATTTGAAAATCCACAACCGTTGGCCACCAACAACTATCCCACCTTACGGCGGAACGGCGATTTCGCCACACGGCGGTCCTTTGACTTGCAGCCTGCTGCCGAGGAGGCCGACGCCGAAGAGGTGACTGAGCCCGAAAGCTTGAACCTCGACGACCTGGGACGGCAGATGGTGGAGAAGGCATTGATGAGAAATAATGGTAACCGGAAAAAGGCTGCTCAGGAACTCGGCATTTCGGACCGGACTCTCTATAGAAGAATCAAACAATATGGGCTGGATAAAGACAAAGACAAGTAAACGTGCTGCCGGCATCGTGGCCTCGATCCTTGCTGTCGCCATCTTCATGGTGGTTCAGGCCTGTTCGGTGAGCTATAAGTTCAATGGGGCAAGCATTGATTATACCAAGACGAAAACCATACAGATTGATGAGTTCCCCATCAGGTCCAGCTTCGTCTGGGGACCCATGGGGCCGCTCTTCAACAATGCGTTGAAGGATGAGTATGCCAACCACACTCGCCTGAGGCAGGTGAAGCGCGACGGCGACTTGCGTCTGGCAGGAGAAATCACGCAATACACACAACGCAACAAGTCGGTGTCGAGTGAGGGATATTCGGCCCAAACGGAACTCTCGATAACGGTCAACGTCAGATTCACCAACAATGCAAACCACAACGAGGATTTCGAGCGCTCGTTCACGGCTTCACAAAGTTACGAAACCACGCGCAGCCTGAGCAGTGTGCAGGAAGAACTCGTGACGCAGATTTGTGAGGATCTGGTCGATCAGATCTTTAATGCCACTGTGGCCAACTGGTAAACCCCTTCTGAGAAATTCATGGAAATCGATATAGCACATCTGATTCAACATCCCGAAGAAATGGACAAGGAGACCCTTTACGATCTCCGAAGCCTGCTTGCCGTCTATCCTTATTTCCAGACGGCACGCATCTTGATGCTGCAAAATCTCTATCTGCTCCACGATTCCAGCTTTGACGAGGAACTCCGGCGCGCTGCCGTTTATATAACCGACCGCCGGGTAATCTTCCAAATGATCGAGGCCGCCCACTACAAGATACGTAATGCGAAGAGCCCGGCACAGGATGCGCAAAAGGAGAATGGAGGAAGCGACCGTACGTCGGCCCTTATCGACGACTTCCTGGACAGCATTCCGAAGGACAATGAAGAGGACAAGAAGACTTCACGCAAGAAGATGCCTGCCGATCCGTCGCGTGACTATATCTCTTATCTCTTGGAGATGGAAGACGACCAAACGCAGGGTGGGGGGCAAGACGGAAATAACGGCGATGGACATCCCCAGGATGGGAAGGCCGGAAGCCGCACTGTCGACCTGATAGACAATTTCCTCGAAGATGGAGGATTCAACCTCAACTTCGATGACGATAGTCCGACCGCTCAGGTCCGAGGCACTGCGGACTCGCCGGCTGACGAGCCGTTGGAACACGGGGACAACGAGAATGTGGCCGAGGGAAATCAAGGATATTTCACGGAAACATTAGCACGAATTTATATCAAACAAGGTCATTACGAGAAAGCTCTCGAAATAATTAAGCAGTTAAATTTGAATAATTCAAAAAAAAATGCTTACTTTGCAGACCAAAAGAGATTCTTGCAGAAATTGATTATAAATAGTAAATACAATAAATAAACAAAGAAAATGTACACAGTTTTAATTATTCTGATTGTCTTGGCATCGTTGCTGATGATTGGCATCGTGCTTATTCAAGAATCAAAGGGAGGTGGACTGGCTTCCAACTTCCAATCGGCCAACCAGTTCTTTGGTGTCCGTAAAACCACTAACGATGTGGAGAAGGCTACATGGGGACTTGCTATCTTGATGGTTGTGCTCAGCATCGCATGCTCTTATACCGCTCCTACGGCCGTGGGCGACCAAAGTGTGATGGAATCGACGGCCACACAAGAGCAGAGTACTAATCCTGTCAATACCCAAGGATTTGGCGCAAGCCAGCCCGCAGCAGGCCAGCAAGCTCCCGCAGCAGGCCAGCAGGCTCCCGCAGCAGG
>CAYQUN010000062.1:0-9047 GCA_964420715.1 uncultured Prevotella sp. | reverse complement strand
CCGATGCAGAAGTGGGAGAAGATATTATTCAAAGTCTCTTGAGGAGTAATTCGCTGTTGTCCGGTGATAGAGGCAAGGTCGTCAAGCACGAGGCGGAGGTCCTCCGCCAAGAGGTCGGGAGACAAGTCGGCCGCCAATCCTGCCGCGACGCGCGACAAATCGTCGTGCGCCCTGAGCAGTGCCGCCTGATGCCTGGCATTGGTGACCACGACATCGGCCGAGGACAATTCGGGCAAGTCAAGACAGTCGTAGATGGCCTTTTCGAGTTGCGCAACTCCCTGTCCGGTCTTCGCGCTGATGTCCAGCGTGACCGCGCTTTCGCCATCGGGACTCTTCCACAAGTCCGTTGCCCAGTCAGAATGGGGCAGATCCGACTTGTTCCGCAATATCAGCAAATGCTTTCCCCGGCACCTCCGCATCATCGCGTCGGCCTCTTGCGACGTGGGTTGCCCATCAAGCACCCAGAGCACCACCGTGGCATGCTCGATGGCCGCAAGCGCGCGATCGATGCCTATCCGCTCAATCTCGTCACTGGTCTGCCGCAACCCCGCCGTATCGATAAATCGGAAAAGCACGCCGTTGAGCGTTGTCGTATCCTCGATGGTGTCCCGCGTCGTCCCATGGATGTCCGAGACGATGGCGCGCTCCTCGTGGAGCAGCGCATTCAGCAGCGTCGACTTGCCCACGTTCGTCTTTCCCACGATAGCCACGGGAATGCCCTCTTTCAGTGCGTTTCCCGTTCTGAAGCTTTTCGCCAGTTTCATGATGCGTGCGTCGATTTCCGACGTCAGCGATTTCAATTCGTTCCTGTCGGCAAATTCCAAGTCCTCATGGTCAGAGAAATCAAGTTCCAGTTCGAGCAGCGACGTAAGTTTGAGCAGTTGTTCGCGCAGTTCGCCGAGCGCATGACTAAAGTGCCCTTTCAGCTGGCTGATGGCCATATGGTGTTGCGCCCGGTTTGTCGAGGCAATCAGGTCGGCCACGGCCTCAGCCTGCGAGAGATCCATTTTCCCATTCAGATAAGCCCTCCGCGTGTATTCCCCCGGTTCTGCCGGCCGCGCCCCATGCGCCTGAAGCAGCATGAGCACCTGCTGCACGATGTAGCGCGAACCGTGGCACGAAATCTCCACGCAGTCCTCGCCCGTGTAGCTGTGAGGCGCCCGATAGACCGCCGCCACGACATCGTCAATGGTTTCGCCGCCGTCATTTTTGATTTCGCCATAGTGCAGCGTGTTGGGCCGTGCCTCCTCCAGCTGGCGCGAGAACACGCCGTCAACAATCTCAACCGCCTTGGGCCCGCTGAGCCTCAGCACGGCAATGGCACCGCCCGCAGGTGTGGCGAGCGCGCAAATGGTATCAGTAATGGTATTCAACATATATTTTATATCCGGTCGAGGACGATTCTGACAAGGCCGTCGATTCCACCCTTGTAATCGGTATTCATCTTCTGAGCCCTCCGATTGGCAATCACCATGCAGCAAGTCATGGCATGATGTCCCATGAGGGTAGCCAGTCCGGCCAGAGCCGACGATTCCATCTCGAAGTTGTTCACCTTCATTCCCCGGTATTCAAAGCTTTCAATCTTCTCGTTCAGTTGTGGATCCATAAGGGGCAGTCGCAGTTGCCGTCCCTGTGGTCCGAAGAATCCCCCGCAAGCCACCGTGATGCCCCTCACCATGTCTTGTGCGGCGATGCGGTCCAGCAGAGCCTCGTCGGCAGTAGCCACATAGGGGTTTCCCATCTTCGGGTTCCAGCCCACGTGTGCCTTGAAGGCCGCCTCAAGCTGCAAGTCAGAAGCCTTGTCGCGCCCGGCATAGAAGTTGAGCAACCCGTCCAATCCTATGCTTTTCGCACTAGCCACGAAAGTACCCGTGGGCGTATTGGGCTGCAGTCCGCCACAAGTCCCCACCCTCACGAGGGTGAGCGCCCTGTGCACGGGCTTTTCGGTACGCGTTTCGAAGTCGATATTCGCCAAGGCGTCGAGTTCGTTCATCACGATGTCGATATTGTCACATCCGATACCGGTCGACTGAACCGTGATGCGCTTGTTATTATAATAGCCCGTAATCGTATGGAATTCACGACTTTCCACTTCTTTCTCCACCCGGTCGAAATGCGAAGCCACAAGCGCCACCCGTCCCGGGTCGCCCACAAGAATCACCTTGTCCGACAGATATTGGGGTTTTAGATGAAGATGGAAGACGCTGCCATCACTATTGATGACGAGTTCCGATTCAGGAAAGTATTTTGCCATAGTTTTCGTTGATTTTTAGTTACCACGGGCAAATATATACAAAAAAAACGACATACCCAACTTCGTGAGAGTTAATTTTTATTATTCTCAAGACTGAGCACGGCGTCGATTACGGACTGCTTATGGTTTTGCACGTGCTGTATTTCCTCTTCCAGTGTACCCGACGTAATCATCCTGTAGACAAACACGGCCCTTCTCTGCCCCATTCTGTGGGCCCTGCTGATGGCCTGTTCCTCGGCAGCCATATTCCACCAAGGGTCAAGCAGGAAGACATAGTCGGCCTCGGTGAGGTTCAGCCCCACCCCACCGGCCTTGAGCGTGATGAGGAAGAACTGACATTCCGCATCGTCCTGGAATCCGGCGATCACCTGCTCGCGGTTTGCAGTGCTCCCGGTGAGCATGGTATACTTCCATTTCCTGCGGTCCATCTCAGAGGCGATAAGGTCCAGGAACCTGGCATAATCACTAAAAAGCAACGCCTTGTGCGTCGTTCCCCGCAACTGTTCCAAGTGTTCGAAAAGGGCCTGCATCTTTCCCGACCCCTCCAGACCCGAGGGGCCGTCAGGCGTCACGGTGCCCGGAGGCGGACTCACCAAGTCGGGCGAGCAAGCCATTTGTCTCAGTCGTCCGATGGCCGTGAGCACATGCACGTTGTCCAGTTTGCGCGTATTGTCGAAAATCAAATTGCGCATACTGCTCTCCTCGGCCTCGTAACGCTCGGCCTGTTGCGGTGTCATTTCGCAGAGGATGGTCTCGTCCTGCCGTTCAGGCAGGTTGTCGAGCACATCCTCCTTGCGCCTCCGCAAGAAGAACGGAGCCACGAGCTGCTTCAAGAGCTTGGTCTTGGTGCTCATCAGGTTGGCCGTAATGGGATGCAGGAACTGCTTCACGAAAGTATTCCTGTCGCCAAGCAAGTTGGAGTTTACAATATTCATAATGGCCCACAACTCCTCCAAGCTGTTCTCTATGGGCGTTCCACTAAGAGCCAGGGGGAAGTCCGTGCTGACGCGCCTGATGGCCGCGTAGAGCAACGACGAGCTGTTCTTGAAGCTCTGCGCCTCATCAAACACGGCTATGGCATAATGAAAGCGGTTGAGGGTGTCAATGTCGATGCGCAGGGTCTGATAGGTCGTCACCACCACGTCGCTGTTCGCAATGTATTTGGCCTTTTCCTTCCGCTCTGACGGCGTACCCACATAGGTCAGCACGTGCATGGCAGGAGCGAAGCGCCTGAGCTCGTTTCTCCAGTTATACACCACCGACGCCGGAGCCACCACCAGCATGGGGAATCGCCTGGGTGCCGCGGCCTTGTCGTCAGCCCCGTGGGCGTCGTCGTTGTCAAAGAGGCCGAGCTGTCCGTCGGTCCGCGTGGCCTCGCCCCCTCCCGAAGTCGACTCGTGGTATTTTGTCATGAGGGCAATGGTCTGCACCGTCTTTCCCAGACCCATGTCATCACCCAGGATGCACCCGGCCCCCTCCATCATGTGCGTCACCAGCCACTCATAGCCAGCCTGCTGATAGGGTCTGAGCCGGGCATGGAAGTCTTTGGGCGGCGTCTTGTCCATGGCAGGCAGCGTGGACTGGCGCTTTCCGCCGTCCAGTTCGGGGAACATCGCCCGCTGGTAGCGGTGAATCGAGATGCCGCCGCTGGTGTTCCGCCGGCCAAAGAGCACGAGCGCCCCATAGCGAGCGAACCACCCTTCGGGTATGACGAACCACTCACCATTGGGCAGCAGGAATTCGCTGTCTCCCTGGCAGAGGGCGTCCTTCAGTGCCGACATCGGCACGGTCATCCCATTGTCAAAGTGCAACTCCACATGGATGTGGAACCAGTCGCCCAGCGCCTTGGTGCTTTGCGTGATACGGACGTCGCCGATATAGTAGCGTCGCGTGCCATACTGGTCCACCACCACGCCCCTCTGCCGCAGCTCGTCCAGGTGCTCCGTAATCCATGCCGTCACCTCCTTCAGCGGCCCGCTCTTCGGCATGTGCAGTTCCTCGTCAAGCCATAGCGTCAGCATCCGCTCGGCGTTTCGGTCGCGATAGATGCACACGAAGTCCACCTGCTCGCCATCGTCATGCAGGATGATACTCTTCTCGCGCCTGTTGTCGGGCTTGAAGCGCTTGTCATCATAGACGAATTCCGTTGACAGGCCATATTCGCCCCCCACATTCTGTTCGAGCAGCAGGTGGGCGACAGGCTCGGGATGCAGTTCCTTCATCTCGAAGCCCACGGCCTCAATGTCGTTGTGATAAGCCATGCGGAGCACGAAGGTGCGGAAGTACTTGCTTTGGTGGGCCTGTGGAATGTGGATAATCTCCTTGCTGCAAAACGGCTTGAGCACCAGCCCGTTGGTTCCTTCTCCGAAGGTACGGATTTCCCGGTCGATGATGAAGATCGGCGGTTTGTCGCTCAAGACCTCCACCTTGTGCTCCATGGGCACGAGGCCGTTGGCCAGCGTGAGCCGGTAGTCGATGCCGTCGTCCGTCTTGGTGAACTTCAAGTGCACCGGCATCGGTTCGTCGACAAAGGTGAGCCGCTTGCGTTCCTCCAGCGGGTCGCCGGGCAACGTGTCCTTCCAAATGCTGATGCCGAGGCTCCGGGCCAGGGCGAACGCCTCCATCAGGTGTTTCCCCACCTGTTGGGCCAGATATTTCACCGTACTTTTCTCGGCGTTCTGGAAGAACACCCTGGGCGAGGGGAAACTGCGCCCGCCCTTGCTATAGAGCGTCTCGGGCAGCGTCCACCTACAGCACGCCACCAGCCGTCGCAACTCCGCCGAAGGCAATCCCTCGAGACTGTCCACGACACGTTCCTTGAAGAAGACATCGTGTTCGCGTGTGACTTCGCGCAGCTGGATGGCATAGAAGCCGAACACTTCGCCGGGCCTGATGATGAGAGCGTAAATCTTGTCCATGCCGAAAGGATTATTTTCGCCCGAAATCAGCCGGGATTTCCCCCCACCGGTCCGTTTCCCACTTCAGCACCGGCACCGTGACGGGATGATTGCGGAGCCATGCCTCGGCCCGTGCGATAATGTCAAACAGCCCGGCCGTGCGGGCGTCACGCGCCAACTTGGTCTTGCATTGTTTCTTCTTCACCCACAAGATGGCGTTGCGGCTGTCAGAATAGACCACCTTGTCAGTGATGCCCTGCTGTTTCATCAAGGCCAGGGCGTGGACGATGGCCAGGAACTCGCCTATGTTGTTCGTCCCATAGAGGGGGCCGAAGTGAAACACCCTCTGCCCCGTGGCGAGGTCGACACACTGATACTCCATCGGTCCGGGATTGCCCGAGCACCCCGCGTCCACAGCCCATGCGTTCCTGTTCCATGGCACGGCAGAGGGCGTGTCCGTGGCCGCCGGTTTCAGCGTGGGCGCCGCCGACGTCCTCGCCGCGGGCACGGCCATGTGCCGCAGCAGCGCCCCGATGCGCCGGGCCACCTCGTCAGGTTTGTGGAGCACCTCGTCGTCAGTGAATTTCACCACCGTATAGCCCATGCGGTTCAAGTCGGCCGTCCGGATCTCGTCGGCCACGGGCTGCTCGCCTTTGAAGTGGTACTTGTCCGCCAGCTCCACCACCAGCTTGTCGTGGGCGTCCAGGAAGTCAACGATGTACTCGCCACCCACCACCTGCTGGCGTTGGAAGCCGTGGCCCGCCTTCCAGCGTTTCAGCACATTCCACAGCGCCTGCTCGCCCTCCGTCATGAAGAGCTTGTTCTCGCGGGCGTAGCGTTTCAGTCGTTCCCGGGGCTGCTCGCCGTCGTATGCGCTTCCTTGATTTTCTTTCACGTGCCTGTCCGATTGTCGTTTCAGTTCTTGCGGGGATTCGTTTCTCACGTTCCCCTTACATCCGTTCGGGCACCTCGATGCCCAGCAGGTCCATGCCGTTGCGGATGATTCTGGCCACATTGTCGGCAATGACGAGCCTCTTCAGCTTCTCTTCCAGGGTGTCGGCGTTCAAGATGCTGTAATCGTGATAGAACTGGTTGAAGTCCTTGGTCAGCTCATAGCAGTAGTTGGCAATACCGGCGGGATTATAGTTAGAGCCTGCCTCCTCGATAGCGGCCCCGAAGTCGCCCATCTTCTGCGTCAGCTCCACCTCCTTCTCGTTCAGGCTGGTTGCCCCGTCCAGATTGTCAGGCAGGGTCAGGCCCTCGGCCTCGGCCTTCCTCATGATAGAGCGGATGCGTGCATAAGTGTACTGGATGAAGGGGCCCGTATTGCCATTAAAGTCAATACTTTCAGCCGGATTGAAGAGCATGTTCTTGCGGGCGTCCACCTTCAGGATGAAGTATTTCAGCGCCCCGAGGCCCACGATGCGTGCCGTTTCCTGCTTCTCGTCCTCATCCATGTCCTTGAACTTGCCCAGCTCGTCGCTCATCTTGCGTGCGTTGGCCACCATTTGTGCCATCAGGTCGTCAGCGTCCACCACCGTTCCCTCGCGGCTCTTCATCTTGCCGTTGGGCAGTTCCACCATGCCATAGGAGAAGTGCACCAAGTCCTTGCCCCACTTGAATCCGAGGCGGTCGAGCAAGATTGAGAGCACCTGGAAGTGATAGTTCTGCTCATTGCCCACCACGTAGATCATCTTGTCGATGGGATAGTCGTTGAAACGCATCTCGGCCGTACCGATGTCCTGCGTCATATACACCGACGTGCCGTCGCTTCTGAGCAGCAGTTTCTGGTCCAGTCCGTCGGCGGTGAGGTCGGCCCACACCGATCCGTCGTCCTTGCGGTAGAAGAGTCCCTTTTCCAGTCCTTCCTCCACCTTGCGCTTTCCCACCAGATAGGTGTCGCTCTCATAATAGATTTTGTCGAAGCTCACGCCCAGGGCCTTGTAGGTCTCGTCAAACCCGGCATACACCCAGTTGTTCATTTTCTTCCACAGCGCGCGCACCTCGGCGTCGCCCTGCTCCCACTTCACCAGCATGGCGTGGGCCTCCTTGATGAGGGGAGCCTCCTGCTTGGCCTTTTCCTTGGCCTCGTCGGGAGCCATGCCCTGTTCGGCGTACACCTTTTCCAGTGCGGCGCACTCCTCCCTGTAGTGTTTGTCAAAGGCCACATAGAAGTCGCCGATGAAGTGGTCGCCCTTCTTCCCCGTCGACTCTGGCGTGGCGCCGTTGCCCCATTTCAGCCAGGCCAGCATCGACTTGCAGATGTGAATGCCGCGGTCGTTCACGATGTTGGTCTTCACCACGCGGTTGCCATTGGCCTCCATGATTTTCGAGAGCGACCAGCCCAGCAGGTTGTTTCTCACATGTCCCAGGTGCAACGGCTTGTTGGTGTTGGGCGACGAGAACTCGATCATCACCAGCGGAGCGTCCTTGCCGGCCTTCTTCTCGCCATAGCTGGCGTCGTGGTGCATTTCGTTGAGCAGTTCCACCCAGGCCGGCTGTGCCACGGTGAGGTTCAGGAATCCCTTCACCACGTTATATTTTTCCACGGCGGGGCTATGCTTCGTCAGCCATTCGCCCAGTTCGGCGGCCGTGTCTTCGGGCTTCTTCTTCGATATCTTCAGCAGCGGAAACACCACCACCGTGTAGTGTCCCTCAAAGTTGCTTCGTGTCTTCTGCACCTGCACGGTCTTCGTTGGCACATCCTGTCCGTAGAGTTCCTTCACGGCGTTTTGGACGGCCGTGGTGAGCTGGTCTTCGATCTTCATTTTTCCTTTGTGGTTTGATTATTTGTGCAAAGGTACGCAGAATAATCCACAATTCATCATTCCGCCGTCATATTTTTGATACAATCTTTCGTTTCCCGCATGGGAAACCCCACGGAACCATTAAAAAATATAATCGATCTTATTTGGCACACTCGTGGATTTTCATTACATTTGCAGTCGTGAACCAGGCCCGACCCCTCAAGTGAGCCGCCGGCGGAACCGGACTTCTGAAGACCGGGGCGCCACCGGAGCCCGCAACCAGGGTGGGAAGGCAAGGATCAGGAGAAATCCTGCCGGCCTTGGGGATCCATTTACGAATCAGGCGTTTACTGACGCTTTGTTCTTGACACTTCGGAATCTCGCAAATTTCATTTACTGTCAAAGGACATTGCAACGGTAGATGTCCATGGGTGTGTATTCATCTTTCTACTTCCTCCACCTTTTACTGTCAGTTAAGGTGTGTGGCTGCAGAGGGATACTATACATATCGGCGTGGGCTTCTGCGTTGCTCGTTCTGACAGTGATGGGCAATGCGAGAGCCCCGAAGTGTGGGACGGGCAAGGATAAAGATCCCACGCCTTTTTTGTTTTTGTTAATCACACGAATCTATCAGGAAGCCATCGTCTTGGGATCGGGCGTTGCTGTGAAAACATAAACAAAATGATGGAAAAGAAACGATTACTCTTTAGTTTTCTGATGGCCATGCTCATGCCCTTTTTCATGATGCCCGTGGCGGCAAGGACAAGCATAGGCCAATTCAGCCTGCACGACACCAGGGGGCAACTAGCCGGGAGTCCGGTTTTCAGCAAGGCCGCCCCGAATCCCGACGAACGGCCCGCAGGTGCGCCTTCAAGTGATAACGAATCAATTCCCGTGGTACGACTCAATGCCGACAACACGACACTGACCTTCACCTATGCCGACGCATCCACCGTGGACAACAACACCACGTACCCCCTCAGCTGGATGAACAACCAAGACAAGGCTTGCCAAAGCAAGGTGAAGAAAGTCGTTTTTGACAGTTCCTTCTCCGAAGCAAGACCAACAAGCACGGCCAGTTGGTTCTCCGAATTTACGCAATTGCAAACCATTGAAGGCTTAGAGAATCTAAACACATCTGAGGTGACC
>CAYQUN010000061.1:0-9215 GCA_964420715.1 uncultured Prevotella sp. | reverse complement strand
GTTGGTCGGCACCTCGTCGTCAGTGTATCGTGCGGTGCTCCCCGCCGTGTAGCTCGCGATACCCCGTGATGGAGTCGTTTGCCCCTGGAGCCTGTGCCGTGAACGAGATGTCGTCGAGTCCGAAGATGAAGTTGTCCTTCCCGCTTGAATTGTGGTGGATGGCGAAATACTTCGCCCCCTCGGGCAGTTCCACGTTGAACTCCTTCCAGTTGCTTCCCTCGCTAAAGTCGGTACGTCCGTCGGCCACATCGCTTTCCAGCTTCACGAAATTCGTCGTGTCGTTGCCGTTCACCGAGTAAAGCACGTCAAAGTTTTCCGGATACACCTGCGTGTTGCCCTCGTCATCCTGCACGGCCACGTTGTAGGCATAGAAAGACACGGTCTGCTTGTCCCCCGGCAGCTCTGGCGAGATTATCCAGTTGCTCGGTTCCACCAGTTTGCTTCCCGATGCGTCTTGCGCATATGGTGCGGCGGCAAACTGCTTCCCGCTATGCGGCGTCAGGCCGGGGTTGTACTCCAAGATGCCCTCCTGCAGGCTCTCGGGATTGAAGATGCTGAATGCGAACTGCGTGCCTTCGCCCGGATAGTTGACTCCGTCGAAGAGCGTTGCGGCAAAGCCCTCGTCGCCGTCGACGAGCTTCCAGTCGCCAAACTCGGTCGCAAAGGCGTCATAGTCTTCAAAGTCCTCTCTCACCTTGATGGGCAGCGGCGTGGCAGGCCTGCTCCAGCTCAGGTTGACGGATGCGTCGCCGCCCGTCGCCGTCAGGTCCTTCACGGTCGTGTATTCCGAAGGCCTGATCTTGATGGTCTTGCTCTCCGTGCTGTTGTCCTCCTCGTCAAGGTCGTTGTCGTAAACGACCTCGGCCCTTACCCTGAGGCTCTCGGCCTTGTTGATGGCGACGGGCAGGCTGAAGGAGACGGTGTCATACTCGAGTATGCCCAGCTCCTTGTCCACGCTGATGGTGTCCACGGGCTCGCCATTGGCATAGAGCACCACGCTGTAGTCCTTGGTGGGATGGGCGCCGAAGTTCTCCACATAGACGTCCACCTTCCCCGTCTTTCCCGCTCTGATATAAGAGGGAGTCTTGATTCCGGCGGCGGCAAGGTTGTATTCGAGCTGGTCGAAGATGTTGATGTTGTCAATGCCCACGTGCACGTTGGCGCCGAGCGCGGTGCCACGGAACTTGATGATGACATAGCGTTGCGAGATAAACGGAGTCAGGTCGGCCTCTTGCAGCGACCATCCCGTCTTCGGCATTGCGAGCAGGTCGATGGTCTTGAGCTCGTGGTCTACGCCATCAGGCGTCTGGGCCAGCACCGTCAGCGTGGCGGAGTCCCTCTCGATGGTGTTCAGATTGAAATAGAGCTTGGGATTCGTAGAACCGCCCAGCGACACCTTGGGCATGTTGACTGACGTCTCGTCGCCCGCCTTGATGGTGTAGTCCTCGGACCAGTAGTAGAGTTCCTCGCTATAGGGAGCCCAAAGCAGGCTTCCCCCGTCGCCGTCATACGAGTTGTCGGTCATGATGCGCCAGCCCGCCGCATATTCGTTGTTGTTGAACTGGTCGTTGCTCTCCACCCAGGCAAAGCCGTTGTCCAACTTGCCGTTTCTCAAGCTTTCCTTGAACGGGAGCGTGGCCGACGGGCCCACAACGAGCGTGCCTGTCTCTACAAAGCCGCTCCGTCCCGCGTCGCCATTGGCCCTTGCGGCCAGGTGATAGAGTGCTTGCTCGTTTCCGTCCTCCGTGATGGCCTCCTCCGGGTCTTGGTTGAGCGTCATGCTGGTCACCCCCGGTGCACTCGTCGTAATCGAGTCGCCCACGGTGTTTCTGTACCTGCCTTCCACAAGGCTGTAGAAGGACACGCTCACATGGCTTGGGTCCACATATCGGCCATAAGGCCCCACTTCGCCAAAGGCGTCCCATTCCACCCGGACGTTGTTCTGGTTGTCATGCAAGACGATGTTCTTGGGCTCTGACGGCACGTCCTGTCCGATGTAGGCCGATGCTGTGGCCTTCTGGCCATATTCCTGGTTCAGATAGGTCGTTATCTCATACTGGTGTACGCCGTTGGTCGGCACCTCGTCGTCAGTGTATCGTGCGGTGCTCCCCGCCGTGTAGCTCCCCAGCGTGGCAATGTGGTTGCCATCGCGTATGATTTGCACGCTGTCCACCTGCGAAATCGGGTCGCCATTGACGCTTGCCGTAGGAATCTTGAAAGTGATGTCGGCTGAGAGACGGCCCTTGTCAGCGGCCTCTATGGTCACGTCGCTCACGGCCTGCGGTGATGTGAACAGCGCGCCCTTCTCCACCACGATGTCGTCAATGTAGACATACATCTGGTCGGGCTCCTCCGTGTTGTCGTGGAAGCCGATGTAGTAGTTTCCGTCCTCGGGCGCGGTGACCTCGTAGCTATAGGTCTTCCACTTCGACGACGGTTTCGTCGTGGCAAGCAGCGTGTTGGTCATGGCAGCTGCCGTCGTGTCCGTACCCCATTTCACCTCCAGTGTGTTGGGATAGGAGTCCGAGTTGTTGCGTGCTCTGAAGGAGATGGTGTAGAGCCGTCCCGGTGTCAGATGGATGGGTGGAGTGAACATCCAGTCGTCGTTGCCGTTTCTCCGGTTGAAATTGCTTTGCGCACTGTATCCGTAAACCGATGAGGGGAAGAACCTCCACGTGTCGCGGTCGTTGTTGGCGTCGACAATGGTGAAGAGCATGAACTCGTCGTGCGATGCGAAGTCCTCTTTCCACGTAGGCTCAATGGCGTCGCCCACGATCATACCCGGCGATTTGGCCAGCTCGCCCGGCATGCCGTCCGACTTGGCACGGATGAGGTAGGTGTAGTAAGCCAGTCCCTCGGCCGACAGGTTGTCGGTGAACGACGTTTCCGTGATGTCGCTCGCAATCTGCGTCGTGTCGCCCCGCACCAGGCGGAAGACGTCATACGTCAGCTCGCCCAGCAAGTGGTTGTGTGTACCCATCGTCGGCTCCGCCCAGCTCACGGTGACCTCCTTGCCCGTCTTCGAGAGTCTGATTCCCGTGACGGGCTTGGGAACGTCAAAGCCAATCCAGCCTGTCACCTCGGCCTTGGGCGATTCCCCGACGGCGTTCGACGTGGTGATCACGAAGGTGTAGCTTCCGCTCTTCGGCACGACCACGCTGGCAGCCACGCTGGCTCCCGCCGTGGTCTTTCCCGTGGCCAGGGTCTGTCCGTCCGCCTTGACCGTATAGTTCAGTTCGCCCGAAAGCGGGTCGCCGGAGAAAGTCTTCGTGGGCGCGGTAAACCTGACCTGCCCCTTCAAGTCGGCAGCCCTGAACACCAGCGTCCCGTCGGTCACCCTGCCCGGCGCATCGTCCTCGGCCTCGGCCTCGGGAATGATCATGCCATAAAGCTCATCGTTCTCGACTCCTATTCTCGTGGCCGCTCCCGTTTCCAGGTTGACGGTATAGATGCCGCCCCTGCCGTTTGATTGGATGGCCGCCCAATAAAAGGTGTCGTCGGCCTGGTTGATTTCGCCTGTCTGGCCATAATAGCCCAGGCTGTCCTGAACCGTCAGTCCCGTTGGTCCAACCAGGGTCTCGACACCATCGGCCTTGTCAATCTTGTACAGGTTGCCATCCGTGGCCACACCATAAAGTTGTCCCGCGCGTGTGATGCCCAGGGCCACGAAGGTGTGCGTGGCCGCGCCAATCGTCGTCCGCGTCTTCGTGCTGTAGTCCACCGTACCCCATTCGAACGATTTCCCGTCAGCACTATAGAACTGGCCATACACCGTGCCGTCCCACGACTGCGCCGTCTCCGTGGCGGCCAGGGTCAGATAAGTCGACGGATCCAGCGTCTCCGGAGTCGTCTCGCCCGTTTTCGTGTCTGTGTCATAGAGCGTCTCATAGTAGTAGCCATAAGAGTGGAGCAAGTCTACGCCATAGATATGTCCATCCTTATATTGCACACCGTTCTTTGCGGGATTCTCCGCCAGCGTCTCATAGAGGAGCTTGTACTCGACATCCGTAGGCGTGAAGGAATAATAGCCGAAAGGCCCGTAGTCCTCTTCCGACCACCCTTGCTTGAAGCCCAGGTTCGCCCAAATCTGCGTTGTGGCTGGTTTGGCCGCCAGAATGCCGGGTCGCGAGGAAGCGTCGTCCACGGCCAGAGGCATCTTGTTGGCACTTGGGAACTCGTAGTGGCGCGGGTGCAACTCCCTTCTCTGTGCAATCAAAGGGAAGTTGGCTGCAAACTCTTTTTGCGCTTTAATCTTTTCGGACTGGGTCATCTTGGGACGAAGGCGAAGTCCTCTGTGTCGAAATCCATCTTGGGCCATGAGCGTTCCTGTGGGAAATCCCAAGGCGACGAATAGGATAAGTCTACATAATTTCTCTCTCATAAAGAAATAAATTTTGTAAAATAATTAAGCCAAAGGCATAATCTTTGTATTGTTAGTTACCGGGCAAAACTATATAAAAAAAGCTAATAAGCAAAAAAAGTAGCCTGTTTTTTGCTAAAATATCGCTTTTATGCACGTTTTTCCTGCGTTTTTTTGTAATTTGGGTATAAAAAGATAGAATTTCAAACTTGTTCGTGCATTTGTTGTTAGTAAAATATTTGCACGACTAGTCTATATTTTTATATCCTATTTGGACGTGAGCCCGCTGGGGCCACACACACCGTGCAGCCTCATGTCCCGCTCGCGTCTCCACGAAGAAAATCATCGCCCGCCCCCGGGGCGTCGTTCCATAGCCCGCGAAGGTGGGCAGCCAAGTAGATGCTCTTGTTGGCTATATTGCAGTTTGCATAATGTGAGTTCGACGAATTTTGATGGTATGCCGAAAGCCGATGTCAAGAGTATCGCCACAGAGATTGCTATGGTCGGTGTACAGCATCGATTCTCATAGCAAATACATTTTCAAGTCCATTCCCAATAAGGAATTGAGTTGGCACAAGGACTGGAAAAACTCCAGGCTTCTACCCCCTAACTCCTAACTGTTTACAAGTTTCCTCTCTCTTTATCAAGATAGTACTTATATGTACCTACTGTCAGCTCGTCGCATGCGGCTTCGTCACACACCACGATGCTATGCTGGTGCATCTGGAGTATTGACGCTGTCCACTTGTGTGACACTGACCCGTCAATGATGTGCTGCAGAGCGCGCGCCTTGTTATGGCCGCTGCAAACGAGGAGCACCTCACGAGCTGCCATCACGGTGCCGATGCCTACTGTCAACGCCTGCTTAGGCACGAGGTCCAGATTGCCCTCAAAGAAACGTGAGTTCGCAATGATGGTGTCTGTCGTCAATGTCTTGATACGTGTCTTGCTGCTGAGGGAAGAACCAGGCTCGTTGAATGCCAGATGGCCGTCAGGACCCACACCGCCCATGAAGAGGTCTATGCCGCCGGCTGCCTCAATGGACTTCTCATAAGCCTCACACTCTGCCATGAGATCCTTGGCATTGCCGTTGAGAATGTGCACATTCTCCTTCTTGATGTCTATGTGCGAGAAGAAGTTGTTCCACATGAATGAATGATAACTCTCAGGATGTTCCTCAGGTAGGTTCACATATTCGTCCATGTTGAATGTTATGACGTTCTTGAAAGACAGCTCTCCAGCCTCATACTTCTTTATCAACTCACGATACAGTCCAAGTGGTGAGGAACCTGTAGGGCAACCCAACTTGAAAGGTTTCTTCTCCGTAGGGTTTGCCTCCTTGATTCTCTTGGCCACATAGTCAGCAGCCCACTTTGACATCTTGTCGTAGTCTGGTTCAATAATTACTCGCATAAGTTTTTCTTTTATTGGTTGTTCTTAAGTTTCTTCCTCTACTATGGGCAAACAGCGTTCAGAGGATAGTCTATTTGCCATTATCCGTTTATGATTTATTGTAGTTTTCCATGATAGAAACGTATTTTTTTGTATTCTATTGTATGTTATTTGTTCTTTTTGTAAACTTTTTCGTTCTTTCCGTTTCTCGCAAGCAGAAGTTTCGAACGTTCGCATCCCAACAAAAGCACAAAATCCCCTTCTTTTTGGTTGCGCACTACGCCTTCGCCTCATCTGCATATTTACAGCAGAAGATGACGTAACATACTATGCCGCCCAATGCCATCACAGCTCCTATGGCAGCCGGGTAATGGAATGGTATGTCGAAGGGTCACTCTCCACAATCGGCAGTCCGCCGAGCCACGCCCCCAGCAGCATTGCCAAGGTTAAACGCCAGCTGCACCATGGCACCTCCCATCAGTTAACCACCCTTGCTGAAACGCAGCAGCTACTGCTGTGGCGGCGACACGGCGAAGAGGCAGCCGCACGCACCGTGCCGCCTCATGCCCCGCTCGTGTCTCCACAAAGAAAATCATCGCCCGTCCCAAACGGGTCTCCCATACCCCCATACGGCACGGACATATGGTGAACTTTGGCTTGCCTATGTTGTGATTACTATCGACGAAAAATGCTATTTGTTCCCCTTGGTCTGATTGTGTGCATTGCAGAACAATTAAAAAAGATAAAATCGCAAAAATACAACAAATAAACAAAAAACATTAGATTCTCAACATTTTCTTGTATCTTTGCATTTCAAAAGCAATGTTTTATCATGTATAAATATAATAAATATGCCATAATAAACGAAGAAGAAAGTGCTGACTTTGTATCAGATTTACTACCCAAATGGCAATATCCGATAAATTTTCATCAAGAAGGAGGGAAGATGCAGGGTATACATCGTGTGATTTCTCTTTTCTCTGGATGTGGTGGAATGGACTTAGGCTTTGAGGGACACTTCATCGCTAATAAAAAATCATTTGCTAAAGATGACCCACGTATTGAATATAAGGTCAATAAGGATTGGGTAATGCTAAAGAAAACTTCGTTTAGAGATGTTTTCGCAAATGATATTTTACCAGAAGCAGAATGTGCGTGGACAACTTATATGAGTCGTTTTGGCTATGCCTCGTCTATTTATCATTGCCAAAGCATAGTTGACTTGGTAAAGATGCAAAAAGCTGGTGGGGATATTTTCCCGCACGACGTTGATGTCGTTTTGGGTGGCTTCCCATGTCAAGATTTCAGTGTTGCGGGGAAAAGAATGGGTTTCGAATCTCAAAAAGATGACTATGGAAAGAAAAGAGATACAGATAAGCCGACAGAGGAAAGCCGTGGAAAGTTATATTTTTGGATGAAACAAGTTATTGATATTGTCCGCCCCAAAATTTTTATAGCTGAGAATGTGAAAGGACTCGTAAATCTTGGCAATGTCAAAGATGTCATTCAGCGGGATTTCGCAAGTGCCGATGGAAATGGATATATAGTTCTTAATCCGCAAGTCCTACATGCTGGTAATTATGGAGTTCCGGAATCTCGGGAGCGTGTTATCTTTATTGGGATTCGAAAAGATGCGTTACGTCCCGAGGCACTTCGTGCTTTGGAAAGTGATGAAATTCCCGAAGAATATAATCCATACCCCAAGCCGACGCATGCTGCTACAATCAAAGCCGACACCTTGCTCCCTGTTGTCACTACTAACGACGTTCTTAAAGACCTAAAAGAACCTAGTGAAACTGTAGATGAATCTCAACGCATCTATTCCAAAGCTAAATATCTGGGCAATGGAAGTCAAGGACAAACGGAGATTAAATTGGACGGACTCGGCCCGACCATAAGGTCGGAGCATCATGGAAACATTGAATTCCGCAGACTTTCGGCGGAACATGGAGGCAAACACACCAAGGAACTTGAGGAGGGACTCCAAGAACGCAGGCTGACGCCTCGGGAATGCGCATTGATTCAAACCTTTCCACCCGACTACAAGTTTGTTATCAAAAAGAATAAAGGGAGAGGTTATTGGGTCAGTTCCTCGGCTGCATACAAAATTATTGGCAATGCCGTACCACCGGTACTCGCATTCAATATTGCAACACGCATAGAAAGTTTGTGGAATAAATATTTTGGTTAATATGATTCAAAATGAGCGATTTATATCATTCAATTTAGAGGGCATGAATGGGACAGATACCTTGGTGGGCAATCTGTTATCAGCCTCAGTAAACTATATGAATGGTGTGGCAAGAAGCAACCCTGGCAGCTATAAGGAAATGGACGGGAGTGATGTTGAGAAATTATCATATAATTCTATGATAGAAGTCGCACCAAGTGTGGAATTTCCGAAAGAAAGAATCGAACTCGTTTCGGGGCATGTATTCCCAGATATTATATTACATCACTACAACTATGGTGTAGAAATCAAATCTACTCAAAAGGATTCCTGGACTTCTACGGGGAGCAGCATCGTTGAAAGTTCAAGAAATAAAGAGGCAGAAAGGATATATATGCTTTTTGGTAAGCTTGGCGGTATGCCCGAATTCATGTGCAAACCCTATCAGCAATGCCTGAGTAACATAGCGGTTACTCATGCTCCAAGATATCTTATTGACATGAATCTCAATTTAGAGGATAACATTTTCTCAAAGATGCAAACCGAATATGATGATTTCAGGCTATTGCCCGAGGCAGAGAAAATCACCAAAGTTCGCCAGTATTATATGGGGAAGGCTAAAGCCGAGGGAAAATATGATATGCCTTGGTGGATGGGAGAAACAACGAGTGTAAATTTATCTTTCTATAATGATTTGCCTATTTCGCAAAAAAACGATATTTTTGTAAGAGCTTGCATTTTATTTAAAAGCATATACGAAAAAGATTCTAACAAACGGTATCGGCAAATATCAATGTGGCTTTGTAATGGATATTCTTTGTTATGTCCAAATATGCGGGATTTCTTCTCGGCAGGCGGAAGAGTTTCTGTTATCAATGGAAAAGCTTTGGAAAAACCTTATCCGCATATTGTTGAGGAGATTCTTAAATATCATGAACGAATAAAAGCACTACTTTGTCATCCAGACGAAGAGATTCTTTGGGGAATTCAAGATTATTGGGACTTTAAATATAATAAATATGACCTTTATGATTCTTGGCTAAATATGGTGGAATCGTGTTTTAGAGTTAATCCACAACTGGCGGAAGTTCCGATAAGAAGCCTTTTGGAGGATAATGCCAAGCCTAAATGATGGTTGCTATTTATATCACGCCCATTGCCCGACTTTGGTCGGGCTTTTTCGTCTTCACAAATTGGGCACGAGGCAAATGTGTGTGGTAAATAGCGAAAGCAGATGTCGTGATTGACAGAACGCCCCCACGACACCCCACGTCGTCCCGATGTTGTGCCGCG
>CAYQUN010000060.1:5407-9406 GCA_964420715.1 uncultured Prevotella sp. | reverse complement strand
AAAAAAATGTCGAAGTTGAAGCAAATTCTCAAGATAGCCGCCCGTGAGTGCGCCATCATGCGACGCCATTCCATCTATGGTTTCTGCATGGTGGTGTTTCCCGTGCTGGTCGTCATCTTCTTCACCTCGATCATGCACGAAGGCGTGCCCGAGGACATGCCCGTGGGCGTGGTAGACGACGACAACACATCCACGACGCGAGCCATGGTGCGCCGCCTCGACGCCATGCAGAGCAGCCACGTGGAGCAGCGCTACGCCACGGTAGACGAAGCCCGCGAGGCCATCCAGCGCAACCACATCTACGCCTTCCTCTACATTCCCAAGGGCACCACGGCGGGCCTCGCCAAGGGCACCCGTCCCAAGATGTCGCTCTACTACAGCGGAGTGACCATGGTGGCGGGTTCGTTGCTCTTCAAGGACATGAAGACCGTGACCACCCTCGCCTCCGCCCAGGTGGGTGCCGGGAAGCTAGCCGCCATCGGCAAGTCGGGCGAGGAAATCAAGGCCACCCTCCAGCCCGTGGCCATCGACCTGCACCTCATCGGCAATCCGTGGCTGAGCTACAACATCTACCTGTCGACCACCATGGTGCCCGGCCTGCTCATGCTCTTCATCTTCCTCATCACCCCCTACTCCATCGGCACCGAGCTGAAGTTCAACCGGTCGAAGGAGTGGCTCGCCATGGCCGACGGCAACATCTGGGTGGCCATGGCCGGCAAGCTGCTTCCCCAAGCGGCCATCTTCCTCACCATCTTCTACGCCTACGAGTTCTACATCTTCCACGTCCTCGGCTTCCCCCATCCCGGCGGCGCGTTGCCCATCCTGCTCCTCGGCTTCCTGGCCGTGGCGGCCTGCGAGGGGGCGGGCGTGTTCGCCTTCGGTCTGTGGCCGTCGCTGCGCATGTCGATGAGCATGTGCTCGCTATGGTCGGTGCTGAGCTTCTCGATGTGCGGCGCCACCTTCCCCGTGTTCGCCATGGACCCGATGATCGAGGCCATGGCCGAGCTCTTCCCCCTGCGCCACTACTACATGGTCTACCAGATGACCATCTTCAACGGCTTCCCCCTCGCCGCGGCGTGGCACGACATCGCCGCGCTGTGCGTCTTCGCCCTGCTCCCCGCGCTCACCCTGTGGAACGTGCGCAAGGCCATGTTGAAATACGTCTACATCCCATAAAGAAAGCATGAAGCGACAAGGTATCATCAGCCAAATCATCGACGGCCTGAAAGACATGTGCTACATCTGGGCCCGCGAGATGCGCAACACCGTGCACGACGAGGGCATGATCCTCTTCTGCATCTTCGTGCCCCTGGGCTATCCCCTGCTCTACTCTTGGATTTACAACAACGAGGTGGTGAGGGAGGTTCCGACGGCCGTTGTCGACCTGTCGGGGAGCCACGAGAGCCGCCAGTTCGTGCGCGCGTTCGACGCCGCCCCCGACACGCGCGTGGCCTTCTTCTGCAACAGCCTGGGCGAGGCCCGGCGCCTTGTGGAGGCGCAGGCCGTGAGGGGCGTCGTCTACATCCCCGCCGACTATGCCACGCGCCTCAACCGGGGCGAGCAGGCCCACGTGGGCGTGTATTGCGACATGAGCCTCATGCTGACCTACAAGGCCATCTACCAGACGGCCCAGGCCGTGGCCGCCAAGGCGGGCGCGAGGCAGCACGCGGCGCAACCGGGCGGTGTGACGCGCCGCGACAGCGAGGTGTCCACGGGCCCGATAGAGTGCGACGACGTGCCCATCTTCAACGCCACGGGCGGATACGGCAACGCGCTGCTGCCCGGCGTGCTCATCCTCATCCTGCAGCAGACCCTCCTGCTGGGCATCGGGCTGAGCGCGGGCACGGCCCGTGAGAACAACCGCTACCGCGAGCTCGTGCCCTTCAGCCGCCACTACAACGGCATCTTCCGCATCGTGCTGGGCAAGGCGCTCTGCTATCTGATGATCTATGCCGTGATGGCCGCCTACATCACCCTCTGCGTGCCGCACTTCTTCCACCTCACCACCATGACCACGGGCAAGGCCCTGCTGGGGCTGATGGCGCCCTTCCTGCTGGCGGCCGTCTTCTTCGGCATGACGCTGTCGTGCCTGGTGCGCTATCGCGAGAACGTCATCCTGCTGGTGGTGTTCACCTCGGTGCCCCTGCTCTTCATGTCGGGCATCTCGTGGCCGCAATCCAACATCCCCGGCGTGTGGCGGGCCGTGGGCAGCCTCTTCCCCTCCACGTTCGGCATCCGCGGGTTCCTCCGCGTCAACAGCATGGGGGCGACGCTCGCCGACATCCGGCAGGAGTGCCTGGCCTTGTGGATTCAGGCCGCGGCCTACTTCTTCACGGCGTGCATGGTCTATCGCTACCAGATCCTGCACATGCGCGACATCGCCACGGCGCATATCGGCGGGATGCGCGAGAAGGTGAGGAACGCGCGCAGACAGAAAAAGGCCGCCGGAACGAATCCGACGGCCAAGGGGTGAGGGGGCGCTCCCGCGAGTGGTGCCGGGGGCGCGCGGCCTAGTCGTTGTGCACCTGCACGATGCGCGTCTTGGGCATCTCCTTGTTGCGGCGGTTGGTGACGGTCACCACGGCCTGCGCCAGGTTGAGGAAGGCGCGCCCCATGACGGAGTCCGTCTGCGTGGCGGCGGGGACGCCGTCGTCGCCACTCTCGCAAAGGCTTTGCACGAGCGGGATTTGCGCCAGCAGGGGCGCGTCCATCTCCTTGGCCAGGTTGCGGCATCCGTCCTTGCCGAAGATGTAGTACTTGTTCCCGGGCAGCTCGGCGGGTGTGAAATAGGCCATGTTCTCCACGAGTCCCAGGATGGGCACGTTGACCTTGTCGTTGCGATACATGTCGATGCCCTTGCGCGCGTCGGCGAGCGCCACCTTTTGCGGCGTGCTGACGATGACGGCCCCCGTAATCGAGAGGGTCTGCAAGAGGGTGAGGTGGATGTCGCTCGTGCCCGGCGGCGTGTCGAGCACGAAGTAGTCGAGCGCGCCCCAGTCGGCGTCGCCGATGAGCTGCTTCAGGGCCGCCGTGGCCATTCCCCCGCGCCAGAGCGTGGCCGTGTCGGGATTGACGAAGAAGCCGATGGAGAGCATCTTCACCCCATACTTCCCGATGGGCTCGATGAGGTCGCGCCCGTCCTTGTGTACGGCGTAGGGGCGGGCGTCCTCCACCCCGAACATCTTGGGCATCGACGGGCCGAAGATGTCGCAATCGAGCAGTCCCACCTTGTAGCCCAGCTTGGCCAGCGCGATGGCCAGGTTGGCGGCCACGGTGCTCTTGCCCACGCCGCCCTTGCCCGAGCTCACGGCGATGATGTTCTTCACCTCGGGCAGCAGCTTGCCCACCTCGGGGCGCGGGGCCGACTTGTACTCGGGGGTGATGGTCACCTCGACGTCGGGCGATATGGAATAGTGTATCTGGGCCTCGGCGGCCTTGACGGTCGACTTCAGGAAGGGGTCGGTGTTGCGGGGGAAGATGAGCGAGAAGCTCACCTTCATGCCGTCGATGCGCAGGTTGTCGGCCAGCATGCCGCTGTCGATGAGGTTCTTCTTCGTGCCGGGATAGACGACCTGCCTGAGGGCGTCCTTGATCAGATTGGGATATAAAGGTGTCATGATTCTATTTTTCTCCTTGTTTGCTTGTTCTCTCTTCGGGGAAGGCTCCGCGGGGGCGATCCGCCCGTGCCGCATGGGGGGCGTGCCTGAGGCCATCCGTCCGCGATCCGCCTTGGCCTTCGCCGTGCAAAAGTAAAGATTATCCGACGAATATCCAAAAATAATCGAATATATTTCTACGTCTCACCTTTTTTGCTTAACTTTGCCCAGCAAACTGCTTTAACCTTTCTGCCACACATCTCCCCCACCCTCTTCCGCGGGCTTTCCCCCGACTCCGGGGCGGCGAGGACGACCCGTACCCGCCCAGCCGACGGGAACGGGCCTCAAGGAAGGAGGAGGACGTTTCTCCATTCCAAGAACAAGAAAAGCGGGATTCACGCGA
>CAYQUN010000060.1:0-5307 GCA_964420715.1 uncultured Prevotella sp. | reverse complement strand
AAAAAGAAAAAGAAGAATCGCGAAAAAAGGGGGAAACGAAGCCCATTCCGCCCCAAGAAGGGGGGAGGAAGGCGACGCCCCCAAGGGAGGACGCGACGCCCCCAAGGGAAAACGGAAGACGCGACGGCGGAAACCCCGACAACAACAAAGAAAAAAGAAAACAAGAAGGAAAAAATGAAGACTATAAAGATTCTGCTGGCGGCCCTGCTCAGCCTGCCCCTGTCCGTCCAGGCCAAGGACGTGGCATGGTATTCGGGCGGGCACGTCACCTACACGATACAAAAGAAATACGGCACCGTGGTGGAGAAGGCCCTCGAGATGTTCTCCTCGGACATGAAGGCCGTCACCGGAAAAGACGCGCGGCGTGGCAACGGCAACATCGTGATCTACCAGCTCGACCAGCTGTCGAACAAGGAGTTCAAGCAGCTCAAGGCCCTGGACGTGCCCTACAAGCAGTTCATCGCCAAGCCCGACGCCTTCTGGATGGGCGTGCGCCAGGGCAAGGTGGTCATCGCGGGCAGCAACGGGCGCGGCACGGCCTACGGCATCCTGGAGCTCTCGCGCAAGGCGGGCGTGTCGCCATGGATCTACTGGGGCGACGTCAGGCCCGTGCGCAAGCACTACCTGGCCCTCGACGAGAAGTTCGAGACCCTGCAGTCGCCCTCCGTGGAATACCGCGGCGTGTTCATCAACGACGAGGACTGGTCGAGCCGCGTATGGGACGCCCAGACCCTGGAACGCCACCAGAAGAAGGGCGTCATGGGGCCGCGCTACTATCACCAGCTGTTCGAGCTGCTGCTGCGCCTGCGGGGCAACGCCCTGTGGCCCGCCATGCACACGGGCACCACGGCCTTCTTCAAGGTGAAGGGCAACAAGGAGGTGGCCGACTCGTTCGACATCTACGTGGGGAGCTCGCATTGCGAGCCCATCCTGCGCAACAACGTCGACGAATGGGACGAGGCCCAACGGGGCCCATACAACTGGATTACCAACCGCGCGCGGGTGGAGGAATACTGGCGCGAGCGGGCACGCGAGACGGCCTCCATGGACGCGCTCTACACCATCGGCATGAGGGGCATACACGACGGATCGATGGCGGGCGTGAAGACCCCCGAGGAGAAGCGCGCGGCCCTGCAATCCGTCATCGACTTCCAGCGCAAGCTGCTCGGGCAGGAGGTGAACCACGACGTCACACGCGTGCCCCAGGTGTTCATCCCCTACAAGGAGGTGCTGCAAATCTACGAGTCGGGACTCAAGGTGCCCGACGACGTGATGCTGATGTGGTGTGACGACAACTACGGATACATGACGCGCCTCGCCGACAGCACCCAGCAGAAACGCAAGGGAGGGGGCGGCGTCTACTATCACCTGAGCTACTGGGGGCGCCCGCACGACTACCTGTGGCTCACCACGACGCAGCCCGGACTGATCTACAACGAGATGCGCGAGGCCTACGACCACCAGTGCCGGCGGCTCTGGATTGTCAACGTGCACGACCCCAAGGTGGCCGCCTACGACCTCAGCCTGTTCATGGACATGGCGTGGGACATCGACAGCATACGCCCCGACAACCTGCAGCAGCACCTCGGGCAATGGCTCGCACAGCAGTTCGGGCAACTGGCCGGACAACGCCTCGTGAAGCCCATGACGGAGTTCTTCCGCCTCACGGCCATACGCCGCCCCGAGTTCATGGGATGGAACCAGGTGGAGCTGGACAAGAAGAAGTATGCCAAGGGCTGGTCGCCCGTGCAGGACACCGAGTTCGCGGCCGACGAGTTCGGCAACGAGCTGGAATACTATCTCAACGCCTACGCGCGGGTGAAGGCCGAAGTCGACGAGGCCGCCAAGCTGGTCAGCCCCGAGCTGAAGGACGCCTTCTTCGCCGCCATCACCTATCCCGTGCATTGCGCCGCCGCCATGGCCACCAAGCAGCTGCAGGCGCAAGAGGCACGCCACATCGGACGCCCCGACAGCTTCCACAACGACGAGGAGGCCCTGGGGCCCGCCGTGCGCAGCTGGAGGGCCTACGAGGAGATTGAGCGGCTCACCGGACAATACAACAAGACCATGGCCAAGGGCAAGTGGCAGGGCAGCATGAACGCGCACCCGCGGGGGCTCTACGTCTTCGACGCGCCCTCGCTGCCCGGCAAGCTCACCCCCGGCGAGATGGAGAAGTATGCCGACTACGACCTGCAGCCCGCCACGCTGACGCAGGACGGCGCCACGGTGATGAACGCCTGCCAGTGGACCGCGGCCTCACCGGGAGCCACCCCCGTGCAGATGCTGGGACACTCCATGAAGGCCGTGAGGCTGCCCAAGGGCGGAAGCCTGAAGTACGACTTCCTCTATGCGGGCGAGGGCGACTCGGCCGTGCTCCGCGTGGCCGTCATCCCCACACAGGCCAACGACAAGGGCGACATCCGCTTCTCGGTGAGCGTCGACGGAGCCGAGCCCGTGGTGTTCTCGCTCAAGGAGAAGTACCGCTCCGAGCAATGGAAGCTGAACGTGCTCCGGGGGCAAGCCGTCAAGACCATGCCCCTGCGCATCGCCAAGGGGAAGCATACGCTCGAAATCAAGGCCTTGGACAACCACATCGTCGTGGACCAGTGGATGGTCGACCCCGATGCCGACCGGCAATTCTACATGTTCCCCGTCCCGTCCGCATTGTAAACCCGCATGGCCAACCGTGTGGTGGGGCCGGCCCGCGACTTCAAGCCCGTGACCCGTGACTCCCCCGCGAGTCAAGAAAGAATCCGTAAAAGAAAAAGAAAGAAAGAAAAGAGAAAAAAAATGGGAAAAGGAAAGTTAGCCAAGTTTGCCGAGATGGAGACCTTCAAGAACGTCTTCCAATACCCCTATTCCGTAGTGAGCGACGAGCCCTTCGCCATGCGCGGCCGCTGGCGCGACGAATATTTCCACAACGCCAATCCCATCGTGCTCGAGCTGGGGTGCGGCAAGGGCGAGTACACCGTAGGCCTCGCACGCCTCTTTCCCGAGTGCAACTTCATCGGCGTCGACATCAAGGGCGCGCGCATGTGGACCGGGGCCCGGCAAGCGTTGCAGGAGGGGCTCGGCAACGCCGCCTTCCTGCGCACGAACATCGAGATCATCGACCGCTTCTTCGCCCCCGGCGAGGTGCAAGAGATATGGCTCACCTTCTCCGACCCGCAGATGAAGAATCCGCGCAAGCGGCTTTCGAGCACCTTCTTCCTCGAGCGCTACCGACGCTTCCTGGCCGACGGGGGCGTCGTCCACCTGAAGACCGACTCCAACTTCCTCTACACCTACACGCGCGAGCTGGTCAAGGCCAACCGGCTGCCGCTTTGCGTGGCCACCGACGACCTGTATCACGCACATGGCGACGGCGCGGAAGCCGGCGCCGCGCTCGCCACGGCCTCCGACGGGCCGACACAAAAAATCCTCTCCATCCAGACCTATTATGAAAGGATGTGGATGGAGAGGGGGCTGAATATCAAATACCTCAAATTCCTGTTGCCGCACGAAGGCGCACTGGACGAGCCCGACGTCGAAATCGAGCGCGACGACTATCGCAGCTACCACCGCGACAGCCGCAGCCCGAAGAAGACGGCGCGATGAGCCGTCACTCGATCACCACCGTCGTCCAACCGTGCTTGTCCTCCACGGTGCCATACTGGATGCCGCGCAGCGTGTTATAGAGCTTGGTCGACCACGGGCCCGGCTTGTCGCCAAAGGAGTACTTGGCCCCCGTGTCAAGGTCGTCGAGCTCGGAGATGGGCGAAATCACGGCCGCCGTGCCGCACGCTCCGGCCTCCTCGAAGGTGGGCAGCTCGTCCACCGGAACGGGCCTGCGCTCCACCTTCATGCCGAGGTCCTCGGCAATCTGCATCAGGCTCTTGTTGGTGATCGAGGGCAGGATGGACGTGCTCTTCGGCGTCACGTAGGTGTTGTTCTTGATGCCGAAGAAGTTGGCCGCGCCACACTCGTCGACATATTTCTTCTCCTTGGCGTCCAGGTAGAACTCCGAGCCATAGCCCTTCGACGAGGCGAACATGTGCGCGCGCAACGAGGCGGCATAGTTTCCTCCCACCTTGTAGATACCCGTCCCCAGGGGCGCCGAGCGGTCCCACGAGCGCACGATGGCATACTTGTTGCATGCGAAGCCTCCCTTGAAGTAGGGGCCCACGGGCGTGACGAAGATGAGGAAGAGATAATCCTTCGAGGGATGCACGCCCACCTGCGGGCTGATGCCGATGAGCAGCGGACGGATGTAGAGCGTGGCTCCGCTCTCATAGGTGGGTATCCACTCCTGGTTGAGCCGCACCACCTTCTTCACCATCTCCTCGAAGAGCTCCGTCGACACCTTGGGCATCACGATGCCGTCGCACGTGCTCTGGAGGCGCGCCGCATTGTCTTTCACACGGAAGATGCGCACCTTGCCGTCGGGGCAGCGGTAGGCCTTCAGCCCCTCGAAGGCTTCCTGCCCGTAGTGCAGGCAGGTGGCCGCCATGTGCATGTTCAGATACTCGTCGGAGCAAACCTCGATTTCGCCCCACTTGCCGTCGCGGTAGTAGCACCGCACGTTGTAATCCGTCTTCCGGTAACCAAAAGACAGATTCGCCCAATCCAAATCTTTCATATCTTGAATGTTTTTTACCGTTCGTTTTCCCGCCGCCGGTCTTCTCCACCGGCCTTTCCGTCAAGGGCGCGCCGCCCCGGGCCTGCTTGCGCCCGCTTCCCGGGACCCGTCCTATGAGACGTTTTAAATTATTGCAAAATTACAAAGTTTTCTACGAATCTGCAACTTTTATCGGCAAAAAATAATCAGAAAGCTTCAAAACGGGAAGTCATCGTCGTCCTGCGCGCCTTCCTCCCCGCCTTTCTCCCCGCCTTCCTGTCCGGGGTCGTCGCTTCCTTCGAGCAGCTTGCTGATTTCCTCGTCCGTCTTGGTCAGCTTGTCCTTGCACAGCTTCACCAGCGCCTTGGCCCGCCTCAGCTCCTGCGTCAGCGAGTCAATGTCGAGCTGGTCGCTTTCCATCTTTCTCACGATCTCCTCCAGTTGCCTCATGGCCTCTTCATACTTCAGTCCTTGTTCCATCGCTTTTTATGTTGTTTCTTGTTGTGTCGTTTTTTTCGTCACGGCCGACTCCACCGTTCCCGCGGCCACGCGCGTCACAATCACGTCGCCGGGCTTCAGGTCGGCGGCGTCGCGCACGGCGCGCCCCTCATGCAGGGTGATGCTGTATCCGCGTTGCAGCACGCGCTGGGGGTCCAGGGCCTCAAGCCTGATTCCGATCATCTCCAAACCGTGCCGGCGGTCGCTCAAGA
>CAYQUN010000059.1:0-9456 GCA_964420715.1 uncultured Prevotella sp. | reverse complement strand
GAGGGGCTGACACAAGGAAGAGAAGAGGCCCACTCGAATATGCTTGAAACAGCCAAGCGGCTGAAGGCCATGGGGCTATCGGCGTCCGACATTGCCCAAGCCACAGGTCTGAACGAAAAGGAATTCGCCCAGAACTGATACAAAAAAAAACTTGCAAGGACAGTGATAACAGCCTCTTGGGCAGAATCAACATCCTTGCAAGTCCCCAATATGGATTACGTTCCGGCCACGATAGCCTCTTTGATTTTCTCTTCCAACTCGTCCATCAATTCCGGATTGTCCTTCAGCAGGCGCTTGGTGCCCTCGCGGCCCTGTGCCAATTTGGATCCATTGTAGCTGAACCAGCTACCACTTTTCTTGACGATGCCATATTCCACGCCAAGGTCGACAATTTCACCCACCTTGCTGATGCCCTCGCCGAAGGTGATTTCAAACTCCGCCTTGCGGAAAGGAGGCGCCACTTTGTTTTTCACCACCTTGACCCGCACCTGGTTGCCAAGCACGCTGTCTCCATCCTTGATGCTTCCTATGCGCCTGATGTCGATGCGCACGCTGGCATAGAATTTCAGCGCATTACCACCCGTAGTCGTCTCGGGTGATCCGAACAGCACTCCGATTTTCTCACGTAACTGGTTGATAAAGATACAGCACGTTTTGGTTTTTGAGATGGTGCCCGTCAACTTGCGCAAGGCCTGCGACATCAGTCTGGCCTGCAAGCCCACCCTGTTGTCGCCCATGGCGCCCTCGATTTCCGACTTGGGCGTGAGTGCGGCCACGGAGTCGACCACGATGATGTCGACAGCCGCCGACGAAATGAGTTGGTCGGCGATTTGCAAGGCCTGCTCGCCGTTGTCGGGCTGTGCAATCCAGAGATTGTCAACATCCACTCCGAGTTTTTCGGCATAGAAGCGGTCAAAGGCGTGCTCGGCATCGATGAAGGCCGCAATGCCGCCCGCCTTTTGCGCCTCGGCAATGGCATGGATGGCCAGCGTAGTCTTTCCCGATGATTCCGGGCCGAAGATTTCGGTGATACGGCCTCGTGGATAACCACCCACGCCGAGCGCCACATCGAGTCCGAGGCTGCCCGTGGGAATCACCTCGACATCGGCCACGTTCTCGTCGCCGAGTTTCATGATACTGCCTTTTCCGAAATCCTTTTCTATCTTTGCCATAGCCGCATTCAACGCCTGCAGCTTCCCCGTTTTATAAGCCGGTTTCTGTGCGACAGGCTTCTTTACAGCCTTCCGCATCGGCTCCTTGTTTTCGTCGGTCTCGCCGGCAGTCTGTCCTCCGACGTGGTTTCCCTCGCCGGAAGCTCCGGCCTCGTCTATGGGGCCAAAATTCTTTTCTTCGTCAAGCATAATGTATTGCTGTGATAATTAAGTTGATGATGATTTTAAGCAGCCCGCTGCTCCTCCCCACCGCCGGGAGCGATTACAGCTCCAAGTCGGCGTCGAACACCTCATGCCAAGGCAGGCCCTGGCTGGCAATGGTTTCGAGGAATGGATCGGGATCCATCTGTTCCACGTTCCACACGCCCGGCTTCCGCCACAGCCCCTTGAGCACCATCATGGCACCCGCCATGGCAGGCACGCCCGTGGTATAGCTCACGCCCTGCATTCCCGTCTCCTTGTAAGCGGCCTGATGGCTGCAATTGTTATATATATAATAGGTATGTTCCTTGCCATCCTTGACACCGCTGATGCGGCATCCGATGCTTGTCTCCCCATCATAGTTCTCGCCCAGGTCCTGCGGATTGGGGAGCACGGCCTTCAGGAACTGCAACGGCACGATATCCACCTTCACCGTCTTCGTGGGGTCATCGGCCAACGGCGCCTCATAGGTGATGGGGTCGATGCGGCTCATGCCGAGATTCTGTATGCAGTCGAGATAGGTGAGATACTGCTTGCCGAAAGTCATCCAGAACCGTCCGCGGCGGATTGAAGGATAGTGCTTCACCAGGCTCTCCAGCTCCTCGTGGTGCATGAGATAGCTCTCACGTGGCCCGATGTTGGGATAAGTGATGGGCTGGTGTACGGCCAGGGGGTCCGTCTCAATCCATTTCCCATCTTCATAATATAGTCCCTTCTGCGTGATTTCCCGGATATTGATTTCCGGATTGAAATTGGTGGCGAAGGCATGGTGGTGGTTTCCGGCATTACAGTCCACGATGTCCAGGGTATGGATTTCATCGAAGACATGCTTGGCGGCATAGGCGGTGAAAGCCTGCGACACGCCCGGGTCGAAACCGCATCCCAAGATGGCGGTAAGTCCGGCCTGGCGGAAGCGGTCCTCATAAGCCCATTGCCAAGAGTATTCAAAGTGCGCCTCGTCGCGCGGCTCATAGTTCGCCGTGTCGAGATAGTGGCATCCCATGGCAAGGCAGGCGTCCATAATGGTCAGGTCCTGATAAGGCAGGGCCAGGTTGACCACCAGGTCGGGTTTGTAGTCAGCCATCAGAGCCTTGAGTTGCTCCACGTCGTCGGCATCCACCTCGGCGGTTTTGATGTCGAGGTCGTAGCCCTTGTCATGTATGGATTTCACCAGCCGGTCGCATTTCTGCTTGTGGTGGCTGGCAATCATCACGTCAGAGAAGACGTCGGGGTTTTCGGCCATTTTGAACGCGCAAACCGTAGCCACGCCTCCAGCGCCGATCATAAGTATTCTGCTCATATTTATTTCAGTCAGTTTTGGGGTTATCGTCAATCTTAGTCCATCATGATTTCCGGCCTATGGGAATCTGCGAGATGCGTGAATCAGTCGTTCGATGCCGCCTCGATTTCCTCGGCGCGAATGCCGAGAGCGTTCATGAGCGAGTAGCCCAGAATCTCCTGTGCGAAGTTTCCGCGCACAGGCTGCATGGCAAAAACGGTGACGCGTCCCGAAAAAGCGCCGGCACCAGAGAGGGCCGCTGCCACACTTACGGGAACCTCTCCAATGTCGGCGTTGGTTACAACCATGAGTCGCTTCACCTCGTCATGGCTGAATACGGTACGCACCACATCAGCAATATAGTCATTCTTGTCTACCACGTCGGCTTTGTAGGCATTGATAATGAACTCGCCCAACCGTTCGTCGCGGAACGCCTTGCCGTCAAGGTCGCTGTCGAAATCCGACGGTACAAAATTGTCCAACTGCCCATGGGTGCCGTCGTGCACCAACACCACTTGCGTCTCATGAACCCTGCCGTCTGCACGAAGGCCACCATCAAGGGCGATGTCGACTATCCACTGACTCAAGTCGGCCTTGGGAACACGCCGTCCAAGCACACGCTCAAAGTTGACGGTCAATTCAAAGGCGACATGGTCTATATAGTCGGCATCGGCAATGATGACATTCTCGCTCAGGTGGATGCTATTGTCTTTCATCTGCTGCAAAGATAACGAAAAGGTTTGATATCCGCAAGAATTTATAAGAATTTTTTCCGATTGTCCCCTCTTTTACAAGATTTCTCCTCCTTTCTATTATGTCTGCGACATTCGTTACAGGCTCGGGAATGTGCGGAGAGGCGGTCTTTCCGGACCTACGACCCGCCCGCTATTCGAAGGTTAAATTACAGGTTACGCAAAAAACTTGACTTTTGGAAGAAAAAACGCTATCTTTGCAACAGAAATCAGAACCGCCCCCCGCCAAGCCCGGCACCTTGCCACATGGCTCCGACCGAGAGGGGGATGACGGCGAGATGATAAATTAACCACAAAGAAACATGAACGACAATTTTGACCAACTGTGGCTTTCGCCACACTTTACGCTTGGCGAGATGTACCGTTCGGGAACCGCCATCCGCTGCAACATCAACAACAAGCCCACCGTGGAAGAAATGGTGCGATTTCAAAAGCTCCTCTTCAACTGTCTGGAGCCCTTGCGGCAAAAGATGGGGCGCACGCTGATCAGCAGCGGGTTCCGTTGCCGCGCCCTCAACAGCGAGGTGGGCGGAAGTCCCGACAGCCAGCACATGCTCGGCGAGGCAGCCGACATCTATTGCAGCAGCCAGGCCTACCGCAACCGCGTGTTCGACTTTCTGCGCGGCAACACCGATTTCGACCAGCTCATTCTGGAACCCACCTGGGTGCACGTGAGCTATACGGAGCGGCGCAAGAACCGGCACCAGGTAATCCAAGTGCAAGGACTGACACACGGTCCTCGTTCCTAAAAGCAAGAGTCCCCTGGGGATTTTATTTCTTCATTTTTTTGTTTAACCCAAGTGGAGAGTCTGGCGATTCTCCTGCCCCGGAACTTTTCCGGGGATTGCTCTCAGTAAAAAAATGGCAGTATATTACAAGCTGTATCAGGACAAGCGAGAAGGCTCGGCCTTCAAGGGCAAGTGGTATGCCCGTGCCGTTCATCCCGGACGCGCCGTAACCACCAAGGATCTTGCCGTACGCATCAGCGACAAGTGCACCGTGACCTATCCCGACATCCTCGCCGTGATCTCGGCACTGGAGACCGAGATGGTGACCTCCATGCAGGACGGACGCAAGGTGACGCTCGACGGGTTCGGCTCCTTCAAGATCGGCATAGCCTCCAAGGCCGCCGACACGGCCGACAAGTTTTCAGTGACGAGCAACATCAAGGGACTGCACGTCATCTTCCAACCCATCGTGAGCGTGGACGCCTCCACCAAGAAGCATTCCAACGAGTTCACCCGCGGCTGCAAGGTGCAGAGCCTGGCCGACTATGACGACCCCGCCGCTGACGCCAAGGAGGCCGCCAAGGACGCCACGAAGACCCAAGGCTGACCCTTGAGGACATAACCGGAACGGAACGAGGCGCAAGCCGGAAGCCGGCGGAGAGGGCGCCCCACCCTATTCTGACGGAACGCCTGCCCGGGCACGTTCCTAAAGAGCACACCGCTCCTGCCTCCCATCGGACACACGGCCAACGCCTATCTTCCGTTCCGGTTGACTTGGACTCCAGTCCACCGTAACCTCTAATCCTCCTGAAAAAACATGAACAAAGAAACCTTTTACGCCCTGAAGATGGCCATCAAGTTCCTCATCGCCATTGCCACCGCCATTTTGGGCGTATTTTCCACACAAGGCGACGAGTAAGGGCAGGCGGCACCTGCCACCGCACCTCAAGCCACGACCGGCTCACGCATCCTTCCGGAGGGATCGCGTGAGCCGGTTTTTTTGTTTTCCACATTCAAAGTAAGGAACGGGGGGGACGACACCCAAGAGCCAGGACGACAGATTGACCGGCGACCGGAGGGGGGCCGGGCCGCACACGGGAGGCCTTATCTCACAACGACCTTTCTACCCCTCACGACATATACGCCAGGGCGTAGGCCGAGATGCCCGTTCCGCTGCATTGTCGCTATCCGGCGACCACTGAGGTCATAAACGACGTCGGGGGCGTCCGGCAAGCGTCTGGAGACATTGCCTATCGCCGTCGGCGCACTCTCAACCACCGAGACATCGTCGAGCTGTATGCGGCACATGCCGGCATCGCTGATGGCATGGAAGCCCAAGTGATAGATGCCGTCCTCAACCGTCGTCAGCGTCGTGGTGTAGGTGTTGAACGCTTCAGGATTATCAAGGACGACAGGCGCAAACAGAGAGTCGGTCATGGAAGCGGCGGCACTTCCCCGCCCATAGAGGACCTCGATGCGCTCGGGATTGCCAGGCAACGTTGACTTGGCCTTGAAGCTGACCGTATACGTACCCACCCCAAGATAAACAGGAGGCGATATCAACCAGTCGTCGGCACCGCGCAGATAGCTCCACGACGTTTGCGCATAACTGTTAGAAGAGATGCCATCGAAATAGCTCCACGTGTAACCATCGTCGTTGCGGTCGACAATATTCCAAAGGTCGAAATCTGCCTGCGTATCAAAACCGTCATACCAAGGCGTCTCATAATATGCTCCCACGCTGGCCCCGTTCGACTTGGCTTGCCGGCCTGTCAGTCCATGGCTCGTTGCACTGACGCCGTACATATAAGAATGGAGAGTCTCATCGGCAAACTGCTCCTGCAGGCAGGTGTCGGCCGTTGTCACCCTTACGGAGTCGGGATAGCGTATCACGTCATAAGTGACGTCGCCCACATAGCCACCATTGACACCCTCGGCAACCGCGTTCCAGGTAAGCGTCGCAAGCCCCTTCCTCGTTATAGAAAGCTTGACGTTCTTCGGAGCCTTCGGCGTATCGAAGCCGATATAGGCCGTGACCGTCGACGCCGGACTGCCGCCCTTGTCGTTGGCCACTGTAACGACGAAGCTGTGCTCCCCCGTTGTCGTGACCAGCGGAGCCGATATGCTGTCGCCGGCGTTTCCCGTCCCCCGCAGAAGGGTGTCTCCATTCTCAACGACAAAGTAGTCGAGCACCCCCGAAAGCGCGTTTCCGGCATTATCGACAGCAGGCAGGCGGAAGTCAATCGAACCCGCCAAAGCCCCCTCGGGGAAATTTGCGGTGACGCCGCCGACCTTCACCGGAGCGCCATCCACACCTTCCTCATTGGGCACATAGAGGCAAACCAGCTGCGCGTTGTTCGGGAAATCAGAAATCTTGGTTGCCGCGCCAGTCGCCGTGTTTACGGAATAGAGTGCCGACCTCCCGTTCTTGGTCACCGCCGACCAGAACATCTCTCCGGTGCGCTGGCTGATGGTCGCCGACTGCAAGTAGCTGGCAGCGTCGGCCTTGACCCCCGTCGGTCCGACAAGTGTCATGGCGCCCGTCGTCTTGTTCATTTCATAGAGGTTGTTTCCTTCGGAAATGGCGAACACCCTGCCCTGTCTGTCGGCTGCGAAAGCCGAATAGAGCGTGTCCGTATCCGCAATCTTCGTACGCGTCTTCTTGGCATAGTCGGCCGCCCCGAGTACCCAGTCGTTGCCATTGTTGTCCAGGAAGATTCCATAGCATAGTCCTGTCGAGGCATCATAAGTGACGGCATTTGCCACGAGGTTCAGATTGTCCATCTCGGAGCCAAGGGCGTCCGGCTTCCACGTATTGATGTCATAGGAATAGTACATGGGGTAATAATCGCCGAAAAACTCGAAAAGCTCAATAAAATAGAACTTCCCGCCATAGAACACGCCCCCGCCATTGGCATCAACGTCACCCGAATACGGATCGGAAAAAGCGTCTGTATTCACAGCCTTCAACGTCATTTCCTGCCCGGCGTCAAACGAATACACGCCCGCGCTGCTCCCATCGGTGGAGCTGCGCAGAAATCCCCACAGTTCCGTGGGACCGGCCTTGGCGCCCAGCGCGGCCAGCAACAGCAACGACGCCGAAACCACACGTTTCGCCATCAAGGACTTTAATCTCTCCTTTTCCATCATAACCTTCTATATCAATTGTTTTTCTTTTCCATCACGCCCTTAGCGCCTGGCGACCTTGCGCGTCGATCCGTCAGAGAAGCGGACGATGCAGACGCCCCGTACCGGCGTGTCGATGCGTCGGCCATCTATCGTGTAGTAAGCCACAGGCCGCCTGCCAGCGAGAGGCTCCGCCGCCACTTCGCCCAAGCCCGTCGCCGTCAGCGCGGTGATGGAAAGGCTATCGAAGTAGACACGGACAAATGTTTCATCGTATTTGGCATGAAACGCGACACGGTAGAGTCCTCCGCTGTCGACCTCGAATGTATCCACCCGTTCTTCCCACACTCCTGATTTAGCCGGAATATAGCCACGCACCGTTTCGACCACCAGTTTCGTGGTAGTCGTATCCATGTCGTCACTCAGCACAAGCTGCCAGTTCGTGCCCTTGTCGGCATAGCGGCTGCCATAGCAAGAATATCTCGCGACATACCTCCCTGCGGGAATCTGGATTTCAGGCGAGAACGCCCAGTCGTCAACCGGATCGTTGGCTCCACCGCTATAGGCCGTCAGCGTTCGCGTACGATTGCCGTACGAGCTCGTATAGCCCGTAGGCGATATTGCGAAGCCGTAGACGCCGTAAGTCGACGGATGGTTCTTGTTGACCATGGTCCACAGCGTGCCACTCTCGTCATCTTCGAATCCCGTGGAATAAGGTATGGTGAACGCCGTGGCATAGGTAACCTCGTTAGAATAAGCCGCCACACCGGGCACCCCGTGATTGAAGGCGATGACGGCATAGTGGAATGTTCCGCCTGCATCGAGCGTGTCACTGAACGTCAGCGACGAAGTCGTATCGGCGCGGACAATCGTGTTGTAACCAGCCACGCGGTACACCCCATAGACGATGTTGTCATAATCGGCATAGCCCCTGTTCACCGTTTCGATGGGTGGTCCCCACGTGATGGTAGCGACGTTGCCCTCGATGGTGGCCTGCACGTTGTTGGCCGCCCGAAGCGTGTCATAGCCCGCCAGCACACCGGCCAGCGCCGGACGTCCGAAGGCCGTGCCGCAGACGGGTTGCACCTCGTAGGTGTTCACACCGTTCTGAGGATTCTCATCGGCATACGACGTCGCCGTTCCATCGAGGATGGCTATGGGCTCCTCGGTGCCCAGCCTGTAGATGTAGATTTTTTCCGGAGTCGCCGCCGTACCGTCAAAGTTGGCCGCAGGCGTCGTCCACGCCAGTTCTACGGGTCCCGGCGTATTCGCCTTTCGCCGTGCCGAGAGATTTCCGACAGCCAGGGGGAATGCCTTGCTGAAAGGCTTTACAAAATGAAGCCCCGTGATTTGTCCGTCGTTCTGCAGATGGCCGATGGTGGTCCACTCTGCCGTCGCGGGGACGATTCTGGTCAGATACGCCGAATCAGGATGCTGGCGCGCCCACCACAGGTTGTCCTGTGCGTCGAACGCCATCGACTGGAACACGTTGTCCACGGCGACCGAGAATCCATGGTCTCCCTGTTTCTGCGTGCCAATCATCGTCGCCACGCCGGTGCGCTTGTCCACTTTGTAGAACTGCCGGTAGTCGCCCATGCCATACAGGTTGCCCTCGGCATCGGCTGCCAGCGCGACCAGGGTTTCCTGTGCAAGCCGTCCGTAGCCGTTGATGGCCGTCAGCCTGCCGGCATCGCCCACCTTGACAAGGTCGCCTGTCGCAAGGTCGACAATGTTCAGGCTGGTCTTCGACAGCTTTCCACTGCTGGCGCCGTCCTCGTCGCTAGCGCCATAGCCGTCTTCCACAAGGGCGTACATCGTATTCGTGGTGTAATCATACGTCATGTCCACCACCCTGTGGCCGGTATCCGCCTTGATGGTCTTCAACACCGTGTACGTCTGCGGGTCGTAGGCGACAAAGTCGGATGCCTCAAGCCCGATATATCCGTCCGGCCTCACCCGGAAGGCATAAAGTGTGTCGCCCACCAACTCGGCGGCACTCACCTGCGTACTCGTTGAAAACGTCCGTTGGTCCAGGCTCACGCTTTCGGGATGGTTCACGTCGAAGTGGACAAAGCCGAACCGGTTCTGCCTGTCGCCCATTTGGAAGCCATAGGCGGTCTGGCCATAGGCGGCTCCGGTACTGACCGCAAGCAACAAAGCAAGAAACAAACTATAAAAATTCTTCATGAATAAAAACA
>CAYQUN010000058.1:0-9957 GCA_964420715.1 uncultured Prevotella sp. | reverse complement strand
GCCCCCTTTCAGGAGCCCCGGAACCGTCAACGACGGTTCCGGGGCTCTGTCTTTTGTGTCACGATGGACTCACGGCGGACTCGGGCCCTGCCGTCTTGGCCCCCGGCCCGTCCTCCCATGGCGCCGTCCGGAGTGAGATTTACGTTATAAAAAGTGGTTATCCGTTATCTCTATTTTTCATCTTAGAGTTCTTTAAAAATGCGCTTTTTATTTGTTTGTGTGCATTAGAGATACTTTAATCAAGAAAAACATACCTTTTTGGAGAAAAATCTTGCCAAACCTTTAGCTTTTAGAAATATTTTTATTACTTTTGCAACCATATGAATATATATGTATCATACAGTTTAAAACTTGCTGTCAGGAGCAAACATTTGCTTCTGATGGTTTTCTTTATTGTTTCTTCATTGCCGATTATGGCACAAGTTCCCCAAAAGATTACGGAAGAAAGCGACTTGGAGGACGGGCATCTGTATACGGTTGCTTATTATGATAAGAAAAGCAAGAAGTGTTTGATATGTTCCATGAATATGACTAAAGATTCTGGTTTTTCTTTTCAATATAGTAAAGAAGATGGGGATGTGACTTTCAACTTGTTGAAGAGGAACCCTCTTTTCAGAGTTATTAAAAAGGAAGGAAAGAACTATTTGTATTGCGTAGATGATCAAAAATATCTTTCATCAGTGGTTTCTCAGTCTTTTATACTGTTTGATGAAGAAGGAACTTCATTCCAAAGAGAAAAGGTTGAGATTCCTTCTTTTTCATATGATGGATGGGTTATCGGTGACTCTAAAACGTTAGCATTTGCTTCGAGTGGTGTTTTCAGTGGTTATTCAAAGAATAGTAACAATTTTAAAAGTGGAAGTAATGTACGTTATTATCCCGCCGATCTCTACTCTTGTGACGGGATAGCGGGTTATGGTGACTTGCAGTTAAGTCAAGAGAAGGATTTGAGTGCGATGTCAGGAACAGACAAGACGATTACCTTCTATCGGGCTTTCATAGATGATGTGTACAATACGCTTGTCCTTCCGATGGATGTTCCACATTATCAGAATGTTTTTGGATTTGGAGTGAAGGCTTATGCCCCCAAGGAGTCAGATGTGAGAGATGTGATTTCATTTGAAGCTGTGGCCGATGATGCCACGTTGGAGGCAGGCGTTCCTTATATTCTGACAGGTAAGTTCTTTTCTTCGCCTTACATTATTCCACACGCCACAATCAATACTGATGGCTCGGCTCCCAAAGTGACGACTGTCAACAGCCAGGTAGAGATTGTGGGGACTTATGCCAAACTCTCTGATCTTTCAGGTTCCGGCATCTATGGCTGTTCAAAGAGTGGTGGGGTAGTGCACTTGAGCGAAGGAAAGACGGCGACCTTGTATCCTTATAGTTGGTATATCAAGTCGTCAGATGCAAACGCCAAGTTTTATATTACAGGAGTTGTGACCACCTCCGTCTCGCCTGTTCATGTTTCCGGTCAAGAGCCAGTAGATGGTTCCCTTTATAATCTTCAAGGCGTAAAAGTGGGAGAAGGAGCCGCATCGGCAGCAGCGTTGCCTCATGGCATCTATATTATGAATGGGAAAAAGATAGTTAAATAAAAACTTCAAGGATTAATGAAAAAGAAATTTTATAACGCTCCCGAAACGGTGCAGATAAAATGTGCAGACCTTTCAGGGCAATTCCTTGCAGCCTCATGTTTCAATGAAACCCCACCAGAGTCCATCGACTGGGATTTGAACAATTCGACGGAGTCCGGGGGGGATGTGGATTTTAATGCCAAGTCCCATCATTTTTCGTTATGGGACGAGGAAGGCACCATCCCCTGAGTCTTTTCATTTTCTGATAAAGACCACCGATTTTGGGATTTTCATCCACTTCCGATTCCGGGCGAATTTTAATTCACTCCCTTCCTTTTGTTTCAACGTATAGGTTCCGTCGTTGTTTCGGTAGAGTTCGGCCGTGAGGTCTTCGTATCCGTCATCATTGCTGATTGCTAGTTCCGCCCTGTTTTTTCCCGGCTTAGCTTCAACGATCAGCCATTTCCTTCCATCTTTCATGTCTCCTATGTATCCGGGCATTTGTCCGTAAATTTCCTGCCCGGGGATAGTCACATCGTTGTCATAGAAGTTCATTCGGATATAGATGCTATACTCTTTATTTTCCAGATAGCCTTTAAATGTGGCGCTATCGCTCTGGGCCAAACAATTCAGAACAGCGAAGAACGTTACAAGTATGAATGTGATTTTTTTCATTTTGTAGACTTTTTGCCATGGCAAAGTTATTTTATTTAAATCAAGAAAACAAATATATTCCTAAAATTCATGGTTTAATAGTTTTGTTTTTAAGATTTTTATGCTATCTTTGCCCCGTTTTATAGGTATTTTATGGAAAAAGAGCTTTTATTTCCAGACTATATATTTGAGTCCAGCTGGGAAGTATGTAATAAAGTCGGTGGAATTTATGCAGTTCTTTCAACGCGTGCCAAGACGTTGCAAGACAAGATGTCCGACCATATTATCTTTCTTGGCCCCGATTGTTGGGGCGATCATCCTTGCCCCTATTTTCAGCCTGATGCCACTCTTTTCAAGCCGTGGCTGTCCGAAGCCGTGAAGCAAGGCCTTCGTCTGAAGGTGGGGCGTTGGACCATTCCCGGAAGTCCGATAGCCATTTTGGTGGACTTCCAGAGCTATTTCAAGGACAAGAACGAGATTTACGGTCGGCTTTGGGAACACTACCAAGTTGACAGCCTTCATGCCTATGGCGACTATGACGAGTGCGCCATGTTTTCCTATGGAGCGGCCCGAACGGTGCAAAGTTTCTATGAATTCTATCTGAAGGACAAGGACAAGAAAGTCCTTTTCCATTCCAATGAATGGCAGACAGGCTTTGCAGCCCTGTTCATTCAAGCTTGGGAGCCCCAGATCGCCACCATGTTCACCACCCATGCCACGAGCATCGGGCGGAGCATAGCCGGTAACAACAAGCCCCTCTACGATTACCTCTTTGCCTATAATGGCGACCAGATGTCGAGGGAGTTGAATATGGAGAGCAAGCATTCCATCGAGAAGCAGACAGCCCATCATGTGGACTGTTTCACCACGGTGAGCGACATCACCGCCCGCGAATGCAAGGAACTGCTCGACAAGCCCGTCGACGCCGTGCTTCCCAATGGCTTTGAAAACAACTTCGTGCCCAAGGGAGCTGTGTTCACGCGTAAGCGTAAGACCGCTCGGGCCAAGGCTTTGAGAATTGCCAATTGCCTGATAGGCGAGGAATTCGACGACAAGCGCACCCTCATCATCTCCACCAGCGGGCGTTACGAGTTCCGCAATAAGGGCGTGGATGTCTATATAGAAGCCATGAACCGTCTGAAGCGCGAGTCCCGTCTGTCGGGCAAGAAGGTTTTGGCCTTTATCGAGGTGCCCGGATGGGTGGGCGCACCGCGTCAGGATTTGCAGGAGCGATTACAGTCGGGGAAGACCTTCGACACGCCTTTGGACGTGCCCGAGATTACGCATTGGTTGAACAACATGAGTCAGGACGACGTGCTTGGAATGTTGAAGTATCTTGATTTCCACAATGCCAGCGACGCCAACGTGAAACTGATCTTCCTGCCTTGTTATCTTACGGGCAATGACGGCATCGTGAACTTGTCGTATTATGATGTCGTGTTGGGCAACGACCTTTGCATCTATCCCTCTTATTATGAGCCGTGGGGCTACACTCCGCTGGAGGCCATAGCCTTCCACGTGCCCTGCATCACCACCGACTTGGCCGGTTTCGGGCTCTGGGTGAACTCTGAACTGGGTCGCTATAGCGAGATAGAGGACGGGGTGAAGGTAATCCACCGCACCGACTACAACTATTCCGAAGTGGCCGATGTCATCAAGGACACCGTGGTGAAGTTTGCCCAGTTCACCCCCGCCGAAGTGAAGTCGGCCCGCGACAAGGCCGACAAGCTCTCGAAGAAGGCCCTGTGGAGCCATTTTATCAAGTATTACTACAAGGCTTACGACATTGCCTTGCGTAATGCGGAGAAACGCAACAACAAATAATCAAAATATCAAATTTATGAAAATCAGAGCAGATTATGCCAACGATCCTCAGTGGACCGACATTTCGGTGAAGTCCCGTCTTCCCGAACAGCTCAAGTGTCTCGACGAACTGGCCCACAATATGTGGTGGGCATGGAACTACGAGGCCCGCAACATGTTTAAGAGCCTCGACGAGAAACTCTACGAGGAAGTGGACCACAACCCCGTGCTGTTGTTGGAGCGTCTGAGTTATGACCGCAAGGAGGAAATCGTGAAAGACAAGTCTACGATGAAGAAGGTGCACGACGTGTATGCAGCTTTCCGCAAGTACATGGACGTGGCTCCCGACAGCAACCGTCCCTCCGTGGCCTACTTCAGCATGGAGTACGGTCTGAACCAGGTACTGAAAATCTACTCCGGTGGTCTGGGAATGCTTGCCGGCGACTATCTGAAGGAGGCTTCTGACAGCAATGTCGACCTTTGCGCCGTGGGCTTCCTCTATCGCTACGGCTATTTCAAGCAGAGCCTGAGCATGGACGGACAGCAGATTGCCAATTACGAGGCCCAGAACTTCAATTCTCTTCCCATTGAGCGCGTGCTCGATGAGAACGGCAATCCCGTGGTCGTCGACGTACCCTATATGAACTATCAGGTTCATGCCTTTGTGTGGCAGGTGAATGTAGGCCGCATCAAGCTCTACCTGCTTGATACTGACAACGACATGAACTCGCAGTATGACAAGCCCATCACCCACAGCCTCTATGGTGGCGATTGGGAGAACCGCCTCAAGCAGGAAATCCTGCTCGGCATCGGCGGCATCCTCACGCTGAAGAAGCTCGGCATCACGAAGGACGTCTATCACTGCAACGAGGGCCACGCCGCACTCTGCAACCTGCAGCGCCTGTGCGACTATGTAGACGGCGGGCTGACGTTCAACCAGGCCCTTGAGCTGGTGCGCGCCTCCTCGCTCTACACCGTCCACACCCCCGTTCCCGCCGGACACGACTACTTCGACGAGGGCCTCTTCGGCAAGTACATGGGTGGCTATCCCCAGAAGCTTGGCATCTCGTGGGATGAGTTCATCGGCATGGGCCGTCAGAACCCCGACGACCATGGCGAGAAGTTCTGCATGAGCATCTTCGCCTGCAACACTTGCCAGGAAGTGAACGGCGTGAGCAAGCTTCACGGCTGGGTGAGTCAGAAGATGTTCGCCCCCATCTGGAAGGGATATTTCCCCGAGGAGAACCACGTGGGCTATGTCACCAATGGCGTCCACTTCCCCACCTGGGCCGCTACGGAGTGGCGCAAGGTGTACGACAAGTATTTCGACAAGTCGTTCATGAGCGACCAGAGCAACGAGGAAATCTGGCACGGCATTTATAATGTGCCCGACGAGGAAATCTGGAAGACGCGTATGGAGTTGAAGCAGAAGCTCGTGACGTATATCCGCGAGAAGTTCACGAAGACCTGGTTGCGCAATCAGGGCGATCCCGCCCGCGTGGTCACCCTTGTGGAGCGCATCAATCCCAACGCCCTGATGATTGGCTTCTGCCGCCGTTTCGCCACTTACAAGCGTGCTCATCTGCTCTTCACCGACCTCGACCGTCTCAACAAGATTGTGAACAATCCCGAGCGTCCGGTGCTCTTCTTCTTCTCCGGCAAGGCCCATCCCGCTGACGGAGCCGGCCAGGGACTGATCAAGAAGATTTACGAAATCAGCCAGCGTCCCGAGTTCCTGGGCAAGATTATCTTCCTTGAGGACTATGACATGCGGCTCGCACGCCGTCTGGTGTCAGGTGTCGACATATGGATGAACACCCCGACGCGTCCGCTTGAGGCTTCGGGTACGTCAGGCGAGAAGGCCGAGATGAACGGCGTGGTCAACCTTTCCGTGCTCGACGGCTGGTGGGTTGAAGGCTACCGCAAGGGTGCCGGTTGGGCCCTTCCCCAGGAGCGCACCTATCAGAACCAGGGCTATCAGGACCAGCTCGACGCCGCTACCATCTACAATCTGCTTGAGAACGAGATTATCCCGCTCTATTACAACAAGGGCAGAAAGAGCTACAGTGCCGACTGGATCAAGGTGATCAAGAACTCCATCGCCACCATCGCGCCCCACTACACCATGAAGCGCCAGCTCGACGACTACTACAGCAAGTTCTATGTCAAGGAGGCCGCCCGCTTCAAGAAGCTTGCCGCCAATGACAACCGTCTGGCCAAGGAGATTGCCCAGTGGAAGGAGACCGTGGCCGAGCGTTGGGACTCCATCCACGTGGTGTCGAAGGAGACCGCCCTCGACAAGGACATCGAGACCGGTGTGCCCTACAAGTTGCGCTATGTCATCGACGAGCAGGGACTCGACAATGCCGTCGGCCTGGAGCTGGTGACGATGCGCAACGACAAGTCGGACACCGACCGCAAACTCTATGGCGTGCACGAGTTCAAGATGGTGGGCCACGAAGGCAACAATTACACCTTCGAGTGCGACCTCAATCCCGATGTGGCCGGACCATTCCGTTTCGGCGTGCGCATGTTCCCGAAGAATGCGAACCTGCCCCATCGTCAGGACTTCTGTTATGTGAAGTGGCTTGCCTAAAGGCGGCCGCTTGGCATCCAAGATACGAAAGAGGCCATTGCCCACAAGGGCAATGGCCTCTTTCTTTGTCTTTTCCGTCAGGGGTGTCGTGTTTCCCCGTAGGGGGGATTACACCAGATATTGCGACGAGATGCTCTTGTTTTCCACCACGCGGCGGATGGTCTCGGCAAACATATCGGCCACGGAGAGCTGCTTCACCTTGGCGCAGCGGTGCGAATAGGGGATGGAGTCGGTGAACACGATTTCCTCCAGCGCCGATTCCTGCACGCGTTCCGATGCCGGACCGCTCATCACGCAGTGCGACGCGCAAGCCCTCACCGTCTTGGCCCCGGCCTGCTTCATGATGTCGGCCGCCTTGGTGATGGTTCCGGCCGTGTCCACCATGTCGTCGATAATCACGACGTTCTTGTCCTTCACATCGCCGATGATCTGCATGCTCTCCACCACGTTGGCGCGGGCGCGGGTCTTGTTGCACAGCACGAGCGGGCAGCCCAGGTACTTGGCGTAGGTGTTGGCGCGCTTGCTGCCGCCCACGTCGGGCGAGGCAATCACCAGGTCCTTCAAGTGCAGCGACTGCAGGTAGGGCAGGATCACCCCCGAGGCATAGAGATGGTCCACGGGCACGTTGAAGAATCCCTGAATCTGGTCGGCGTGCAGGTCCATGGTGATGAGCCGGTCAATGCCGGCCACGCTCAGCAGGTCGGCCACGAGCTTGGCGCCGATGCTCACTCTGGGCTTGTCCTTGCGGTCTTGGCGCGCCCAGCCAAAGTAGGGCATCACGGCGATGATGTGCCTTGCCGAGGCCCGTTTGGCCGCGTCGATCATCAGCAGCAGTTCCATCAGGTTGTCAGAGTTGGGGAATGTGCTTTGCACGAGGAACACGTCGCGTCCCCGAATCGATTCCTCATAGGAAACGGCGAATTCGCCGTCCGAGAATCGTGTCACGAGCAGGTTTCCCAACGGGCAACCCAGGCTTGCGCAGATTTTCTCTGCTAGGTATCTGGTATTTGTGCCAGAAAATACCAAAAAAGAGTTTTTATCGCTCATTGCGCTTTGGTGTTATTATTTTGGAGTTTTTTTCTGTCTTTGCTTATTCCACGGCCTTGCGTAGTTTTTCGAAGTGTGCGATCAGGTTCTTGAAGTCCGTCTCGTTGTGAATGTCGAACCGGTCCCACAGGTCGCCGCAAATCACCACGCCCCCGAATCCCAAGTCGCGTGCCGTGCGCAGGTTGTCCAGGCTCATGCCCCCGAGGGCGTACACGTGGCGGTCGATGAGCCCCTTGTCGGCGGCGCTCTCCAGTTCGTTCATGCAGAACGTCGACTTCTCGTCTTTGAACTCGATGCAGTCGAAGATGTTTTTCAGAAACACGTATTGCGCCTTTTTCTTCATCTCCTTGAGTTGTGCCAGGTCGGTGCACGACCGGCTGAACTTGCCCTTGTATCCCTTGGGCAGCGTGTCGGCGGGATTGTCGAGATGAATGCCGCCCAGGTTGTATTCGTCCTTCAGGTAGAAATGCTCGTGCACCGTAATCTTCCGGTAGTACTCCTCGGGCAACAGCGACAGCAGTCGTTCGCAGTACATGGGCGAAGAGCCAGGCTTGTAGAGGTGCAGATTGTCCATGCCCTCGTCGAAGAGTGTGGCCAGAATCTTGTCTTCTTCCACGAAAAACGTCGATTTCGTCAGGATAACGAGTTTCATCGTCAATGTATCTTTTCTTATGAGATTCTTTGCCGTCCGTGGGTGTGGAAACAGGCTTCCGTGGCCTCGGGTATGGCTAAATCACATGCAAATGTATTAAAATTCTGTGAAACGAGCAATGATTCCGAAATAAAAAACTAACTTTGCACGATAAAAACACAGATTTAACAGATGCAGACAGTCCATGCCGACGATTTCCGGGAGTTGCGCACTCCCGCCTACGTGCTTCAGGAGACGGCTCTCCGGCGCAATTTGGAACTCATCTCCCGCGTGTCGAGGGAGTCGGGCGCCGAAGTGATCCTCGCCTTCAAGGCCTTTGCCCTGTGGCGCGTGTTCCCCATTTTCCGCGAATATATTTCGGCCACCACGGCCAGCTCGCTGTTCGAGGCCCGTCTGGGGTTTGAGGAGTTCGGCTGTCCCACCCACACCTTCTCGCCCGCCTATACCGATGACGAGATAGCCGATGTGGCGCGGTGCTCCAGCCACCTCACGTTCAATTCGCTTTCCCAGTACGCCCGCCTCCAGGCCACCGCCCTTGCCGCCAATCCCCGCTTGCGGCTGGGTCTGCGCGTCAATCCGGAATATTCCGAGGTTTCCACGCTGCTCTATAATCCCTGCGCCCCCGGCACGCGCTTCGGCGTGCTCGCCTCGCAGCTGCCCGAGCGGCTGCCCCCCGGCGTCAGCGGATTCCATTGCCACACCCTTTGCGAAAGCGGGGCCGATGTGTTCGAGCGCACCCTGGCACACATCGAGGACAAGTTCTCGGCCTGGTTCCCCCAGTTGGAGTGGATTAACTTCGGCGGGGGACACCTCATGACGCGGGCCGACTACGACGTGCCGCGCCTCGTGGCCCTTCTGCGCGACTTCCGTGCCCGCTACCCCTGGCTCCACGTCATCCTTGAGCCCGGAAGCGCCTTTGCCTGGCAGACCGGTCCGCTGGTGTCGCAGGTTGTCGACGTGGTGCGGAATCATGGCATCAGCACCGCCGTGCTCAACGTGAGCTTCACCTGCCACATGCCCGACTGTCTGGAAATGCCCTACCATCCCACCGTGCGCGGAGCGCGCGTCGTCGACGAGGAGGAAGCCCTCGCCGCACGCCTGCCCCACGTCTATCGGCTCGGAGGATGCTCCTGCCTGAGCGGCGACTATATGAGCAGCTGGCAGTTCGACCACGAGCTCCAACCCGGAGAGAACGTCATTTTCGAGGATATGCTCCACTACACCACGGTGAAGACCACCATGTTCAACGGCATCGGCCATCCCGCCATCGACTTCCTGCATGCCGACGGACGGCTTGAGGAGCTCCGCCGTTTCGACTACGGCGACTACAGGCAGCGCATGGACTGACCGGATGCGCCGCAGAAGCTTGCCGGGGAGGGAGTGTTGGCTCTGTTCGCATAGGCCGCAATCTTTTTCTCGGTTTTGCTTTTATATCTTCAGATTATTTCGTATATTTGCAAGCGATAACCCATTCGATGTCCTTCGTCGGACAACTGTTGGTATGACAGAAGCCCGCAAGGGCGGGGATAAGGAGTTCGTAAAGAACTCCCGATGTGGGTCATATATATAATGAAAGCGTTTATCTGACGCTTGTTCTTGACACTCAGGAATCTGGTAAATTTCAT
>CAYQUN010000057.1:0-10031 GCA_964420715.1 uncultured Prevotella sp. | reverse complement strand
GATTAGGTGAATAAACTGATGAAACACCACCGGCGTTCCGGCATGTCCAAAGGCAATAATAGTTTGAGTAATAAGGATTCCAAATAGAAACAAGAAAGGGAAAGAGCCACCAAGGGCCCTCTCCCCTATTTTTTCCGTTGCGATTTTCTATTAGCTCGCTGCTCGCGATACTTGGCCTTCTGTCGTGCCGATCCCGAGCCGTGGGCGCCAGTAATATACTTTTTCTTCTTGGCTTTGGTCTTCACCTTGTCGCCGTCGGCGGGCTTTCCACCGCCACCGCCCCGGAAGACGATGCCGTTCTGGAGGATGTCGTCGATGTCGCTCATGGGAATCAATGATGGAAAAGTCTGACCCCCGTAAACGCCATGGCGATGCCATACTTGTCGCACGTGTCGATCACATTGTCGTCGCGGATGCTTCCTCCGGCCTGCGCGATGAACTGGACGCCGCTCTTGTGCGCCCGCTCGATATTGTCGCCAAAGGGGAAGAAAGCGTCCGACCCCAATGACACCTGTGTGTTCTTGGCTATCCACTCCTTCTCCTGGGCACGCGTGAACACCTCGGGGCGCTCGGTGAAGAACTGCTGCCAGACGCCGTCGGCCAGCACATCGTCATGCTCCTCGGAGAGGTAGACATTGATGGCGTTGTCGCGATCAGCGCGCCTGATTTTCTCCTTGAAAGGCAGATTGAGCACGCGGGGGCTTTGGCGCAGCCACCACTCGTCGGCCTTGCTGCCTGCCAGCCGCGTGCAATGGATGCGGCTCTGCTGCCCGGCACCGATGCCGATGGCCTGTCCGTCCTTCACATAGCACACCGAGTTGCTTTGCGTATACTTTAGCGTGATGAGGGCGATTTTCAAGTCGCGCAGGGCCTCGGGGGTGAAGTTCTTGTTCTTGGTGGGCACATTCTCGAAGATGGCGGGGTCGTTCAAGTCCACCTCGTTGCGTCCCTGCTCGAAGGTGATGCCGAACACCTGCTTGTGTTCCACGGGATCAGGGCGGTAGTCGGGGTCGATCTGAATCACATTATAGGTTCCCTTGCGCTTCTCCTTGAGGATTTCGAGCGCCTCGGGCGTATATCCCGGAGCAATCACGCCATCGCTTACCTCGCGCTTGATGAGTTTTGCCGTGGCCTCGTCGCACGTGTCGCTCAGGGCGCAGAAGTCACCATAAGAGCACATACGGTCGGCACCACGCGCCCGTGCGTAGGCATTGGCCAGGGGCGTAAGCTCGAAGTCGACATCGTCAACGAAATAAATCTTCTTCAGCGTGTCGCTCAGCGGCAGGCCCACGGCGGCGCCGGCGGGCGAGACGTGCTTGAAGCTGGCGGCGGCGGGCAGTCCGGTGGCGGCCTTGAGCTCCTTCACCAGTTGCCAGGAGTTGAGCGCATCAAGGAAATTGATATACCCCGGCCGGCCGTTGAGCACCGTCACGGGCAGTTCGCCATGCTCCATATAGATGCGGGCCGGCTTCTGGTTGGGATTACATCCGTACTTTAATTGTAATTCTTTCATGCTAAAAGGAATTTGTATTCTGCTGCAAAGATACGGCAAACCGAAGAGAATACAAAACGGAATGGGACTTATTTCCCGAGTTTTTTGCCGGTTCCGGCTTGGAGTGGCACGCCACGCCTCCCTTTCCAAGCGCCAATGCCAGGTTGTGCTTGTCATGTCTCGGGGCGACCCATATGCCCCGCCGTCCGGGCTGTCCGCCCCGGGCAAGGGACGTCCGTCGGGAAACCTCCCTGTCCGAAAGCTAACGAGGAAGGCGCGTTCCACATGAAAAGGAGAAGCAAGAAAAAAGCCTGCATTTTTCATCCGCACAACCACTGCAAACCGGCTCTGGCCCCACCACATAACCCTCTTGCTTTCAACACATTGCAAGAAGGGCCAAATGAGAGTCTCACTTGGGCTTTCAAAGGGCCTCACTAGGGCTTTCAAAGGGCCTCACTAGGGCCAAATGAGAAGCCCTCTTGGGCCAAGTGGGAAACGGGGAATTCCGGTGTTGTCTTTTTTCAGGCCAGCAACTTTTTGATTTCGGCCTCCACCCCGGCCTTCTCCACGGGCAAGAGACTGCCACCAGAGGCCTGCAACAATGAGTCGGCAAAGCGTGCGGCCAGTTGTAAGTCGTGAGTAGAGAGAATGATGGTCTTGCCCTCGCGATGGGCCAGACCAGCGAGCAGGCGCATGGTTTCCACCTTGCTTCCGAAGTCAAGGAAGGCCGTAGGCTCGTCAAGGAGGATGATGGGCGTCTGCTGGGCCAGCGCCTTGGCAATCATCACCTTCTGCATTTCGCCATCGCTCAGGGTCTGCACCATGCGTCCGGCCAGTTGGCCAATGCCCACGATGCGCATGGCACGGGCCACCACATGGCGGTCGGCATCGCCCAATCGGCCCCAAAAGCCGGTATGTGGCGACCGGCCCAGTGCCACGAGTTCGTCCACGGTGAGGTTGCGCACGTCGCTGCGCCCCGTGAGCACCACGCTCACCACAAGCGACAACTGGCGCTGGGTGTAGTCTCCGACGGGCTTGCCCAGGATGGTGACACCTCCCGCAAGCGGGGGAAGGAATCCCGCCACGGTTTTCAGCAAGGTGGACTTGCCCACGCCATTGGGTCCCAGCAGGCAGGTCAGCGTGCCGGGAGCGAAGGCATGCCGGATGCCCCGGAGCACCTCGCGGGCCTGTCCGCCATGGCGGTAACCAACGGTCAGATTTTCAAGAACCAATGTTTCCATTGTATTTTTTGCCTTGATAAAGTCGCACTTTCTTATAAATTATTATTACCTTTGCAGCCGCATTTTTACGCAGGATTTATGCTAGGAGGCAAAACGACAGACCATTTACTCGAATCCATACGCATGGGGCGCCCACTCCGTGGTGCCGAGAAACTCAACCTGATTATCGGGCTGAGCATCCCGTCGATACTGGCCCAGGTCACTTCGGTGCTGATGTTCTTCATCGACGCGTCGATGGTGGGCCACCTCGGTGCGAAAGCCTCGGCCAGCATAGGCCTTGTGGAGTCGTCCACATGGCTCATGGGCAGCGTGATGGGGGCCCTTTCGACCGGTTTCTCAGTCCAAGTGGCCCACTTTGTGGGGGCCAACGACTTTGTCCGGGCCCGCCAGGTGTTCCGCCACGCGCTGGTGTGCGGCCTGCTCTTCAGCCTGCTGGTCATGATGACGGGCGTGGCCGTGTCGGGACGGCTGCCCTATTGGCTTGGCGGCGGCGCCGACATTGCCGCTGACAGCTCGACCTACTTCCTCATCTTCTCGCTTGCCATGCCCTTCGTGCTGCTCTTCAACATGTCGGGAGCCATGCTGAAGAGCTCGGGCAACATGCGCACGCCGTCGGCCATGAGCATCTCCGCGGCGATACTTGACGTGGCCTTCAACTTCCTCTTCATCTACCAGTTGGAACTTGGCGTGGCCGGAGCCGCCATGGGCACCCTGGCCGCCTACATACTCACTTCGGGCGTACAGACCTACATGGCCACGTGCCGGAGCAAGATCCTGGCCTTGCGGCTCGACCGCACGAGGTTCCAGTGGATGTGGCAATACGTGCGCACGGCCGTCAAGATTTCCACGCCCATAGCCATCCAGGGGGTGCTCATGAGCGGCGCGCAGGTGGTGAGCACGCTCATCGTGGCCCCACTGGGCAACATAGCCATAGCGGCCAACAGCTTCGCCATCACGGTGGAAAGCCTCTGCTACATGCCGGGCTACGGCATCGGCGACGCCGCAACCACCCTCGTGGGCCAGACCCACGGCGCCGGACGAATGGACCTGTGCAAGAACTTTGCCCACCTGGCCGTGGGCATGGGCATGGCCGTGATGGCCGTGATGGGCGTGGTGATGTATATCTTTGCCCCAGAGATGCTGGGGCTGCTCAGCCCCGTAGCCGAGATTCGCGACCTGGGCGCCGGGGTGCTGCGCATCGAGGCCTTTGCCGAGCCCTTCTTCGCGGCCAGCATCGTGACCGCGGCGGTGTGCGTGGGGGCCGGCGACACGCTCAGGCCCGCCATCATCAACCTCTGCTCCATGTGGTTCGTACGCCTCTCGCTGGCCTGGATGCTGTCGAAGAGCATGGGCTTGAGGGGGGTGTGGATTGCCATGGCGGCAGAACTCACCTTCCGCGGCACATTGTTCCTGATACGGCTGTTCCGGGGCAACTGGTTGAAGTCGTTTGCTACTCCACGGTGACGCCGGCCGCCTTCAGGCTGGCCACAATGCCATGCTCGCCTCCTAGGAACTCGGCCGGAATGACAAAGAGCGTGGCCTTCTGGCGAGCGGCCTCAACCATCTTGGCCGCATGGGCGGCCTCGTCGGAATCCACCCCCATGGCCTTGGCCACGCCATCCACGTTGCCGGCCTCGAACTCGGCCACCGTCTTGTCTATCTTGGCCAGTTCGGCTTGTTCGTTCTCAAGGAACTTCACCAGCGCGGCGGCCTGCTCCTTCAGGGGGACGGCGGCGTAGCGCTTGCAATAGTCGTCGGTGCTGACAAGGGCGAACACCTCTTCCTTGTTCACGTCGGCTTGTGCCTTGAAATACTCGTCGAAAGTGTGCGTGGGGTCGAACTCGCTCATGTGGTTGGCCACAAAGAGCAGCTTGGCGAGCTCCTCCTTCACGGCCTCGGGTGTCTTGTCATTGTAGCGACGCTGGTTGTAGGGGCTGTTCCAGCTCACCTCGGTATACTTCTTCAGGAACTTGTCGAGCAACTGGTTCTGTGCCGGAGTGAGCAGAGCCTTGAGGGTCTGGCCGGCGGGCAGCTTCTGGGCGTTCTTGATGACGTCGGCGTAAGTCACCTTGTCCACATAGAAGCACATCTGGTCGGTGTTCATCAGGGCGTCTTTCATTCCGTCCACCCTCTGCACCAGACCTTGCGGATTGAGCAGGGCGTGGGTGGCCACGATGTAAGAAGGCTTGGAAATGCTGTCGCCGGTGAGCTTGAAAAGCTTCTGGGCCTGTGCGCCCACCATGCCGAAAACAAGGGCTAGGGCTAAGAGAATTGTTTTTTTCATATTCTTTGTTTTTTTCAAAATAACACGTCAAGTTAACTTTCCGACGGCAAACTTACTCATTTTTTTTGGATTAAGAACCAAGAAAGCTACAAAAAATCAACATTTTCTCACAACAAAGAGGTATCTTTGCAATTTGAAGGACTTAAAGTAGCGTTTCGCATGTTGACAATCAGACGAGCCGGCACGGCCGACATTCCCCTCATCCGCCGCCTGGCATGGCAGGTGTTTCCGGCCACCTACCGCGGCATCATCTCGACGGAGCAGAGCGATTACATGATGGAATGGATGTATTCGCCCAAAAGCCTGCGCAAGCAGATGGACCAAGAGCACCACACTTACCTGCTGGCCTACGAGGACGAGACACCGGTGGGCTACGTCTCGGTGCAGCCCCAAAGCAACTCGCTTTGGCACTTGCAAAAAATCTACGTGCTTCCCAGCCTCCAAAAGAAACACGTGGGCCGGTTCCTCTTCGAGCACGCCGTAGACTTCGCCCGAAGGTTGAACGGGGCGCCATGCCGCATAGAACTGAACGTGAACCGGCACAACAAGGCCGTGGGCTTCTACAAGCACATGGGCATGAGGATGGTCAGGACCGAGGACAACGACATCGGGCTCGGCTTCCAAATGAACGACTACGTAATGGCTATCGACGTGGAATGAGATGAACTACTGGATACGGGCGTATAATCACAAGAACTTCCGCGTGGCCGACTTCATACACGATTATGGCTACATCGACTGGCACTCCCGGCAGCACTTCGAGGTGGGCGACGTGCTCTTCCTTTACGCCACGGCGCCGCAAAGCCGCATCACGTTCATGATGGAAGTGACGCGCGTGGGAATGACGTGGCACGAGACCACCGGCGACGAGGCCTACTACCTGGACCGGACAAGCTATGACCGGTGGCTGGACGGCCGCGACGAGATGCGCTTTGCGCGATATGCGTTTCTCAAAGAGTTGCATTCGCCCGCACTGGGCTTCCACGAACTCATGGCGCACGGCCTGGGGGGCGCGCCACGGTCGCCACGGCGGCTAGGCCCCGAGGTGACCGATTATGTCATGAACCATCTGGAATGAACAGCAGGAAGAGCCCCTGACGGGGTGCCGGGAACGGCAAAAAGGAAAAGAGAAAAGCGATGCGGCCTTAAAAAACTTGCCAAATTGAAAAAAAATCCGTATCTTTGCATGGATAAAACACCCGCTCATTTTTATGGCTGAAGACAACAACAAGAACGATAACCAACAACTCGACCCGACTGGGAAGAAGCATACGGCGCCGGAGGACACGCAGGACGAAAACGCCCTGGACCCTCACGGAGAGGAAATCGTCGACGACAACGACGGGGACACGGACGACAACGACGGGGACACGGAACCCGGCGACGCTTCTGCTGAAAACGACAACGAAAGCGAACTGACCGAGGACGAGCACTCTGACTACGTGCCCGCCGACCGCTTTGACGCCTCGGCCGTACACCATCTCTCGGGAATGTACAAGAACTGGTTTCTGGACTATGCCAGCTACGTCATCCTGGAAAGGGCCGTGCCTAGCATCGAGGACGGACTAAAACCCGTGCAGCGACGCATCCTGCACTCGATGAAGCAGATGGATGACGGACGATACAACAAGGTGGCCAACATCGTGGGACACACCATGCAGTATCACCCTCACGGCGACGCCTCCATCGGCGACGCACTCGTGCAGATGGGACAAAAGGACTTGCTCGTCGACACGCAGGGCAACTGGGGAAACATCCTCACGGGCGACTCGGCCGCCGCACCACGATACATCGAGGCCAGGCTCTCCAAGTTCGCCCTCGACACCGTGTTCAACGCAAAGACCACGGAGTGGCAACTGAGCTACGACGGGCGCAACAAGGAGCCCATCACCCTGCCCGTAAAGTTCCCGTTGCTGCTAGCACAGGGGGCCAACGGCATCGCCGTGGGACTGTCGAGCCGCATCCTGCCACACAACCTGAACGAAATCTGCGATGCGGCCATCGACTACCTGCGCGGACGCGATTTCCACCTCTACCCTGACTTCCCCACCGGAGGAAGCATCGACGTGTCTAAATATAACGACGGACAGCGGGGCGGACTGATCAAGGTGAGGGCGAAAATCGAAAAGCTGGACAACAAGACTCTCGTGATTCGCGAGATTCCGTTTACAAAAACGGCCTCGTCTATCCAGGAGAGTATCACCAAGGCCGTGGAAAAGGGCAAGCTGAAGATTCGCAAGGTGGAGGACATGACGGCCTCGGAGGTGGAAATACAACTGCACCTGGCCCCGGGAACATCGTCGGACAAGACCATGGACGCTCTTTATGCCTTCACGGATTGCGAGACGAACATCTCGCCAAACTGCTGCGTCATCATGGACGACAAGCCGTGCTTCCTCACCGTGAGCGACGTGCTCAGACACAGCGTCGACCGCACGATGAGCCTGCTGCGACGCGAACTGGAAATACGCTACGGCGAACTTCAGGAACAGCACTTCTTCGCCTCGCTCGAAAGAATCTTCATCGAGCAACGCATGTATAAGGAAAAGAAGTTCGAACAGGCACCCAATCCCGACGCGGTGGTCAAATTCCTCGACACGCAATTCGAACCGTTCAAGCCGAAACTAATCCGACCCATCAAGCGCGAAGACTATCTGAAACTGCTCGAAATCAAGATGCAGCGCATCTTGAAATACAACAAGGACAAGGCCGACGAGCTCATCGCCAAAATCGAAGAAGAGATGGCGGGCATCAAGAAAGACCTCGGACAAATGACCGAGGTGACGGTGAACTGGTTTGAATACTTGAAGCAGAAATACGGCAAGGACTATCCGAGACGAACCGAAATAAGAAACTTCGACACCATCGAGGTGACCAAGGTGGTGGAGGCTAACGAGAAGCTCTTCATCGACCGACAGGAAGGCTTCGTGGGAACGGGACTGAAAAAGGCGGAATTTGTGTGCAACTGCTCCGAATTCGACGACATCATCATCTTCTACAAGGATGGGAAATACAAGGTGATGCGCGTGGCCGACAAGCTCTTCGTGGGAAAGAACATCCTCCACGTACAAGTCTTCAAACGCAACGACAAGCGCACCGTATACAACTGCGTCTACCGGGACGGACGCGCCGGATGGTATTACATCAAGCGGTTCTCGGTGACAAGCGTGAAGCGAGACACCGAATACGACCTCACACAGGGCAAACCGGGCTCCAGGGTGATTTACTTCACGGCCAACCCCAACGGCGAGGCCGAGGTCATCAAGGTGACACTGGACGTGAATCCTAAAAAGAAAAGACAGAACATCTTCCTGGAACGCAACTTCGCCGACGTGTCCATCAAGGGACGGGCGGCACGGGGCAGCATCCTTACCAAGGATTCCGTGCACCGCATCGGACTGAAGAGCCACGGAAGGTCGACGCTCGGGGGACGCAAAGTGTGGTTCGACCCTGACGTGAAACGCATCAACTATGATGAGCACGGACGCTTCCTGGGCGAGTTCAACGACGGTGACCACATTCTCGTGGTGCTCGACAACGGCGACTTCTACATCACCGACTTTGACGTGAACAACCACTACGACGACAATATCCTGCGACTGGAAAAGTGGATTCCCGAAAAGGTGTGGACGGCCGTCCTCTTTGACGCCGACAACGATGGCTACCCCTACGTCAAACGATTCACCATGGACGCGTCGAAACGCCGCCAGAACTTCCTGGGCGAGAACAAGAACTCCAAGCTCATCTTCCTCACCGACGTGGCCTACCCGCGCATACGCATCGTCTATGGCGGCAACGACGCCTTGCGCCCCGAGGAAGAAATCGATGCCGAGCAATTCATCGCACGGAAAGGATTCAAGGCCAAGGGAAAGCGACTCACCACATGGGAAGTGGACAAAATCGAGGAATTGGAACCTCTGCGATTCCCGGAGCAAAAGGCTGACGACGAGGCCAACGAGCCGGACGAGGAACCGGAGGGGGAGCCTACGGAGAATCTGGACCCCGACGCGGGGAAATCGCAACAACAGGTGATCGACGAGATGACGGGGCAACTGAACTTGTTTTCCGACGAGGAAATGAAGCAGCTCAACCCTGACTCCGACGACAAGGAATAGCGTCCTCGCACATCCTGCCTGTCAACAATAAAAGCCTCTGATCAGAATGACTGCATGCAAATTCCTGACTCGAACGATGCTGGCCACGTTGATGCTGGCCGCACAACTTGCCACGGCCCAAACACCGGACGCCCCAACCACCCTGCCCCTGAAGGGAAGCGTGGTGAAAGCCTGCGACAAGAACATACAATATGTGGGGCGCGTGCGTGAAAACGCTGACGGGTCCATGGCTTTCAACTATCCCGGAACCGAAATAAGGGCACGCTTCCGGGGCTCTTCGCTCAAAATGGTGTGCCGGCCGATGACGGGGTTCTTCATGGCACAAATCGACGGCAAGGAGCCTTTCAAGGTGAGTTTCAACGGACAACGGGACAGCGTGGTGTCCCTGGCGACGGCCTTGCCGCCGGGAGACCACACCGTGAGACTGATGTATGCCATCGAAGGACTCTTCCGCCAACCCGTATTCAAAGGCTTCGTGCTCGACGACGGATGCCGGCTCGCCGCACCCGAACCACTACCCGAAAGGCGCATCGAATTCATCGGCAACTCCATCACGTGTGGCTATGGCGTGGAAAGCACCAAGGCCACCGACCCTTTCGAGGATGAAACCGAAAACCACTTCCTGACTTATGCCAGCCTCGTAAGCGAGCAGCTGGGAGCGCTGCACACTTCTATCTCACGGAGTGGCATCGGCGTTTACCGAAACTACAATGGTCCGCGCGAGGGCAGCAAGCTCAACATGACAAGGCAATGGACCTATACGCTCTTCAACGACTCATCGGAACTTTGGGATTTCAGCCGATACCAGCCAAACCTGGTTTGCATCAATCTAGGTACCAACGACCTGTCGACACCCAACTTCGACTTGGCACGCTACGAGCAGGCCTACCGGATTTTCT
>CAYQUN010000056.1:0-11041 GCA_964420715.1 uncultured Prevotella sp. | reverse complement strand
ATGCCGATGAAGACAAGCACGAGTATCAGCAGGGAGAGTTTCTTGGTCATGGGTTGGGTTGGGAAATGGTCTTTTTGTTTTTTTTGAAAGTATATACAAGCTGGAGCAGGCAGAAGTTGATGGGTACGGCAATCACCATGACGGCGATGGGGGCAAGCCATTGTGTGAGCCCGATCCATAGGAACAAGTTCAACAATCCGATTTCAAGCATATAGTTGATGGCATGCGAGCCTATGAAGCCCGTGAGGTTGCGCTTGCTGGGTTGTTTTTGGAAAGTGAAGTAGGTGGTGAGAAAATAGTTCAGCACCAGTCCCACGGCATAGCCCGCCGTGTAGGCAACATTGGCATTGGCCATCAGCACGACGAGGCAATACACGCCGTAATGCACGCCCGAGCAGGTCGCACCGGTAATGCCGAAGCGCAAGATGCGCCCCAACTCGGTGGCCCATCGCGGATGGCCCTGCAGGAAGGTGGTCGTCCGCTTGCTCATAGTTTGCCACGGATTTCGGCAACGTGATACAACGGCCGGTGTTTCACCTCCTCGTAAATCTTTCCGATGTAGATGCCCACGATGCCTATGGCGAAAAGGACAAAGGCTCCTACGAGCCATATGCTCAGCATGATGGACGACCATCCGGCTGCTGCCGTGCCGACGACAAGGGCCCTTAGCACATAGACGACGATGAACAGGCTGACAAACAGGAAGAGCACTCCGGCCCAGAGAATCAGATAGATGGGGCGGACGCTGAACGAAGTGATGCCGTCGAGGGCCAGATTGAGCATTTTCCTCAGCGTATATTTCGACTTTCCGGCCTCGCGCTCTGAAATGACATCATCCACCGTGGCCCATTTTAGTCCGATCATAGGAATCAGACCACGCAGGTAGAGGCTCCGCTCATGGTATTGAGAGAGCATGTCAAGGGCCTTCCGGCTCATCAGCCTGAAGTCGGCATGATTGAAAATGCTCTTGATGCCCATCTGTTCCTGAAGTTTGTAGAAGGTCTTTGCGCTGACACGTTTCATCAGCGGGTCGGCCTTCCGCGATGTCTTCACGCCATAGACGATGTCGTTTCCCTGCTGAAAGAGGTCCACCATAAGCGGGATGACGTTGATGTCGTCCTGCAAGTCGGCGTCCAAGGTGATGACGGCGTCCACGTGTTCCCTCACCGTCATCATTCCAGCCATGATGGCGTTCTGATGGCCCACATTGTGCGCCAGGCCGATTCCTCTGACCAAGGTGTTCTCCTTCTGTAGCCGGCAGATGACCTCCCATGTACGGTCGCTGCTTCCGTCGTTGACGAATACGATTTCCGAGTCGGGCGATATTTTCCCATCGGCCATCATCTTTCGGAAAAGCCCGGTCAGTCTTGCCGTGCTCGCCTCGAGCACGGCCTCCTCGTTATAACAAGGTGATACGGTGGCTAGCTTAATCATGGCCTTGTTGTCTTTGAGTGAAACTGTTGGCAAAATCGGTGAATTTCACAAACTCGCAATTCCAAGATTTCAACTTCCTAATCAAGTCACCAAGCCTTTGAGCCATCTGCTCTCCACTATGGTTTTTGATGATGAAAGGCATCTTGAACTCTGGATGTTGTTTCAGCGCGTAAAATTCCCATGGATGGAAATAGGTCACAAAGAGCCCGTCGTGTGCCAGCACGCGCCTTACCAAGGCGAAGTAGATTTTTTCGGGCAGGTTGTGAAGGGCAAGCCAAAACAAGGGGAAACGGACAAGGGGGGTGACCGATGAGGGAATCTGCAGCACGCCGTCCTTCATGAAAGGTGTGCGAGGCGTAAGCAAGTGGATGTATCGGCCGGGAATGCATGCCGGATTGAGTGAGGAGTTAAACAAGAATCCCGCCTTTCGGATGTCCTCGTCGGACACGGGGAACATCCTGGGCTGCCGATAGCCGTGGACTTTGATTCCCGCGACTCGCTCCACGATTTCCTTCGACCGATATACGTCGTCAGCCTTCGGCCGCCAGTGGTCCACACCATGGCAGGCCACCTCGTGGCCCTCGTCCATGATTCGGCGAATTACCTCGGGCGCGTTTGAGGCGAAGTTGCCCGTACAGAAGAAAGTCGCATGCACGCCATTCGCCTTGAGTACATCCAAAATCTTGTTTGTGCCTAGAACACTTACTTTCATTCCCTCTTCAAGGGAAAAGTCGACACCATGCTCACGCGGCACGTCGAATTCCTCGGTGTCGAAACTTAGTAATACCAATTTTTGCTTAGTCATTGTGGAAGGGACTAAATTTGTTGTTTTCTTTGCATGGGGGAAAAGAAAAGCGTACCCTATTCTTTTACTCTTATCACAGGCTGTCCCTTCCACAGTTAGCCTACCCCAAGAAGTAACAGAAAAGGATACGCCTATTGCTAGGCGAATCTTTTTCCTATAGCTTCTGGGGTATTGTCATATTTTGGAAGGGACAATTTGTGATTGAAGCCTTCAGAACTAGATATCGCTATCTATCTGCCCACGAAAATGTGACGTGGGAATCAGAGAATCCCAACGTCGATGCAAAGTTACAAAATTTATCAAACAAACGCAAATCTCGCCATATTTTTTTCATCCTCGTCTCGTTCGGACGGATGTCCCGTCATGCACGGGGGATTGCGGGGTGTGGCCGCGTGGCCGTGCCGTGGGGTGTAAAATAGCAAAGTGTAAGTGCCGTTCAGAGCTTCTAAGAAGGCCGTTCAGAGAGGCTCACTACGGCCTTCTTAGCCGCTCACTTGCCCCAAGTGAGCCTGCATGCTGCGCTTTTCTGCTTTGCTTACAAAACCGTAAGTCCCGGCCCCCGATTGTCAAGCAAGATGTCGGGGTATGGGCGCTTTCCCTGTCTTTTTGATTTTTCGCGCCGTGGCTTCTTTGGTGGCTGGCCGACCAAGAGGGTCCTTCCGTTCTGACAAAGAAACAGAAGTTTGGAAGGTTATTGAGATTGTTACAATAACGTGGCTTGCTCTTGATGTCCGCGATATGAAAAAAAACGGCGACTATCAACTCGTGCGGAGTCGGTAGTCGCCGTTGGTGTTAGAGATTGAATGTAGCCGTGATGAAGTCTGACGCTTCAGGCGCCGGGCTTATTTCACGACGAACTTCTTGCCGTTGACGATGTAGACGCCCCGACGGAGAGTTCGGGGATCAACATCCTTGCCCAGATATTGTCCGTTGATGGTATACAGGCTGCCCCTGAGCAGGCCGCTCTTGGTCTCGATGGAGCCGATTCCCGTCAGGGTCACGGACTTCAAGGTCAGCGTGGAGGCGGTGACGTCGTCGTCGTTGGCGTTGATGGTCACGGAGTCGGTCACGTATCCCTCCTTGTTGGCCACGACCTTGTAGTCGCCAATGGTCTTGGTGATGTCGAAAGCGTATTCGCCCGCCTCGTTGGTCAGCGTTGATGCGATGTTGTTGCCCAGGCTGTCGACGAGGAGCACCGTCACGTTTCCGGCGGCCGCATAGGAGATGGTGTCCTCCGTGGTGACCACGTTTCCGGAGATTGTGATGAAGTGCGTGAGGGTAGCCTCAACGGTCGTGTCCCCAGGCAAGACGATGGTGAGAGAATCCGAGGTGTATTTGTCTTTAGAGACGATGAGGGCATATTCGCCCTCGGCGTCGACGAGCTCGTATTCGAACTTGCCGTTTTCATCAGATTCCACTTCGGCCACGGTCTTGTTGTCCTTGTCGGCTACAAGGATGTCGGCATGGGCAAGTGCGAGGGTGTCGCCATTGCTGACGCCCTTGACGACGCCCTTGACGCTGCTCAGGGTGGAGAGCGAGTCGTTCAACACGACGTCGTTGGCGAAGCCGATGCTGGCCACCGTGTCCGCCTTGTATCCCTCGGCCTCGAAGATGGCCTGATACGTACGGGAATATTTGCCGATTTCGATGCTGTATTCTCCGTTCTCGTCAGACGTACCCGTGTAGAGGATGTTGTCGCTCACCAGGCTCACCTTGACCCCGGGAATGGGCGTGGCATGCTTTCTGGCGACGACCTTGCCCGAGATCTTCTTGCTCGGCACGACTTCCAGGTACATCACGGGCTGGGCTCCGAGCTGGGTCCAGGTGGCATTGCGCTGCGAGTAGCTCGACGTGCCGTGGTCCTTGACCCACGTCTGGTTGGTCACCGTGTTGTCGGTAACAAACGACGTGGTCATGCTGGCAGAGGGTGTGAATCCTGCAACGAAAAGGCGGATGTTCTCGCCCGTGTAGGTGAATCCGTCAAGCGGTATGCTCAGCAGGGTGTCGTTGTCGACGGGGAAGTAAATCTTGCTGTCGAAGACCTTCTGCATCTTGGTCGTGTCGGCAGGCGTGAATTCGGATGCAGGCACGTCGTTAGACGCGTCCGTATTCTCGATGTAGACCTGCAAGGCCAGGCTGTCGCCGTGCTGGTAGGAGTAATAAGTGTAATTGCCCCTGAAGGCGATGTTCTTGATGACGGCTCCCGTGGGAAGGCCCAGCCGCTCCTTGGAATAGACGATGTCGCTATAAGAATAATTCGTGTACGTGTTGAAGGGCGCGGTGTAGTTGCTATAGTCGCTGGTGGTCAACCCCGTGCTGTCGTTCACGACGACGGCGCTGTGGAAGACCTCGCCGTCCACCTTGATGCTGACGGTGTCGGTGACATACGCGTGTCCCTTGTACTCGAACTTGGCATAAGCGGCCACCGTGCCCGCCTCGTGGGGCGTGAACGAGAAGGCGAATTGCGTGCTCTCGCCCGGTGCGAGCGTCTTGGTGTCCGAGGTGTCGACCACTTTGCCGTCGACATAGAAGCTGGCCGTGTACTCGTCAGCGCCAATGCTGTCGGCAATCACGTTTCTGACCGTAGCCTTGGCGGTGATGAGCGTGTTCACCTCTCCCTCGGCCGGAATGTCACGGTTGACAATATACAGGCCCGTCGCAGGGTTCAAACGGATGTCGCGCACCTGGCTTCCCGATGCAACGGAAAGGGAGTCCGCATAAGGATCGTATCCGCCACGTTCGGTCGAGAGCGTATATTCCAGCCTCGATTGGAGGATGTCGATATGGTATGCGCCATTGGCGTCGGTCGTGTCAGAATAGACCACGTTGCCCGAGCTGACGATGACGGGCAGGTCGGGAACGGCCACCCCCGTGGTGGCGTCGGTGACGGTTCCGCTCACGCTTGTCGGGGCAGACTCAAGGCCGAGGTATACCACGGGCGAGGGCATGGGGTTGGAGTCGCCGTAATAGGAATACCAACTGCCATAGTTGCCCGTGCTGTAGCCCGTCCTCACGGCACCGTTCTCCTTGGTGGAAGACTCCAGAAGGAAGTTGTAGAACTGCGAGGAGGCGTCATGCTGTCCCACGATGACGATGCTCTGGCCATTGTAGACGAAGGGCGTGTTGAAGTCGAACTTGATCAGGTCGGCCGGCTCGGTGATTCTGGAGCCTTGGAAAGTTCCACCTTCCTCAACGGTGTAACTGCCGTCGAATACCGGCTTGGCCTGGGTGGTATCCACGAAGGAAGTCAGTTCGAAGTCGCGGTTGAACTCGGGCAGCTTCGTGGAGTCCGTATTGAGGACATAGAACTTCAGGTTGTCGAGGCTTATCTGGTCGCCGGTGTGGCTGGTCCTCGTTGTCGAGGCGGCCCCGCGAAGCTTGAGGCTCTTGACGACGGTGCCGGGAGCCAGGTCTTTCAGGTCGTCCCGGGTGAGGAGGATGATGCCCTGGCTGTGTCTTGAGGTGAGGTTGACGGGTGCGGTCGTGGCGGCGCCGTTCGGGGCCGGGGAGCCGATTTGCACATTGTTAGAAGCCACCTCGGCGGAAATCGTCACCGTGTCGGTGTCCGAGGTGAGCTTGTATCCGTTGAAGTCAAACTCAATCCATGCGGGGAACCGGCCCGTGGTATGAGGTGTGAATTCAAAGGAGAAGTCCACGCTCTCGCCCTTGCCGATCTTGGGAGCGGCGGCCTCGGCGACCACCTCTCCGTCCAGATAGAGTCTGGCGGTGTAGCTTCCGGCCTCCTCGGCCTTCGAGTTGGAGTTATAAACGGTGGCAGAAGCCTTGCCGGCATAATTGACCATGCCCGTAGTGTCGATTCTCGATGCCGTCATGAGCAGGTCGTGTGCCAGTTCGACACGTTTGAATCCCAGCAGGTTGTCAATATATACCTGGGCGCCGTCGAAGGCCAGATAGTATTGTCCGGCGGGCACCTGGTCTATCGTGAAGCGCTTGAAGGCATATTGCGTGTTCCAGCTTGACGTGCCCACATTCTTGTCAGAGAATTGCGTTTGGGGATTGCCATCCTCGCCCTCCTCGGTGATGGAGCGCAACAAGGTCCAGTTCTTGCGGTCGGCGGAATAATAGACATCCAGTTTCGGCGTCGAGCCGTAGGCGTTACCCTTGGCAGCCTCGAAGCTTAGGCTCTCACCCTCCTTGACTTCAAGGAGCGGAGTGACCAGTCTGCCCTGTTTCCTGGTGCTGCTATTGAATGCGGCAAGCTTGTTGTCGGCCAGGTTCAGGTCGGCGGGATAGTCGCTGATTGTCCAGTTGTCGTCTTCGGCCATGAATCCGGCAGGGAAGCTCTGCGCCTCGTCCGTGCTGCAATCCTCGAAGTCCGTGTACCACAAAGTCGAATCAATGATGACGCCGGAGAGTTCCAGCGTGTCGGCAACGTCGTCCTCGCCGTTGATGATGAAGAGGCCCTTCCTCTCGCCGGCCTGCGTGTCTTTCAAGGTCAGGGTGACCCCCAGTGTGTCGTGTGGCGCGACGCTGGCCGGGCCTGTCAACGAACTCTCAAAGCCCTCGGGCACGGCGACTCCGGTGATGTTGAGTGCCTTCGCCCCCGCATTGCGAAGATAGAAGCGGTGGCTGACGGCCTTCTTGGAGTAGCCGAAGTCATACGAGGAAAGGACGTTCTCGCTGTTGGTCTCGGTGAGCGTGATGATGGGCTTGTAAGGCACGATGGTGACATAAGCCAGGCTCTTCTCTGACCCCGTCAGGTTTTCTTTGACATAAGCCTGGAAGGGAGCGGAGGGCAACTTCGTCACGTCGATTTCCTGATTGATGTGTATCGTGTCTTGCGCTCCCGCGGCAAGAGGCTGGTCAATGGGGAACGACGCGATCGAATCGCCATCGTAGCCGTTGAGCAATACCAACTCGTATTTCGGGTCGCCGACATGTAGGTCGGTCACGCCGTCGTTGATGAGGACGACGTCAAACTTGAACGGCACGGCGTTGTTCTCATTGGCATCGTAGACGCCGTTGTTCTTGCTCTTGACCGAGTTCACGAACAACGACGGAGCCGTGTCCACGTCAGCGTACTCGGCGGTGAAGTTGTCCATCCATACGATGCTTCCACGGATACCGATATACGTGTCTTCGTCGAGGGTGAACGTCACCGTCTGGTATTTTCGGGTCAGCGTCAAGTCGCCCAGCGCGATCGAGTCTCCCCGGGTGAAGGATCCGTCGGCGTTCTTCGTCATCTTGTAGAACGTGATTGACGGCTTGCCGATTTCCGAGTACGACTTCGACCTTTGCTTGACGTCAAGAGTAACGGTTCCCCTTACGAGGGGTGTCACGAGAAGGTCCTGAAGCGCGAGGGTGTCGCCGTCGCTGTTCTCGACGATTTGCGACTCTATCCCCAAGGCGCCGCTCTTGTCAACGCCGTCGGTCGTGCTGTAATAGTAGGTGGTATAGCTGGTCGAATATTCCCCCTTGTAAGAATCAACGACATGGCCGCTCCACCCCCTGGGCACGAAGTTGTGCTTGTAGCTGGAACTAGTGCTTTCCAGCCCTGCTGACCTCTGCGTGTTGAAGGTCATCTTGTAGTGCTCCAAGGGTTCGGAGTATCCACGACTTGTCCCTATCGCCAGGAATGCCAGCGATAGGAAAGAAAGTAAAACACTTCTTGTCATGCTACATGTTAATTTTAAGTTGAACGATATTTATATTTGTATTTGCATTTGTTGCATGTCTCCCGATGCGGGCACGGGCGGAGGCTCATCTTACGACGAACTTCCTGCCCTTGACGATGTAAACGCCCTTGGGCAACAGGCCGGCCTCTGACGCCGCACCAACCTTTTGTCCTGTCAGGTTGAAGACGGCGCTCCCCTTTGCCTTCGATCCATACGGCGTCTTGTCGATGGAGTCCACGACCCCCGTGATGGTGAGCTTGCCGCTCGTGTATGCAAAGATGTAGTTGTCGGCCTTGCCCCCGCCCAGTGCGATTTCATACACCCCGGCGGGCGAAGAGGCGTTGGCGGAAGATTTGGCCCATGGCATCACCTCGATCGCCGTAGAGTCCTCGCCGTTGTCAAAGCCTGTGATGTTGACCTTGAACACGGGGTCGGGGGCGTTGGCGTCCCTGGTGTAGTCGCCCACGGAGGCAAACAGCGTGTCGGGTGCCACGACGACGTAGCCGTCAGCATATTCCACGCCCTCCTGCTCTTGAATCGTACCCCGCGAGATGCGGATAGGCCAGCGTCCCACCGGCGTGCGCTCGTCGACATCGGTGGTCACCTCGGGTACGCCGTGCACCCTGTCGCCCTCGATCTTGTAGCCCAGGCGCGGTGCGGGGTCACCATAAATCTTGAAGGCGTTGCGCGCCTTCACCCGCGTACCGAATTCCACGATGTTGTCAAAGCTGCCGCTGTTGTTGTCGCTCTTGAATTGTCCCCATTGCGAATTGCTGCCATATCGGTTTTTGCTTCCGGCAGGAACGTAAAGCTTGCATTTGTGGAAGTCCAGACCCGTCACGGCGTTGTTGCCCATCACGGGAGGCACCTTGGCATAGACCCGGATTTCGTTCAAGCCCGTCATGTTGGCAAAGGCATATTCGCCGACGGACTCCACCGTCGAGGCGATGCGCAGCCCCGCCAGTCCGCGGCAATTGGCCATGGCGTAAGGATGCAGGGTCTTCGTGCCCACGTTCAGCGTCAGGTAGCCGCTCTTGTAGGGCAAGACGGCGATCACGTCGGAGGAGTCGGCCTTGGAGTAGACGACGTCGTCCTTGAGATAGAAGTCGGCCTTGTCGTCGGCCGTCAAGCCCAGTTCCCTCAGTCCTGGAATCGCCAGCGCGCCGTCGCCGATGTGCCTGAGGTCCGAGGGCAGCACGAGCTTGGACAGCCTCGACAAGCCATAGAAAGCCCTTTCGGGCAGTTCGTCGTCTGAGGTGAAGTACTTGTCGTTGTCCTCAATGAGATAGGGGTCGCCCCCGCTCACAAACCTTGCCCCGCTCAGGTCGATCGTGTTCAGCTGTCCCTTCGTCATGCGTCCATGCTCGTCAACCCCCGCCATAAACCTGATGGTCTTGAGGTCAGACGAGTTGATTACCCCGTTCACCTTGAGTATGCCGGTTTTCGTCAGCTTCTCCACGGGAATAGAGTCCGCCAGCGTTCCGGCGACATGGAGCGTGATGGTGTCTCCGTTCAAGAGCTGCCTTTCCGGCGAGATGCCGATGCACATGTTCTGGTTGCTTGAGAACCGATAGCTTTGCACGGCAAGCGTGGCAATGTCGAACATGCCGTTATAGTTCCCATTCCATCCCCAGTTCACATGCACCAATCCGTCTTCGTTGTAGCCGTCAATGACGAACGCGTGCCCGCCATCCCAGCCACTAACTCCCCCGTACAGGATGGGGCGGTTTTGGCTGATTTCGTGATACACCATGTCCATCCAGTCCGTCTCGCTATAGTCGGACCGCTCAACGACGTGCACCTCGTCAGAAAGCCCGAAGTTGCGCTTCAATCCGTCGGCCGCATTGGCCAGGTACGTACCCGACGCGTCCGGCGAATATTGCATGTCGGACGCCACGCCACAATGAAACATCAGCGTGGCCACGGCGTCGGCCTCGGCCTGGGTGTAGTTGGTGCTGTAGTCATTCTTCATGTTGGCCCAGTCATAGGTCGTACTCCCGAAGTCCACCGTATAGGTTCGGGTGGGGTAGTCGAAGGGCACGCCCACCGAGTGCTTTCCCACTCCGTGCTGAGGCCCTTTGTGATAATAGAGGATTTGCGCCATGGCCGTAGCCACGCAACCCGTTACGGAGCGTCCCGAGTCCACACTGAGGTTGGTGTCGAATTGCGCATACGGGCAGAAGTTGTTATACGGCTCCTGCTGCCCCCAGCGGGCCGTGACGAGGGGCGCGACTGAAGGCTCGTAGTTCAAGTTCCCGGGCGGAATCACCTGGTAGGTCGTCCCCGTGCTTCGGGCCTCTTGCGTGGCCTCGCGCACCTCCCCGAGCCACCATTCGAAGTTGGGGTTCGCCTTTTCGCTAAAGGAAGTCGCATTGTCGCTATAGCCCAGCACGGCGGGCATCTCGTCGTCCGTGCTGACGATGACGAACTGCCCCCCCTTGTATCCGTAGATTCGGAAACACGAGTCCGTCCGGAGCAGTTCGGGCTGCTTGGCGGGAGCGCGGTGGGGCAGGCCCGAATAAGCCTTGGCCAAATGCGCCTGGGCGATTCTCAGCATGGCTTGGGGCGAGCGGGGGCCGGCATCCGAAGCCAGAGGCATCAGGCACGCCGCCAGCAGAATGATTTTGTACAAGTGTGATTGCTTCATGTGATGTCTTGTCAGATGGGTGTTGTCTTCATACACGTAAGGAATCATGCGCTCGGAGTATGCATGACAAAAGGAATGGAACTGCATGCTTTTCTTGAAGTCATACAGTCCCTTCCTTCCTTAAGAGAGAATTTTGATATTTTTTTATTTAATGATATACTTGCGGTCGTTGATGATATACAAGCCTCGTTTGAGCCCCTTCAGGCTTCGAGCCTTGAGTGCCACCACCTGTCCGTCGAGGGTATACACGTTGTAAAGGCCGTCGCTGTCGCTTGCTATCGCGTCAATACCGTCGGCCACAACCAAGGTCGCGTCGTTAGAGAATCCCGACTCGTTGGTCTCGCCATCGGCGGAGAGATAGGTGACCGTCACGTTGTAGACGTGGCTTCCCGCTCCAGCCTCATGGTCCGCAAACGAGAGCACGCCGTCTCTCACTGACCCGATCAGCACGCCGTCCCGGTAGACGCGATACCCCGTGATGGAGTCGTTTGCCCCTGGAGCCTGTGCCGTGAACGAGAT
>CAYQUN010000055.1:0-11097 GCA_964420715.1 uncultured Prevotella sp. | reverse complement strand
GGATTATGACATTATCGCCACAACAAAATTAGTCATTTCTTTCGAAAAGAGCAAACTCGGAGCGTAATGCATTTAACTTATTTTGACCAACACGGGCGTTCTAAGGCCGCTATGGTGATTGGTTCGAAGTTTGAAAAAGCCTGTCGGGGAGAATGTGGTGCGGCCTCTCTTGTCAAGGCCGCCGCCATTCTTGTGTCCTTCGTTATTGAAGTTGTTTGTATCCTTCGTTGTGCATGGCGGAAGCACTGCTGTTGGATGCGTCGAGGCAGCCGTCGGCAGAGCCAACCTTTTGGGTTTCCATCTTTCCATTAATAAGTTTCACAAGCACCGTTTCTCCCGCGCCTAGGGCCAGCGACTTCTGGTCAAGGGGTGATTTGACAGTGATGCGCGTCCTCTTTCTCGATTGGATGTAGGCGCTGTCGCCACGCGCCACGGCTTCAACACCGCTTCCCTCCACGAAGAAGAGGATGGGGGTGGCCACAGATGCGCCTTGGTCAAGGTGGAATGTGGCCGAAGAATTTCCACTTTTGATTGTGGTAGGCGTGGTGAATACGGGTGCGCCGTAGAAGGTGGAAATGTTTTTGAGCACGGCCTTCTTGTTGCCGAGGAAGTTGCAAAGCAAGAGGTATTGTGAACTGTCTGGATCGGCGGCGATTATGCCGTTCCACCCCGTGGGAAGCTTGTCGCGCAAGCAGACGAGGTGATTGTCGGCCCAACGTGTTTGCTCAGCCGAGATGTTGCTATAGTAAACCACGTTGCGTGCTCCCACGAGTTCGCCAGCCCGGAAGTTGTGTGTGGCATCGTCGTAGGCCGCATACAACTTGGCAGTCATGATGGAGTTGTTGTTAGAGCGGTTGCCGAAGGCCATCTTGCCGTTGTTGTGGGCCACGATGCCCAGTGCGTTGTCAATGTTGATCCAGCGTGTGTCGAACTTCGCCAGCGTCGTTCCGTCCAGTTGCTGGTGCGTATCGCCAAAATAGATGGTGCGTTTGAGCCGTGTTAGTTCATCGGTGGAGATGGCCATCAGTCCGCCTCTCGCTTCGGTGATGGTGGTCGGCTGTTTGGCCGTGACGTAGTCGAGGTAGACGACGGCGTTTCCGGGTGTGGAATAGATGGCGAAGCGGTGGTCAAGAGCACCCTCGTTGGTACTGAGGGCGCCGTTCATGGCCCATGCCGGGCTTATAGAGTCCATTTGGTATGTGGCCTTTGCGCTGGGAGAGGCATTGGTCTTCTTTCCGCTGACGGAGTACCAGCCTAGGAAGTTGCCCGTGTTGTTCGCCTTGTAGGGGACGATAATCTTGTTTTTGTCCACCGAGTTTGCGGCAATGTATCCCGTGTAGCTGCGGATGCCCGACTGCCAGGAGAAGGTGGTGAATCGTTCAGGGCTGTAGCCTCGCACGATGTTTTGCGTGTCGAAGAGGCGTGCGGCGGAATAACGCCTGCGGAACTCCTCGAACTGGCTTGGCTGGAGTGCCTCCGTAGAGTTGATCTCGTGCATGAGGTAGGTCATCATCACCCGGTGGGCTTCCACGCCCATGCGTCGTGCGCCGATGTCCGCCCTTAGGAGCCACGAGCCGTCGGGGGTGGTCTGCTGTCGTGCCTGTATCATCTTGTAAGCCAGGTTTTCGAGCATGAGCGCGTCAGCGTCGTTGAGGAAGGTGGCGTTGGTAGCGTATGATGTGATTTGGTCGTAAAGGAACAGGCTCCAGTCGTTGCCGTTGGGCATGGCGAGTTCTCCATCGGCCAGAGCGAGCCAGTTGAGCACCTCTCTTTGCACTTTCAGATTGTTGTGCATCAAGGCGTTTGTCTTCCATCTTTCCACACCATGGAGTCCCTTTTGGAACATTTTCAAGGCCAGAGCCGCCTCGCCCAGTTCCTGAATGACAACGTTCTGATACGACGTGTGGAAGTAATTGTGATTTTGCAGCGTGTAGTCGTTGTAGAGGTTGGCCCCACGGTAGAGATCGGCTACAGTCTTGTCGTCGTATTCGGGGTCGATTACCGTAGTGTCGTGCTTGTCGTTGGCGTGCGAGTAGGTGTTAATGGCAAACTCGCGCAGGCGTTCAAACCATTGCGGTGCCAGTCCGTCGTTGGGGAACAGTCCTAGCGTGGCCGCCAGCACACATGCCTCCCATCCATTTTCCTCGGCCTTGGTGTCGCCTTGGTATCCGGTGGGAATAGTGCGTTGGAGCTCGTAGTTGCATTCGGCCTTGAGCAGTCTCTCGACGTATCCTTTTTGTGTGTCAGTGAGCTTGTCCCAAAGGAAGTAGGCGCTATAGGCCACGCTCATGGCCCAGAGGCTGCTTTCCCATGTGTGGTCGTCGGCTGACACCGATCCCCAGTATTTGTTGCCTGCGCACACCTTCAGCTTGTTGGCCTTGTGTGTGGAGTAGGCAAAAACGAGGCTTTTCATGGCCATGTCGTCCACGTCGCCCCAGGTCATGCCTTCGGGAAGCGTGGTCCTCCCCCGGCCGTATTTGCTCAGGAAGGCGGCGGTCATGCCCAGGTCGGCGTTCGACCGCACGCCGTCCTCGTTGGCCTGCATGGTGGAGTTGCTCTTGAAGCATCCGCAGGGTTCACCAATGGAGTTGGGTGCAACAGCTGGTTGGAAGTCTTTCTTCAAATAGGTGGCAAAACGGGCGAGCATGTCCAGGAGCCCCTGCTTCATCTCCGTTTCTCCCACGAATGTGGAGTTGACGACGCCCTCGGTGGGCGAGGCGACATCGCTTTCCGTGGGAGCTGCATTGTACGATGCCCCGCGAAGAGGCGTCTCTAGCGACGGACGGAGCGGGTATGTGGCATTCGTGTTTCCTTGGGCGAAGCCCGCGCCGCTTGAGAGAAGGAACAGCAGGAAGAGATTGTGTTTTAGCATGAGCAGGTTGTTTTATCGTAAGTTACAGGATGTCTTCGTTATTTTTCCGCTTGCAAATATACGCATTTTTTTCTTGACTGATACCATTTCCTGGCGGGAAAAATGCGTTTCCCCGTCAAGGGCCGGGCAAAGTGTGTTGGGACGAAACATGAAAAGGGCTGCCCTCGTTGTCGGGACAGCCCTTATCGGTCGGGATGAAGTCGCCATGACCTTGCCGGAACAGCAAGTGGCTATTCATACCAGAATTCTCCGCCTAATTGTGGGTCGACATCCGTGTGTTCGGTCAACCTTTGGAACTCTTCTTGAAAGATTCCGGCCAATTTCATGAGTGATTCTTTGTTCATGGTAATAAACTCCTTTTGGTTTTCCTTGATTAGACTATTGCAAATATAGGGATTTATCGGACACAACGCAAGTTTTTTGCACTTTTTTTTTGAATATAAGGGTCTAATTTAGCGATATTTAGTACTTTCGTGGAAGAATGTACAACTCCCTTGGGCCGCATTGGGGGAGCGTAGGCGGGGGAGCTGCGGGTTAAAATAAAAAAAGTTCATCAGATTTTTGTCTGTCTCGCCCGTTTACCGTAATTTTGCAGTCATGAATATCAAAGCGGCATTATTTGACCTCGATGGTGTGGTCTTCGACACGGAGCCCCAGTACACTCGTTTTTGGGGCGGAGTTTTTCGTGAGTACAAACCGGGTAGCGTGGACTTGGAATTGAAAATCAAAGGGCAGACGCTCGTGCAGATTTTTGACGGGTATTTCGATAATCCCGACGAGCGGGCGGCTATTACCAAGAAGCTCGATGCGTTTGAGCGGCAGATGACGTTCGAATACGTCGACGGGTTCGAGGCTTTCATCTCTGATTTGAAGCGCAACGGACTAAAAACGTGTGTGGTTACGAGTAGCAATCAGGAAAAAATGGGAAACGTGTACGCATCGCATCCCGAGTTCAAACTGTATTTCGACCACATCCTTACGAGCGAGGACTTCTCGAAGAGCAAGCCTGCCCCTGATTGCTATTTGAAAGGTGCCGGCGTGTGCGGCTGCCAGCCGTCAGAGTGCGTCGGCTTTGAGGACAGTTATAACGGGTTGAGGTCGGTCAGAGGCTCGGGGGCCTTCGTGGTGGGATTGGCCACGACCAATTCGGCCGAGCTGATAGCCCCCTTGGCCGACTGGGTAATCAAGGACTATCGTGGACTGAATACGGAAAAATTACGTCAAGAGATTTCCTTGTTTCGAAAATAATAGTTAATTTTGCAGTCCGAAGCCCGTGACGGACTTCTTCATTCAATTCAGAAGAAATGGGATATCTGACAACTGACAAGAAAAAGATTACGGCCAAGACCTTTCTGGAAATGAAGGCGCAAGGTGAGAAGATTACCATGCTCACCGCCTATGATTTCACCACGGCCGGCATTATTGATGCGGCCGGCATTGACGCCATACTGATAGGCGATTCGGCCTCGAACGTGATGGCGGGCAACGTCGACACGCTCCCTATCACCTTGGAACAGATGATTTATCACGCACGTAGCGTGGCCCGAGGGTGCCACCACTGCATGGTGTTGTGCGACATGCCATTCGGAAGCTATCAGGTGAGTCGCGAGGAGGGTATCCGCAACGCCATACGGATGGTCAAGGAAAGTGGCGTCGACGGTGTGAAGATGGAAGGCGGACGTGAAATCGTCGACACTGTGAAGGGCATTGTTGATGCAGGCGTCCCCGTGATGGGCCATCTCGGGCTCACTCCGCAGAGCATCCATAAGTTTGGGGGCTATGGCTTGCGGGCCAAGGAGACGGCAGAGGCCGAGAAACTGATAGCTGATGCCAAGGCCCTTGACGAGGCGGGCGTGTTCGGCATAACGCTTGAGAAAGTGCCTGCCGCCCTGGCCGCCGAGGTTACGGCGCAGGTGAAGGCCGCCACCATCGGAATAGGAGCCGGAGGAGGCACCGACGGCCAGGTACTGGTCTATGCCGACGCATTGGGTATGACGCAGGGCTTCAAGCCAAAATTCCTGAGACGCTTTGCCGAGGTGGGCGAGTGCATGACCGACGGTGTACGCAAATATGTTGAAAGCGTGAAGTCGGGCGACTTCCCCTCGAAAGAAGAAAGTTATTGATGGGTATAGGGAAAAACCTCTGACTGGACATGGATACGCAAAACACGCCCATACATCTCAACTTGTGGCACAAGGATTTCTGGCTTCTGGTCTTCGCCCATCTCCTGCTGTCAATGAGCGTCTACATGCTGGTGCCCGCCTTGCCGCCCCACCTGTTCCATCGGGGGGCGTCGTCGCTGGTCGTGGCCTCGGCGATGGGGGTGTTTGGCCTGGGTTTGTTCCTGCTTGGCCCCTTTTGCTCTTATTGGGTGGAGCGTTACCGGCGCAACCGGGTCTGCCTGCTGGCCATAGGAGGGGTGGTGGCGTGCATCCTTGCGCTTCCCGTCCTTGATGAGATGGCCTCTCCGGCCGACATCTGGGCGTATCTGCTTGTACGCTTCCTCATGGGGGCGTGTTATGGCTTGGCGGTGATGGTGCTTTCAGGGGTGCTTGTGGTGGACACGTGCGAAAGCTTTGTCCGAACCGAGGCCAACCATGCCGACGGCTGGTTCGCGCGCTTTGCCATGGCCCTGGGACCCGTCGTGTCGTTGCTGGTCGTTCGCATGTTTGACTATGAGGCCGTTGTCCTCTCGTCGGCCGTGTTGGCCCTGGCGTCGGCCGTGTTGTTGCTGTGTGCGCATTTCCCCTTCAAGGCCCCCTTGGAGAGTTCCGGCAAGGTTTCGCTCGACCGCTTCCTGCTTCGGGGCTCGTGGCCGTTGTTTGTCAATTTGATGCTCCTTTCCACCATTGTGGGCCTCTTGCTGTCTATGCCCCGGGCTGACAAGTTCTTCGGCATGATGCTTGTTGGCTTTGCTCTCGCATTGCTGGCTGAGAAATATGCGTTCCATGACGCCAATTTGAAGAGCGAGGTGGTTACGGGGCTGGTGGTCATTGCCGCCGCCCAGCTGGTGCCTCCGTCCAATGTCACGGGCGTCGTGTTCATAGCCCCCTCGCTTTTCGGGTTTGGCGTCGGAATCATCGGAAGCCGTTTCTTGCTGTTCTTCATCAAGTTGGCTGGGCATTGCCAGCGGGGCACGAGTCAAAGCACTTTCTTCCTCGCATCAGAGTTAGGCATAAGCATAGGCCTCTTCCTCGGAATTGGGGTCTTCGGGGACGACCCGGCGCTGGCCCCCGGCGTCGTTATCGGAGGCGGCGACTTGTATGTCCGCATCCGCACCGTTGCGATAGCGCTCGTTGTGGTCAATTTCTTGTTCTATAATTTCTTTGTCCATCCGTGGTACATGAGCCATAAGAACCGTTAGTCCTTGTAGTCCACTTTGATAACAATGACCCGGATGTCCTGGTCCCCAGTATCGTTGCTCACTTTGGCAATGTGCCAGTCTGAGGGGAAGAAGATGAAGAACTTTGCCGGTTGGCTGTCGTAGAAGCGCGTACGCTCCCTTTGGTAATCATAGTGTATGACGTCTTTCTTTCCATTGTATTTGCAATTGGGCTTGCTCGTGTAGTGGTCGAGCAGTCCGAATCGTTCGGTGCCTTTCACGACATACTGGAAGTCGATGTGGTGGTGATGGCTTTCGCTTCCTCTCTTTTCCAAAGGTTCGTTGCGGCTGTCTTCCACGCTCGCCACAAGTGTCGTACCTTCGATGGGATGCCGTCCATGGGGCAGGGTTGTCAGGTCGTGGTTTTGCAGCCAGGCGAAAAGAGCTTTCCATTGGTCCGGATTCTTCTGGTATTGCTGGTAGAAGTCTACAGCGTTTACGCTGGGGTGGGGGGAGGCCTTGTCAAATCCGTTCCGCCATGCTCCCGACGCCATCCATTTGCGGGCTTGGGCCACGAGTTCGGGGTCGTTGCAATAGCGTGTATAATAGCCCCGGCTTTGTGCCTGCGTGCCGAGTGTGAGTAAGAAGAAGAGCAGAGAGAGTATTATTTTCATGACGAGGTGATGGTTTGTTGAGTGGTTTGTGATGGGGCAGGAACGTCCTTCGAAATATAGAGCCCCGTTGTATGGCTGCCGTGTTGGCGGCATGCGATTGGAGGAATTATAAGAAGCAGAGAAGAGGGCGGGGACACAAGAATCCTCGTCCCGTCCTCTTCTCGCTCGTTATGTGATGGCTGTTCCTGAGTGAGTTACTACAGGATGGTCTTCACGGCTTCGAGCATACCCTTCTCCTGAATCAGGTCGAGGTCTTTCTTCACAAGTTCGGTCAGGCCCGGAATCTCGTTCAAGTTCTGCTTGCTCTCTTTCCAGATGACGTCCGTCGAGCCGAGTACGCCTTCGGCCACCTTCTGCGTGTCGCCCGTTGCCCAAAGTTCCTTGAGCAGGTCCATGATCTTCTGGTCGTCGTTGGGCGTGATGGGTGTGCCGTCCTCGCGCTGTCCACCTTTATAGTAGGTGATGATGGCGGCAAGTCCAAACACCAGTCCTTGAGGAAGCTGGCCCTTGCGCTGCAAGTAGATCTTCAGTCCGGGAAGGTCACGAGTCTCGTATTTCGGGAAGCTGTTCAGCATGATGCTCGTCACCTGGTGGTCGACAAAGGGATTCTCGAAGCGCTCAAGCACGTCGCTTGCAAACTTCTCCAGTTCCTCCATCGGCAGGTCGAGGGTCTGCATCAACTCTTCGAACTGCACTTTGTGGATGTACTTTCCGATGACGGGGTGTTCGCATGCATCGCGCACGATGTTCACACCGCTGAGGAAGGCCACGGGTGAAAGTACCGTGTGGGGGCCGTTGAGCAGGGTCACCTTGCGGGCGTGGTAGGGCTTCTCGTTGTCAGTGATAAGCACGTGCAACCCAGCCTTCTCGGCGGGGAACTCTTCCTTCATCTGCTCGACGCTCATGTTCTCGGCCTTCTCGATAACCCAGAGGTGGAAGCTTTCGGCTTTCACCACGAGATCGTCTTTGTAGCCTATCTTCTCACGGATTTCATTGATGGTGTCGCGGGGGAAGCCCGGTACGATGCGGTCGACGAGTGTCGCGCATACATAGCAGTACTTGGTGAACCACTCCTTGAATCCCTCATAGTCGGCGCCCATGTCGTCTTTCCAGAGCTCGATGTACTGGTAGATGCATTTTTTCAGATGATGTCCGTTCAGGAAGATGAGTTCGCAGGGCATGAGGATCATTCCCTTGGTGGGGTCGCCGTTGAACCATTGGTAGCGGTGGAAGAGCAGCTGCACGAGCTTGCCGGGATAGCTGGCGGCGGGCTTGTCGTCGAACTTGCACGTGTCGTCGAAGGCAATACCGGCCTCGGTGGTGTTAGAGATGATGAAGCGCATCTCGGGCTGCTCGGCCAGGGCCATGAAGGCTTGGTTCTGAGCGTAGGGGTTCAGCGCGCGGCTGACCACGTCGATGCGCGTCAGCGTGTTTACGGGCTGTCCGTTCTCCTTGCCTTGCAGGTTTACGTGGTAGAGGCAGTCCTGGCCGTTGAGCCACTCCACCATGCCCTTATCCAATGGCTGGACAATCACCACCGAGGAGTTGAAGTTGGTCTTTTGGTCCATGTTGTAGATGATCCAGTCGACAAATGCGCGCAGGAAGTTGCCTTCGCCAAATTGAATAATTCTTTCAGGCATCACGCTCTTGGGAGCCGTGTGCTTGTTTAGTGCTTTGAGTTGTGACATAATTAGTCTTATTTTGTTGTGTTTAGTTTGTTTTTTGCATTGCAAAGTTAATAAAATATTTGGCTATGCACACAAAAAAAGCGCAAAAGTTTGCGTAAACCTTTGCGCTTTTGCTTTCTTTGGGAAAATGGCTACATGGCGTAGGTGTTGAATCCGCCATCGACGACGGCTACGGTTCCCGTGACGAAGCTTGCCGCGTCGCTCATCAGATAGTGGATGGTGCCGCACAGCTCCTCGGGCTTACCCATGCGTCCGAACGGCGTCTGGCGTATCACGTCCTTGCCGCGTTCCGTATAGCTGCCGTCAGGGTTGGTGAGCAGGGCGCGGTTCTGCTCGGTGATAAAGAATCCGGGAGCTATGGCATTGACGCGTATCCCCTCGCCGAATTTCTTGGCCGTCTCGTGGGCCATGTAGGCCGTGAAGTTGCTGATTCCGGCTTTGGCCGCGGCATAGCCGCACACGCGGGTCATCGGGCGGAAGGCCGCCATGCTCGAGAAGTTGATGATGCTGCCCTTGCCCTGTTTTACCATCGGATGGAGGAACACCTGGGTGGGAATCACCGTGCCGGTGAGGTTCAGGTTGAGCACCTTTTGGAATTGGGCGGGGTCAAGGTCGAAGAAGGTTTGGTCGGGGGCTATCGTGGCGCCTTTCATGTTGCCGCCTGCGGCATTGAGCAGGGTGTCCACGCGTCCGAAGTCGGAAAGGATGTCGTCGCGGTTCTTTTCCAACAGTGCCTGGTCCATCACGTCGGTCTTGTAGAATTTGGCGGTGCCTCCCGATTGTACAATCTCGTCGGCAATGGCGTTGCCCACGTCTTCCTTCCTTCCCAAGATGCACACTTTGGCACCTTGCGTGGCCAGGTACTTGCCTATGCTACGGCCTAGGACACCCGTTCCGCCGGTGATGACGACCACATAGTCTTTGATGTTGAATAGATTTTCCATATTCTTGTTTTATTTTGCGTTATAGGTTTCAATGAGTCCTTATTCGTAGAATCCCGGTTGCTTGTATTCTATGCCGAGTTCGCGGTCGACGGTGGCTAGGATGCCCTGCACTTGGCCCATGGCGAACATGCGGCCGAGGAAGGAGTAACCGGCATTGTAGCCACGGTTCTCGTCGCCGAGCATGGTCATGCCGTGGTCAACACGCATGGGCAGTCGTGCGATATTGGCGTGCTCGGCACGTTTCGATTCTTCTTGCTCGAAGATTCGGGACAACTCGATGATGTCGGCGCGTCCTCCCAGGTGGCTGGCCTCGGTGAAGTCGCCATTGGCAAAGACGTGGCACGAGCGCAGGTGTACAAACCATGTCCGTGAGGCATATTTGCGGGCGAGCTCCACCACGTTGTTCTGTGCGCCGGCGGAGAGGCTTCCCGCGCAGAAGGTCAGGCCGTTGTGCGCGTCGGGCACGGCGTTGAGGAACCACTGGATGTCGTCGTCGCACGTCACGATGCGTGGCAGGCCGAGAATCTGGAAGGGGGGATCGTCGGGGTGTACGCACATATACATGTCGCATTCGTCGCACACGGGCATGATGGCTTCCAGAAAGTATTGCATGTTCTTGCGCAGCTGGTCCTTGTCGATACCCTTGTAGAGGGACAAGAGCTGGCGGAAGAGTTCCACGGGGTGCTCGTCGCCTTCTTTGAAGTTGCCGCTCACAAAGCCTTGGGTCTTGATGACGATGTTTTCCACCAGGGCGTGATCCTTTTCGGGAGTCATGGTCTCTTTGAGGGCTTCCACCTCTTTTATAATATCCCGTCCGTTGGGCTTCCCGTCGGGGCCAAGCGTCTCAAAGTGGGCCCAATCGTCTTTGGCCCCTTCGCGCTTGAGGATGTAGATGTCAAAATAGGCAAACTCGGGAATGCTGAAATACAGGTTGCTTGTGCCGTTGGGATTGGGATGGAGCAAGTCGGTGCGCGCCCAGTCCAGCACGGGCATGAAGTTGTAGCATATCGTGTGGATGCCTTCTGCGGACAGGTTGCGCAGGCTTTCCTTATAGATTTCGATTTGGGCGTCGCGGTCAGGACCTCCATACTTGATGGTCTCTGTCACGGGCAGCGATTCCACCACGCTCCAGCGCATACCGTAACTTTCTATATAGGTTTTCAACTCGTGAATCTTATCGCGCGTCCACACTTCGCCCAGGGGCACGTCGTGCAAGGCGGTCACGATTCCTTCAACACCAATTTCCTTAAGCATGGCAAGGGTGATCTTGTCGTTCTTGCCAAACCATCGCCAGGTTCTTTCCATTCCTTATTGTAGATTTATGAGTATTTGTGTGGCAAATTTACGAAATTTATTCCACTTATCATTGTTGTAATCCTTCGTTTTTTTGTATTTCTTGCTGTAATGATGTGGGGTGGGGTGGAGCGCATGACCGGTTTGTCGGTTGCATGTGTCTGTAATAGAATGTATTGTGTCTTATTTCTTGAGAATTCTTCATCACGCCTCAATGATTCCCTCTTTTTTCATTTTGATAGAAAACAAGGTCGTATCCGTGCAATCTGCCATGCGCCCCCGCCGGATTTCTTACGTATTTGTT
>CAYQUN010000054.1:6541-11666 GCA_964420715.1 uncultured Prevotella sp. | reverse complement strand
CTATCTTTGTATCCCAAAACCATCTTTGTAGCCAAAAAACAAATCATTATCATGAAATCCTTACTCCTGGGACTGCTGCTAGCCGCGTCCCCCCTGACAGGTTCGGGCCACGTCGTGCCCAAGTCCAATTTCGATTCCCGCTGGTCGTTCGCCATGGCCGACGAGGCGTCGGGCGCGCTCCCCGCCAGTCCCGCATGGCAACGCGTCGACCTGCCCCACGACTGGAGCATCCTCCAACCCTTCCGGCGCGACGCCCCGGCAGGCAACGACGGCGGCTACCTCCCCACCGGTACGGGCCGCTATCAGAAGACCTTCCGCCTGCCACGCTCCGGCGGCAAGCACTGGCTTTACTTCGAGGGCGTCTACATGAACTCCACGGTCCGCGTGAACGGGCGCCGCGTGGGCGGACACCCCTACGGCTACTCGTCGTTCTTTTGCGACATCACCGGCGCGGCGCGCAAGGGCGACAACACCGTCACCGTCGACGTGGACAACTCCCGGCAGAAGAACTGCCGCTGGTATAGCGGGTCGGGCATCTACCGCCACGTGTGGCTCGTGAGCCGCCCGCTGGTCCACCTGGCCAACTGGGGGACGCGCGTCACGACACCCGACCTGCGCACGGCCGTGGTGAGCGTCGACGTGGTCAACGAGGACGCGAAGCCCTTCCGCGGGACGGTCACGGTCACGGTGGGCGCCCCCGTGGAGCGGCCGGTGGAGCTGGCGCCCGGCGAGCGGAAGACGGTGACCCTGCGCGTCGAGGGCGCGGCCTGGGGCGTCGAGGCGCCACGCCCGTGGTCGGTGGACGCGCCGAGGCTCTACACGGCACGTGTCGCCCTGGTCCGCGGACGCAAGGTCGTCGACACCGACGCGTGCCGCTTCGGCGTGCGCACGATCAGCTACTCGCCCGAGACGGGGTTCCTGCTCAACGGACGCGAGGTGAAGCTCAACGGCGCGTGCCTCCACCACGACAACGGCATCCTGGGCGCGGCGGCGTTCGACGAGGCCGAGGTGCGCAAGGTGAGGCTCATGAAGGCCGCCGGATTCAACGCCCTGCGCACGTCTCACAATCCGCCTTCGGAGCGTTTCCTCGAGGCCTGCGACTCCTTGGGGATGTTGGTCATCGACGAATCCTTCGACGGATGGCGCGAGGCCAAGAACCAGTACGACTACCACACCCTCTTCGACACGTGGGCCGAGGCCGACGTGGCGGCCATGGTGCTCCGCGACCGCAACCATCCGTCGGTGGTGTGCTGGAGCGTGGGCAACGAGGTCATCGAGCGCAAGAGCCCCGGCGCGGTGGCCACGGCGCGCCGCCTGCGCGCCGCCGTTCGCCGCTACGACGACACCCGCCCCGTGACGTCGGCGCTGGCCGCCTGGGACGCCGACTGGGAGATCTACGACCCGCTGGCCGCGCAACAAGACATCGTGGGCTACAACTACATGATGCACAAGGCCGAGGGCGACCACCAGCGCGTGCCCGGCCGCATGATGTGGCAGACGGAGAGCTATCCCCGCGACGCCTTCGCCAACTGGAAGCGCGCGCGCGACCACCGTTACATCTTCGGCGACTTCGTCTGGACGGGCCTCGACTATCTCGGCGAGAGCGGCATCGGCCGCTGGTGGTATGCCGGCGACACGCCCGGCGAGCACTATCAGCACCCCCTCTGGCCGGCCCATGCGGCCTATTGCGGCGACGTCGACCTCACGGGGTGGCGCAAGCCCGTGAGCCACTATCGCAGCCTGCTGTGGAACGACGGCGGCGAGCGTCTCTATATGGCCGTCTACGAGCCCGACGGCTACAAGGGGACGATCAGCACGGGGCTATGGGCCGTGTGGCCTACGTGGGAGAGCTGGACGTGGCCGGGCTGGGAGGGCCGCGACATCGACGTGGTGGTCTATACGCGCGAGCCCCGTGTGAGGCTCCTGCTCAATGGCGCCGTGGTGGGCGAGAAGGCCGTTTCCGACTCCACGGAGTGGAAGGCCGTGTTCCGCCTGCCCTACCGTGCGGGCACGCTCCGTGCCGAGGCCGGTGGCGCCTCGGTCTCCCTGGTCACGGCGGGTGCTCCCGCGCGTGTCGTGGTGGAGCGCGAGGACGGGGCCCGCACGCCCGGCGACGTGGGCTTCTACCAGGTCAGGATTGTCGACGCCGACGGCAACCTCTGCCCCCTGGCCGACAACCTCCTGCGTGTGGAGGTGGGCGGCGGCTCCTCGCTGCAGGCCTTGGGCAACGCCGACATTGGCGACACCGACCCCTATTATGACGCCGTCCACCACGCCTGGAAGGGACGGGCCCTGCTCGTCGTGCGTCAGGGCAAGGACGCCCCCCGCGTCAAGGTGAGCTCGCCAGGACTCCGGTCAGCCTCCTTGTCCACCTGGTAAGGGAAAAAAGCCTCCTTGTCCACCTGGTAAGAAGAAAAAGAAAAAAAGAAAAAAAAGAGGGTGTGTCAAAATCCAAATTACAAAAAAAATTGGACATAGCAAAGCCCGAGCTTGTGAAAGTTCGGGCTTTGTGATTATAAATTGTAAATGGTCGAAATTAGGGCTTTTAACACACCCCTTTGTCTCAAATATTACTTTGAAGGCAAGGGAAATGACGATTCGGCTTTACTCTTTTCAATGTCTCCAGCGAAATGGAAAAAAGTATTCCCTTTTGAATAATCAGGGAAGAAAAGATCAATATAGACATTATAATTATTGAACCCTTTGTACAATCCCCAACCTTTAGGAAATCCTATCAATTCCCTTAAGTAAAAATCTAACTTTGCATTTTGTGTTTGATTAAAGTTCTCGGAAGTGGAATAGGTTACAAAAAACGAGAAAGTTAGAGGAGATTCGCTCTCTTCATACTTTATTTTTTCACCATTTTTCAACATATTCTTATCAAAGCGGAATATTGGTAACCAATTCTTGGGATAGTGTGAATCAATTATAAGCCCTTTGCTTAAATATCCATCTTTAATAAATAGCAGTTGGGGGTCGAGACTTTTTGAGGACATAGGTGGAATGGCGATAACACGTTGAGAATATGTCGTATTTACGGTACCATTGCTATTTCCACCTCCAACGTTGACACCACTTGCTAAAGTTCCAACAGCTCCTCCAACGCCGAGAGCTCCTGCTACTGCTCCCAAATTTACTCCTCCACCAGAACTGCTTCCGTGACTTGAAGAAGATGAAGAAGGAACATAGTAAGCCATAGCATTTTCACCGCGTGTAAAAAAAGTGTTGGCTAAATCTATATAAATTGTATGATTTGTCTTGTTCTTAATAGATATTGCTAATGCAGGATTAGAACTGTAGTTCCATATTTCATTGTAATATTTCAGTCCTCCTTTTTCATTGACTACATTTTCTTGTATTTTTTCAGCCAAGTCACCTTTTGTTCCTTGATCAAAAAAGAAGTGTCCAATTGTAGGAGTTATTTCAATATCATTGTTTACTAATTGAGAATTGGCTCCGATTCCCATCATACAAAGCACACGGTTAGCATCTTTGTCAGTGTTACCCTTTGAATATTGTGGATCTAGAGAATTAATTCTGCTAATAAATTCATTATTTCGTTGTTTGTTTTCTGGCGATAATGGAACTGATTGCCCAGAGTTAGAAATCGAGTTGTCTTCTTGTCTGTTTGATATATTATTTTCTATAACCTGTTGATATAATTCAACTGAGGTGCCATCCTGTTTCTTTATAATGAGCACCTTGTCCTTGTCTATACTTTTTAGAGTAGCTCCTTTGGAATTGCTACTTCTGTAATAGATGGATGATCCTCCGATATCAACATTCCAAGCGTTGATGACCTCACCATCTTTGGTTATCAACTTGTCCTGCGCAATTGCGTATGGCAAGGTGGCAAAAAGGAAGAAGACAATTAAAAGTTCATGTTTCATAACTTTATTTTTGATTGTTATTAATTTATGTATGAAAATAAAAGCGTGAATAAACTATGTCTTTCTAACTTGAAGGCCCTAGAAAAAACTTTAACATAGAATACATATAGCAGCCTAAGCATATGTGTGGCTACTATGCCTTCTCTTGTGTTACTCTTGCGAATTTCCTTGGTTTTCAAGTTACAAGATAAGCATAACGCTTCTTCTTTCTCAAAATATGGAAAGTCGACTATTGCCAACATCCTATCTAAATGCAAAGTAAAGCAATATTTTTCATATACGCAACAAATTCGCAGGAAAATTACAAATAAAATTATTGTTTATGTAAACAACAACTCGGTAATTAAGTCTATGACATTGTTTCCGTTTTGTACAAGTCGCAGGCACGAGGGTGGGGGATCAGTCGTCCGCCTTGCAGATGGTCGTCCCCAGTCCCTTGCCGATGTCCGACGCCCGGGTGATGACGACGCGTCCCACGCCCGCGTCCACAGCGTCGAGCGCGTTCTCCAGCTTCGGAATCATACCCCCCGCCACGACGCCCTCGGCCACGAGCCGTTCAAAGTCAGGACGCGTGATGATGGGGATGACGCTCCCGTCGTCGTCCGCCCGGCCGAGCACCCCCCGTTTCTCAAACGCGAAGACGAGGGTCACGTCATACTCCCCCGCCAGCGCCTTGGCCGTCTCCGACGCGATGGTGTCGGCGTTCGTGTTCAGCATGTGTCCCCGTCCGTCGTGGGTCAGCGGTGCCATCACCGGCGTGGCGCCATGGTCGAGCAGCGCCTCGAGAGGGCGTGCGTTGACGCGGTCCACGTCGCCCACGTATCCGAAGTCCACCGGTCCGTCCTCACCCGCCACGGCCACCGGCGGCCGCTTGTGGCTCCTGATGACGTCCATGTCGGCCCCCGTGAGTCCGACGGCGTTGACGCCCCGTGCCTGGAGGCGTGCCACGACGCCCTTGTTCACCAGTCCTCCGTAGACCATGGTCACCACCTCGAGCATATCGGCGTCGGTGATGCGCCTTCCGTTCACCATGTGGCTTTCTATGCCCAGGGCGGCGGCCACCTTGGTGGCGCGCCTTCCGCCCCCGTGTACAAGGATCTTGTCGCCCTCGAGGGCGCAGAAGCGGTCGAGCAGCTCGTCTAGCTTCCCGCCGTCTTCAACAATAGCTCCGCCTACTTTCACAATCGTGATTCTCTTTCTCATGCCCCCTCCCTTTTTTCTTTTTTTTTCTTTTT
>CAYQUN010000054.1:0-6441 GCA_964420715.1 uncultured Prevotella sp. | reverse complement strand
GAAAAAAAGTTATTCCAAGTAAGTATATCCATAGAGTCCCGACTTATAAGTACTCAGAAACTCCTTTCCCTCCTCGATAGAGAGTTTTCCCTCCTTCACGCTCTTGGTGACCCACTGCTCAAGCTGCCTCACGAGCTTCTTAGGATTATACTGCACATACTCCAGCACCTCCTCGACGGTCTCGCCATCGATGATCTGGTCGATGACATACCGTCCGTCCTTGATAGAGATATGCGCCGCGTTGGTATCGCCAAAGAGGTTGTGCATATCGCCGAGGATCTCCTGATACGCCCCCACGAGGAACACCCCGATATAGTAAGGGTCGTCCCTCCTCAAGGCGTGCACGGGCAGCACGTTCGTCTGCGATCCATTCACGGCGAAGTTAGACACCTTGCCATCGCTGTCACACGTGATGTCCTGCAACGTGGCGTTGCGCGTAGGCCGCTCGTTGAGCCGCTCGATGGGCATGATGGGGAAGAGCTGGTCGATGCCCCAGCAGTCGGGCAAGCTCTGGAAGAGGCTGAAGTTACAAAAATATTTGTCAGCCAGGAGCTTGTCGAGCCCCCGCAGCTCGTCGGGCACGTGCTTCATCGTCTTCACGATGGCGTTGATCTCGTGGCACACGCTCCAGTACATCGCCTCGATTTCGGCCCGCGTCTTGAGGTCCACCAGCCCGTGTGCGAAGAGGTCCAGGCAGTCCTCCCTGATCTGTTCGGCGTCGTGCCAGTCCTCCAGCATCGACTTCGGGTTCAGGTTGTCCCAGATCTCATAGAGGTCCTTCACCAGCTGGTGGTCGCCCTCCTTGGCCTCGAACTCCTCAGGCATCTCAGGCAGCGACGCCGCCCCGAGCACGTTGAGCACGAGCACCGAGTGGTGGGCGGCCAGCGACCGTCCGCTCTCCGTGATGATGTTCGGGTGCGGAATGTGGTTCTTGTCAGCAATGTCGACAAAGGCATAGACGCAATCGTTGATATACTCCTGGATGGAGTAGTTGACCGAGCTCTCGCTGTTCGACGACCTCGTCCCGTCATAGTCCACCCCGAGTCCCCCGCCGCAATCCACGAACTCCACGCCATACCCCATCTTCCTGAGGTTGGCGTAATATTGCGCCGCCTCGGCGAGCGCGTTCTGTATGCGTCGTATCTTGGTGATCTGGCTCCCGATGTGGAAGTGTATGAGCCTCACGCAGTCGTGCAGCCCCACCTCGTCGAGCTTTCTCAGCGCCTGCAAGAGCTCCGACGGCGTGAGTCCGAACTTCGACGCGTCGCCGCCGCTCTCCGCCCATTTCCCCGACCCCGCCGAGGCCAGCTTGATGCGGATGCCGATGTTCGGCTTCACGTTGAGCCGTTTCGCCGTCTTGGCGATGACCCCTATCTCGTTGAGCTTCTCCACGACGATGAAGATCCTCTTGCCCAGCTTCTGCGCCAGCATGGCCAGCTCGATGTAGCTCTCGTCCTTGTATCCGTTGCAGATGATGAGCGAGTCGCTCTTGCACTGCACGGCGACGACGGCGTGCAGCTCCGGCTTGCTCCCCGCCTCCAGTCCGAGGTTGAACTTCCTTCCGTGCGAGATCATCTCGCTCACCACGGGTTCCATCTGGTTCACCTTGATAGGATAGATGATATAGTTCTCCCCCCTGAAGTCATACTCCCTCCTCGCCTTGTCATAGCACGAGGCCATCTTCTCGATGCGGTTGTCAAGGATGTCGGGGAAGCGCAGCAGCACGGGCGGCGTCACGTCGCGCAGCGCCAGCTCGTCCATGAGCTCCCTCAGGTCCACCTGCACGCCGTTCTTGTCCGGCGTCACATACACGTGTCCCCTGTCGTTGATGCCGAAGTAGGAAGCGCCCCACCCGTTGATGTTATAGAGTTCCTTGGAGTCCTCAATGGTCCATTTCTTCATTCGCGGTAGCAGTTATATCGTTTAAGTTCAACAGTTCTTTCACCCCTTGCACAGACATTTTGATTTTCTCGTAGTTATCCATCAGGCTGACGTCGAGCGTATATTTGGCCCTGCCGTAGAAAGGCTCCCTCCGTGCGAGCTGTTCCGTGATGAACGCCCTCACCTCTTCAGGCGTCTTGTCGAGCAGCAGGGGCCGCACCGTCTTCCCCATCCTCAGGTGTCCGTAGAGCACGTCGGGCGCGGCCTTGAGATACACCGTGTCGCCCTGCCCGTTCATATAGTCGATGTTGTCGAAGAAGCACGGCGTGCCCCCTCCGCACGAGACGACGACGTTCTCAAACTCGCCCACCTCGTGCAGCATGTTGTGCTCTATCTTCCGGAAGCCCTCCTCGCCCCTCTCGTCGAAGATTTGCTTCACGGTCCTCCTCATTCTGCCCTCGATATACCAGTCGAGGTCATAGAAGTCCAGTCCGATGTCCCTGGCCAGCGCCCTGCCGACGGTAGTCTTTCCGGCGCCCATGTATCCGATGATGAAGATGCGCCTCATTTCCTTCTTCTTCCCCCGCGCGTCTTCGGCTCGGGCGCGTTCCTCACGATGTCCATGCACTCGTCATACGACAGTTCCGCCGCCTTGTCGTGCAGGTCCCTGGGGATGCGGTAGTTCTTGCCGTCATAGGCGATGTAGGGCCCCCAGTGGCCGTTGAGCACCTCCATCTTGTCGTCCTCCTCGAAGGCCTTGAGGTGCCTCTTCCGCTCGTCGTCGCGCTTCTTCATGATGAGCCTCACGGCCTCGTCCAGGCCCACGGTCATCGGGTCGTCCTCCTTGGGCAGCGACACATACTTGCGGTCGTGCATCACGTAGGGACCGAAGCGTCCCGCCCCGATCACCACGGGCGAGCCCTCGAAGTCGCCCACCTGCCGCGGCAGCTTGAAGAGGTCGAGCGCCTCGTCCAGCTTGATGGTCTCCATGCTCATCGACGCCGGCAGCTGTGCGAAGCGCGGCTTCTCGTCGTCGTCGGCCGACCCTATCTGCACCACCGGTCCGAAGCGTCCTATCTTCACGAACACCGGCTTGCCGCTCTTCGGGTCGGTGCCCAGCAGCCGTTCTCCCGCCTTGTGCTCGTTCCGCTCGTTCAGCACCCTCTCCACCACGGGGTCGAACCTCCTGTCGAAGTCCTTCATCCACGCGTTCCACTCCGTCTTGCCCTCGGCGATGTCGTCGAATTTCTGCTCCACGTGCGCGGTGAAGTTATAGTCCATGATGTCGGGGAAGTTCTTGATCAGGAAGTCGTTCACCACGATACCCGTGTCCGTGGGCAGCAGCTTGCCCTTCTCCGACCCCGCCATCTCCTTCTTCGTCTTTTGCGAGATCACCCTTCCCCTGAGCGAGTCGATGGTGTAGGCGCGTTCCTCGCCCCGCTTGTCGCCCTTCACCACATATTGCCTCTGCTGTATGGTGCTGATCGTCGGGGCGTAAGTCGACGGTCGTCCGATGCCGAGCTCCTCCATCTTGTGCACGAGGCTCGCCTCCGTATACCTTGCCGGCCCCTGCGAGAACCGCTCCGTGGCCGTAATCTCGCGCCGCTCCAGCCTGTCGCCCGCCTTCATGGCCGGCAGGGTGTGCAGCTGCTCGTCGCCGCCCTCGTCGTCGGTCGACTCACGATACACCTTCAGGAACCCGTCGAAGGCCACCACCTCGCCGTTGGCGACGAACTTCCGTTCCGTTCCGCTCACGCCAATGCTGACGGTGGTCTTCTCTATCTGCGCGTCAGCCATCTGCGACGCCGCGGTGCGCTTCCACACCAGGTCGTAGAGCCTCCTCTCCTGCTGCGTGCCCTCGATAGAGGTGTGGCTCATAAACGTGGGACGGATGGCCTCGTGCGCCTCCTGCGCCCCCTTGGAATGAGTGTGGTAGTTGCGCGGCGCGCTATATTCCGGTCCGTAGAGCGACGAAATCTCCTCCTTGCTCGTGCCGATGGCCAGCTGCGAGAGGTTCACCGAGTCAGTACGCATATAGGTGATATACCCCGCCTCGTAGAGGTGCTGCGCCACGATCATGGTCTGGCTGACGGTGAACCCCAGCTTCCGTGCCGCCTCCTGCTGCAGGGTGGACGTGGTGAAGGGCGGAGCCGGCGAGCGCTTCGACGGCCTCTTGGCCACGTTCTCCACGGTGAAGTCGGCGTCCTTGCACAGCTCCAGGAAGCGGCAGGCCTCGTCGTGCGTCTTGAAGCGGCAGTCCAGGTCAGCCTTCACCTCCGCGGCCGAGCCGTCGGGGTTGGTGATGGCGAAGACGCCGCTCACGCGATAGTAAGGCTCCGAGTGAAACTTCTGTATCTCCCTCTCGCGCTCCACGATGAGCCTCACCGCCACGCTCTGCACGCGTCCTGCCGAGAGCGACGGCTTCACCTTGCGCCAGAGCACCGGCGAGAGCTTGAAACCCACGAGGCGGTCGAGCACGCGCCGGGCCTGCTGCGCGTTCACCAGGTTCATGTCGAGGTGTCGCGGGTGCTTGATGGCCTCGATGATGGCCGGCTTGGTAATCTCGTGGAAGACGATGCGGTTAGTCTTCGCCTCGTCCAGGCCGAGCACCTCGCACAGGTGCCACGAGATGGCCTCCCCCTCGCGGTCCTCATCAGACGCCAGCCAGACGGTCTTGGCGTTCTTGGCGTTCTGCTTCAGCTCGCTCACCACCTTCCTCTTCTCCTCCGGAATCTCATAGTGAGGCTCCATCGTCTTCTCGTCTATGCTGAGTTCCTTCTTCTTCAAGTCGCGAATGTGTCCGTAGGACGACATCACCTTGTAGTCTTTTCCTAAAAACTTCTCAATGGTCTTCGCCTTTGCGGGACTCTCTACAATCACTAAATTCTCTTGCATTGTTGTCTTGCGCTTTTTTTGTCGGCGCAAATGTACCCTAAAAGTTTTGCTTCTACCTTATTAAATATCTTTTTTTTGTTTTTTTTAACGATTCCCCCTCTCCCCCGCCTGCTTGCGGGCGGGGGGAAACAACCCGTCGCAAAGGGGCGGGACGGGGAGTGAAAAAATCGCAACACAGATGAGGCCGGATTCCCATATGGGCCTTTTGAGGTCGTCACTTGGCCCAAGTGACGACCTCATTCGGGCTTTCAGAGCCCCTCGTTAGGCCCAAGTGAGCCCCCTTGAAAAGCCCTTTTGCAAGATGCTGAAAACAAGTGTGTTACGGGGGAGCCTCCTTCGGGAAGTGCGAAAGAGTGTGTATGGAAAAATATAGACATTGCAATGGCCGCCCACAGAGGGGTGGGAGGATGCCGTGCGGCCCGTGCCATCCCGTTCGTCGGGCTTCTTCACGTGCCGTCTCGTTGAGGCTTCCGGCATCGTCCGCCACAAGACAGGCATGTGGTTTACAGTCCTGGCGCGTCATCTTTTCTGCCGGAGGCGGGGTGCGGCGCGGGCCGCGCCGTGGGGCCGGGCGGCTCGGAAAAGCGGAGGGGGGATTTCGAAACGAAGAAAAAGAAAGGAATTTTCTTTGCATTGTCTCCGCTTTGCCGTATCTTTGCACCAAAAATCAAGAAAAAGCGATGAGAAAAGTCATTGGAATCGGGGAGACCGTGCTCGACATCATCTTCAAGGACGGCAAGCCCATCAACGCCGTCCCCGGCGGAAGCACGTTCAACGCCACCATCTCGCTCGGCAGGGCGGGGGTGGACACCACCTTCATCAGCGAGGCGGGAAACGACCGCGTGGGCGAGCAGATATTGCGGTTCTTGCGCGACAACGGGGTGAACGCCGACCTGGTGAACATCTTCCCCAACAGCAAGAGCCCTATCTCGCTGGCCTTCCTCGACGAGGAGAACAACGCCGACTACATCTTCTACAAGGACCACCCGCACGACCAGCTGGAGTTTGTCAACCCGGAAATAAGACCCGACGACATCGTCCTCTTCGGCAGCTTCTACGCCGTCAACCCCGCGATACGCCCGCAGGTGGCGGGATTGCTGGAATACGCCCGCGACCATGGCGCCATCATCTATTATGACGTGAACTTCAGACCCTCGCACCGCGACGACATCATGAGAATCACCCCCAACCTGCTCGACAACCTCGACTATGCCGACATCGTGCGCGGAAGCAGCGACGACTTCGACGTGCTCTACAAGATGGCCGACCCCGACCGCGTCTATGCGGCCGAAGTCTCCTTCTATTGCAAGAAGTTCATCTGCACACGGGGCGCCGACCCCATCGTGGTGCATGGCGACGGCGGATTCCGCAAGGAGTACCCCGTGCCCCGGACGGACACCGTGAGCACCATCGGCGCGGGCGACAACTTCAACGCGGGGTTCATCTACGGGCTGGTGAAGTATGGCGTCACCAGGGACGACATCGAGCACGGACTCTCGGAGAGGCAGTGGGACGACCTCATCGCGTGCGGACAGATGTTCTCGAGGGAGTGCTGCAAGGACATCTACAACTATGTCTCCTCCGACTTCGGGCGGCGGCTCCGCCAGGACGGAGCCTCACACTTCATCCCCTAATCTCTAACACCCCTCACCCCTCACACCCCCT
>CAYQUN010000053.1:0-11695 GCA_964420715.1 uncultured Prevotella sp. | reverse complement strand
TCGAACTCACGTTAATATACAATGCACCCCAAAAGTTTGGTGTCTAACTTTTGGGGTACACTTCCGCGTAATCAATATCGCTTCCTTATCAAATAGAGGGCGCGCCTAGTCGCTTCCGTTATGCTTAATCAAAATTCTCAAATTGTTGCATGCGTGGCATGCGTTGCATGCGCGGTCCGCGCTGCCCGCCTCCCTGGCGGCGGTTCTTCTGGTCGTCGGTATACTTCTTGTATTGCTTGTCGGTAAGAATCTTTTTCAGTTCGGCATTGTATGCCTCACGATTAGCCCGCATCTCTGCCCCGCGCTTCTCCATTTCCTCTCTTGACGGGCGTTGTGTGCGTGCCGAGTCGCCTTGCGTCCTGTTGGGACGCCCACCCCGGAAGCCCTGCGGCATCTTGTCGGCCCATTCCTGATTGAGTTTCAGCAGGGCCGCTTTCTGAGTGTCGTCGAGGCCGTATTGACTCACCATGCGGTTAGTCATGCGTTGTGCCATTTCTTCCTTGGTAGGAGGTGCCTTGCGCTCGCGGTTCTCACCTTGTGCGAATGTGGATGCCGAAATCATCAGCATGGCGGCCAGCGCCCATATCTTTGCTTTCATCATTAGTGTAAGTTTTAAAGAGTTCTACATGTTTTTTAAGTTGCAACTATGATTTTGACGCGGCAAGGAGGCGGATGTTTAATGTCGAGGTTCTCATTTTAACTTATTTTGACTCTGATTTGGTGCGGCCGTATTTGCTGTTTCCGCCACAAGAAAACGTCCTTTTTTTGCGCTAAATAATCTTAAAAGCCTCGTATGCATTTGCGGAGGTCCATGATTTATTGTATATTTGCCCATAATTGTAACCTAATCCAACAGATCAATGAATATTAAGTCAGCTTTGTTTGCCGCTTTGTTCTTCCCTTGTCTCACTGTGGGGGCGCAAGTGCGGTTGGGCATCGACGCGTCTAGTCCCGGTGTCAAGGTGTCCCCCGACCTCTATGGTATTTTTTATGAGGATATCAATAATGCGGCCGATGGAGGCCTCTATGCCGAACTCGTGCGCAATCGCTCGTTTGAGGACAACGACCAAAAGCCCGAGTATTGGGAGGCCTATAACGGCGCCCAGGTGCGATTGGTTTCCCAAACCAAGCAACAACTCAATTCGGCGCAGCGTCATGCCCTTGAGGTGGAATTCACGGGCAAGGGGCGCTCGGGAGTGAGCAATGCCGGTTTCTGGGGCATTCCTATTGTCCAGGGCCGCACCTATCGCCTTTCCTTTTGGGCAAAGGGTAAGTTGAGCGACAAGCTCGTTGTCTATTTGGGATGTGCCTGTGGCCGGAAGATGAAGGCTACGACGGAGATTGCTGACAAAATTACCGGCAAGTGGACCCGCTATACGGCCACCTTCACCGCTGATGTGACCGATCCCTCGGGGCTCCTCTTCATCACCAGTGAGGGCAAGGGCAAGGTGCTCTTTGATGTGGTGAGCCTCTTCCCGCCTACCTTCAAGAACCGTGAGAACGGCATGCGTCCCGACCTGGCCAGCATGATTGCCAACATGCGTCCCAAGTTTATGCGCTTTCCCGGCGGGTGCTTTGTCGAAGGACAGGAGAGCCCGGCCAACGCCTTCCATTGGGAGGAGACGGTGGGCCCAATCGAGACGCGTCCCGGACATAAGAATGTGAACTGGGGCTATCGCACTACCGACGGCCTTGGCTATCACGAATACCTGCAACTGGCCGAGGACATTGGTGCCAAGCCTCTCTTTGTGGTCAACGTCGGACTCTGGCATGGAGGACTCACCCCCGTGGATAGTCTTCAGCCGTGGGTTGACGAGGCTCTTGCCGCCATCGAGTATGCCAACGGCCCCGTGACATCGAAGTATGGAGCCATGCGTGCCAAGAATGGCCATCCCGAACCCTTCAACCTGGAGTATCTGGAAATAGGTAATGAGAACAACCAGCCTGATCCTCGCCAGCAAAGCGACCGCTATTACGACCGCTTCAAGATTTTCAAGGATGCCATTCTCGCCAAGTATCCTAATATGCACCTTATTGGCAATGTCGTGGCATGGGGCGACGATAATCCCAAGTGGGAAAGTAACGAGCCCGTAGAGTTGCTCGATGAGCATTATTATCGCAATCCCGCATGGTTTGCCGAGAACTTCCACAAGTACGACTTTTATGAGCGTGGCCGTCATGGCATCTATGTTGGTGAGTATGCTGTTACGCAGGGCTTTGGCAAGATGGGAAGTCTGAATGCCGCCTTGGGCGAGGCCGTCTTCATGATGGGCATGGAAAATAACTCTGACGTGGTGAAGATGGCCTCTTATGCTCCACTCTATGCCAATTTGAACCGCAGGGTGTGGGCTCCTGACATGATACAGTTTGATGGAACGCGCGTTTTCGGCACGCCTTCCTACTATGTGCAGAAGCTCATGTTCACCAATCTAGGTACACGCGTGCTCAAGGTGGACGTCGACAATCCTTACCAGCGCGAGGACTATGTGGAGCCCGTGTCGCCCCATCAGGCCCAATACGGATTTGCCACATGGAACACGCAAGCCTCCTTTGAGACTGCGGACGACGTCAAGGGAGTCAGCGGAACGTGGGAGAAGCAAGGCAACGTCGTGTCACAGAAGGCTGGAGGCGAGTCGCTCATCGCACTTGCCGGTGACAAGCAGGGCACGCGCAACCACGTTTTTAAGGTGCGTGCGCGCAAGGACAAGGGGGCAGAGGGCTTCATGATAGTCTTCAATTATACCGACCCCAACAACTATTGCTGGGTGAACTTCGGCGGATGGGGCAACACCCAGCACGGTATCGAACAGGTGGTGGACGGAAGCAAGATGCAGACGGCCACCAGACGCGGAAAAATAGAGGAAGGCAAGTGGTATGACGTGGAATTGCAACAGCACGGCGATAGCGTGAAGGTGCTGCTCGATGGTGCCCTCGTCTTCGACGTGAAGCTGAAGCAGAACAGTTTTTCCGGAATCTTTAGCTCGGCTACGCTTGATGAACCTACGGGCAACGTAATTGTAAAGATTGCCAACACCGGGCGGCGGCCCACTACGGCCGAAATCGACCTGAAGGGCCTTACGCCCGGACAGGCTGACGTGGTGCGGCTCACCAGTGCGAGTGGAAGCGACGAGAACACGTTGGAGCAACCCCTCAACGTGTCGCCCTCGGAAGAAGTGCTCAGCCCTGCTGACGGCCGCGTGCTGGTCGACATTCCCGCTTATAGTTTAAACATTGTGAGAATCAAGAAGTAAAATAAAGTATAAATAGAGTAGGGGGGAGAGGAAAGACCTCTCCCCCCTCACATTTTTTATGATGAAAACAAAGCAAATTCTTATGGGGGCAGTCCTTTTTACGGGATTCGTGTCGGCCCATGCACAGACGCTCCGCTATCCCGAGGCGCCTCACGACAACACCATAGATACCTATTTTGGCGAGCAGGTGGCCGATCCGTTCCGCCCCCTGGAAGATGACAACAGTCCTGCCACTGAGGCGTGGGTGAAGGCCGAAAACGCCCTCACGCGCTCCTATCTTGATCCACTGCCCCAGCGTGGCAAGTATCTGCGCCGGCTTAAGCAGGTGAGCAATTACGAGCGTGTCTACACGCCTTTTGAGAAACATGGCAAGTGGTATGTCTACCGCAATGATGGATTGCAAAACCAAGCCGTGCTTTACCAAATGGATAGTCCCGACGGCGAGCGGCGCGTCTTCCTTGACCCCAACCAACTCAGTACCGACGGCACTGTGGCCCTGAAGTCCGTCTCGTTCTCGCATGACGGACGTCACATGGCTTATGTCGTCTCACGCAACGGCTCCGATTGGGAAGAAATTTATGTCGTCGATGTTGCCACGGGCCGGCTTCTCTCTGACCACATCGTGTGGGCTAAGTTCACCACCCCCGCATGGCATGGGCAGGGATTCTATTATAGTGCCTACGATGCTCCCGAGCAGGGACGTGAGACCTCGGCCAAGAACTCTGTACAGAAGGTGTATTATCATAAGCTAGGCACCCCCCAGTCGGCTGACGTGTTGTTCTATCAGAATCCTGCCCATCCTCTCCGTTTCTATGGCGTGAGCGTCAACGAGAAGGAGACGATGATGTTTCTCTATGAGTCGGGAATGGACCAGGGCGTCAATCTCTATGTGCGCGACCTCCGTGTATCTGGTTCGCAATTCATCCAGATGACTGGCGACGCCTCCAAGAGCTATAGTCCCGTAGAGAGTATGGGGGATTCTATCATCATCCTCACCAATGCCGGTGCCGAGCGCAATCGCCTCATGGTGGCCGACATCCACCGCCCCGGTTATGCCGACTGGACGGAACTTGTGCCCGAGGGTGACGCCGTGCTCGATGACGTTACCTTTGTAGACGGCGACAAGATGGTGCTTGCCTACACCAAGGACAATACCAGCCAAGCCTTCCTTTACGGGCTTGATGGCCGCAGGCGGGCCTCCATCAGCCTTCCCGGTATTGGAAGCGTCTCATTCAGCGGCAAGCGTGAACGTCCAGAGTGCTTCTTCTCTTACACCTCCTATACGGTTCCCTCCACCGTCTATGCCCTCGACGTCAACACGCTCCAAAGCAAGGTCTATAGCCAGCCCAAGGTGGGTTTCTCCACCAGTGACTTCGTCAGCCAGATGCAGTACTATACGAGCAAAGATGGTACGCGTATTCCCATCTTCCTGACTTACAAGAAAGGATTGAGGCGAAATGGCAAGACGCCAGTCCTGATGTATGGCTATGGTGGGTTCAATGTGACCTATCCGCCCTCTTTCTCGGCCATGCGCCTGCCCTTCCTTGAGAGTGGCGGCATCTATGCCTACGTGGTGCTCCGTGGTGGCGGAGAATATGGTGAGGCATGGCACCTTGCCGGCACGAAGATGCAGAAGCAGAATGTTTTTGACGACTTCATCTCGGCGGCCGAATGGCTTATCAAGAACAACTACACCGATAGTGACCACCTTGCCATTATGGGCGGTAGCAATGGCGGTCTGCTTGTTGGCGCCTGCATGACGCAGCGCCCTGAGCTATTCCGCGTGTGCATCCCCGAGGTGGGCGTGATGGACATGTTGCGCTATCACAAGTTCACCATTGGCTGGAACTGGGCTCCCGACTATGGGACGAGCGATGACTCCAAGGCCATGTTTGACTATCTCCGTGCTTATTCGCCGCTACACAATCTGAAGGCGGGGGTGGCTTATCCGGCTACCCTCGTCACCACGGCCGACCATGACGATCGTGTCGTGCCGGCCCACTCCTTCAAGTTTGCTGCCATGTTGCAGCAGTGCCAGGGAGGCAAGGCCCCAGTCCTCATCCGTGTCGATTCCAAGGCCGGCCACGGTGGCGGCAAGCCCCTGTCGAAGCAGATGGAGGAGGCGGCTGACATCTACGGCTTTATCATGCACCAGATGGGGATGAAGGTCAAGCGTTGATTCCTGCTCCCCGGCTTGGTGAACAGAAGCCACAACCTAAGACAGCCATTTTCCTGTAAACCATGCAGGGAAATGGCTGTCTTCCTTCTTTTCTTCATCAAGCACCTAGCGTCTCTCTTTAAAGAATCGTTGCATCAGGCCGCGACATTCGTCGGCCAGCACCCCCATGGTGACCTCGGTCTTGGGGTGTAGCACGTTGGGAGCGTAGCGTGTGTAGCCACGCTTGTCATCGGGTGCTCCGTAGACGATGCGCCCCACTTGGGCCCATGCCAAGGCTCCGGCACACATCGGACAAGGCTCTATGGTGACATAGACAGTACACCCCGTGAGGTATTTCCCACCCAGGTGGCTTGCCGCCGCCGTGATAAGCTGCATTTCGGCATGAGCCGTCACATCGTGTAGGAGTTCGGTCAGATTGTGTGCACGGGCAATGGTGACACCATGGCTGACCGCTATCGCGCCTATGGGAATCTCGCCCTCTTGATAGGCTTGCTCCGCCTCTTTGAGGGCCATTTGCATAAACCGCTTGTCGGTTTCTTCTTGGTTTTCTTTCTTCATGGCGCAAATTTACAGGTTTTTATTTGAAAAGTTTCCTGGAATTTGTTATTTTTGCACTACAATCTAAACGATATGGCAGAGCACAACATTTTGGGCAAATGGGGCGAGGCCGAGGCTGCGGCCTTTCTCGGCCAAAAAGGATATACCATCAAGGAATGCGACTGGCGCATAGGCAAGCGTGACATTGATATCGTGGCTCTCTCGCCCGACTGGCGCGAATTAGTATTCGTCGAAGTGAAAACCCGTAGCGATAACCGATGGCGTGAGCCCGAACAGGCTATCGACAGGAAGAAGATACGCAATCTTTCCTTTGCGGCCAATGCCTACCTTAAGATGCATCACGTGCAACTGGAATGTCGCTTTGACATTATTACGATTATCGGACATCGCCCTGTGGTTGAGCGAATAGAGCATGTCGAGAATGCTTTCAACCCTTTATTGAGTTTTTAGAATCATGCAAAATCGTGTGAAAATCATCCGTTTGGAGTCAGTTGACTCCACCAATAGCTGGTTGGCCAAGCATGCGCCAACTGAGGACGCTGACATAACTGTGGTTACCGCCGAGTATCAAACGGACGGACGGGGACAAGGGCAGAATCGATGGGAAAGCGAAAAGGGTGAAAACTTGCTCTTTAGCATACTGGTTCACCCCGTGATGGTTCCCTTGAACAGACAGTTTCAATTGTCCATGACCGAAGCCCTTGCCTTGAAAGAGGTGTTGTCCGACTATGTCGAGGGCATCACCCTGAAGTGGCCCAATGATGTCTATTGGCATGACAAGAAGCTGAGTGGCACACTGATAGAAAACATGCTGGGCGGAGGGCACGTCAAGAATTGCATCTTTGGAACGGGAATCAATGTAAACCAGCCCCGTTTTTCCAGTGATGCGCCTAATCCTGTGTCATTACGCCAAATTTTGGGACACGAGGTTGGGCGCGACGACCTTCTGGAGAAAATCGTGGCGGCTTTTGAAAAGTATTACGCACTGCTCTGCCAAGGCGATTACGCCGATATTTCGGCCATGTATATGGACGCACTCTATCGTAAACATGGCTTTTGGAAGTATCGCGATGCAGATGGTGTGTTTGACGCCGCGCTGGTAGAGGTGGAAGATGACGGACACCTTGTGCTCCGCGACAAGGAGGGCGTGGTGCGCAGCTATGCGTTCAAACAGGTGGAGTATGTGATATGAAAAGTACATACCAGCGAGGAACTACTGCAAGAATTCTAAGATGGAGTAGGGAAGAAAAAGAATCAAATCAATCAATATCAAAAGAAAGAAAATGACTAAATTCAAACGAATTCTCTTGAAGCTCTCTGGCGAGAGCCTGATGGGCACTCAGGGCTTCGGCATCGATCCGGACAGGCTTGCCGACTACGCGCGTCAGATCAAGGAGGCTCACGACATGGGCGTGCAACTGGGCATCGTCATTGGTGGAGGAAATATCTTCCGTGGGCTGAGTGGAAGCCAGAAAGGGTTCGACCGCGTAAAGGGAGACCAAATGGGGATGTGTGCCACGGTCATCAACTCGTTGGCTCTGAGCAGTGCGCTTGGAGCGATAGGCGTGAAGACCAAGGTGCTCACCGCAATCAGGATGGAGCCCATTGGCGAGTTTTATAGCAAATGGAAAGCCTTGGAAGCTATGGAGGACGGCTATGTGTGCATCTTCTCGGCTGGCACCGGAAGCCCCTATTTTACCACAGACACGGGAGCCTCTCTCCGTGGTATAGAGATTGAGGCCGACGTGATGTTCAAGGGCACGCGGGTAGATGGTGTATATACGGCTGATCCCGAAAAAGATTCCACGGCCACTAAATTCGATGACATCACCTATGCCGAAGTACTTGAAAAAGGATTGAAGGTGATGGATTTGACGGCCATCTGCATGTGTCAGGACAACCATCTGCCTATCTATGTTTTCAATATGGATGAGTATGGCAATTTGAAGCGTGTGCTCAACGGCGAGCCCATCGGCACGTTGGTGCATAATTGATCCCACTTGAAGGGAATACAATAAGAAAAAAGCGCAAAAACATGGATGCCCCTACGTTAGGTTGATGGTCACAACCTTCGTAGGGGCATCCATGTTGGGTGTCTTAAACTTTATTTCACCAGTACGACCAGGTACTTGCTTGTTGACCAGAAGATTTGTGGGTTGGTGACGCGAAGCACGTATTGTTTGTTGGCATCCCGGGTGAGCGTGTAACTACCTGAAGGATGGGTGGTCAGCAGCCGGGCTGATTTGGAGTAAAGCTTGATCTCCTTGTCAACGCGGATGTCAATCTTGGTGAAGTAGCTCTTGTTGAAATTGCTCTGCAACACCTTGCCGTTAACAAGAATGTGCTGCTCCTTCAGTTCTTTCTTCGTTCCGAAGACAAACCAGGCAGTGTTCAGCTGCTTGTCCTGTGCTGCGATGGTCTGGCTCTTTCTAGAACTCTCAGAACTGAGATTGCTCACATTCGTGTTCAGGTTGTTGATGGTTTCGTCGAGTTCGGAGATATGTATGTCTTTGGCATCCAGTTCCACACGCAACTGCTGAAGTTGCTGGTCTTTCTCTTCCAATTGCTTGGTCAGGTTCTCGATGGTCTTGCGGAGTTGCTCACCCTGGAAAGACGAATTCTTCAACTGGTCTTTCAGTTTGGCAATGAGCAGGCGGTTCTCCTTCATCCGGTTAGAGATGAATTTGATATTTTCACGGATCTGTTGCGACTTGTTGGAGCCCTCACCATCTTTTACAAGATTCACGCGGTTCTCAGCTTCGTTGATTTCACGGAATCCCTCTTGGATTTCGTTGAGCGTGCCCATCATGTCGTTGATTTCATTGTCCTTTTGTGCAATGATTTTGTTCAAAGAGTCAGTCTCTTCCACATTGACCACCGACGGGCCTTCTTTCTTCTGCGTGCAACCTGCGGTAAGCAAGGCGGCTGCAATGCAAGTTATAAACAATAACTTCTTCATTCTTTGTAATTTTTTTTATGGTTTTCTTTAATGCTCTTTCCGCCTATGACAATCACGATTTCACCACGCGGCTCCGTTTCCTCGAAGTGTGCGATGACATCCGCCAGGCATCCGCGGACGCTCTCCTCGTGCACTTTGGATATTTCGCGCGCCACGCTCGCTGGGCGCTCCGACCCAAACACTTCGGCCATCTGCCTCAATGTTTTCACTAATCGGTAGGGCGATTCATAGAATATCATCGTCCTGGGTTCGTCCTTGAGCGAGTTCAGTCTCGTTTGTCTTCCCTTTTTTTGTGGTAGGAAGCCTTCAAAGCAAAACCTGTCGCATGGAAGCCCCGATGACACGATGGCGGGGATGCATGCCGTGGCCCCAGGGAGCGTTTGGACGGTGATGCCCGCTTTGGCAGCCTCACGGGCTAGGAAGAATCCTGGGTCGCTGATGCCCGGAGTGCCGGCGTCACTGATCAAGGCTATGTCCTGCCCCGACTTCAGACGCTCCACAATGCCTGCCGTCGTGCCGTGCTCATTGAACTTGTGGTGAGACATCAGATGGTTTTTGATGTCGAAGTGCTTGAGCAAGATGCCTGAAGTGCGAGTGTCTTCGGCAAGCACCAGGTCAACTTCCTTTAAAGTCCTAATAGCTCGGAACGTCATGTCTTCCATGTTGCCCACTGGCGTGGGTACGATATACAATATGCCCATTTCGCTCACAAATGTAGTTAAATAATCTTTTTCTACAAAAAAAAAAACCCATTCTTTGCAATTTTTAAAACGTCTTTTGTACTTTTGTATTGAAATGGTAGAAAATTTAGTCGGCGAGACACACCGCCGCGGTAGAATAGAAGTAGTGTGCGGGTCGATGTTTTCCGGCAAGACGGAAGAACTAATTCGGCGGATGAGGCGTGCCGAGTTTGCTCGGCAGCGTGTAGTGATCTTTAAACCTACGGTCGACACACGTTATTCCTTAGACGACGTAGTCAGCCACGATCATCACAGCATTGTTTCCACACCAGTTGACGTGTCTTCATCCATACTCCTGTTGTCCTCGGGCTTTGACGTAGTCGGAATCGATGAGGCCCAGTTCTTCGATGAGGGCTTGGCCATGGTGTGCAACCAGTTGGCCAATCAGGGAGTCAGGGTTATTGTGGCGGGTCTCGATATGGATTTTCAGGGAAAGCCCTTCGGGCCAATCGCTTCCCTGTTGGCCATGGCCGACGAGGTGACCAAGGTGCATGCCATCTGTGTCAGGTGCGGTGCACTGGCCTATGTCAGCCATCGACTGGTGCATGACGAGAAGCGAGTGCTCCTCGGCGAGAAGAACGAATATGAGCCACTCTGCAGGGAATGCTACCGAATTGCCATAGAACAAGAGAATTTGAAAGAAGAAAAGTAAAAGAATGGAACTACAAGATAGAATTACGCTTGACAAACTGATACGCTGGACGGGCCTTGCCCTGCTTGGGGTGGGAGTGTTTTATATCGTCAATGATTTGAGCAGCGTCCTGTTGCCCTTCTTTGTCGCATGGCTGTTCGCCTATTTGCTTTATCCAATCGTCAAGTTTGTTCAGTACAAGATGCATGTCAAAGTGAGAGCATTGGCTATTATCATCACAATGATTTTTGTCTTTGCCATCATCGGAGGAATCGTCTATATGATTGTCCCGCCAATGATTGACCAGTTTGATATGTTAGGCAAGATTTTGACCCAATGGCTCCACTCCACTACTCATACGAACGACCTTACTGCTTATATACAGAATTGGATTTCGGAAAATCAAGTCCAAATAGAGGAATTTTTCAAGAGCCGGGACTTCAGTGATACGCTTAAGGCGGCTATGCCGAAGGTGTTCTCCGTCCTTGGACAAACGGCTAGTGTCATTGTCAGCATCATCGCCTCGATGATCACATTATTATATATGTTCTTCATCCTGCTCGACTATGAATTCCTGACAACCAATTGGATTCGTATCTTTCCTCCGAAAAACCGCCCGTTTTGGAAAGAATTGATGCGTGACGTAGAGCGCGAGCTGAACAATTATATCCGTGGCCAGGGACTGGTGGCACTTTGCATGGGAATCATGTTTTGCATCGGTTTTACGATTATTGACTTCCCCATGGCCATCGGGTTGGGCATCCTTATCGGTATTCTGGATTTGGTTCCCTATCTTCACACATTCGCACTTATCCCCGCCGCATTCTTGGCCATGCTTAAATCGGCTTCGACGGGTCAGAGTTTCTTGCTCGTGTTCGGTATGGTGATTGGATTGTTCATCTTGGTTCAAATCATTACAGACATGATTGTAACCCCAAAAGTTATGGGCAAAGCTATGGGACTCAATCCGGCCATCTTGCTCCTTAGCCTTTCCGTATGGGGAGCCCTGCTAGGCTTTATAGGTCTGATTATTGCATTGCCCTTGACGACGCTCATCATCACATATTGGCAAAAATACGTCACTAAAGAGAAACAAAACAGTTTAGCTATCCCTCAAGAGCAAAAGCCTGATTGAAAGTTGTTAGGGCGGGAAACTGACGGTTAAAAACCGATTAATCTCCCAATAGCAAAGGGGAGGGGGCACCCCCCAGAAAAAAGAAAATATGCAAAAAGCTACCGAATAATTTGGTATAATCAAATTTTCATTGTACCTTTGCATCGCTTTTATAAGAAAGTCCGTTCTGATCCGCTAGCTCAGTTGGTAGAGCATCACACTTTTAATGTGAGGGTCATGGGTTCGAGCCCCATGCGGGTCAC
>CAYQUN010000052.1:0-12345 GCA_964420715.1 uncultured Prevotella sp. | reverse complement strand
GCCACCACTTGCAGCGACTGTATGCGGTCGCTGTAGACTTCGCTCTGCTGGGCGCTCGTGCCGAGGGCCGGCAGGAGCAGGACCGAAAGGAGGATCACATGCTTCATGGACTTGCAAATATGCTGCAAATATAGTGATTTTTTCTTAGAAAAAGGCAAAAAAGAGGTGAAAATATAGGTGCGGTGGATATTTCAGGTGGGCGGACGCGGCTTTCGGCCCCATGCGTGGCGGGGGCGTGCCGGAATCCGCCGGCCCGTGATGCCGGGAAGGTCTCCCAAGGGGGCGTGCCTCCCTCATGCGACGCTCCAACCCGCTTTGGACAGAATGTAGGAATTTACGGCCATATAGTGACACTATGACAGGTTTCCAAGGGAGAACGCTTACGGATTTGTAAAGAAGTGAGAAGGAGGGCGGAGGGCTTGCAAGAAAGGCCTTCTTAGGACCTCTGAAGCCCTTTCTTAGGTGTCAAGAACGGCCCTCAGGGAGGCTCAAAGAGGTGCTTACACTTTGTCACTTGGGCAAGGGGGCGAAATGTCCGCGTCGCTACTTCCGCCTCAGCACTATCACATTCACCTCGGGCCACGCCCCGAGACGGAAGGGCACCGTGCCGCCAATGCCCTGGGAGACATAGAGCATGGAGCCGCCCTCCACGTATTTCCCACCCCACTCGTGATACATCCACTTGGCGGGCGTGAACCGCCCGATGCGGATCTGCCCGGCATGGGTGTGGCCGCTCAGCGTCAGGGCGATGTCGGTCTGGTGGAGCACGCCGCGCCGCCAATGGCTCGGATCGTGGCTGAGCAGGATCTTGAACGCGCCGTCGGGCACTCCCTCCAGGGCCTTCTTCAGGTCGCCATAGTCGGAGAAGGGCGGACGGGAGATGTTCTCCACGCCGACAAGCCAGATGGCCGACGCGCCACGGCGTATCGCGGCATGGCTGTTGAGCAGCAGCCGCCATCCGATCTTGCCTTCCAGATACCGCAGCACATTCTGGTTGCGCACGATGTTGCGGTCCGACTTGTCGTCGCCATACTCGCAATAATCATGGTTGCCCATCACCGAGAACACCCCGTCGGGGGCGCTGATGAGCGACAGCTGGCGCTGGAAGGGTATCACCTCTTCGGCACTCACGTTCACCAGGTCGCCCGTGAAGACCACCAGGTCGGGCTTGAGGGCGTTCACCTGCCTCACCATCTTGTCTATGAACCCGCGGTTGCGGAGGAAGGTGCCGATGTGGATGTCGGAGAGCTGGACGATGCGGTAGCCGTCAAACTCCCGGGGCAGCAGGGGCGAGGCGCACGTGGCACCGCGCACCACGATATGCCTCCAGCCGAAGAAGAAGCCATAGGCCACGAAGCCGAGGGCCACCAAGGCCGAGGCCAGACCCGCGCGCCAGCCCAGAAGAAGCCCGAACGCGAGGAAGAGCAGGCCCGGAAAACCAATGACGGAGACGAGGCCGAAAAGGAAACGCATCTTGGTGTTATGGCGGAGTCGGATTTTCATAATCGTGTCACTTTTGCTGCAAACTTACATAAAAAAAACGAATATCGTGCAAGAAAGTGGCGAAGAAAATGTAATTTTGCAGCGGGAAACTTCAAAAAATGAAAACAACCATGAAGAAAATCAGAGCTGCCGTCGTCGGCTACGGCAACATCGGGCACTACAGCGTGCAGGCACTCGAGGCCGCACCCGATTTTGAAATTGCCGGCATTGTGCGCCGACAGGGCGACAAAGACAAACCCGAAGAACTGGCCGCCTACGAGGTGGTGGACGACATTCGGAAGCTACACGACGTCGACGTGGCCATTCTCGCCACTCCCACACGCCTCTGTCCCGAATACGCCGAGCAAATCACCAAGCTGGGCATCAGCACCGTGGACAGCTTCGACATCCACACAAGCATCCTGGACTACCGCACGCGGCAAATGGCCAACAACAAGGCCACCGGCACCGTGAGCGTCATCTCGGCCGGATGGGATCCGGGATCCGACTCGGTGGTGCGCGTCCTGCTACAGGCCCTGGCACCCAAGGGGCTCAGCTACACCAACTTCGGCCCCGGCATGTCGATGGGGCACAGCGTGGTGGCCCGCTCGAAAAAGGGCGTGAGGAACGCGCTCTCGATGACCATACCCCTCGGCGAGGGCATACACCGGCGCATGGTGTACGTGGAACTTGAGGACGGCGCCACGCTGCAGGAGGTGACGGCCGAAATCAAGGCCGACGACTACTTCGCACACGACGAGCTGCACGTGTTCCAGGTGAACAGCGTCGACGAGGTGCGCGACATGGGACACGGCGTGCACATGACGAGGAAGGGCGTGAGCGGAACCACGCAGAACCAGCGCTTCGAGTTCGACATGAGCATCAACAACCCGGCCCTCACCGGACAGGTACTGGTGGACGTGGCACGTGCCACGCAGCGACTGCAGCCCGGTTGCTACACCATGCCCGAGATTCCCGTCATCGACCTGCTCCCCGGCTCGCGCGAGGAGGTGGTGGCCTCGCTGGTGTAACCGACAGGGCGGAAGGCCCGCATAGGGCGGAACCACATACACACGCCTCCTCCCCGGGCGGCCGCGAAGGCCGCCCGGAGAGGAGGAAATGACTTATCTCTGTACTTGAAACAATAGAAAGGAAAAAATATGGATGCCATAGAAATGCTGCTCAACCGGTGCAGCTGCCGGTCGTACAAGCAGGAACAAATCAGCGACGCCGACCTGCAAACCATCCTCGACTGCGGACTCAACGCACCTACGGGAAGCAACAAGCAACTGGTGAAAATCATCGTCGTGCAGGAACCAGACAAGGTGAAGGCGCTCTCGGAGCTCAACAACCGCATATGGAAGAGCAAGACCGACCCCTTCTACGGGGCTCCTACGGTGTGCCTCGTCGTGGCACCCAGGGACCCTGGATATGACGGGTCGCCGCAATACGACCTCAACCCGGTCAAGGACGGATCGCTCGTCATCGGCGCCATGCAGGACGCCGCATACGCCCTCGGCGTGGGGTCGTGCTGGATCAACCGATGCAAGGAGATGCTCGAACTGCCCGAAGGACGACAAATCCTGGCACAGCTCGGACTGGGCGACCACGTGGGCATAGGCTGCTGCATCCTGGGCTACCCTGACAAGGAGCCGCACCACAAGCGCATCAAGCCCGGAAGAATACTCAGATACTGACACCCGCGCGAAATAATGACTACGGATTTTCGATATTCTAGAAAAAAGTCGTAACTTTGCACGGCAAAGCCGCACGTACGCGCCACGGCGCGACAAGCCGCTCACACAAGAAACAGACATAACAATTATCATAAAACATGGCAGAAGATGTATTCAAGAAGATTGTAAGCCACTGCAAGGAGTACGGCTTCGTCTTCCCCAGTTCGGAAATCTATCCCGAAGGACTCGCCGCCGTCTACGACTACGGACAGAACGGCGTGGAGCTGAAGAACAATATCAAACAGTACTGGTGGCAGAGCATGGTGCTGCTACACGACAACATCGTCGGCATCGACGCATCCATCTTCATGAATCCCACGGTGTGGAAGGCCTCGGGACACGTCGACGCCTTCAACGACCCGCTCATCGACAACAAGGACTCGAAGAAGCGCTACCGCGCCGACAACCTCATCGAGGACCAAATCGCCAAATATGACGAGAAGATCGACAAGGAAGTGAAAAAGGCCGCCAAGCGCTTTGGCGAAGCCTTCGACGAGGCCAAGTTCCGCGAGACCAACCCGCGCGTCATCGAGCACCAGAAGAAGCGCGACGCCCTGCACGAGCGCTATACGGCCGCCATGCAGGGACCCGACCTGGCCGAACTGAAGCAGATCATCGAGGACGAGGGAATCGTCGACCCCATCAGCGGCACCAAGAACTGGACCGACGTGAGGCAGTTCAACCTGATGTTCTCGACCGAGATGGGCTCTACCGCCGGCAACACCAACAAGATTTACCTGCGCCCGGAAACCGCGCAGGGCATCTTCGTGAACTTCCTGAACGTGCAGAAAACGGGACGCATGAAGCTCCCCTTCGGCATCGCGCAAATCGGAAAGGCCTTCCGCAACGAAATCGTCGCACGGCAGTTCGTGTTCCGCATGCGCGAGTTCGAGCAGATGGAGATGCAGTTCTTCTGCAAGCCCGGCACCGAGATGAAATGGTTCGAGTACTGGAAGAAGGTGCGCCTGGCATGGCACGAGGCCCTCGGCATGGGCGCTGAGAACTACCGCTTCCACGACCACGAGAAGCTGGCACACTATGCCAACGCGGCCACCGACATCGAGTTCCGCATGCCCTTCGGCTTCAAGGAGGTGGAGGGCATCCACAGCCGCACCAACTACGACCTCTCGCAACACGAAAAATACAGCGGAACGAAGATGCGCTACTTCGACCCCGAGACCAACGAGAGCTACGTGCCCTACGACGTGGAGACTTCCATCGGCGTTGACCGCATGTTCCTCAGCGTGATGTGCCACTCCTACGAAGAGCAGAAGCTCGACAATGGCGAGAGCCGCGTGGTGCTCCATCTGCCCGAGGCCCTGGCGCCAGTGAAGTGTGCCGTGTTCCCCCTCGACAAGAAGAACGGACTGCCCGAAATCGCACGCAAGATCGTGGACGAGCTGAAGTTCCACTTCAATACGCACTACGGAGACCCCAAGGACTCCATCGGAAAGCGTTATCGCCGGCAGGACGCCATCGGAACGCCGTTCTGCATCACCGTCGACCACGACACGCCCAACGACCACAAGGTGACGTTGCGCTTCCGCGACAGCATGAAACAGGAGCGGGTCGACATTGACAGCCTGCGCTCCATCATCGAGGACCGCGTGAGCATTACCACCGTGCTGAAGAAGCTCGGACGCGAAATCGACGGCCTCGACAAGTAATACACACGCTCCATGACTATCATCAAGAAAAAAGCACTCTCGACTCCGGCCGGCACCTCCAGGGCCGCCCGGAGCCTGCTGACGTTGATGCTGGCCCTGGTGGCGGGCCTCTTCGGATTGTCGTCATGCAGCGAGGACAATGGCGAAGAGGACGAGTATGCCGACTGGCAGGCACGCAACACGGCCTTCTTCAACGCCAAATACCAACAGGCGAAAACGGCCATCGACGCAGGAGACACCAGCTGGAAACTGCTACACAACTGGTCGTTCAACGACAACGTGCACACCGAACCGGATGGCTACGTCGTGGCCAGGGTAATCGAGCGGGGAACGGGAACGGTGTGCCCGCTCTACACCGATTCCGTCTACGTGAACTACCGGGGCTACCTGATACGCTCGAACACCATCACCAGTAGCGACGACAGCGAGCTGGGCACGGTGTTCGACCAGTCGTTCACGGGCGATTACAACGCACTCACGGCGCTGCCCGTGATGTTCCAGCCCGCAACGCTCGTCGACGGATTCACAACGGCTCTCCTCCAAATGCGCGTCGGCGACCGGTGGAAGATTTACATCCCTTACTCGTTGGGCTATGGCACGACCGCGCACAGCAGCATTCCGGCCTACTCCACGCTGGTTTTCGATGTCTCCGTGGTGGGCATCTACCACCCCGACGACGACATTCCTCCCTACCGGGCCAAGAGACAAGTGCGCTAACGCGCCTATGAAAGAGGAAGCCGCTTGGGCTTGCAACGGATTGGAAAAGAAGGCGCGAAGGCCAGGGATGTGACAAAATGACAGACATGCCTACGTACAAAAGACTTGATTGACACAGGTCAAGAAAAGTCAAGAAAGATAAAGAAACCAGTCGGCAACGCTTGACTGGTTTCTTTTTTGCCCATAACTTTGCAGCACCGGAGGAAATCCGAGACGTGGCAAGCAAGCCTTGCGAGCCACGCCGAAAGTGAACCCGCGAGGGCACTCCGGCAAGGATAACATTCAAATATAAATAAAAAAAAGAAAGGGTAAAAAGATGACACTGATGACAATGGCACTGGTTTGTGCCGCAATGGGTATTGCTTATCTGATTGTAGATAGAAGTATCGAAAAATATTAAGGAAAAGGAAAAGACCGTTAAAGGTCAACACGAGAAGCGGATTTCCAGTCATGGGAATCCGCTTTTCTTGTTTTTTTTCATTATCTTTGCACCCGAATATGAGTCAGGAAACGCCCATCCAAGCCTTACGCCGGCAGAAACTGCTCCTGCAAATGGAGTATTACGCCGAGAAAGAGGCCTTCCGCAAGCAGACCCAGTCCATGGGCATCGGCCGGAAGGTGAAGCGGGGCGACGCGTGGTTTCCCGTGCGGGTGGGCAAGAGCTACTACAACTCGCTCAACCAAACCGTGCTCGAGGTGTTCCGTACCGGTGACACCGAGGTGGAACACAACTTCGAGTTCGGCCGGCCCGTGGCCTTCTTCCAGATGAAGCCCGTCGCCGGCGAGAAAGAGCCCGCCGTAAGCTACTTCGCCTTCACGGCCCAAGTGAGCTATGTCGACGGCGACCGCATGGTGGTGGCCTTTCCCGACGGAGGCCATGCCATCGACATACAGAGCTGCGCCAACCCCGTGGGGGTGCAACTCTTCTTCGACGAGACCAGCTACCGGCTCATGTTCGACGCACTCGACCGGGTGACAAACGCCACCAGCGGGCGACTCGCCTATCTGCGCGACCTGTTCTACTCACGCCGAAAAGCCCAGACCTTCTCGTTCGAGCCCGTACGCTTCCCGTGGCTCAACCCCACACAGGAGCGCGCCGTAAACGAGGTGCTGCGGGCCAAGGACGTGGCCGTGGTCCACGGCCCGCCCGGCACGGGCAAGACCACCACCCTCGTCGAAGCCATCAACGAGACGCTCATGCGCGAAAGCCAAGTGCTCGTGTGCGCGCAAAGCAACATGGCCGTCGACTGGATTTCGGAACGGCTCGTCGACCGGGGAATCAACGTGCTGCGCATCGGAAATCCCACCCGGGTGAACGACAAGATGCTCTCCTTCACCTACGAGCGACGGTTCGAGGCCCATCCTGACTATCCGCAACTTTGGGCCATCCGCAAGGCCATTCGCGAACTCAGGCGCGGGAGACGCGGCGCGGGCAACAACCACCAAAAGTTGGAAAGGCTGAAAAGCCGCGCCACCGAACTCGAAATCCGCATCAACGCCCAGCTCTTCGGCGAGGCACGCGTCGTGGCCAGCACCCTCGTGGGATCGGCCAACCGCCTTCTGGAGGGACAAAAGTTCAGCACGCTCTTCATCGACGAGGCCGCACAAGCTCTCGAGGCCGCCTGCTGGATTCCCATACGGCGCGCCGGGCGCGTCATCCTGGCCGGCGACCACTGCCAGCTTCCACCCACGGTGAAGAGCCTCGCCGCACTCCATGCGGGACTCGACAAGACGCTCATGGAGCGCATCGTGGCGAACAAACCCGAGGTGGTGACGCTCCTGCGCGTGCAATACCGCATGAACGAGCAAATCATGCGCTTCTCGAGCGACTGGTTCTACGACGGACAGGTGGAGAGCGCGCCACAAATCAAGTACCGCGGCATACTCGACTACGACAACCCCATGGTGTGGATCGACACTCACGGCGATATCGGGCACGAGGAATTCGTGGGCGAAACCTACGGCCGCATCAACAAGGGCGAGGCCGAGTTCACCCTCGACACCCTCCGCCAATACTTCGAGAAGATTGGCAAGCAGCGCATCCTGGACGAACGCATCGACGTGGGCATCATCTCGCCCTACCGCGCCCAGGTGCAACTCCTGCGCCGGATGCTCCGCAAGCGCGAGTTCTTCAAACCCTACCGGCAGCTCATCACGGTGAACACCGTCGACGGATTCCAGGGACAAGAGCGCGACGTCATCCTCATCTCCATGGTGAGGGCCAACGGCGAGGGGCAGATAGGATTCCTCCGCGACCTCAGGCGGATGAACGTGGCCATCACCCGGGCCCGCATGAAACTGATCATCCTCGGCGACAAGGACACGCTCACGCGCCACCCCTTCTACAAGCGGTTGTGGGAGTATACGCAAAACGAAGCGAACGAAACAACGAGATAAACAAGCATATGCTACAACGAGACTACATCATGCGCCTGCTGCAAGAGTTCATGGCGGCCTTGCAACGGTTGCTGGAGAAGAAAGAGGCCACCACGCGGCAGGCCGAAATCAAGAAGCTCTACGAGCAATATGTGGGTCCTTATGCCTTCTATCACGTCTGCACGACGGCCGACTTGATGAAGGCCGTGGCGGGCATTCCCGCCGAGAAACGGCGCGCCAAGACGGAAATGCTGGCCGAACTCTATTACACCGAGGCCCAATGGGTGTCGAAACCCGAACGCGACCAGCTGCTCGACAAGGCTTACGCACTCTTCGACCTGCTCGAAAGCGAGGGCACGGAGTTCTCCCTCGACCGCCACTCCAAGATGGACGCCATCCGCACCATGAGGTCCGGCAAGGCCTAACCGGCGGGCATCCCCCGAAAAAAGGCCACGGAAAGCGCTAGGCAAAGCGCTGCAAAAGGAAGAAAGGAGTATCGGAAAATGGCTCATATAAACGATATGACCGTAGGGACGCCCACACGCGACATCATACGGTTCGCACTGCCTTTGATTCTGGGCTACATCCTCCAGCAGATGTACCTCATCATCGACGCCGCCATCGTCGGCCGATGGATAGGCGTGGGCGCACTGGCCGCCGTAGGCGCGTCGAGCAGCATCATGTTCCTGATCATGGGGTTCTGCAACGGTTCGTGCGCCGGCTTCGCCATCCCCATCGCACAAGCCTTCGGCGCCAAAGACCTCGCCAAGATGCGCTCCTACGTGAGCAACGCCATCCGCATAGCCGTGGTCTTCGCCATAGTCATCACGCTGCTCAGCACGATGTTCTGCTCCAAGGTGCTCCGGCTGGTCAACACGCCGGCCGACATCTTCCACGAAGCGTGGGTGTTCCTCTTCCTGCAGTTCATGGCCATCCCCTTCACGCTGGCCTACAACCTGCTCTCAGGCTTCATCCGCGCCCTGGGCAACAGCCGCCAGCCCTTCTTCTTCCTCATCTTCTCGTCGCTGCTCAACATCGCACTCGACGTAGTGCTCATCCTCCTGCTCGGATGGGGCGTGGCCGGAGCCGGATGGGCCACCCTGCTCTCGCAGGCCTTCTCGGCCTTGCTCTGCCTGTCCTACATCCGGCGGCGGATGCCCCTGCTCATTCCCCGAGGCGCCGAGCGTCGCTTCGACAACAAGCGCGTCTCCATCCTGCTCAACAACGGAGTGCCCATGGGCCTGCAATTCTCCATCACCGGCATAGGCATCATCATGCTCCAGAGCGCCAACAACGCCCTCGGCACGGTCTACGTGGCCGCCTTCACGGCCAGCATGCGCATCAAGTACCTGTTCACCTGCGTGTTCGAAAACATCGGCGTGGCCATGGCCACCTATTGCGGGCAAAACATCGGGGCGCGCCGGCTCGACCGCGTGGCCACGGGCATCCGCTCCGCCATCAAGATTATGGCGGTGTACTTCGTCGTCACCCTCGCCGTCATCTATCCCTTTGCCGACGAGATGATGACGCTCTTCGTCAGTTCGGGCGAGCAAGCCGTCATCACCAATGCGGCCATGTTCATGCGCGTCTCCAATTATTTCTACCCTGCGCTGGGTCTCCTCACCATCTTCCGCTATTCCATCCAGGGCCTGGGCTACAGCAATCTGAGCATGATGAGCGGAGTGATGGAGATGATGGCCCGGTGCGGCGTGAGCCTCTGGCTGGTGCCGGCCTTGGGGTTCCTAGGCGTCTGCTATGGCGACCCCACGGCCTGGTGCTGCGCCGACCTGTTCCTCATTCCGGCCTTCATCGGGCTCTACAAGCATTTGGAAAGGAAAATGAAAGATGAGAAAGTTGACACTTCCATTCAAAACTAGACGCCACCTGGCTCTTGCCGCCATCGTGGTCGTGGCCGCCGGATTGCCGTTCCTGTGGTATCACCGCCCCCAGCCGGCGGACTCCAGACAGCGTGCCGCGGCCCTCATCGAGATGTCCACCTACAACGAACTGTTGGCCGACGGGCGCCCCGTGCTCCATTTCGACTTCGACACCACCTACGTCCGCGCCGCCTGGGTCAACCACGTGACGGCCCTCCCCTCGTGCTTCGGACTCCTCATTGCCGACGACACCTGGCGGCCCGCGGCGCCGCACCTCTCGCCCGACAGCGTGCGAAGCCTCGTGACCCAACGGCTCGACAGCCTCAACCAACGCCTGGACAACATGCGCGACGTGTCCGACGAGCTGCAATACTATCTGCGCGTCCACGGCGTACAGGACGAAGGCTACGCCATGGTGTACAGCTTCGCGCGCCGCGTGTCCGCCTCGGTCGACAGCCTCAACCGCGAGGTGAAGGCTCTCCAGGCCCTCGGCCCGAAGCAGAAGCTCACCCTGGCACGGCGCGAACGCTACCGCGTCCATTACACCGACGACAGCCTGCGCCTCCATGTCCTCAGCTGTCATCCCGCCAAACACGCCGGCCACCACAGCCGCCTCTTTCAAACCGACAGCTCGAAGACACCCGACGGCATCACGGTCCTGCGCCGCAAGCGCTTCTTCCCCACCATCGAACCCTCCACATTCGTCGCCCGCTACGGCGCACTGGGCCAGCGCGCGCTGAGCCACGACACCCTCTTCACGGCCCTGCCGGGACCGCGGCCCAACTCCGACGACCACGGCCTGCTGCGGCGCATGGGCCATGGCTTGGTCTCCGGCATCTGGCGGGCCGACACCCTGGCCGGCGGAACACGCATCGACTCCACGGGAATCTACATGGGCGAGATGGACCGCTTCGGCCGGGCCTCGGGCCACGGCAAGCTCTTCAGCCGCAACAAGTTCTATTATGAAGGCTTCTGGAAGAACAACATGCGCTCGGGATTCGGCTTCCAAGTGTCGTTCCATCGGAAGATGCGTGCCGGCGAGTGGCAGCACGACGTCTACCGGGGCGAGCGCGTGAAGTATAACGCCAACCGCATCTACGGCATCGACATCTCCAAATACCAGCACGGCAAGGGACGCCGCCACTACCCCATCGACTGGAAGCGCGTGCGCATCTCACACCTCGGGAACATCAGCCGCAAGCACGTGAGCGGACAAGTGGACTATCCCGTCTCCTTCTGCTACATCAAGTCCACCGAGGGCATCACGCACTTCAATCCCTACTATTATGCCGACTATCGCGCCGCACGCGCCGCGGGCATCCACGTGGGCAGCTATCATTTCTTCTCCATCCGGTCGAAAGCCTCGCTCCAAGCCAAGTTCTTCCTGAAGAAGTCCAACTTCAAGAAAGGCGACTTTCCGCCCGTGCTCGACCTGGAACCCCTGCCCTCGCAGGTGAAGAAGATCGGCGGCGTGCACGAGCTGTGGAACCGTGTACGCCTGTGGCTGCGCCTCGTCGAGCAGGGCACGGGCACCAAGCCCATCCTCTACGTCAGCCAGCAGTTCGTCAACCAATGGCTCCCCGCCGCCCCCGACATCAAGCGCGACTACCAGGTGTGGATAGCCCGCTATGGCGAATACAAGCCCGACATCCGCCTGGCCATCTGGCAACTGGCTCCCGACGGCCGCGTGAACGGCATCCACGGCACCGTAGACATCAACGTCTTCAACGGCTATCGGAGCACGTTCCAGGACTTCCTCGACCATCACCGCGTGAGATGACGCGGGCGGGCAGCCCCGGACAGCCGTCACACACATGGCCCGACGGGGCGGAACGCCCCCTACCCGCCCCCCCCAAGGAACCATACGCCCCGCCCCAAAAGGAACACTTTCTCAAACAAAAAGACAGAACTATTTTGTCCAGACGATATTTTTGCTTAATTTTGTTCACAAAACAAGCAAGCCATGAATACAGAGAGACTACAACGGGAAGGGGCGGCAGAATTCGCCAAGAGGTGGAAGGGCAAAGGCTACGAAAAGGGCGAGAGCCAACGCTTCTGGCTTGACCTCCTGGGCAATGTCTACGGCGTCAAGAAGCCGACCGAATTTGTAGAATTCGAGGACAAGGTGCAACTCGACTCCACATCCTTTATTGACGTGATGATACCGTCCACCCATGTGATGATAGAGCAAAAGTCACTTGGCAAAGACCTGCGCAAGCCCATCAAGCAAAGCGACGGCACCATGCTCACTCCTTTCCAGCAGGCGCAACGCTATTCGGCAGCCCCGCCCTATTCGCAACGCCCGCGATGGGATTGTGACATGGCTGACCGGACACGAGTCGGCATGCATAGGTGGCAATACCGGACACGATTTCAAATACCGCACACTACCTTTTAATGATATCGAGTACATATAAGGAACAATATGTAAAGCCATCCGCACCATATCAACACCAATAAACAATACGAACTAACCATGAGAAGAATCAA
>CAYQUN010000051.1:0-14226 GCA_964420715.1 uncultured Prevotella sp. | reverse complement strand
ATCATGAAAGTACCAATACCCAATACTGGCGTCTTTACTCCATTAGACAAAGTTATATATTCCATTGTTATTCCTTTCTTATCCTATAATTAGAATCATCCTATCGTCCGATCATCCCATCATCTGGTTAAATCTTCATTGACCCGATTGCTCTTGCGGTGGCAAGATCCTGGTCGTCATAGATAGTGCTCTTGCCCGTGTCGAGGGTAGCAATCTTGCTCATATCATCGTCATCAAGTTCGAAGTCGAAGATGTTCAGGTTCTCTGCCATGCGCTCCTTGTGAACGCTCTTCGGGATAACCACCACATTGCGCTGATTGAGCCAGCGGAGCATTGTCTGACCGACGGTCTTGCCGTGCTTCTTGGCAATAGACTCCAACAGTGGATTGTGGAAGACATCGTTGTTGCCCTCAGCAAACGGAGCCCAGGCCTCGTGCTGAATGCCCTCCTTTTTCATGAACGCATTGGCCTCCTTCTGCTGATACCATACGTTGGTCTCAATCTGGTTTACTTGCGGCTTAATCTCGTTATGAAGGAAGAGGTCCTGCAGACGCTCGTTCCAAAAGCTTGTTACACCGATGGCACGGATACGCCCTTCCTTGTAAAGACGCTCCATAGCACGCCAAGCACCATAGTAGTCATTGTAAGGCTTGTGGATGAGGTAGAGGTCGAGATAGTCGAGACCGAGACGCTTCAAACTTGCGTCGAATGCCTTCAGAGTACCTTCCTCGCTGACATGGTTTACGAATACCTTCGTGGTTACGAATATATCCTCGCGCTTAATGCCCGAATTCTTTATGGCGTTTCCTACGGCAACCTCATTGCCGTAAGCCTCGGCGGTGTCGATTGAGTGGTAACCCACCTCAAGGGCATCGCTCACAGCCTGCTCGCACTGCTTCTGATCAGGAATCTGATAAACACCGAATCCAATTGCCGGCATTTTAACGCCGTTGTTCAAAACTACTGTCTTCATAATTTTATTCTTTTATTGTTTTTATCTTTTTTACACTTGCAAAGTTATAGGGAAAATGAATACCACACCTTATATATTTGGCGGTACTGCGTTCCCAAATTACAGATTTTTGATCGTTTTCTTTCATAATCTCACAGTTAGGAAGGGAAACAATATAAGAAATCCAGTAAATTATATAAGCATTACTTGGATGTTTGAAGATAATTACATAATTTTGCCACCAAAGAAATTAGATGTGGACAGACTCACACACGAAGAGATTGACAACATATTTGTGTTTACCGACGACCTCAAGGAGGCGTTCTCCGACAAATACACAAATTACTGCAGACATATATTCTGCCAGTCGGGTGGAGCACAACTCTGCCTTGACGACACAGTGTATAATGTTGTCGCTGGCGACTGCATCATTTGCAGTACCGGGCCAAAGGCAAGTGGAATAGTCTGTTCAGACGATTTCCGCATGTCCTCAGTAGAAATCAGTCTCGACTACCTTGAGGCAAACTCCCCTTCGAGTGAATACGCACTAACTGGAATGCTCTCAACAATGCAGAATCCGGTATTTCCTATGACCACCGCCGAGATGAACCGCTGTCAGAGAGATATTGATGATTTACGCGCAAGGACAATGAACCTTCAACACCTGTTCCTTGCAGAGACCTTGAAGTTGGATGTACAGCGCATGATTTTCGACATCTACGACAGTCATTCACGCCACCTTAAGCGCAACAAGCAATTGCCGACGCAAGGCGAGTCGCTGTCTGACAGGTTTATATCACTTCTCTCAACAGGTGTCTATAGAAAGGAGCGGAGGGTCGATTACTATGCTTCACGATTGGCTGTCTCCGCCAAATATCTGTCAGAGGTCTGTGTCAAATCCACAGGACATAACGCCTCATATTGGATAAACTGGTATACAGTAGGCGACATATCCCGTCAGCTACAGGAAACAAAGAAGAGCTTTAGTACAATCTCCGAAACTTTCAATTTCTCTTCTCCGGCACACTTCGCCACTTATGTGAGGAAACACACGAATATGTCGCCAACTGAATTGAGGGCGAAGAAGAAAAACAGGAAAACTAACAAAAGATTTGCAAGTAAAATATGAACATGATGAAGAAAATATTACCTTTGCAAAACATTGATTATAAAAGGACATTATGAAAGTTTTGGATGCTCTAGAAGTTCCATAGCGTAAAGACAACGGAAAGACGGAGCAGAAACTTTCGCGGACATCGATGCTCTTTATCAGATAAATGGACTAAAAGTTTACGGATACTAATAAATGAACGAAAGACAGAAGCGGTTGATTTCCCCAGACCACATAATGGTACGTGGCGCAAGGGTTCACAACCTCAAAAATATAGACGTTGACATTCCTCTTGGCGGAATCACAGGCATTGCCGGTGTGTCGGGTTCCGGCAAGTCTTCACTTGCCTTGGGCGTACTCTACAGCGAGGGTTCACGCCGATACCTCGAAGCCCTGTCCACCTATACACGCCGGCGGATGACCCAGGCGGCTAAGGCGGATGTCGACGAAGTGCGCTATGTGCCTTCTGCATTGGCACTTCACCAGCGCCCCGGAGTTCCAGGCATAAGGTCTACATTCGGAACGGGAACAGAACTTCTCAACTCCCTCCGTCTGATGTTCTCGCGCCTTGCTTCCCACCGTTGCCCTAACGGTCATTATCTCAAGCCTACTTTGAAGATCGCTGCCGGGCAAGAACTTGTTTGCCCCGCCTGTGGCGCTCACTTCTATGCGCCTGGAGCCGAGGATCTGGCTTTCAACAGTATGGGGGCTTGCAGGCGATGCGACGGAACCGGCATGGTGATGACCGTTGATGAGTCTACGCTTGTCCCTGACGAGACTAAGACAATAGACGAGGGAGCGGTACTGCCTTGGAAGACCCTCATGTGGAGCCTTATGACCGACGTTTGCAGGGCTATGGGCGTGCGGACAGATGTGCCTTTCAACCAACTGACGCCCCAAGAACGTGATATCGTATTTCACGGACCTGCCGTAAAGAAGCATATCCTTTACAAAGCGAAGAAAGGCAACGACGCAGCCGAACTTGACTTCACTTATTACAATGCCGTTTACACCGTAGAAAATGCCCTTGCAAAGGTCAAGGACGAGAAAGGCATGAAGCGTGTGGAGAGATTTCTTAAGCAGGAGGTTTGTCCAGACTGCCACGGCACACGCCTCTCGGAAGAGGCTCGTGCGCCACGCCTCCGCAATGTCTCCCTTGCCGATGTCTGCAAGATGACACTCTCGCAAGTAGTTGGGTGGGTGAAGGGTGTCCCTGACTCACTGCCCGAGGAGATGCGCCCTATGGCAAACAGCATCTGCGAGTCATTCCTGTCTACTGCACGCAGGCTCATGGACCTCGGACTCGGCTATCTGACTCTCGACCGGGCCGCTTCTACGCTTTCAACGGGTGAACGCCAGCGCATGCAACTCGCCCGTGCCGTCCGCAACCGTACCACCGGCGTGCTCTACGTCCTTGACGAGCCCTCCATAGGTCTCCATCCCGCTAACATAAAGGGACTTGCCGGAGTCATGCACGACCTTGTTGCTGATGGAAACAGTGTCGTACTCGTCGACCACGATACTCAAATCCTCAACGAGTCCGACTACTTGATAGAGATGGGACCGGGTGCCGGCGCCGATGGTGGTCATGTCATTGCCAAGGGCTCATTGCAGGAGGTTGAAAACGACGCCAATTCCATTATAGCCCCATATCTTAAAGGCGAGAATGTCAATGTCAGACTGAACACACCTAAAGAAGAACTTTTCAATATAGGCAGAATTCATCTTTCTACAGACGCTATCCACACAGTGAAGCCGTTGGAGGTTGACATCCCCCAAGGTCGGCTGACGGTTGTAACCGGTGTCTCGGGCTCTGGAAAGACGACACTTGTCCTCGAAAGTCTTATTCCTGGTCTGCAAGCTGCCGTAGCAGGAAAGGCATTGCCAAAACACGTAAAGGCTGTAGATCCGGCAGGAATAAAACAAGTAAAACTCATCGACGCCACACCTATCGGCATCAACGTCCGCTCTACCGTTGCCACTTACGCCAATGTACATGATGAACTGCGAAAGGTCTTTGCCCGTACTCCGAAGGCAAAGGAAGGCGGATGGAAAGCCGGTGACTTCTCTTACAACACAGGCCGTCTGCGTTGTCCTGTCTGCGATGGCACGGGAGAGATAAGCCTTGATGTCCAGTTCCTTCCTGACGTTGACATTCCTTGCACCGAGTGCCACGGCTCCCGCTATGCCCAGAAAGCATTCTCTATAACAAGAACAGACAAAGAAGGCGTAAGCCATTCCTTGCCCGAACTGATGGATATGGATGTGAAGTCGGCATTGAAGGCGACAAGAGACTTGAAACTTGTCAATCAAAGATTAAAAGTCCTTGATGACCTAGGACTTGGCTACCTTACTTTGGGTGAAGCAACACCGAGCCTGAGTGGTGGCGAGGCACAGCGTCTAAAGCTTGCCAGTGAGATGGGACGTGGTCAGGAAGATTCGCTTTTCGTTTTTGATGAGCCGACAATAGGCTTGCATCCGCAAGACGTAAGGACATTGCTACAAGTCTTCCAGCATCTCATCGAACTTGGAGCCACTGTCGTAGTCATTGAACACGACCTTGACGTCATCCGCAACGCTGATTACATCATTGATATGGGTCCCGGCGGTGGAGACGAAGGCGGACGCATAGTCGTATCGGGAACTTTGCAAGATGTAAAGAATTGCAAGGATAGCAAGACGGGCATTTACCTATAATTTCAAATGAGCAACAAAAAGACAGGCATAGCCTCGGTCATACTGTTCGGATTGGTAGCATGCATTCTGTATGGAGTCGGGGGAGGAATAAGGTCGGATATAGGCATACTCCTCAATCCGCTTGTCAAGCATTGCAATGTGAGTTATGCTAATGTCTGCTTATGCATTGCCGTCATGCAAATAGTCTTTGGCATTACACAGCCACTGTTTGGAATTATAGCCTATCACCGGTCCAACCGCCTCGTGCTTTTCATCGGAGCAATACTCATTGCTGCCAGTATGGGAGGAATGCTGCTTTCCAATTCTTTCGTTCCACTGCTTCTCTCCTTGGGAATACTCTTTGGAGCAGGATCTGGAGCATTAGCCTTCGGACTGATTCTGACTTCCGCCATCCACTTCGTAGGGCAAAAGAACGCAATGATTATATCGGGTATGCTGAATGCGGCAGCAGGAATGATGGGCTTCGTTCTGTCGCCACTAATCCAAGGCATGCTGAATGTTGGCGGAATACAATTAGCCTTGACCGTTCTTGCAGGAACAGGCCTGCTTCTAATACCCGTCTCTATTGTTGTTACCTCGCGCGATCCCAAGAAAGACAGCAATTTTGATGAGAAACAAGTGTCCTTGCCTTTTCACGAGGCATTCCACAACCGCACATATCTTTTGTTGATTGCAGGATTCTCGACATGCGGCTTCCACATGGTAATAATCGAGTCGCATCTTTTCTCGCAATACATTTCATACGGCATCACCCCCACAGATGCAAGTTGGGCATTCTCCGTCTATGGAATTGCCACTATATTAGGAGCATTGCTGTCAGGCTTTCTCTGCACCCGGATGAACAAGGGGAGGCTTCTCTGCTTCTACTACGGTTTCCGTGCCGTATGGGTGTTGGCCTATCTCTTCCTGATGCCGAAGACCCTTGCCACAGCATTCCTCTTCGCCATAGGTTTGGGAATGACCGGCGATGCCACTGTTTCGCCGACTTCCGGCTTGGTGAGCGATAACTTTCATCTGTCGCAAGTCGCAATCCTTGTCGGCATACTCTTCTTCTGTCATCAGACAGGAGCCTTTCTAAGTGCATATCTTGGCGGCGCTCTTCTCGAAGCGACAGGCGGCTACCAGGCCGTATGGCTCATTGACGTAGCCCTATGCGTCTTCGCATCTATTATGAGCTATCTGATACAGAAGCAAGTCGCTTCTTATGAATCTGAAATGCAAGGATAAGGAGACTGCACAAGGCGTGTTCGAGGGTAGTCTGGGCTGATTCCGACGCCGGCACTATTTCGCATCGTCAAGTCTTCGTTGCAGCACTTTTTGCAAGTTTTCGGAAGATTTCAATCCCAGTTTCCTGCGCATATTGGCGCGCTGGCTGTTGATGTTTGATTCGTTCTTGTTGAGAACAGCGCAAATATCATTCAATTTTTTCCCTTTCAAGATAAGTCGGCATATCTCCCTTTCAGACGGAGTGAACTCGGGAAACACTTTGGCAAGAATATCCAAGTCGGTATCTCTTGTTTTTATATATTCCTCGACATTGGAAAGTAAATTATGCCTTGACTTTCTGTCAAGACGTTCCAACAGCACCTTTGTGCCATCATGAGAATACTTTTCAGACGCAAGAGACATAAACGCTTTTACTTCGTTCCTTTTTAACTGTAAAACATGCAGAACTTCCTTTTCTTCCCTCTTCATCTGCTCGTTTTCCAATTCTATCTTATTGACGCTTTTTGCCATCCCTACACCTATCAAGCTTAGAAATGTGAAGGCAATGATGAATATTATTATAAAGCTCTTCATAATATCGTCATGAGCTATAAACGAACTGGCTATATATACAGCCAATGTTATGCCGCCAAGTATTATCGTGTCTTTCTTCATAGATGCTACTATCGACACCGTCATATTCATAGTGAGCAGTACAACGTTTGCCATGATGAGCATTATATAATAATGTGTTGGGTGGAGTGAGCTATAGACCATTTCTATGGAGATGAGCGATTGACCTATAATGGTGAATGTGGAAAGACAGATGCTTATATTGATTCTCCCCTTCCAATATAGCCACAAGAAGACTGCTACTGTTATGAGAAACAGCGTATGGGTGTAGTTGAAAAATGACGCGTATGGTTGTGTGATGCCAAAGAAATTGGCAAGGATTCCTATGAGCAAAACGGGGAGATAGCAGAAAAGAAGCAATGTGAGACGCTGCCTGCCGAGTGTTGTGTGTTCCCTGTGATACAGTTTCCTCAAAAGGAGAGTAAGTCTTATATATAAGTTCTTAGACTTCATAATTGTGTGGGTTTGCAGTTCTTATGTTGCAAAATTAAGTAAAAAATCTGTTTTTGACTGTTTTAAAGGGTATTTTTTTAAGACTTTTGACTACATTAAAGGTACTCTTTGTTTGGAACGGGCTATTTTCCTTCTTAATTTTGCGACAGAAACGAAAACATAAAACTATTAGAAAATGGCAAAAAGATTTTTTTACCCGTCCAAGACCTGCTGGGCATTACTTCCGCTCTTCTTGCTCCTCTTAGCTTCATGTTCAGATGACGATGACACCCTTGCCACAGAGCAACCTGTTGTTGAAGACAACCTTGCCGGGGCAAACCCAAACAAAGGTTCCGAGGGTACTGTTGTGATGGAAGAAGGCAACTCCGGTGCAACCTACTCCGGTGAAATAGACTATAGGATATTAAAGCCTGTCCTTTCAAGCGAACTACGGCTAAAGGGCAATTACAGCATCAGTTTCCATGCCGATGTAAAGCCATTGCACGGTTTCAAGAGCACCAACGACGAAGCTAAGGACTACTATGTAGTGACATTGAGGACAACAGTGGAATCGAAAGGAATGTACCATGGCAACACCTACAAGAAGTATGGTGGAACAAAGGCGCGCTACTGCGGTTATTTCCTCCGTTCACTGGATGTCAAGGCAAATCTGACAGACGCAAATGGCAATGTGCCCAAAGGAACCATCTTTGTGTCTACACCCAAGCCGAAGACCCTTGAGTCTGCTACGACTTATACCTCTGGCTACAGCTACGGCATTACTGGAGGCTTAACAGCCGGCACCAACTATGGAGCGAGCCTCAAAGGCGGTCTGACATTAGAGTCGTCGACCACCAGAACTATCACTGACTGCGAAATAGCAAGTCGCTCAAACAGTCCGACAGTATTCTATGAGTACAGGATTAACAACCTGCCGAAATACAATAAAAATATTTCCATCTCTAATCCACCTGACATTTCCATTTCCACTGCCACATTCTACAATGAATGGATTTGGGCAGTGCCGACGAAGGACCGAGACGACAACACCGAGTACAAGATGGTGATAGACATCAGCAACTTTGTTTATGGTGCCGCACATTTCTACTCTACAGGAGCAGACTTTAAAAGCGAGAAATTCCCTATACCTGACAAGAAGATAACCCTCTCATTAGCCAAACCCAACCGATGGCAAACGGGCTTGTTGACGTTCTCAAACAAGGTTGACAACACCTATCTCACCAATATCGTGGTGACAGGCAATAATAAGACCTTTAGTTCTAAGAGCCATTTCGGCATAGACGAAAGCTATGAAGTGTACCTGCCTGTAGGAGAATATTCCCTATCATGCGACGTGAGACAGAACAAGGAGTTAAAGTCGTATATATATGACCGCAAGATAACTGTTCGGGAATACGAGACCACGAAGCATAATTCAAGTGAAACCGATTTCATACTCAAAAAATAAAAGAAGCAATGAAAGGACTCATCAAATATATACCAATAGTGATCGCACTGTTGAGCACGGTTTTCTGCTCATGCAGTAATGATGACGAAGAAGACTTACTGCCACCTTCAAACCTCAATGTAAGCCAAGTGGATGAAGACATCCTTGAAAAGACTGTAAGGCATTCTACAGACGTAGTGCAATTTAAAAACATCGAACTCTTCGGTAAAGATTACGAGAAATGCCGGATGAGTGGCAATGCGACCGTCAACATGACTTACAACATCACCCCGCTCTATTTGCACGCTTCACAAGACAATCCCCGTTCCGGAGACTATTACATCATAGAAGGGACGATTTCCATATCATCAGACGAGATGTATAAAGGACTACAGAAGTTAAAATGGGGCAACAAGAACCGACATTCTACATCCGTATTAGGGTTCTACCTTAACAACTTTGACTTTGACGTGAGTGTCAATGCTGTTGATGACATGTCAAAAAGTGTAGAGTTTAGCGAGGTTCCTTATCCTATGACAACGGAGAACGCCAAGACATACACTTCTGGGATAAGCTGGAACCTCAATGGATGCATCTCTGGAGGAAAATCGGGAATAGGCGGAACCGTGGAGACTGGCGTCAATTTCAAGAATTCAGAGTCGTATGCTCTCAACGACGTCACGATAAGGAACTGCTACAACATGCAGAAAGGCATTGTGAACTATAAAATACAAATCAACAATCTCCCAAAGTCGTGGGATGAGAAGCCACCTCAAGTGAGTATAAAGACATACGACTTCCATTTCACATGGGTCTGGCGCATTCCTCATACAAAGACGAATGACACTTCTACGAGATACAAGATGACGGTGAAGTTAAACAACCTCACTTATCAAACCAACAATGCCAATAGTAAAACCCCCAGTAGTTTAGCATCCAAGTCGCTCACCAGAGTGTTTGACTTGCCTCTTCCTAATCGTGTCCCAACCGGTGCGGTAGTGCTCAGGAACGATCAGAAAATGAATATGAACGACATCGTTTACACAAACGTTGACTCTCGTAAGGAATACTGCGACAGCACTTTCAGCGCATACGGAATAAGCGAGGCTTACAAGAGACACCTTCCCGAGGGCAGATACGCCCTCCGCTTCAAGCTTGATGGTGTGGAATACAAGTCTAATAAGAACATCAACGTTGAAAGAGGAAAGAGTTTGAACCTCATATCAGGCTTCTTCTATTAAGACTTCCCTTTTAAAGAAACAATAACAAGATAAAGAAAGTACAACTATGAAAAAGAAACATTTTTTCAAGCGCTTCGGCATGGTTGCCCTGCTTGCTATTGCAACCGTCATGACTGCCTTCATGACTTCATGCTCTGATGATGACACTCCAGAGCCGACACCAACCCCGACACCATCTGAGGAAATCTCAGCTGAACGTTTCTCCAGCATCACCGACACGGAAAAACTGTCAATGCTACGGTCGATGAAAGACCTCAGTGGTGACGGCAGACTCTACGAGATAAACTACACTGCCGACTACAAGCTTAAAGAAGTGGTCAATTCCGGGCACACAAATCTGCTGCAGCTCTTTGGCTACATTCAACATTTGCTTTACGACAAACAAGGAAGCAACTCGGCAAAGGTGAAGTTCGGCGCAGGATGCAGTGCCTTCGCTGTGCCTGAGGCCCAAAGCATCGACTTCCTAATGGGGCGCAACTACGACTTCAAACATGTAGACCCAGATGGCAAATATCTTGAGACTTCAGCCATCCTTGTGCATACGGCTCCTGCCGGCGGCAAGAAATCCATCTCTCTTGTCGATGGAATGAACCTTGATTTCCCCAGGGGCTTCTATGGCAAACAAGGGCCAAAAGACCTCTCGCTCATGATGGGACTGCCATACGCTGCACTTGACGGCATCAACGAGGACGGCTTCTCCATTGGCATACTTGCCCTTAGTGAGGCTCAGACAGACCAGAAAACTGGCAAAAGACGCATAGCCCCCACAGTTATGATTCGTTACCTCCTAGACAAGGTGTCTACTGTAAAGCAGGCTGTTGATACACTAAAAGCCTTCGATATGAGCATGGTAGGTAACGGCAGGTCTAACTACCACTTCTTCATGGCTGACGCAACGGGCGATTATGCTATCGTGGAATATACAAGAGACCCGAAGAACCCGGCGGAGACGAATCCTACACGCATGGAAGTCTTCACCAATAACGATACTCTTCGTTGTGTAACCAATTTCTATGTTTCTCCTACGATGGTAGGTACTAAAGACGGATGGGGCTCTGATCACGGCAAGGCTCGCTATTGGACGATGAGGAATGCGATGCTTGCCAAGAGATACTCTCTGAAAGAAGACGACGCCATGGCTCTGCTAAGAGCTGTTTCGCAGCCACCGACGGAAGACATAACCTCTCAGACGCAATGGTCAGCACTGTTCAACCTGACAGAGCGCACAATGCGGCTTGCCATTCTCCGTGATTACGCTAAGGAGTATAAATTCAAGGTAGGACAGGTCGGACCTGTTACGAAATAGACTTGGCAGAAGCTAGGTATCATAGACTATGCTACACTATAAAATAAAAGAACTTAGGCCGGCTAATGCTCCTCCAAAGGAGCAAAGCCTGGCAGCACGGCAACTCTTATTGCAACTCTTGTCTGAGCACTGTGGCATTGATGCTCTTCCTGTAATGGGAATGTGGTTTGGCGGCAAGCCTTATTTTCCCCACTATCCGCACATCAACTTCAATCTCGCCCACTGCAAAAGTGCCGCGATGGCTGTAATCTCGGACAAGGAAGTCGGTTGCGACATAGAAGATGTCTTGACAAAGGAGAGTCTGATTCTCCTTCATGTCGTTTTCAAACAGGAAGACATAGACATCATACTCGCTTCAGACAATCCACCGTTGGAAATGACCAAGTTGTGGACACGTAAAGAGGCTTTGGTAAAGCATGACGGAAATATCCCCGACGACCCTGCAGACCGACCTTCATTAAAAAGTACAAGCATAAATATCTTTACCCAACACCAGCAAGGCTGTCCATACGTTTACTCTATTGCGTGCATAGAAGCGATGCCGTAGTTAGACTTCTGCATTATTTTGTGGCGTAGATTTCCAGGCACTTCGGCATTAAGTCGGAGTGCCTTCTCTGTTTATAGCTCGTACATCATCTGTCTTTCATATCGCTTTTTTGTTGCAATTGTTGCACTTTTCTTTTCGTGCAACAAAATTACAACATAAAAATGATAAACAAAAATAAAGCAAGCCCAAAATAAGGAATAAAGCCAAAGACTGCAAGTTATTGGTATTCATTATATTTTTGGCTTGCTTTGTTGTTACTTTGCATTTCGTTTGCAACACAAAAAACCGCCCTATTCCCCGATGTAGTTTGCACAATACATTGATTATCAACAAGTTATAAATCAAAAGATAGTATAGTGGTTCAAATTATGAAGCTAAAAATATCGCATGATAAAGATTTAACACTTTTAGCTTTATTTGTGAGATTATTCTTGACAAAACAGGACATTTGAGCGCTATTTGATGCTATTTAGCACTTCATGACGAAAATAGAAATTGTTTGATAGAGAGACTATTGGAGCTATAAAACTATGAATATATATGGTTCAAACCAAGAGTAAAATTGTGAGTAATCTATCATATTCACGATGATAATGAATATTGGGGCTAAAAAGTAGGATATGCCTGATAAAAAATTGACACACTTCACTTCCCAATTAGGGATATGCATAACTTTCAATCACTTTCCATTCCGGAATGTTCTGTACTTCCCATTTTGGGAAATGAAGTAAGATGTAGGCCAATTTTCTCAAAATCTATCTTAACTTTGCCAACTTATGCAAACTTATTGAACCCAAAAAAGAATATAAGTTTAGGTTTACATGTCTATATACATGAATTCCATTAAACTTAAACTCAATATGCTCGATACTATATTTATGTTTAATTCAAATGGAACAAAGTAATATTATGAACAAAAAATTGCTTAAAAATATTTTTAGTATTCAAAATTTTACTATCTTTGCAAAATAATATATATAATATTCGTTTTAGACTAAATGACATATTATAGTGAGAAACGTACTGATTAATTTTGGAAATATTCCGGTAACATCAGCCACTGTAGCATCAATGTATCCTGATATTCGTCAGAAGAACGAAAAGGTAAGGTGGCTTGAGAAGCATGATGAAATCATCAGGCTAAAACGTGGATTGTACGTCGTCAATCCTGAGATTACGGGCAAAACACTTTCTACTGGTCTTATGGCAAATCACATATATGCACCATCGTATGTGTCTATGTCTACAGCTTTACGTTACTATGGTCTGATACCGGAAGCGGTGTATGAGACACAATCCATGACGGTAAAGCATGCAAGAAACTTCGACACGCCATACGGGCGTTTCTCTTACCTTTTCATCTTCAGGGAATCTTTTCATATTGGAGTGAGAAGTATTAACAATGGAGATTACGCCTTTCTTATGGCTTCTCCCGAAAAGGCATTGTGTGATCTCATAGCCAATACAGCAGGACTGAACTTGCGCTATATAAAAGAAGCCAGAAGATATTTGGACGAGGACATCCGCTTTGATATGGATAATTTCAAGAAACTGGATTCATCGGTCTTTGAAGAGTATGCAAAGGTAGGTAAGAAGGGCGATTCCATTAAAACGATAATAAAGTTATTGAAAGATGAGCAATGAAATATACGACAGCATGTTGTCTGCCTATCCACAGGACACACAACAGCAAAAGCGCAACGCAATATTCGAGGTGAACCAGCAAGTGATTCTTGCAGGACTATATAACGGGGGCTTCTTTGACGAGGCAGCCTTCTACGGAGGTACTTGCCTTCGCATATTCCATGGTCTCAAACGCTTTAGTGAGGATATGGACTTTTCTCTTTTGGCGCCATCTGATAATTTCGATTTCACAAAATACTTCCAGCCTATCAAAGATATGTTCGAAATGGTAGGACGTAAGGTAGAGATTACAAAAAAGGACAAACGCAGTTTCGGCAAAGTGGAGTCAGCCTTCTTGAAAGACAATACTGATGTGTATGACATCTCATTTCAGACAGAACGCTCCATTAAAATTAAAATAGAGGTAGACACTAACCCGCCTCTCAAGTTCAATACAGAGCAAAATCTTCTCCTTCTACCACAATCGTTCATGACAAGATGCTTCACATTGCCAGACTTGTTCGCCGGCAAGATGCATGCTTTGGTATTCCGTTCATGGAAGAACAGAGTCAAAGGCCGTGACTGGTATGATTTCGAATGGTATGTAAAGCATAACGTACCATTGGATTTCAACCATCTTGCTGAAAGAATCCGTCAGTTCAATGGTATGGAGGTAAGCCGTGAACAATTCAATGGAATACTCAGGGACAAACTTGCCACAACCGACATCAAGCAGGTAAAAGCAGATGTATTGCCGTTTGTACAGAATGCCAGTGAACTTGGCATTTGGTCAAACGATTATTTCATTAAACTATCAGAAATGATAAAATATGAATAATCCCATGCTGATATATTATGGCTTTTATACCCTGTAAGGTATAATCTATTGCTGTAGTTGCAAAATTATACCTTATCGGGATTTTTATTTTGGATAATAGAAATAATTTGCCATCTTTGCACCCGATAAGGTATAAAAAGAATTATATGGCAGCAAACAGACTTTCATCAGAAGTAAAAGAACTGAGTAATAG
>CAYQUN010000050.1:0-14449 GCA_964420715.1 uncultured Prevotella sp. | reverse complement strand
AGATTATTAAGGCTAAACCAGCTCACCCAATTGCACTTCTATGTTGAACTTGCCCTTTATAAAAAATAGCACTCCATCAACGCGTCGCGTATAATAACCGTTTAAAGAAACTGTAACATCAATAGCATTATGTGCGCTTATACAATAATAGCCATACAAATATATTATATTCCAAACACTCCTCTATTCCGCAACCCTGTTAAATATTTCCGAGCATAGCAGCCAAAACTCGTCAAGCAGGTGACTTTTCTTAATCAAACCGATATTTGCCATGCAATGACTAAGCTATGAGGGATTTATTTTCCTCATAGACTTATTAACAAATTACGCACTTGGTTGCGGAATTAAGGGACAAGTAAAGGCATTTATCGACTTCTATCGCTGACTTTCTAAAAAAAATTTCGTACCTTTGACACCGGTAAACTACAATCCTTTAAACAAAGGTCCTCAGGAGTTGGATTACAAGCTTCTGAGGGAAGAGGGCTATAAATTGTCATCGAAACAAAAAAAAGAAAATGGATACAAAAAAGAGACTAACCCGCTCTATGAGCGACAAGATGATTGGTGGCGTGTGTAGCGGCATTGCACACTACTTCGACTGGGATCCGACAATTGTCAGGCTGGTATACCTGTTGCTGACATTTGGCACATGCTTCAGCGGCATCATCGTATACATCATCTTGCTGATTTGCATGCCGGAGGATTGGAACTAAGTGGGGTGATGGACATTCTGTCGTTGGACCTCAAAGAGCTGTCGGCATCGCAACTATTCGACATCCTAAAACTTAGGCAAGATGTCTTCTTCGTCGAGGAGAACATCATCTATCCAGACCTGGACAACATCGACAGGGAGGCCGTCCATGTATTTGCCATGGTGGACGAGGACGGCGGGGATGTCGTCGGCTCATACGCACGTGTCTACCTAGATCATGACGAAGGACGCGTGAAGATAGGACGTGTCGCCACAGCCCGCAAATATCGTGGACAAGGACTGGGCGGCGCCATTATAGACAAATGTGTCAAGATTGGCAAGAAGAGACTCGGGGCTGACGAAATCTGGCTGGACGCACAAATCCACGCCGTCTCGTTCTATGAAGAACAGGGCTTCAAGATTGCTTCCGAACGCTTCATCGAGGCCGGAATAGAACACGTGAGGATGGTGAGGAAATGATTATGGCGGACATCAAGATTAGAAAGGCAAGGATCGAAGACGCAAAAGAACTGCTCGGCATTTACACGCCTTATGTGGAGAAAACGGCGATTACGTTCGAATACGAGGTGCCGACGCTTTCCGACTTCCAGGAACGCATCGCACGAATCAGCCAGACGTATCCCTATCTCGTGGCCCTGAAGGATGGAGAGATTGCCGGATATGCTTATGCGCATCAATTCAAAGAACAGGCAGCCTACCAGTGGAGCGTGGAGACATCAATCTATATCGACATGGGCAAGCGGCACCTTGGAATTGGCAGATGGCTGTATGCCGAACTGGAAAAGGAGCTAAAGGCGCAAGGCATCCTCAACATGAACGCTTGCATTACGTATATGGACGAAGCCGACGAATATCTCCCACTTGACAGCATCCACTTTCATGACACGATGGGCTTCACCCGTTGTGCCCACTTCCACAAGATCGGCTATAAATTTGACAGGTGGTATGACATGATCTGGATGGAAAAGACGATCGGAAAACACACGCCTGTCTCGCGGGATTGACAAAAAAGGAAAGGACGGCTTGTAAAAAGGACGACCATTTCTTCGCCTATTTGTGGGAAAAAGGCTATCTTTGCAAAAACAAATCATACACAAAAAATCCCTATCCAAAATGAAAAGACTTCTCGGACTCCTGCTCATGCTGGCCCCGACACTATCCCTGTGTGCACAACCGGGATGGGAGGGCGGCTTATGGCCCGACAACAACGGACAGCACATCAATGCCCACGGGGGCAACATCATCCACCATGGTAGTACATACTACTGGTATGGGGAGAAACGGAGCATGGGTGGTCCGGTGAGCTCGCTCGGCGTGGCCTGCTATTCTTCGAAAGACCTGAGGCACTGGACTGACCGAGGTGTGGTTCTCCCGGTGTCCGACGAGACGGAAAGCGACATCGCCAAAGGTTGCATCATCGAACGCCCCAAGGTGGTTTACAATCCGCGAACACGAAAATTCGTGCTCTGGTTCCACCTCGAACTGAAAGGGCAAGGTTACGCCGCGGCCCGCTACGGCGTGGCTACAAGCAACTCACCAACGGGACCGTTCCGCTTCATACGCTCAGGACGTGTGCTTCCCCATCAATATCCCATTGGCTTTTGCATGCCCGACACCACTGACCTGCAACACCAATTGCTCTTCCCCGAACTGCAAGAATGGTGGACACCGGAATGGCGGAAGCAAATAGAAAGAGGGATGTTCTTCGTGCGCGACGTGAAGGGCGGACAAATGGCCAGGGACATGACCATCTTTGTCGACGACGACGGAAAGGCCTACCATATTTATTCGTCGGAAGACAACCTGACCTTGCAAATCGCACAACTCACCGACGACTACCTGGCACACAATGGAACTTTGACGCGTGTGGCGCCCGGAGGACAAAACGAGGCTCCCGCCATCTTCAAGAAAGACGGCACCTACTGGATGGTGACGAGCGGATGTACGGGATGGGCACCCAATGCGGCAAGACTCTTCAAGGCGAAAAACATCTTGGGGCCATGGCGGCAATTGCCCAATCCATGCCGTGGGAAAGGGGCTGAACGCACTTTCGGCGCACAAGGATGCTATATATATAAGGTGGAAAACAAGTCGGAACGGAAACTTTTCGGCGGAGCCGACTTCGTGTTCATGGCCGACCAGTGGAAGCCCGCCGCTCTTGGCGACAGCCGGCACCTATGGATTCCCATCAAGATGGAAAACGGAGACAACGCAACCCCTATATTGCAATTCCAACAAGAAAAATAAGAGAATATCGAAACATTTTCGCAATATTTGATATGTCCTATCGTTATTTTTAGTAACTTTGCCGCGCCAAAATCGGACGGCACATTTTTTGCACTATAAAAAACTGAATACAAATCCATTAAGCATAAGGTAGAAAGAAGTTAAAGAATGAGACAACTAAAGATTTCTAGAAGCATCACAAACCGTGCAGGCGAAGCCCTTGACAAGTATCTGGCTGAAATCAGCCACGAGCCGATGGTCACCGTCGATGAGGAGATACAACTTGCCGAGACCATCCGCAAAGGTGGACGAGAGGGCGAACGGGCCAAGGACAAACTGGTCAAAGCCAACCTCAGGTTTGTGGTGTCTGTGGCCAAACAATATCAGCACCAAGGGCTGTCGCTCACCGACTTGATTGACGAGGGCAACATTGGACTGGTGAAGGCCGCCGAAAAATTCGATGAAACCCGCGGCTTCAAGTTCATCTCTTATGCCGTATGGTGGATTCGCCAAAGCATCATGCAGGCCATTGCCGAGCAAAGCCGCATCGTGAGACTGCCGCTCAACCAGGTGGGGGCCGTGAGCAAAATCAATCAAGTGACAAGCAAGTTCGTGCAAGAACACAACCGGCGTCCGTCGGTGCAGGAACTCTCGCAAATCACGGGCATCGACGAGATGAAAATCGAACAGAGCCTGAATGCCGATTCCCACCATATGAGCATCGATGCCCCCTTCGGCGACGACGATGACAACTCGATGGCCGACGTGCTGGCCAGCGGCTCAGACACTCGCACCGACCGCCAGGTGGACTTCGAGAGCATGTCGAAGGAACTCGACAGCGTGCTCCGTACCGTACTCAAGGAGCGCGAGCTAAAGATTCTGAAGGCCTGCTTCGGCATCGGATGCCCGGAGAAGGGACTTGAGGAAATTGGTGAGGAGTTTGGCCTCACACGCGAGCGCGTGCGCCAAATACGCGAGAAGAGCATTGTGAAAATACGCGAGAGCGGCAATGCCAAAATCCTGATGAAGTATCTGGGATAAGCCATAAAAGTGGACGCGCCACGCCACTGACAATGAATAAGCAAAAGCGCGGCATTGGTAGAAATCTACCGATGTCGCGCTTTTGTATTGCATGAGCAACGTGCTCAAACGTCGAGAAGGGAGATCTCATCGCCCTGTCGCGCCTCGAAGAATGGCGGTTCGTCACGCAATTGAATGTCATCATAGACGAAGTCGGCCACGCACGTGTCGTCGCCATCGAGGAGCACAAGGCCCATCTTGCCCCCCTTTTGGGCGATGACGGGCATTTGCCGCATGTCGTCCACATAAACATAGGGCGTGCGCAGGAAGTCGTAGCTGGCACTGAGGATGACTCGTCCTTGGTAATCCTTGATGCCGAACTTGCCGTTCTCTTCGAACACTTCGTGATACTGCACATACATCTGCTTCATGCGCTGATAGTAATAAATCATCTTCCGGCTATCATTCACCATCTGGAGAAAATACTGATAGGTGTCGCAATAGTTGGCCACGGCGCGCACAAGCACCATCTTGAAGTCGAGTCCGTCGAGTACGCGACGGTTCAAGTCAATATAACTGGCGATGGCCACGGCCTTGTCGGCATCAGAAAGATGCGACAGATGCTCGATAAAACGATCCATCATCTTCTTGCTTCCCGACATTCCCTTGATATAACGATGAATCTGCCGGTCCATTTCCTTGCAGACGAAATGATCGATTTGCTGCCGCTCTATCGTGTCGACATAGGCGGATTCAAAGTTTTCTTGTGTTATTTTCATGATTAGATAGCATTATATTCGTTATAGTCAGTTGCGGATATAGGCGCGTATGTACTTGTTGTCGGTCGTACGCGCGATCTTTCGCAGAGCCTTGTCGCGAATCTGTCGCGCACGCTCGCGCTTGATACCCATGTCGGCAGCGATGTCGGCAAGCGACTTATGGTCGACACCCAACCCGTAGAGGGCCGCCACCACCTGGCGCTCGCGATCATCAAGCACGGATAGCGAATGGGCCAGCTCTCGCTTCATGCTTTCCATCCCCTCCTCTTCCTCCGGATCGGGTGAATTCCTGTCGGGCAACACATCGAGCAGACTATGATTGTTGCCCGCACTGAGCGGAGCGTCGATGCTGCGTGCGATGGAGGCCTCACGCGCCTGTTGGCCCTTCACGTTTTTGGGCACGCGATAGAGTCCGGCCTGCGCGCTTACCGCGTTTTCCATGGCCCGACGCACAATGGGCTCCGCATAGCTCACAAAGCGGACACCACGCGAGGCATCAAACCTGCTGGTGGCTTCGAACAAAGCCAGGTTGCCCTCGCTCACGAGATCGGCGAGCTCAAGGCCACGTCCGGCAAAGCGCTTGGCCATGCTCACCACAAATCCTTGGTTTTCTTCCACGAGACGGTTTCTTTCCTCTTGAGTCATAGCTTGTTTCCTTTCCTTTTATAATCTAGAGCCGCACCGATAGCGGTACAAAATTCACTGTGTTTGGGGATGATGAAGTGGACGCCATAAAGTTTCTCCATAGCGGGATAAACCTCCCTGCACTGGGGAAGGAGGGTGAGATTGCCTATCATCACAAAGTCCTTGATGCCACTTCCGAGCGAGCTGAGGATGCTTCCCGAGCCAATGCTCTGGAGTACGAGGTAGATAAGCCCGATGGCAATGTCTTCTCGCGAGGCGTTAGCCTTGGCATTGCTGAAAAGGCTGGCCGTGGCGGTCATGGGGAGCCCGGGCAGAGGATGGGCGCTGATGTCGCCGATGAGCAGGTTGATCTTGGAAATGTCGCCCTCTTGGGCCAGCGACGTAATCTGCCTCACGTCGTCGGTCTTAAGCATGATACGGCTCAGTCCGGCAAGCGTTCCACCTCCGACTCCAATGCCTCCAATATGATGGATGTCGTCGCCATCGCATTGCACGAGCGAAGTTCCTGTGCCCATGGAGACCACGATCATGCGGTCGAGCTTCGACTCGTATCGCGCACCCAGCCCGTCGGCAATGAATTCCTCGCTCTTTGAGGTCGGAAGACCATAGATGTCCTCGTCGACATAGGCCGAGCCTACGCCGGTAATCATCACGTGCTCCACGTCAGACAGGCTGATGTGGTTGTCGTGCATGTACTTGCCGAAAGCTCCGTAAAGCGACGTCACAGGGTCGGTGGCCTTAATGCGCACGGGCGAGATGACGCGCTCCCGATTGTCTATGCCGACTATCTTGGTCGTGCTGATTCCGACATCGATGCCGATGATAAATTTCTTTTCCATGCCACAAAGATAATAAAAAAGTTTAGTATCTTTGCACTCATAAGCTGATTATTTTTATGGAAAAGGAAGATAAGGTGTCGCTGATGAGGCGACTCATCGCCCAACTGAACGAGGCTGCCGATGCCTACTATAATGGTCGGGGCGAACTGATGACCGACTATGAGTGGGATGCAATGTTCGACCAATTGAGGAACCTGGAGGCCGAAACGGGCCTGGTGCTCGACGAGTCGCCCACCCAGCACGTGTCGGCCGACAGCACGGACGGCGAAAAGGAGGCACACGAATACCCGGCCCTCTCGCTGGCCAAGACAAAGCGTCCCGAGGACATCGTGAAATGGGCCGAGGGGAAAGCCATTTGGCTGAGTTGGAAACTCGACGGACTCACGCTTGTCGTGACTTTCGACCATGGCAGGCTCACCAAGGTGGTTACACGGGGCGACGGCCACACCGGCACCAACATCACACGGCTGGCCCAGGCCATAGAGGGCATTCCGCAGACGATTGCCTCGCAGGGGCACGTCGTAGTGCGGGGGGAGTGCGTCATTGCCTATGCCGACTTCGAGCGGTTCCTCCTGGAACGTGGCAACGACTATGCCAACCCGCGCAACCTGGCCAGCGGTTCGCTCACGCTGAAAGACATCGGCGAGGTGAGAGAACGACATCTGAGGTGGATTCCCTTCACGCTGGTCCATGCCGACGAGGAACTCGACACCTGGGGGGAACGCATGGACTTCGTGGAACGCAACGGCATGAAGGCCGTGGAGCGTGAGCGCATCGACCACCCCACGCTGCAAGCGGTGGACGACGCCATAGGACGATGGACACACCGCGTCACCGCCAAGGAGAACCCCTACCCCGTTGACGGACTTGTCGTGGCCTACGACGACTACTCCTATTCGCTCACGGGGTCGGTGACAGGACACCATGCCACGCGCGCGGGCCTGGCCTTCAAATGGCAGGACGAGAGTGCTGACACCCAACTGGACCACGTGGAATGGAGTTGCGCCGCATCGACCATCAGCCCCGTGGCCGTATTCAAGCCCGTGGAACTTGAAGGGACCACGGTGAAACGGGCCTCGCTCTGCAACATATCGGAGTGCGAACGGCTCGGCATCGGCGGCGCCGGCACCGAGTTGAGCGTGATCAAGGCGAACAAAATCATTCCCAAGGTCATCAGGGTGAGACACAAGGTGGGGCACCTTGACATTCCCGAGGCATGCCCCGTGTGCGGATCGCCAACCAAGATTATGGAATCGGAGGCCAGCGGAACGCGAACCCTGCACTGCACCAACACGCGATGCCCCGCCAAACAACTGAAAAAATTCGCACGGTTTGTTTCGAAAGAGGGCATGAACATCGACGGGATATCAGAACAGACCCTGGCCAAGCTGGTAAACCTGGGATGGGTGACGGAATATGCCGACATCTATCACCTGCGCGACCATGCCCGGCAACTGGCCACGCTCGAAGGCTTCGGACAGAAGAGTGCCGCCAACATGATGAGGAGCATCGAGCGTAGCAGGCACGTCGAGGCCCGGCGACTGCTTTACGCACTCTGCATCCCCCTCGTGGGACAAGACGTGTCGAACAGGTTGCTCGGGGTGTATCCGCTGAGAACACTCATTGACGTAGCAACGGGCAAGCTCAATGCGCAAGGCCGCCCCATTGAGCAAGGGCTTTTCAACCAGGGGGCCGACGAGGGCGTGTTCGCCCAAATCGCGGGCATAGGACCGGAAAAGAGCGCCTCGGTGGTAAGGTTCTTTGCCGATGAGGAAAACCGGCACATCGTCGACCATCTGCTTCAAGAGGTAGAGGTGGAGCAACCCGTGAACGAACCCAAGGGGGCCAAATGCCAGGGGATGACCTTCGTGGTGACGGGTGACGTGCACCACTACAAGAACCGCAACGAGCTGAAAGCCTATATCGAAAGCCAGGGCGGAAAGGTGACCGGGAGCGTGACCACGAAGACAAGCTTCCTGATCAACAATGACGTGGAATCGACAAGCGGCAAGAATCAGAAAGCCCACCAGCTGGGCACGCCCATCATCTCGGAAGACGAGTTCGTGGAACGCTTTGGGTGAATCCCGCTAAAAGGTCCACTTGGCGGCAAGAGTGGGGATGGCGTAAAACTTGTTGTTGCGTCCCTGCTCGTTGTATACGAAGTTGTTGCTCAACTCACACTCGGTACCCAAACTCAGATTGATGCCGTCCCAGCCCTTCAAGGTGTTGAAATTGAACCAGAACTGGGGTTCGGAAAGGACGATGAGCTTGCCCTTGACGTCGGGATTATACCACAAATCGCAAAAACCGCTAAACGTGCACAGCCCGTGGGCGAAGGTGACTCCCCACACCTCGGTGAGCTGGAAGCCGTTGAAGGCACGGGCACCAAGGTGGTGACTGGAAAAGTAGTACTTGAACATGGCCTGCAATGAGAAGGTGCGGCGGAAGGTGGCATCATGCCAGTTCCACGCTCCACCGGCGAGCAAGGCGTGCTGGAACCGGTTGGCGTAATACTGGTCGGGTGTCTCGCCCGAAGTGACTCCACCATTATATTCTATATGGGCGGCCCACTGCTTGTTGGCCGTGAGGTTGAACTCGCGCGAAACTTCCCAGTAGGAACCCATCACGCCATCGCTCTTATAGTCTATGTCATCAAAAAAATAGGTGCTTCCCCACTTGTCGGCCTTGTACATTTCAATCGTCGTGGTCACATCCTGACGGGGCGAGAGGTCACTATAAAGCGACTTGCCGAGGTCGTAATGCAATTGCAGATTCTGGGCCGGAACCGATAGGCAAAGGCCGATGAAAAAAGATAAAAATAAAAAACGTCGCATAATTGTGAATATTTGAAAAACAAGGGCAAAAGTAATGAAAAAAAAACAATTGTCCAAGCTTTCGTACCCTTCAACGGATTTTCCAAGAGAAAATCCTTCTTTTCTCACATAAAAAGTGTAATTTTGCACCCATGAGAATCGACATTATCACCGTTTTGCCCGAAATGCTTGCCGGATTTGTCAACGAATCTATCCTGGCACGGGCCCAAAAGAAAGGTCTGGTGGAAATCCACTTGCACAACCTGCGCGACTACACGCTCGACAAATGGAGGCGCGTAGACGACTATCCCTACGGGGGCACCGCCGGCATGGTGATGCAGTGCGGGCCCATCGACCGCTGCATCTCCGCGCTAAAGGCCGAACGAGACTACGACGAGGTGATCTTCGTCACGCCTGATGGCGAGCAGTTCAACCAGCACATTGCCAACGACCTGAGCCTGCTGAACAACATCATCATCCTCTGCGGACACTACAAAGGCATAGACCAACGCGTGCGCGACCACTTGATCACGCGTGAAATCAGCGTGGGCGACTATGTGCTCACCGGAGGCGAACTGGCCGCGGCCGTCATTGCCGATGCCGTGGTGAGAATCGTGCCCGGCGTGATCGGCGATGAGCAGAGCGCGCTCTCGGACAGCTTTCAAGACAACCTTCTGGCCCCTCCCATCTATACGCGGCCGGCCGACTATAAGGGATGGAAGGTGCCCGAGATTTTGCTAAGTGGCAACGAAGCCAAAATAAGACAATGGGAATTAGACCAGGCCGTGGAACGTACCAAGCAACTCAGGCCTGACCTGCTGAAAGAATGACGCTCGTGGAACGGCGGCACCACACCCGCGGACACGCGACACCGCATGACATGAAAAATCCCCATCGGCCGTGGCCTGTGGGGATTTTTACGCATCTCTTTACCGATGCTATTCTAAATTACCTATTGAGAGATAAGCTAACGACTCTCACGAGCCCTCACTTTTTGATGTTCTAATTTTGCGAATAGTTAACTTAAGATGAGTTTTTACATTAATCGTTTTTGTCTTTTGCTTTTGCAAAGTTAGTTGATAAATAAAAACACCAGTACGTAAAATCCGTTTTTCGAGGTGGATTTTTTTCTTCCTAAGGTAGAAAAAACTATTTTTACCCCATCGCAAGGAAAGATTTAGTCAAAATTTACCCCATAACAAGCTACTTTCTTCTTATCAGAACCGCTCGCTTTTTTAGATCTCGAGACCCGGCCTTGAGCGCTCAAGTTTTTTCCTTCCACCAAAATTCAATCCTTCGACGAGCCTATATGGTTTTAAAGAAGCAAATAAATGATTTTCGTTTTTCCAACTTGACACTTCAAACAATCAAAAAGTGACATCTTGATCGGAATCCGGCCCCAACGGCTTACGCGTTTGTAAACTTTAACGAAAAAGCGCTCCCAACTTGTCTCAACAATGCTTTTAGCTCCTAACTACGGTGCTGAGACGACCTCTGAAGGCCGTTCCTAGAAGCTCAAAAGGCCTCTTTCACTTTGTCAGGACGGCCTTCGGCACATCTCATCTGAAGTTCCACGCATCATCCCAATGGCCAAGAGACCATGGTGGGACAAGATAGTAAAGCAATTTCAAAAGAATCTACGCCATGACCCCCCAACATCGGCCTACAATCCCCCCCCTGCCCTAGTGCCGCCGGCTTGCGGACATGCCGCAGGGGAAACCTTCCGCCCCCACCTGCTGGGACATGGTCAAAGGTGCTCCTGGCAAAAACGCTCGCCAAGCTGATAGCCCTCTTCATAGAGCCTCTCCAGCTTGCCGGTGTCACGCTCCATGCGTGTCACTTCCATAGGACGCAGGGGACGAATGCAGAGAATCCGACCACTGGCTTCCAAGTCGTCGACCAACTGGAGTTGCTCGTTATAACAGGCATGACGCTTGCTCAAGGCCAAGCGCAGGCGGGGATAATTCTTATACACAAAGTGGGGCACCTTGCGGTCAACCGACGTGTCTCGCCAGCCCTTGTTTCTCGTCAAAACCACCACATTGGAAGAGTGCCCCGTCTCCATGGCCCTCACCACCGGAATGCTGTCGACGATGCCCCCGTCGAGCATGGGGACGCCGTCGACACTCACCATCTTGCTGACATAAGGCAGGCTGCTCGAGGCCTTGACAATGTCAATGGCACGCTGCCGGTCGCCCGTCTCGCTCAGATAGGCCGGACGGCCTGTCAGGCAATTGGTGGCGACACACTCGAAGGTGCCGTCATAGCGGAAGAAGGAATCGAAGTCTAACGGCAGCAACTCGTTGGGAAACTCATCATAGAGTAGTTTCCGGTCAAAAATGCTTCCCTGACGCAACAAGTAGCGCAAGCCGATGTAGTCATAGCGAGCGAGAAAGTCGATGTTGGAGATGCGCGCCCTTCGCGGTTGCCGGCTAATATACGACATGCCGTTGCACGCTCCTGCCGACACCGCAACCACGTAATGAAAGAAAAGCCGATACTTCATGAAAGCATCAAGCACCCCGCTCGTGAAGACTCCGCGCATGCCTCCACCCTCGAGTACCAACCCCGTATTCAGGTTTAATTTCACCTCCGCAGTCTTAATAATTTATAAATTGACAGGTCTAATCCTATTTTAATTGCAAAGTTAACACTTTATTTATAAAAAATGAGTAACTTTGCAATCAAATTTGAAGATTATAGAAAAAAACTAATGTTCAGTAAGGAAACATACGTACAACGCCGCCAAGAGCTGAAGAAACTCGTCGGCAATGGACTCATCCTGATATTCGGCAACAACAACTCGCCGTGCAACTTCCCCAACAACGGCTATTACCCGTTCCGCCAAGACTCCACGTTCCGCTACTATTTCGGGCAGAACCGCGACGGACTGGTGGGCGTCATCGACATTGACAATGACATGGAGACGCTCGTTGGCGATGACATCAGCATTGACGACATCGTGTGGTATGGTTCCGTGGACAGCATCCATGACATGGCACTGCAGGTGGGCGTGGCCAATACCGCGCCGATGAAGTCGCTCAAGACCATCTGCAACGACGCCATGAGCCATAAGCGGAAAATCCACTACCTGCCCCCCTACCGCTACGACATCAAGCTCCAAATCTTCGACCTGCTCGGAATCCATCCCAACCAGCAGAAGATGGAGGCCTCGATGCCCCTGATCAAGGCGGTGGTGAAAATGCGCTCCTCCAAAAGCGCCGAGGAGATAGAGGAACTGGAACGGGCCGCCGTGATTGGCTACAAGATGCACACCACGGCCATGCGGCTCTGCCGGCCGGGCGTGACGGAGAAATACATCGCCGGACAACTCGACGGCATCGCCAACTCGTATGGCGCCATGGTGAGCTTCCCCACAATCTTGTCGCAACACGGCGAGATTCAGCACGGGGCTCCATCAATGCGCAAACTCGAGGAAGGCAAGCTCATGCTCTGCGACGCCGGTGCCGAGACATTGGAGAATTATTGCTCCGACAACACCCGCACCACCCCCGTCAGCGGGCGATACAGCCAGCGGCAACTTGAAATCTACTCCATCGTGGAGGCGTGCCACGACCATGTGCTCGCCATTGCCAAACCGGGCGTGAAATGGTGGGACGTGCATTTTTCCGTGTGCCGCCTCATGACCGAGAAGTTGAAGGAGCTCGGACTGATGCGGGGCGACACCGACGAGGCCGTCAAGGCCGGGGCGCACGCCATGTTCATGGTGCACGGACTGGGCCACATGATGGGCATGGACGTGCACGACATGGAGAACCTGGACCAGGTGAACGTGGGATTCGACGACGAGGTGCGCCCCAATCTGGAACAGTTCGGCACCAACTGCCTGCGCATGGGCCGACGCCTGCAGGAAGGGTTCGTGGTGACCGACGAGCCCGGAATCTACTTCATTCCGGACCTGATTGACGACTGGAAGCAAAGCGGCCATTGCAAGGAGTTCATCAACTTCGACAAGCTGGAAACCTACAAGGACTTCGGCGGCATCCGCATAGAGGACGACCTGCTCATCACCCACGACGGGTGCCGGTTCATCGGAAAGGACCGCATACCCTATCATCCCGGCGATGTGGAACAATTTCTGGCCGAAGCCCGCGAAGGCGGAAACGAAAACGCATAAATCAAAACTCAAAAAAAATAACGACCAAACAGAACATGAGAAAGCTATTGACATTCGTCTTGGTGGCACTTTGCACCGCTTCGGCGGGCGCCAAGACCGCCAAGGACACTGTGGCGAACCCCAACAAGCCCGTCTTCACGGTGGTGAAAGAGAATCCCATTACCAGCATCAAGGACCAGAACCGCTCGGGTACGTGCTGGGCATACTCCACCCTGAGCTTCTTCGAAAGCGAAATCCTGAAGAAAACCGGCAAGACATACGACCTCTGCGAGATGTATGTGGCTAACAAGACTTATCTGGACCGTGCCGTCATGGCCGTGAGAATGCACGGCGACGTGAGCTTCTCGCAGGGCGGTTCGGCTTACGATCCCCTCTACTGCATCCAGCACTACGGCATCGTGCCCGAAGACGCCATGCCCCTGCCCGGCACGCTTTATGGCGACACGCTGGCCAACTTCGGCGAGCTCTTCTCGGTGATGACGCCCTATGTGGAGGGTATCGCCAAAGGCAAGGAGACCAAGCTCACACCGGCCTGGAAGAACGGACTGCAAGGCATCCTTGACGCTTATCTGGGCAAATGCCCCGAAACATTCACCTACGAGGGGAAGAGCTATACTCCGAAGACTTTTGCCGCCAGCCTCGGACTTGACTGGAACGACTACGTGACCTTCACCTCGTATACCCACCACCCCTTCTGGACCGCCTTCGCCGTAGAGGTGCAGGACAACTGGCGCTGGCCTCTGAGCTGGAACGTGCCGATGGAGGACCTGACCAAGATTATCGACAACGCCATCATGAACGGCTACACCGTGGCATGGGGCGGTGACGTGACCGAGGACGGATTCACACGCACGGGCCTGGGCATCGCCTATGACGTGAAGAAGGCACGCTCCATGGCCGGCACCGACGCTGACCGCTGGTTCAAGCTGTCGAAGAGCGAGAAGAAGGAGAAACTCGACTCGCTGGGCGTGAACGCTCCCGAAATACACCCCACACAGGAAATGCGCCAGGAGGCTTTCGACAACTGGGAGACCACTGACGACCATGGCATGCATATCTTTGGCATCGCAAAGGACCAGAACGGCAAGGAATACTACATGGTGAAAAACTCTTGGGGAAAGTACGGAGACTACAAGGGCATTTGGTATATGACCAAGGACTTCGTGGCCTACAAGACTATGGACTTCATGGTGAACAAGAACGCCGTACCCAAAGACATCCGCAAGAAACTGAATATCTAAGCCCTCCACCTGGGAAAGAGCATAAGGGAGCGTGCG
>CAYQUN010000049.1:0-15302 GCA_964420715.1 uncultured Prevotella sp. | reverse complement strand
TCAAGACCGACATTCTGAAAAAACGGATTTCAAGAGAAATGACCAAAAAGACGGAGGAATGTTTCATGTTATGAGAAATTGTGCGTACCTTTGCAATACGCCCCCACACATGCCGGCCGCACGGCGCACTCACAGCGTGGAAGTCCCCTACGTGGCGACGCCTTCCTGAACGGACGGGCAACCCACTCCTTACCCCCAAACAACCGAAACATGGATATCGGGGAACTGAAATGCCCACATTGCGGCACCCCCAAAAAGTGGACGAGGCCGGGCAAGAATAAAAAAGCATCATGAAAAAGGAAAGAAACTTATCGGGAGCCATGAGACCCTGGCACGCCGTCATCGTGCTGATGGTGCTCGTGGGATGTGCCGTGGCGACAAGCCGGCACGGCTACAACTGCGCCAAGGAGGACATCATTGCCGACATGAACCAGGCGCTGGCACGGACCCTGGCCGAAAAGACGGAGGGATGGATCACGCCCGACACCATCGCCGACTACCGGAGCTTTCTGAAGATTGCCGCCCTGAGGCGGTCGTCGGTGATTTACTATGCCATCGACGAACAACACGACGACCTCAAAAGCCGCAGGATGACGTGGCACGACGGCAGGGGCAGGCGGCTGGTTTTCCGTGGCTATGCCAACTGCTCGCTGGCCACCGTGTGGGGCATGAGCGACCAGCGGCCGGCCATGCTCCTGACCCTGGCCGCCATGCTGTGGGCCCTGGCCTCGGCCATATACTTCCGCAGGCTACACCGTGGCATGATCGTGCTGGGCGGACTGGTGATGGACTGCGAGCGACAACGATTCCTCACCTTGGGGCATGAGCCCGTGACGATGACTCCCATGCAGGAGAAGCTCATGGGGATGTTCTTCCGTGCCGATGGCCACCGCCTCGGCAAACAGCAAATCTGCGACGTGCTGTGGCCGAAGAAGCCTGATGCCAGCGACACGCTCTATACGCTCATCAGGAGAATCAAACCCATCCTGGCCGACAGGGGACTCGCCATCGAGACGCAAAGGGGCAAGGACTACCGGCTGACAGTATCGGACGGCCGGGCTGCCAAGTAGGTTCCACCACCCCACCGGACACCACCCCGCGGGGCTCCGGAAACGCTGGCGCTCAGACTGTTGGAAAATGTCAGTGTAATGTCAGCTACGTTTTGAGGCTGAAAGATGCGGTTTCTTTATCTTTGCAAAAAACAAACGACAAGCCAAGATGAAGAAACTCCTTTTATGGGTGGGGTGCGCCCTGACGCCCTCGCTGGCCGTGGCCCAGCAAGACTCCGTCAGCCACGACACGCCCGTCACGCTGAACGAGGTGGAGGTGAAGGCCGCCAAAACCATCCGACATGCCGACGGAATCCTTTTCCTTCCAAGCGAACAGCAGAAGGCGGCGTCGCCCAATGGCTACAGCCTGCTGAACAAGTTGTCGATGCCGAGAATCCGCGTCGACGAAATCATGCATACCGTCAGTGCCGCCGACGGCAAAGGCGTGCAGGTGAGGGTCAACGGAACGCTGACCACCATGGCCGACTTGCTGTCGCTCGACGCCAGACTGGTGAGGAGCGTGGAATATGACGACCACCCCGGCGTGCGCTATGGCAGCGACACTGGCTATGTGATCAACATCCGGACCCGGCGGCCCGAACAGGGATACACGGTGGGGGCCGACCTGACACAGACCGCCAAGAGCCGGTATGGCAACGACATGGCCTTTGCACAATGGAACTACAAGAAATCGCAACTGGGCCTGACCTACGACTTCGGCTACAACGACTATCGGCACACACGGCTCGGCGAGGATGCTTGCTATCGGCTCGGCGACGAAACAATCCGACATATCAGCCGGCAGGATTCGGCCTCGCGGAGCCGCAACTTCTCCAACAACATCCAGTTGAAGTATAATCTGGCCGACTCGGCAAGCTATGTGTTCCAAGCCTCGCTGACGGCCGACTTGCAGCATTCGCCGACAAGCCGCACGTTTCGCAGGCTCGTCGAGCCGGAACGGGACGCCTGCATGACCATGACCACGGAACAGGAAAAGAGTTTCTCGCCCGTGCTCGACCTTTACTTCCATCACACGCTCGGAAGCCACCAGTCGGTGACGGCCAACGTGGTGGGGACGTCCATCGCCACCAACCAGCAACACACCAACAACGAGGGCACACGCTATGCCTATGGCGTCGACGGCAACACCTGGTCGCTGACGTCGGAGGCCGTCTATGAAAACCGGCTGAAACCTTTCACGCTCTCCTTCGGACTGAACCACTTGTGGAAGTTCACCCGCAACATCTACTCGGGCGACACCGAGTCGGCCAACAGGATGCACAACAGCAACTGGTACCTCTTCTCGCAACTGAAAGGGCAATGGAAGCAACTGGACTACTCGGCCGGACTGGGCGTGAGCAACGCCCAATACAGGCAGGGCGGCCACGACTTCGACTACTGGCTCTTCCGGCCGAAGGCCACGCTGACCTACGCTTTCTCGCAAGCGCTCAGCCTGACTTATGACTTCGAGGTGTCACAGCACATCTCGCAAATCGCCATGATCAGCGACACGCGCATCAGGACAAACTCCATGGAGTGGACGGTGGGCAACCCGAACATCGACCCGAACAGCGTCACCACGCACTTCGTGCGCCTGGCTTATGCGAAACCGAAGGTGTACACACAACTCTACACCGAATGGAGGGGGAACAAGAACTGCAACATGGCCTGCTATGAGCGCACGGCCGACGACACGTTCCTCTATACGCAGAAGAACCAACCCCATGTGAATATGTTCTATGTGGACAGCTACACCCGCTGGACCCTGGCTGAGGGAAGGCTGGAGGCCACGTTCGACTGCGGCCTCTTCAGATTCTTCAACCGCGGCGACGACTACAACCATTGCCTCACCACCTACAACATCAGCGGAAGCCTGCAAGCCTACCTGGGCCGGTGGACGCTCGTGGCGCAGGCCGACAACGGGTGGAAATTCATGGAGGGCGAGACCATGAACCACCAGGGGATGGGCAACGCGCTGCAATGCAGCTACCGGTGGGGCAACTGCCAAGTGGCCCTGGTGTGGTATCATCCGCTGGAGGCCCATCCGAAAACGTCACACGCACGACTGGCCAGCCGGTACGTCAGCAAGGACAAGACCATGCGTTCGGGCGACAACGGCAACCAGATCACACTCAACTTCACATGGAAACTGAGCCGGGGACAGAAATACAAGGACATCCGGCGCACGATGCGGAACAAGGACACGCAGACGGGAATCCTCTGAACCGAGGCACGGGCGTCACTGCAGCGTCACCGGACCCAGCAGTCCGGAGGAGACCAGCGGACTGTCGGCGGTGAAGAACTTGAAGCTGCCCACCGTCTTGCGCCCTTGGGAAGGACGGGGGCGGCCCAGCCTCAGCCAGTCGGGAACACGCTTCATGAACTGCCCCACGACGGGCTTTCCGGGCGCATAGTCATAGCGGAAGGGGGCGGCCCACTCAATGTCGTCGGGCTCCTGCTCGTCGCCAATCATCCTGTTGGGCCACAGGTTGGTCACGGCAACGCGCACCTCGTTGTCGCCGACGCGCAGCGCGGGAAGGATGTCACAGCCATAGGGCGACTTCCACATCAGTGGGAAACGCCGCCCATTGACCGTCACCTCGGCCATGACGCGCACGTCGCCCAAGCCCAGCCACGCCGAGCCCTGCCCGCGCAACCGGCGCAACTGCGCGGCGCTGCAACGGAGCGTGGTGACATAGGTGGCCGTTCCTGAGAAATAGCGCACGTCAGATTGGGGCGCGTCCTTCCAGTCAAAGAGCGTGTCGGCATGCACGGACGGGCCTTCGCCAAAGGTCACGGTCCACGGCCCCCGCAGCACAAGCGGCGCCTGGCCATGGCGCCCACCACCCGCAAGGGCTTGCTCGGGGAGGCCGGCAGGACTGCCGTAGGACGCTCCGGGGTGGCAGATGACGAATCGCGAACCGGAGGGCTCTATCTCCAAAGGCACCTCCAACACGCCGTCTTGGCGGCACAAAGCCTCGGCCGGAAGGGGCGTCATGGTCAGCGCATAGGGGTCCCACACCTCCACCGTGCCATCCACAGCGCCGAGCCTCAGCGTGTCGGCATGCGCCGAAGCCGTGGGATTGCACACAAAGACGATGGTCGTGTCGGCCACCTCGCGGGAATAAGTCTTGAAAGCCCCCACCCCGCCGAGTTGCTTCCTGGCCGGCACGCCTTGCTGGAGCAGGGCCTGGCAACGCGCCATATAGGCGAAGAAGGCCTTGGCACCGCCCGCCTTCCACCAAGTCTGCCCCGGCACGAACTGCGTGCCCCACTTTCCGAACGACATTCCAGGCTCCACCCCGGGCCATGGATTGGCCGCTCCGGCATGGAGCATCATCCGGTTGACACCCGTGCAATAGGCCTTGTCGCACTGGGGCTTGAGCGACGAGGGATCGTCCTTCCAGGCCTTGAGGGGCCAGCAGGTAAAGGCCTCGGCATAGAGGGAGGGCCGCTGCAGGTCGCGAACAGCCTTCTCGTGACGGGCCATATCCTTCCATCCCCAACCGGGCTCGTTCCAAAATTCGGTGGCAACCAACGCATGAGGCGAGGCTTTCAGAATCTTATAGATGTCGAGCACGCGGAAAGGCTTCTGCCCTCCTGTGCCATAAGGCTCTATCAGCAGGCTCATGCCGGGGGTGCGCTCGGCCAACGAGGCCATATATCCATAATAATTCTCGGCGAACAGACTGGTGACCACATCCTCCAAGTCGCGGCGGAACTTCCCGGCCTCTGACGCATCACCCACTTGCCAACGCCCCGCGATGGCCGGAAGGAAGGGCGTGAGGTCATAGCCCTTGCGCCTGAGGAACTCAGCGGGAAGCACCACGCTCCAGTTTTGTCCTCCGGCCTCGTAGCTGTCAATCTCGATTCTGGTGAATGTCGTTCCGGCCAAGGGCCCGGCCAGGTCTATCAGTTTCTGCGGATAAGAGTCCCAAAAGTACTTTACGGCCTCGCGCCGCATCTTGTCGCACTCCAGTCCACGCCCCGAGGCCGGAGCCTGCGCGGCGTTGGTCTGTCCGTTTGTGGTATGCCCGAAGCGCACTATCAGGCCCTTGCCCAACCGCTTCCATGCATCGGAACGGCGCACGGACGCCGGCAAGGCCAGGCGGCCTGTGGATGAATCGAAATAGGGGGTGAGGTCGAGAATGTCAGACTTGGAGACCACGGAATCGGCAGGCAAGGCGAGCACGGCAATGTCGGCATAGTAATTGTAAGCCGGATCGACCTCGGGCCGGGGCAGGGAATAATGCTTCGAATGGGCTATCGCGACAGTCGAAAAGACAACCTTTTGCATGGAATACTCCGGCGTGACGGCAGGCGACGCACTCGACGACCAGCCCGGACAATTATGCGTGCCGAAGCTCAGGCCCAGCCGCTGACATTCCTGCAGTGTCCAGCGCATCATGCCGGCCCACTTCCTGCCACCTATGGCGCAGGTGGAATCACCAATATAGCCTTGCAATTCTCCTCCAATCTGGAAGTTCTGCACACCCGCCAGGCCTGCCGCCTTAAAGGCTTCCAGGTCTTGGGTGATGCCTTCACGGGTGACAAGGCCGTCCATCCACTGCCAAATGATGAGCGGCCTGGCCTCTTGCGGAGGGTTGAGAAACAACTGCTGGAGCGACTGACCCATGCCGAAACCGGGCAACAGGAACAGGAAGAGAAGTATGGCGTACTTTTTCATGGTAGGAATATTACGTGACAAATCGTTAAGTTTCGGAGACAAAGGTACGAAAAAACATTCAAAACGGCAACCCCTACCCTCCACAACATCACTGCCCAGCCAACAGTCGGACCGGAGTGTGGCACGCGCCCGAACGTCGTCAGAAGGTGGAAAGATGTTGAAGAACGAAGAGAAAACAAACGAAAATACCGCTTTTTTTCGTATCTTTGCATCCTGTTTAAACAAGAAGGACATGACAAGAAAGAAAAGCAAATGGGCCAAGCTTGCCGAGCAAGTGCTCGTCTTGGCCACCTGCCTGCTCGTGATGGTGGTGGCCGCCATCCAACGCGACGGCAAGGTGTGGGGACATGACTTGAAGGCCCGGGCGCAAGATTCGACAGAGGCCAAGGCCGGCAGCATGCGCAGCCTGGCCGACGGCACGGTGGTGGTGAACACGACGCAGCTGGCCAGCGACATCAAGGGATATGCCGGGCCGGTGCCTTTGGACATCTATATCAACGATGGACGGATTGTCAAAGTGGAGGCGTTGAAGAATGCGGAGACACCCGACTTCTTCGACCAGGCGAAAGCCCTCCTCGGCCGATGGAACGGGAAGACGCTGGAGGAAGCCCGGCAGATGAAGGTGGACGCCGTGAGCGGGGCCACGTTCTCGTCGCGCGCCATCATCGGGAGCATGCGGCGCGGACTGCAATATGCTGCCGACAACGCCGTGAAACCCTCGGTCTTTGACCAGATGGACCTGAGTGCGAAAAACGTCATCGGACTGGTCGTGGTGCTTTTAGGCGCCATCGTCCCGCTGTTCCTTCATCACAAGCGCTGGCGCCTGGTGCAGCTCGCCCTCAACGTGGTGGTGCTCGGCCTGTGGTGTGGCACGTTCCTGAGCTGGTCAATGTTCGTGGGCTACATGTCGGGAGGCATCAGCGTGTGGACCTCGCTCATCCCCATCGTCATGCTCATCACGGCCTTTGTCTATCCCCTGTTTGGCAAGAAGCAGTATTATTGCGCCAACATCTGCCCCTTCGGCTCGTTGCAGGAGCTGGCCGGAAAGACGACAAAGAAACACTGGAAGATGAGTGCCGCCACGGCAAGGCGCCTCACCCTGTTGCGCCGCGCGCTCTTCGCCGTGCTGCTGGTGCTCATGTTGTCGGGCGTCTGGTCGGCGTGGACCGACTATGAGCTGTTCACGGCCTTCATCTTCAAGTCGGCCAGCGTGGTCGTCATCGTGCTCGCCGTGGTGTTTGTGGTGCTCGCCGTATTTGTTCCGCGCCCCTACTGCCGTTTTGTCTGCCCCACCGGCACCCTGCTCAAGGCCTTATAGCCGGGCGGGGGAGGACGGAATGCCCCCCCCGGAAAAGGTTCGTCCCTTGTCAGGAGGAGCTCCGTGGCAAGGGACGATATGGACCATGGCGCTACACGGCCTTCGTCACAAAGGTGTGGAAGGTGTGTGCGGGCAATGTGGCATTGAGGTATCGGCGGCCGAGCCTCACCGTAACGACACGCCGCTCCGAGTTGAAGTTGGCCGCCACGACCACGTATTTGCCGTCGGCGCGCCGCGCCACGAGCACGGGCGTGTTGTCCTTGCCGGCCGGCACGAAGCCCACGATGTCGGTTCCCGGAGCAATGAAGTGGCTGTAATGCATGAAGGCATAATACTCGGGGGTGAGCCTGAAGGTGCCGCTCTTGGAGTCGACATGCACCAGCGCGTTCTGCCGCCAGCCCCACCGCGAGCGTCCGTCGTCAGCCAGCACGCCGTTCCAGTTATAGAACTCATCGCACCCGTTGCCCAGATAATGGTTGATGAGTTCGAACACGTGCTCTCCGCCGGGCCAGTCAAACATGCCGTTTCCGCACTCGCACTCCGAACAGATGTAGTGCCAATCGGGATACTTGGCACGAACGCGCGCCAAGATCTGCCGGCCCTCCCACTGGAAGCCCACTCCCTTCACATAGTCCTTCATGCGTGAGTCAGAGAGGAAATACTTTTTTGCCAACCGACTAGCAGATAAGGCGCTTTTTTGCTATCTTTGCCACCACGAATGCCGCGCCACCCGCCCCTCGCCGGGACCGGCAACACTCTTTTAGACTCATCGGATTCATGGAAAGAACATCAGAAGAAAAACAGACTGTGGACGGCAAGGCTGCTGCCGCTCCTTGCCAAGACGGGCCCACTCACGACAACGCCAACGAGCCCCTGCCCATCGTCGACACCGACGGCCGCGTGGTGGGATGCGTCACGCGGGGATACGCCCACGGGGGAAGCCATGTCCTGCACCCCGTGGTACACTTGCACGTATTCAACAGCCGGGGCGAGCTATACCTGCAACACCGTCCGGCATGGAAAGACATTCAGCCCGACAAGTGGGACACGGCCGTGGGTGGCCACGTCGACATGGGCGAAGAAGTGGCCGACGCGCTCCGCCGCGAGGTGGGCGAGGAACTCGGCATAGCCGACTTCACGCCTGTCAGCATGGGGCACTACGTCTTTACGAGCACGCGGGAGAGCGAACTGGTCTACGTGAACCGATGTGTCTATGACGGCGAAATACATCCCAACCACAGCGAACTCGACGGCGGCCGGTTTTGGACCCGTCAGCAGATTGCGGAAAGCATGGGCCACGGGGTGTTCACGCCCAACTTCGAACAGGAGTACCGGCGCTTCTTCATGGAGGACTCATAGCCGCGCGCCGGCCCGCGAGACCGGACGGCAACGGGACACATGGCGGACACACTCGCCAGAGAGGGCTATTGGTTGTAGCGATAATGCTTCCTGACTTTCAGATAATTCAGGTCGTCACCATGCCGGTAAGCCTCTTGCTCGAACCGGATGTGGAAGTAGGCCTCTAGGAGATCGTGATACTTGAGATACAGGCAAAACCACTCGATGACATACCAGAGATAGAAGCCCACGAAGAGCAACTCGCGCTGCTGTGCCGTATGAATGAGCTCGTGGTTCAGGTCTTCGGCACTCAGTTCCTGTACGGCGAAGATGACGCCAAAGAGGTTGATGGCGATGAAATTCCCCTTCAGGGGAATCCGCTTGATACGTACGACCTTTGTCATAAGACTGCCTTAAATAATGGTGACAAACATCTCTGACCCAGACGCTCCACTCCGTCTATGTCGTCTCCTGACCACAACGGCTGGGGACGGCCCCATGCCGAGCGTTTTTTCGTCTTGCTATTTCCTTTCATCATATGATTCTTTTTAGGTGGGTTGTTTCTCCTTTGTCTACATACGAGCAAAAAACATGTCATATCTTTTCTTGATTTATGCAGACCGCTTTTTACTTGTTTCCTGACTTGATTGACATCAGAATTTCTGACACCGCAGACAGTTTCCTGATGGTGTTGACACTATTTCTTTTTTCGGATTGCGATGCCATGCTCCTCGGCAATGTCTATCATTGTGTTGAGGGCCAGGTTCTGCAGTTCCGACTGGCGGAGACGGGACTCGAGATCCTTGATGCGCTTCTTAAGAAGCTCATTCTCTTCTGATGGGTCTACTTTCTTTGACTTTGTTTCCATTGGCTCTTCTTTTGGGTTTCTGAGGGCAAAGATAATGATTTTCCTGCTTTTTGTAGCGACACAGCCATACATTTTTTTATCCGCTGTGGGCTGATGTCGTGGCGGGCCGCCACTTCCTTCGCGGTTTCATGACCAGACAAACAATCCGCGAAGAATCTTCATTCTTTCGTCACGTGGCACGTTCCTCCTTCTCTTTTTTTATTTCCTAATACTTAAATGTTTGCCAAGTGTCTACTTATTTCGGCACAAGACGGATACAGGCCGACGGGAAGGCACCACGGGGAAAAATGCCAAACATATGGTATTTCACGACAAGTCAAAACTCCCTATCTTTGCAGGCAAGAACAAAACAAGAAGAAAGGAAAGAGTATGGAATTCAGCGTGGCCAAGGACGTCTTGGACGCGGGGGTGAAGATTCTCTTTGCCACCGTCAGAGGGATAGACAACAGGACGCCGTCAGAGGAATGGCTCCAACGGCGCGGGGAAATCATCAAGGAACTTGTGGAGAGATATGCGGACTTGGACGTCCACCAAGACCCGATACTCGAAGGATACAACATCCTGCACGACCACACGGGGGTGAAGCGGAGGAAGAACATTCCCGCCTCGGAGAATCTGATCAAACTCCTGCGCAAGCATGGCGGAATGAACTTCATCAACAAGGCGGTCGACATCTACAACGTGGTGTCGATGGAGACCAAACTGGCCTTGGGCGCGCACGACATCGACAAGACGGACGGCAACGTGACGCTCCGATTCACCAACGGCAACGAGCGCTTCCAGCCGCTCGGGCAGGAGGCGCCCATCCCCATCGCACCCCACGAATACAGCTACATCGATGACAGCAACGAGGTGTTGTGCCGGTTGGAAATCAGACAGGTGCTGAAAACGCTCGTCGACGAGAACACCACAAACGTCTTTTACATTGTCCAAGGCAACGAGGCCACAACCGACGAATACTTGCGCGACGGGGCCGAGAGAATCATCAGCCTGACTACGGCCTATTGCGGGGGGACGGGAGAGGTGATCGTGCCACGGACGGTGTGAGCGACTGCGGCAATGCGGCCAAGCAAGCACGGAAGCACGACGAAGCCCCTCAGAGGCGGCTCTTCTCCGCATTGCCGGCTCCGGTGCCCCGATACCTGGAACGGGAGACATTGAACCGGTAGGACAGCGAGACCCCGAAGCTCCGCGTGTAGACATAGGCGTCTTTCGACATGACGGCAGCAGGATAGACGTCCGTCCACCGCTTGCGCATCGTCTTGAAGATGTCGTTGGCAAATACCGTGGCCGTGAACCGGTCGTGGAGAAATGTCGTCTGCCATCGCATGTCAACCCTGAACTCATGGCCGTTGCGGCTGAAGCCTTCGTCGTTGCTCGAGGCGTAGTGCAGGTAGACCATGGCCTTCATCGCCGGACTGACGACAAACCAGCTACGCAGGTCGATGTCCCACTCGGGCTTGTCGAGACTCGTCGCCACACCCGACTGCGACGTGGGGAAATGCTGCTGCCAAAAGCCCAGTGTGAGCGTGGGCTGCCAAAAGCCCAATGTCGGCGCGGCATTCACGGAGGCGTGGAAAGCCTCGTGGCGGTGGAAGTTCTGCTGGTTCCATATCACGACGGCCTTGTCAGCATCATACAGGCTGCCAAAGGAGAAAAAGACGTCGCGCTGGTGGGTGTATCCCGCCGAAAGAGTGAGCCATGAACACACGATTTGCAAGTCGACATTCCGACGGATGGCGGGGCGGAGCAGCGGGTTGCCTCCCTCCACGGTGTAGCGGTTGTCGTATTGTATATAGGAACTGATGGCGCGATACGAGGGACGGCTGACCCGCTTGTTGTAGCTCATCTCCACACTCCACCGGTCTTTCTGCCAGCTTATACTGACATTGGGAAACCAGTCGGCATATTTACGGCTCGGCTCCTCCTGGCGTTGTCCGAACGAGAGGCAGTCGGTAGAAATATGCTCATAACGCACGCCACCATCCACAGTCCAACGGCCCAGGTGCAAGGCATATTCGGCAAAGTAGGCATGGTTCTTCTCCGTAATGTCGTCATCCGACGACTTCACATAGTGGCCTTCGTCCGCATTCGTCCCCGTACTATGCGTACGGCTGAGCTCGGAACCAAGGCTGAGTTCACCCTTCCAGACGGGATAGGTCAGCAGGACCTTGCCGGCCAGCATGTTGCGATGGTTGCCGGTCACCACGCGCACGTTGCGGTTGCCGAGTTCAGAGCTGCGCTCCGTACTTGCATTGACCCACTGCTCCTTGTTCCATACCCACGAACAGTTGAAGTCGACACCAAGCTTTCCCAACCTGCCGACATAATAGGAGTTGAACTCATGATCAGGTCCGTCAGTTCCCGACGACCTCATTTGCTGGTCGACAAAACCCTCTGGAAGCCCGTTGCCCGTGATGGCCTGCCGTGCATCGGCACCTCCTTTCATGTAGAGCGAATGTTCAAGACCATACTTCATGCCGACACAGTTGTCCTCGTTGATGTCATAGTTGGCGCCGATTTCGCCGGAAAGGTCGGTCATCCAAAAACTGCTTGGCGCATACTGGTCTATGCGGATGTGATTTCCGTTGCTGTAGATGTCATTACGGACGGTATTGTCCTCAGAGTGTTGCGAATTGGAGAATCCGACGGTTCCGAACAACTCCAAGCCCCTCTGGCGATATTTCAGCGAAAGGTCGTCATAAGTTGTCCACTTCGCATCGTTGCGTATCTGGCCGAAAGCCTCCACGCTCACTCCGTCGCCTTGGGGGCGGAGGGTCTTGATGCGGATGACGGCATTCACATCGGCGCCATATCTGGCACCGGGCGAGGTGATGATGTCGACACTCTTGATGTCGGCCGACTTCAAGAGTGCCAGTTCCTTGGGGTCGCGCACCTTCTTGTTGTTGATATAGATGTCGGGCGTGCCCTTGGCAAAGACGGTGAAGTGGCCGTCGGTGGCCTGCACGTTGGGAAGCATGGAGAGCAGGTCAGCCGCAGTTCCCACATCTTTAAGCAAGGAGTGCTGCACCTCGACGGTCACGCCACCAGTGGTCATCTTGTATTGTGGACGATGCCCTTTGACGGTCACCGTCTTCAGCGCAATCTGGTCAGGCGAGAGACGCACCGTGCCAAGATTGGGCGAGGCGCACACCCGTTCGGCGCGCTTGTAGCCCAAGCAGCTCACACGGGCGACGACCGGATGGGCATCACATGGAATGACGAAAAAGCCGTCGGCATTGCTCACACCTCCGGCAAGGAGCACCGAGTCAGTGGGAGAAAGCAACGCCACATTGGCAAACGCCACCGGATGCCCACCCGTGTCGACTATGCGGCCCTTGTAGCGACGCAAGGTCTTTTGCGTACATTCCACATTGATGATGCTGTCAGAAACCATCGTCATGTCCATCGGATAAAAGCCGATGAGCTGGCGTATGGCCTGCGGAACAAGCGCGCCCTTGACGTTGGCCGTCACACGAAAGTCTTCCAAGTCATTGAAGATAAAGTTGATGGTATATCGGTTCTGCATCCTGTTGAGCTGCCGCAGAGCCTCAGGCATCACCACATTATTGAAATTTCGGGTGACGCGCTGGGCTGATGCGGCAACAGACGAGAGAATGATGATGATAAAAAGCGTGCGTCTCATGCTTATTCTACGGTAATGGCGTTGCCCTGTCTTGTTATGGCTATTTGGTTGAAACTGTTAAGGATGGCGATGTTCTCGTCAAGGCTCTTCGCCTGGTCCCATTCAAAATAGAGCCTCATCGTCTTGCAGTCTTTATTTGCAAAAACAACCTCCACTTTGTAATACTTGACAATCTCTTGCATGATTTCAGCAAGGGGCACATTATCGAATACCCTTGTTACTGGCTTTGCCGGCTCTGCCTTTGGTTGCTTCGCCATCATATCGTTATTGACTTTAACCGACTTAATCGCAATCTTCTTTGGAGCATCCTTTGCGGTGTCTGCCAAAGCTGTCCCACTCTTGACGAATGGATTTCGGATGATGCCAAGGCTGGTCATGGCTGCAAATGCGACGCCTGCAATAAACACGAAGCCTATGAACATCGCTGCAATGCGAATCCAGCGACTGCCAGTGCTTTTGCCCTTGTGCTCACTGCTGAATTTCTTCCATTCTGCATCGGTGTCAAGATCGGCCGTTGCGGCACGCTCGGTCGCCAGCGCACGCTTCAGGTCGGCCAAGTCCTTGCCATCAGGCAATATTCCGCACAGGTGCTCGTCCGAAAATCTTTCCGGATGTTCCTGTGCCTCAAGAAAGCATAGATTCTTCTCTTCGTCTCTCATTGTTGCGTTGGGTTAAAGTGTTGTTTCAATAATTGCATGATGTGAGACAGGTGCTTCCATACGGCAACGCGACTGAGCCCCGTGACCCGGCAGAGGGCCTTATAGTCACGGCCTTCGACAAACCGCATGGTGAAAAGGGCTAGGTCTTGCGGCGACAGTTGTTCGTGTGCGAAACGACACAACGCCTGCAAGCGGTGCTCATCGGACTCCCAATCCTCACCAACCTGTTGCTCTGTGACATAGAGTCGGGAAATCCGCTCGCGGTTACTCTTGTCGCGCAAGCGCTTCAAGCAACGGTTGCGGACGGCAACAACCAGGTAATGCTCCTCTTGGACCGGACGAAGTTCCACGTCACTCTCAAGCAAAGAGGCGAAGACGTCGCTTACCGCATCCTTGCTTTCCTGCCCGTCATAAAGCAGGCCAAAGGCCACGGCGTACATCCGGCGGTAATGCTTCCGGAACAATATTTCTACTTCCTGTTTTTCCATCGTTCTGCCTATAATACCCTCAAGCGTTACAAATGTTAACCCTCACCGGAGTTTTTCGGGATGAGGCCACGATGGGGACAGCCCCTCACACGCAATCCGATTGAGGGTGACCCGCAATTGCACCCCAAGGCCTCTGCAAAGAGAAAGAACCCATGAAAACAAAGATGGCAAAAGTTGGATTTTTTAGACTTGGCTAATTTAAATTCTTTATTTACAATTTCTCGAATCAGAAAGAGAATCATACGAAAGGACTTTTCAAGGAAGAATCCATTATAAAAAAAGGCAACACTCACCACGGGCAGGACTTTGCTCACCGTCCCCCCATACCACCGGACTCTTCCCTTAAAGCACTTTTGCTTCTCGGCTGTTCCCTCAGCCCGTCAGATGCCGGCCGAAAGATACAACCGTTCAAAGTCGCCATCCCAAAGCGCACGCTGGTCATCTTCCTCGCCGGCATCGGCAAAATCTGTGATATACAACGTGAAATTGCGGTCCAAATCGCCCCGGCACATCTTGATCTCCACATATTCGTCTTCACCATACGAGTCCCAACGGAATCGGATAAAATGATTCCGCTCGATCTCTAATATGCGTGCCTTGTGAACCTGGTGGGCCTTGAACGGGTCGCCCCATCTGAAAATCAGCACGTCGTCCGCCTGCTCCACTTCGTCGGCAATCCACCTCGACAGTCCGGCATCCGTGCCAATGAGGGTCCACACCGTCCGCTCGGATGTACAATGCAAAGGGTGTTCGATTCTTATTTCCTTCTTCCTCATAATCTTTCGGATTGACAAAAGATGATTGTTCAACTGCAAAAATAGTAAAAAATTACCAATCATGAACAAAAAAGCTCTTAAAAATAACAATAATTGACCTATTGCCCTTTTAATGGAATCACAGAAAGCGACAAGAAATCAACAGGATGGATTTAAAGGGCACTTTGCCTAAGAGGGAAGGACCATATAAGTCGGAAGATCTCTTTCCCTTTCTTTGTCAACATCGTTCCCAAAGGTGCGAACCGGCAATACTTTCGAAGGTGACCAGTGACCACTTTGGGAAGAAGGAAGAAGTATTTAAACTTATTAAGAGGAGATTGGCTTAACTGAACAGGATGACCTCAAGGGAAAAGATATGTCTTTTCCTGATTTAGGTAGACAGTTTTTTATAATCCTGGCTCTGGCGTATTGTAGATGTCCAGTAGATTTTGGACGCATGCCTTTAAATCCATTCTCAGCCATACCGGTTCCAT
>CAYQUN010000048.1:0-16764 GCA_964420715.1 uncultured Prevotella sp. | reverse complement strand
CTGTCGACACCCAACTTCGACTTGGCACGCTACGAGCAGGCCTACCGGATTTTCTTGGCCGACGTGCGTGGAAAATACCCTTCGGCCAAGATTGTCTTGCTCACCGGACCCATGCTCGGCGAACCTGAAAACGGCATGGAAAAGCGCGTGCTCAACCGCATCTGCGCCGATTTCCACAAACAAGGCGACAAGGAAATCTTCCGCTTCGACTTCAAACCGCAAACTGGAAGCTTGGGATTTGGAGGCGGTTGGCACCCAAGCAAGAAGCAACATGAGGCCATGGCGGCCGAACTCCTGCCGTTCTTGCGCGAGCTCATGGGATGGTGAGTGCACGGCCAGGGCACATAGCTTGCATCCGGCAGGCATATGCCTGCTCCTTGCAACATGCGGTGAGCTCCTATATATAAATAAGGTGGGGCTTGAACTACGGCAAAAGGGTTAACAGACTCTGAACCCAACGGGGCTACACACAAGCCGGCTTGCAACTCGGAAGTCTGACTCCGCATTGAAAGGAAAACATAAAAAAGCCCCGCGATCCCGAAGGATCACGGAGCTACACCCCCGTGGGCGTTGACGGATTCGAACCGCCGACCCTCTGCTTGTAAGGCAGATGCTCTAAACCAACTGAGCTAAACGCCCGACGCTTGCTTTTCGTAAGCGGGTGCAAAGGTAGTGAATTTTGGCCAAGCAAACAAATTTTTCCCCATCTTTTTTCGTTTCGGCTTCATTTTGCACGCTCAACGCCTATCTTCAGATATACTTTCTCCCGTTAAATACACTTAATTCGGAAAGAAATTCAAACCTTTTGCCCGATTTCTCAAATTTTATTGCTACATTTGCACGCAATAAATTTTAAGGTTACCATATGTCATCATTTGTTGCAGATAAAATCGTCATGGACGGTCTCACTTTCGACGACGTCCTTCTCATTCCAGCTTATTCCGAAGTCCTGCCCAAAGAGGTGAAGCTCAACACGCGCTTCTCGCGCAACATCGAACTCAACGTTCCCTTCGTCACCGCGGCCATGGACACCGTCACCGAATCGTCTATGGCCATCGCCATCGCACGCGAAGGAGGAATCGGCGTGATTCACAAGAACATGACCATCGACGACCAAGCTCGCCAAGTGGCCATTGTCAAGCGTGCTGAAAACGGCATGATTTACGATCCTGTGACCATCCGGCGCGGGCGCACGGTGAAAGACGCGCTCGACATGATGCACGACTACCACATCGGGGGCATCCCCGTGGTCGACGAAGAAAATCACCTCGTGGGTATCGTCACCAACCGAGACTTGCGTTTCGAACGCCAACTAGACAAGAAAATCGACGAGGTGATGACCTCTGAGAATCTCGTCACCACTCACCAACAGACCGACTTGCAGGCCGCAGCCGAGATTCTGCAGCAACACAAGATTGAGAAACTGCCTGTGGTGGATGCCGAAAACCACCTGGTGGGCCTCATCACCTATAAAGACATCACCAAGGCCAAGGACAAGCCCATGGCCTGCAAAGACGAAAAAGGACGGCTCCGCGTGGCCGCCGGCGTCGGCGTCACGGTCGACACCATGGATCGCGCACAGGCTCTGGTGGACGCCGGAGTTGACGCCATCGTCATCGATACGGCCCACGGACACTCCAAAGGCGTCGTGGGAAAACTGCACGAAATGAAGGCCGCCTTCCCCAACCTCGACGTCGTGGTGGGCAACATCGCCACCGGCGCTGCCGCACGCTACCTCGTTGACAATGGTGCTGACGCCGTGAAAGTGGGCATCGGTCCTGGATCTATCTGCACCACCCGTGTGGTAGCCGGCGTGGGCGTGCCTCAGTTGAGTGCCGTATATGACGTCTACTCGGCCTTGAAAGACACTGACGTCCCTCTGATTGCCGATGGCGGACTGCGCTATTCGGGCGACGTGGTGAAGGCTCTGGCCGCCGGAGGCAGTTGTGTGATGATCGGCTCGCTCGTGGCTGGCACCGAGGAGTCTCCAGGTGAAACCATTATCTTCAACGGCCGTAAGTTTAAAAGCTATCGTGGCATGGGCTCGCTCGAGGCCATGGAACAGAAGAACGGATCGCGCGACCGCTACTTCCAAAACGACATCAGAGACGCCAAGAAACTGGTGCCGGAGGGTATCGCCGGCCGCGTACCCTACAAGGGAACGGTTCAGGAAGTGGTCTATCAGCTCGTAGGAGGACTGCGCTCTGGCATGGGTTATTGCGGAGCCAACAGCATTGAGAGACTCCACGACGCCAAGTTCGCCCGTATCACAAACGCCGGCGTGCTGGAAAGCCATCCTCATGACATTACCATCACGAGCGAGGCACCCAACTACAGCCGTCCGGAATGATGTAACAAAATAATGAGAATGAAACTGCAATCCATCTTATTGGGCTTGCTCCTCATAGGGGGAACAGCCTCGGCACAGACCGCCGACCCCGTGGTGATGACCGTGGGGGGGCAGCCTGTGACACGTTCGGAATTCGAGTATTCCTACAACAAGAATAATTCCGAGGGCGTAATCGACAAGAAGAGCGTCAACGAATATGTCGACCTCTTCGTCAACTACAAACTCAAGGTACGGGCGGCCGAGGATGCACACCTGGACACGTTGTCGTCGTTTAAGAAAGAGTTCGAAACTTATCGCGACCAACAAATACGCCCCACCTTCGTCACCAGCGATGACGTAGAAGCTAAGGCACGACAAATCTACGAACAGACGCGTCACGAGGTGGACTCGCTCGGAGGCATGGTGAAGGTATCGCACATCCTGATTGGACTGGGGCAGCGTGCCTCCGAGAGCCAGCAGGATTCGGCCAAGGCGCTGGCCAACGATGTGTACGGCCAGCTGCAGAAGGGGGCCGACTTTGCCGAAATGGCACGGAAGTATTCTGCCGACCGGGGATCGGCCGCTGAAGGTGGCCAGTTGCCTTGGATTACCAAGGGGCAGACCGTGAAGGAGTTCGAGGACGTTGCCTTCACTCTGAAGAAGGGCGAGACAAGCCGTCCCGTGCAATCGCCCTTCGGCTATCACATCATCAAGGTGGACGACAAGGGTGGATTCTTCCCCTATGACTCGGTTCATGCCAGCATCCTGCGCTTTATCGAGGCACGCGGACTGCGTGAGCAGATTGTCAACGAGAAGCTCGACTCCATCGTCAAGGCACGCGGCAACGGAACGACACGCGAGGACATTCTCAACGCAGAAGCCACACGCCTGTCCGCCAAGGACAGCAATCTGAAGTATCTCATACAGGAATATCACGACGGATTGCTGCTCTACGAAATCAGCAACCGCCTGGTGTGGGACAAAGCCGCCAAGGACACCTTGGGACAAGAGCGCTTCTTTGCAAGCCACAAGAAGAACTACAAGTGGGACCAGCCCCGCTTCAAGGGCATCGCCTACTGCACTCGTGACAAGGCCGACATTGAAGCCGTGAAGAAGAGCGTCAAGGGAAAGCCATTCGGACAATGGGCCGACATTCTACGACAGACGTTCAACAACGACTCCGTGCTGCGCATCCGCGTGGAGAAAGGTATCTTCAAAGAGGGTGACAACGCTCTCGTCGACAAGGAAATCTTCGGCAAGGACACCGTAGCCACACCGCTCAAAGGATATCCCTACCAGGCTGTTTACGGCAAGAAGCTGAAGAAGAGCCCCGAAGACTACACCGACGTAAGGTCGCAGGTGGTGACCGACTACCAGGATGCCCTGGAGAAAGAATGGGTGGCTACGCTTCGCAAAAAGTACAACGTGAGCGTGAACCGTGACGTTCTGGCCACTGTGAACAAACATTAAGTCAAGACATGAAGAATAAACCCTGTAATGTGATATGCGGTGTGGCACTGCTTTTATTGGCCGGTCTCAACGTGGAGGCCGGACAAATGGACCATGCCGCATACACACAGTTTCTGCAAAAGGATTCTACCATAGCCTCCAACGGCAACGACACACCTGCCGACACCACGGCGGAAACCACGACCGAAGCTGAAGCCAACCCGGCCAGCGTCGTAGACGAAGTGATCTGGGTGGTGGGCGACGAACCCATTCTGAAGTCGGACGTCGAGGTGATGCGACTCCAAAGCCAAGCCGAAGGAATCAACTTCGGCGGTGATCCGGAATGTTCTATTCCCGAACAATTGGCCGTGCAGAAGCTTTTTCTCCATCAGGCGGCCATCGACAGCATCGAAGTGTCGGAGTCTGACGTAGCCACGGCCGTAGACCAACAGATTGACTATTGGACGCAGCTCATCGGCTCGAAGGAGAAACTCGAAGAATATCGGAAGATGTCTGTGGCACAAATGCGCCAACAGATGCACGATGACTTCAAGAACAGGCAGCTTATTCAAAAGATGCAAGAGGAACTGGTGAAGGACATCAAGGTGTCGCCGGCAGAGGTACGCGAGTACTTCAAGACCCTGCCTGAGGACAGCATTCCCTTTGTGCCCACCGAAGTGGAGGTGGAAATCATCACTCAGCAGCCGCGTATTCCGCAAGAAGAAATCAACCGGGTGAAGGACGAGCTCCGTGATTACACAGACCGCATTAACAAGGGAGAAACCACGTTCTCGACATTGGCCCGACTTTATTCCGAGGATCCGGGGTCGGCGCGCATGGGCGGAGAGCTAGACTATGTAGGACGGGCCATGCTCGACCCCGCGTTTGCCAACGTGGCCTTCAACCTGACTGACCCGAAGAAAATCTCGAAAATCGTGGAATCTGAATTCGGATTCCACATCATACAGCTCATCGACAAACGTGGTGACAAGATCAAGGTACGGCACATCCTGCGAAAGCCCATAGTCCCCCAAGCCTCCATCAACCAGAGCATTGCCCGTCTGGACTCTATCGGCGACGACATCCGGGGCGGCAAGTTCTCGTTCGAGGAGGGTGCCACCTATATCTCTGATGATAAAGACACCAAGAACAACCACGGACTCATGGCCAACTCGGCCGATGGTGTGCGGACTTCCAGATTCCAAATGAAGGACCTGCCAACCGAGGTGGCACGCGTTGTGGACACGCTGAAAGTGGGACAAGTGTCGAAGGCCTTCCAAATGGTGAATGACCGAGGCAAGACGGTGTGCGCCATCGTAAAGCTAAAAAGCCGCATCGAGGGCCACAAGGCCAATATCACAGAGGACTTCCAGGTGATGAAAGACGTGGTGATGGCCAAGGAACGTGAGAAAACACTCCACAACTGGGTGGTAGACAAGATTAAAACCACCTATATAAAAATGAATCCAAGATACAAGGACTGCAAATTTGAATACCAAGGATGGGTGAAATGACGCACACGCCAATGGACTTCAAACGTCAGAACAGGCATAGAATCATCGCATTATGGATTCTATGCCTGTTTGGACTTTGCCTGGCGTATGCCGCCACGGCGCCCAAGAAAAGGGCTAAGAACGACGAACGAATCTATCTGAACCATGCCGATGAATTGCGATTCGATGAGTTCGGCGTCAATCCGGGGGCACAGATTGTGAAAGGACGCGTATCCTTCCGCCACAATGGATCTACCCTGACTTGCGACAGCGCTTATTTCTACCAGGCCTCAAACTCGGTTGAGGCTTTCGGACACGTACGTTTCCACCAGGCCGACACGCTGTCGCTGACGTGCGACTATGCCTCGTACGATGGCATGGAGCAGATGCTGGAGGCAAGGCGGAACGTCGTGCTCAAACACCGGAAGCAAACCCTTTATACTGACAGCTTGAACTACGACCGGCTTTATGGCAATGCCTACTTCTTTGAGGGGGGGACTCTTGTCGACGGGAAGGACCGGCTTGTGTCCGACTGGGGCACATACAACACCGAGACCAGACAGGCCGAATTCTACTATCATGTGCGCATGAGAAGCGGCAAAGACCGCATCGATACCGACACCTTGTATTATGACACACGCCGGCAGGTGGCACACATCGTGGGCCCTTCGACCATCCATTCCAAAGCGAGCACGGTGAAGACTACAGACGGATACTACAACTCACGCACCGACCAAGCACGCCTCTTCTCGCGTTCCACCATTGCCGACGGGGACAAAACGATTACCGGTGACACGCTCTTCTACGTGAAAGACGGCAACAGCCAGGGATTCGGAAACGTGATTTATGTGGACCACGAGAACAAGAACGCCCTGCACTGCGGCTATCTGCAATACAATGAAGCCACGGGATACGGACTGGCCACAAAACGCGCTCTGGCCATGGACTACTCGCAGGGTGACACGCTCTTCGTGCATGCCGACACCATGAAAATCCAGACATTCAATATCAACACCGACTCGGTCTACCGCAAGGTGCATGCCTTCCCGCACATGCGCGCCTTCCGTACCGACATCCAGGCCGTATGCGACTCCATGGTGTTTAGCTCTCTCGATTCCTGCATGACAATGTACCGCGATCCCATCGTATGGAACGGAGGCAGACAGTTGCTGGGCGAGGTCATCAAAATCTACATGAACGACTCCACCATACGCCAGGCCGACGTTGTCGGGCAGGCCTTGTCGGTGGAACTTATGCCCGACAGCACGCACTACAACCAAATCGCCTCGACAGAGATGAGGACGTACTTCAACGGAGGAAAGGTGCGTATGAGCGAGGCCTTCGGCAATGTACAAACGGTATATTTCCCGATAAGCGACCGCGACAGCTCGCTCATCGGACTCAATTACACCGAAACCGACACGCTGCGAATGTTTATGTCGCCCGAGCGGAAACTGGAACGCATCTGGATGCCCAAGGCGCAAGGCACGCTCTACCCCATGACGCAGATTCCGCCCGAGAGACGGCAACTCCCGAACTTCGCATGGTTCGACTATGTCAGGCCATTAGACAAGGATGACATCTTTAAATGGAGGGGAAAGGCACAGGGATCGGAACTGAAGAAAATCGTAAGACACTCCGCACCATTACAGCAACTGAATTCAAGGAAAAGTACTCCATGAGCGACATCATACAATTATTGCCAGACTCGGTGGCCAACCAGATAGCGGCCGGAGAAGTAATCCAACGGCCGGCCTCGGTCATCAAGGAACTTGTTGAAAACGCCGTCGATGCGGGTGCATCGCGCATTGACGTACTCGTTGTGGACGCAGGCCGGACATCGATCCAGGTCATCGACGACGGCAAAGGCATGTCGGAAACCGACGCACGGCTTGCCTTCGAACGCCATGCCACCTCGAAAATCAAAAAGGCCGACGACCTCTTCGCACTCCACACCATGGGATTCCGCGGCGAAGCTCTGGCCTCTATAGCCGCCGTGGCGCAAGTGGAGCTCAAAACCAGGCAAGAGTCTGACGAAGTCGGAACACACCTGTCGCTCTCTGGCTCTAAGTTTGTCAGCCAGGAGCCCTGCGCCTGCCCCGTAGGCAGCAATTTCACCATAGAGAACCTCTTCTTCAACGTTCCGGCAAGGCGCAAGTTCCTGAAATCGAACACCACTGAACTCAACAACATTCTCACGGCCTTCGAGCGAATCGTGCTCGTCTATCCGCAAATAGCCTTCACACTGCACAGCAACGGCTCGGAGATGATGAACGTGAAGCGCGAAAATCTGAGACAGCGCATCGTCGATGTTTTCGGACGACGCCTCAACCAAGACTTGCTGCCCCTAAAGGTGGAAACAACACTTTGCAAGATTATGGGATATGTGGGCAAGCCGGAATCATCCAAGAAGAAAGGCGCGCGCCAATACTTCTTCGTCAACGGGCGATACATGAAGCACCCCTACTTCAACAAGGCTGTGATGAGCGCTTTCGACAGGCTCATCCCCCTGGGCGAACAGGTGCCTTACTTCATTTACTTCGATGTAGACCCACATGACATCGATGTGAACATCCATCCCACCAAGACAGAAATCAAGTTCGAGAACGAGCAGGCCATTTGGCAGATTCTGGCCGCCGCGGTGAAGGAATCGGTGGGAAAGTTTAACGACGTGCCCTCTATCGAATTCGACACCGAGGGCAAGCCCGACATCCCCGTCTTCGACCCGCACTCGAATTCCATGATGCAAGCGCCGAAACTGACTTTCAATCCTCAATACAATCCTTTCAAGCCCACGCACGAAAGGCCTCGACACAATGCCGCCAACGAGTGGGAATCGCTCTACAACGGACTGCCCGACAGCGAGATACCCGACGAGCCAAACCTGTTTGCAGGCCCCGTGGACGACAACCAGCCCACAACGCAGAGCATCATTGAGGAGAAATCGCCCGCACACTACCAGTATAAAGGTCGCTATATCATGACAGCCGTGAAATCGGGACTGATGATCATCGACCAACACAGGGCCCACGTACGCATCCTCTACGACAAGTACATATCGCAATTGGCAAGTCATACGGTGGAGTCGCAAAAGGTGCTCTTCCCCGAAACAGTGCAATTTCCGGCCAGCGACCAAGTGATGTTGGACAAGATACTGCCCGAAATGACGAAAATGGGCTTCGAGATCACCAGCCTCGGAGGTGGCAGCTATGCTGTAAACGCCATGCCCGCCGGACTGGAAGGCATCAATGCCGTCAGCCTTGTCGACGACATGGTGAGGGCCGCCGTGGAAAACGGAACCACCGTGGAAGAAAAAATCAACCAGTCGCTGGCACTGAGCCTGGCGCGCAATGCCGCCATCCCCCAAGGGCAAGTACTGGGAAATGACGAAATGGAAAGCATCGTCAACGATCTCTTCGCATGCGGCAACCCCAACTACACACCCGACGGCAAAAACATCCTTTGCATCCTGAAACAGGAAGAAATAGAACATTTGCTGGGATGAAAAAATAGAAAATAGGCATAATCTGATTAAGGAAGCACCACCTCTCTGCCCCCAAGGGGGTACAAAAGGCTGAAAAATAGCCTAAGAACACTTTTTTTTTGCTCTTTTGAAGATTTTTTTAAATAAAAAGCAAAGGTTTAGAAAATATTTATTAACTTTGCGCTGTATAAAGCCTATTGGGATAAAACAATAGATTACTAAATGATAAAGTTATGAGAAAACTATTGATTGCACTGGCATTGGCCAGTGTTTCCATGAGTGGATTCGCCCAGGACGACGCAACACCGACTAAAAAGTACAGTGTTGCTACAAACTCGTTTTGGAGCAATTGGTTTATTGAGGCAGGTGCCGACTGGAATGCGTGGTACTCCGGTGAGGAGCACGGATACGGATTGACCAAGAACCCCATCAAGAAGTTCCGTTCCAACCCCGGCGCTTCGGTGGCTATCGGCAAGTGGTTTACTCCCGGACTCGGACTCCGTACCAAGTTGCAGGGCATCTGGGGCAAGAAGGTCGACGCTGACTGGAACGACGGCACCAACGATGGCAACGGCAACAAATACTGGATTCTGAACGAGCACATCCTGTTCAACGTGAGCAACATGCTCTTCGGCTACAACCCCGACCGCGTGTGGAACGTGATTCCTTTCGTGGGTGGTGGCGTGGCCCGTACATGCACCTACAACATGTACGCCATGGATCTGAGTGCAGGTATCCAGTCGACCTGGAAGGTTTCGAAGCACCTCAACATTTATCTTGAGGCTGGTTGGAACCGTCTGGAGGGCGACATCGACGGCGGCCCCGGCTATACCGACGGACACCGCGGATGGGATTCGCACGACAACAACCTCTATGCTGAGGTGGGTCTGCACTTCAACCTGGGTAAGGCTAGCTGGGACAAGGTGCCCGATGTGGACGCTCTGAACGCACTGCATCAGTCGCAGCTCGACGCCCTGAAGAACCAACTCGACGATGCCAATGCCGAGAACGACCGCCTGAAGAACCTGCTGGCCAACCAGAAGCCTGCTGAGACGCCCGCTGCCGTGAAGGAGTTGGTGAATACGCCTGTGTCAGTGTTCTTCAACCTCGACAAGACCAACATCGCTTCGCAGAAGGACCTCGTCAACGTACAGGCCATCGCCAAGTATGCCAAGGAGAATGGCGCACGCCTCATCGTGAACGGATATGCTGACAGTGCTACGGGTAAGCCCGCTCACAACCAGTGGCTTTCGGACGAGCGCGCCAAGACTGTGGCTAAGGAAATCCAGAAGATGGGTGTCGACGCCAGCAAGATTACCACCAAGGGTAATGGTGGTGTGGACGAGCTTTCGCCCATTTCCTTCAACCGCCGCGCTACGGTTCAGATTGCCGAGTAAGCAAGTTTAGATACAACTCCATAAAGGGTGCTGTCCGTCTCGTGAAGGCGGACAGCATTTTTTTGCCCACTTCACAATATGGAGGGCTGAAAATCCGCCTCCCAAATTTCCGCTGCACCTATTCACAGATACTCTCGTCTTCCCCCATTTGCATCCTTTACACCATATCGGATATTAAATTTACAATTTTCTCCCGCTCCGTTTACATCACATCCGGCAAAAAGACAAGATATAGACGGCTTTGCCATCATGATGAAAGCTTCTCAACATGATGAACTTACAATCTTGTAAAAAAGCAAGAAAAAACGTAGGAAGCATCTCTGAACGGCCTACATAAACGCTCTGGAGGCCGTCCAGAGCACACAAGAGAGGCTTTCTTGCAACCTCGGAAAGCCTCTTACACATTGCCAAAGGGGCTCGAAGGATATTCCTGTCAGGAGAATCAACAAACTCTATAAAACCAAGGCACGCTCCCTCGCAAGAAGAAGCAAGAGAGCGTGCCTAAAATAACAAAACATCCTATTGACTTCAAGACATTACCTGAGCATCCATCTTCCATGATGCTTGACCATGGGAACCACGATTTCCTCACAGGTGCTGTCTCCATAATCAAGAACCAGGAACACGTTGGCCGTATGGCGCGCCGTGTCGGCATTGGCATCAACAATGCGCACCTCCCGGACACCACGATGCTCGGCGGTCTGCTGTTCTGCGAACATACGTGCATTGGTGACGAGTTGCTCACGATAGCCCGATGGAATACTGTCCGGACGATAGGTGCCGTCTACAAATTCGGCATACCTTCCTTCAAGCAGCAAGTCGTAATAGCCTTTTGCCGCCACGGCCGCCAACTCGCCCTGGTCCGGTTCCTGATGGCACGAGCCAACTCCTATCCCAAGCGCCAGGAATGCCATGCAAACACATCCCAACCTTCTCATGTCACTTCTGACGGATAAAGACATTGATAGGGCAACCGTGCATGGACCAGTGACTACGAATCTGGTTCTCCAGGAAGCGGCGGTAGTTCTCTTTCACATACTGAGGCAAGTTGGCGTAGAACACGAACGAAGGAATCTGCGTGTTGGGCAACTGCGTACAATACTTGATCTTGATATACTTTCCCTTAACACTTTGGGGCGGATTCTCCTCTATGATGGGCAACATCACCTCGTTCAATTTCGAAGTCCCCACATGAGTCTTGCGGTTCTGGTACACCTCCTTTGCCGTTTCCAACACCTTGAAGATGCGCTGCTTGGTAAGGGCGGAAGCAAAGATGATAGGGAAGTCGACAAATGGTGCCATACGCCGCCGGATGGCGTTCTTGAAAGTGTCTATTACTTGCTGGTTCTTGTCCTCCACCAGGTCCCACTTGTTCACGACGACCACCAGCGACTTGTTGTTTTTCTGAATGAGTTGGAAAATATTCATGTCCTGCGCCTCGATACCACGCGTGGCATCAAGCATGAGGATGCAAACGTCGCTATTCTCGATGGCACGGATGGAACGCATCACACTATAGAATTCCAAATCTTCGGACACCTTGTTCTTCCGGCGGATGCCCGCCGTATCCACAAGGTAGAAATCGAATCCGAACTTGTTGTAGCGGGTGTATATGCTGTCACGCGTGGTACCGGCAATTTCGGTCACGATGTTGCGGTCTTCGCCAATAAAGGCATTGATAATACTCGACTTTCCAGCATTCGGACGTCCGACGACGGCAAAGCGCGGAATGTCGTCTTCAATGGTTTCAACAGGAGTGTCGGGCAGTTTTTGGAGAATCACATCAAGCAGGTCGCCCGTGCCACCGCCTGTTGCCGCACTGATACATAGGGGTTCGCCAAGGCCGAGCTTGTAGAATTCTGCCGCCTCATAATAGTTGGCACTATTATCCACCTTGTTGGCCACAAGGATAACGGGCAGGTGGGTGCGCCGAAGAATGAGCGCCACATCCTCATCCCAGTCGGTAATGCCTGTCTCTACATCAACGAGAAAGAGCACAAGGTCAGCTTCCTCGGTGGCCACAATCACTTGCTTGCGGATGGCATCCTCAAAGATGTCGTCCGACTTCACCACCCATCCTCCGGTATCAACAACAGAGAATTCTCGACCGTTCCATGTACATTTTCCATACTGACGGTCGCGCGTGGTGCCGGCCGTATCGCTCACGATGGCCCGGCGGGATTGTGTCAAACGATTGAAAAGTGTCGACTTGCCCACATTGGGACGGCCGACAATAGCTACTAGATTTGCCATGCTTTGTTTGTTTAATTTCTGAAGTTATACATTCTTCGGCCCTCTTGGAAGACACGTCTGGCGGCGATGCCCCGCCCCCGCGCGTGTCTGCAAGAGAGTGCGCCCTGCATTGCAGTCAGGGGATTTTCGTATCAAATAATAAAAGTTTATTCTGGATTATATCCAAAATGCGTCAGTTCGCGTTCGGAATTCCGCCAGTCCTTGTCTACCTTGACAAAGATTTCAAGAAAGATTTTCTTCCCGAAAAAATGCTCCAGGCTCTTCCTCGCCTCTGTGGAGACCTTCTTCAAAGCAAGCCCCTGATGGCCAATGATGATGCCCTTTTGTGAGTCGCGCTCCACGTAGATAACGGCATTGATATGGATGCGATTGTCGTCTTCCTTGAAGCGCTCCACCACCACCTCGGAACTGTATGGAATCTCCTTGTCATAATAACGGAGTATCTTCTCACGGATGATTTCGCTAACGAAAAACTTTGCCGGCTTGTCAGTGAGCTGGTCTTTGTCGAAGTAGGCCGGCGATTCGGGCAGAAGCTCACGGATGCGCTTCATCAGCACATCGGTACCAAACTTGTTCTTCGCCGATATGGGCAGAATCTCGGCATTAGGCAATAGCTTGTGCCACACTTCCACCAAGTCTCCTATCAACTCTGTTGGACTCTTGCCTTTCTTTCCTGCCACAGACTTTTGAGGAATTTCATCAATTTTGTTAATGAGGAGAATCACGGGAATGGACATCTGGGCCACCTTCTCCAAAAAGTCCTTGTTCTTCTCAGGACTTTCCACCACATCGGTCACATAGAGCAGGATGTCGGCATCGGCTAATGCCGACTCCGAAAACTGAAGCATATACTCCTGCATCTTGTAATTGGGCTTCAGCACACCCGGCGTATCGCTGAAGACGATCTGGCTCTCCTCGTCGTTCACAATGCCCATAATCCGGTGGCGGGTGGTCTGTGCCTTGAACGTGGCTATGCTGATCTTCTCGCCAACAAGTTGGTTCATCAGCGTACTCTTGCCGACATTAGGATTGCCGACAATGTTAACGAAACCTGCTTTATGCACTGTTGTCATCGTCATTTCCCTTCAAAAACAAGCAAACGCATCTCTCGTCGTAAGGACTCGGAAAGATGCGTTTTTCTTGGATATGAACTCTTTCTATTTCTCTATTTCAGTTTTTCGCTGCTGCTGTCGCACCATCATAAGCCCACTTCAGATAAGAGGCGCCATGCACGAAGCCTGCACCGAAAGCGGTAAGGATGATGTTGTCACCCTTCTTGAAGCGATCCTCAAAATCCCACATGGCCAAAGGAATGGTTGCCGCACTCGTATTGCCATAGTGGTCAATGTTGATAAGCACCTTTTCGGGATCTATGCCGGCCCTCTTGGCCACGGCCTCCTCTATGCGAAGGTTGGCCTGGTGAGGAATGACAAAGTTCACGTCATCGGGCGAGAGGTGGTTATCGGCGATAATCTTCTGCACGTCATCGCTCATGTCGGTCACCGCGTAGCGGAACACCATGCGCCCCTCCTGATAAATATAATGCAGGTGGTGGTCAATGGTGAAGTGCGAAGGCGGACAGACGCTTCCCCCCGCCTTCAAGTGAAGGAAGGGAAGACCTATACCATCTGTGCGAAGAAATGAGTTCTGATAGCCAACACCCTCCTCTTCTGTTGCTTCAACAAGAACAGCACCGGCGCCATCGCCGAAAAGCACGCACGTGGCACGGTCTGTATAATCAACCATCGATGACATCTTGTCGGCTCCGATGACGATAATCTTCTTGTACCGGCCGCTCTGAATCATTGACGCAGCAACATCAAGGCTGTAAAGAAAGCCACAGCAGGCGGCTGAGAAATCGAACGCAAACGCATTCTGCATCCCAAGCTTGCCCAAAACGATAGAAGCCGTCGAGGGGAACTTGTAGTCGGGAGTGGTGGTAGCCACTATGACCGCATCAATGGAGTCAGGATCGGCACCAGTCTTCTGGAGCAGCTGCTTCGCGGCCTTGCGCGCCATGTAGCTTGTGCCAAGTCCTTCCTCTGTGAGGATGCGACGTTCCTTGATGCCAACGCGGGTTGTAATCCACTCATCATTGGTGTCGACCATGCGCGACAACTCCTCATTATTGAGGACGTAATCAGGCACATAACCTCCGACACCAGTGATCTTCGCGTTCAACTTGCCCATTATTCAGCAGCTTCCTTTTCGATTGCAACCTTTCCGCGGTAATATCCGCAAGTGGGACATACAGTGTGATAAACGTAGTATGCTCCGCAGTTGGGGCAGACGGCCAGCGTGGGAACAACGGCCTTGTCATGAGTTCTTCTCTTCAGTCTGCGAGCTTTGCTCTGTCTTCTTTTTGGATGTGCCATTTTGCTTTGAAATTAAATTTTAATTCTTACAGTTTTAAGTTTTTGAGAACTTCCCAGCGTGGATCCACAGTATCCTTGCTTTCCTCACCGCTTCGGGCGGCCGAATACTCTTCCAGCATTCTGATCATGGCAGGGTTGCATTTTCCAGGTGCGTGCACATGCTTGACAGGAATGCCAAGGGCTATGAATTCATAGATGAGCCAGGCGACATCGAGTATTCCTTCGTCCTCGGCCACAGTCACCACGTCTTCATCGTTTTCTGAGTTTTCTTCTCCCAATTTTGCCACTACGCTGTCATTGGTTTCAATGGGTTGTTCCATCTCATCGAGACAACGGTCGCAAGGAATGCGTACGATTCCCCGAGTATGGAAGTTCAGTGTAAATACCTTGTCGTTTCTGCGTACCGACAGGTCAACACACACATTTCCTCCCTGGACATTCGAGGCTTCAATTGCCTTGAAATATTCATCATCGAGGCTGAAGTGGAAATCGGACAGTCCCTCTTCCAGCGCCTTCAGGTCTATTTTGAATAAATTCAGACTACACATTTCGGGATGCAAAGTTACGAATTATTTCTGATATAAGCTAACTTTTTAGAGAAAAGTTGTCTATCAATTCTTATTCAATTCGATACGGAAAGTCGTACCCTTACCAACTTCGGTAGACTTGACATAAATTCTCCCTTTATGGTATTCCTCTACGATTCGCTTGGCCAAGCTTAGTCCCAATCCCCAGCCCCGTTTCTTCGTGGTGAATCCCGGGCGGAAAACATTATTGACATTCTTCTTTTTGATACCCTTGCCGGTATCCGACAAATCCACGAAGACCTTCCTTTCCGTATCCTCAACATGAAGGACAATCGTCCCGTCGGCTCCGCCCATGGCGTCGACCGCATTCTTGCAGAGATTTTCAATTACCCATTCAAAGAGGCTTGCATTCATTCTAACAATCACTTCATGGTCAGGCAGTTGCCTGATTATCTTTACCCGGCGCGAGGTGCGGCGGTCCATATAGTCCACCACATGGTCAATAACACTATTCAGACTCGACGGAACCAGCTCGGGCAAAGAACCAATCTTAGAGAAGCGGTCGGCTATCAGCTGCAACCTCTGCACGTCCTTGTTCATTTCAGGAATCAAGTCGTCATCAGGATAGTTCTCTTTCAGAATCTCTATCCATGCCATAAGGCTCGAAATGGGTGTGCCCAGTTGGTGGGCCGTTTCCTTGGAAAGTCCTACCCAGACTTTGTTTTGCTCGGCGCGCTTGGAAGTGAGCAATGCGAAAATGGCAACGACAACAAACAACAACACGACGCCAAGTTGCACAATAGGGTAAACGGAAAGCCGCTTTATCATGACCGAGTCATCATAACACACGAGTATGAAATCATGATTATCATTGTCCAAGTAGATTTTGAAACTTCGCCCTCCGGCCTGCAGTTGGTGTCCGATGCGTTCCGCCTGCTGAAGACTGTCCGCATAGTTAGCCGCTCCCATCAACTTCAAGTTTCTAAAAGTCTGCGCCTTTCCCTTGGCGTCCATCACAATCACAGGAATCGTATTATTCTCATTGATTACTTTCAACACCAAATTCAAGTCCGTGTTCTCATCGGCCATGCTGAGCGAGCGCATGGCTTCGGCCCAAACCTCCATCCGTCTACGCTCCTCATCCGCAAGGTCACGGACCAGTAGATGTGAGACGATCAACGAGGTCATTGCTATGATAATGGCAGCCAAGACCAACAGGATTTTCACTTGACGTATGCGGTCAGTCCATTGCATATATTTGATGCACTAAGATGAATACAATCCACCATAATTATTATATATCAAGGTACAAGAATCTTAGGAAACGGCACCCATCTATGATAACGTAGAAATGAGGCTACTTATTGCCTATGGCAAAAGAAAGTATGCAAGAGCCACTCATCACGTGCGAGGGTGCACGCCACGGGAAGGCCTATTCTCTCTCCGGCCAGGCCGCC
>CAYQUN010000047.1:0-18390 GCA_964420715.1 uncultured Prevotella sp. | reverse complement strand
TGATGGCGCCGTAGATGTCGGGCTCGGCCTCCTTGTCGAGGTTGATCACCTTGGCATAGCAGCCACCCTCGAGGTTGAACACGCCCTTGTCGTCCCATCCGTGCTCGTCGTCGCCGATGAGCTTACGCTTCGGGTCAGTCGACAGCGTGGTCTTACCCGTGCCCGAGAGACCGAAGAAGATAGCGGTGTTCTCGCCGTTCATATCGGTGTTGGCCGAGCAGTGCATCGAAGCGATGCCGCGCAGGGGGAGGAAGTAGTTCTGCATCGAGAACATACCCTTCTTCATCTCGCCACCATACCAGGTGTTCAGAATCACCTGCTCCTTCGAGGTCACGTTGAACACGACAGCCGTCTCAGAGTGCAGGCCCAGTTCCTTCCAGTTCTCCACTTTGGCCTTAGAGGCATTATAGACGATGAAGTCGGGCTCCTGCTCGAAGTCAGCCTCAGTCTTCGGACGGATAAACATGTTGGTCACGAAGTGAGCCTGCCAAGCCACCTCCACGATGAAGCGGACCTTCATGCGGGTGTCGCGGTGGGTACCGCAGAATCCGTCGACGACATACAGTTTCTTGTTCGACAGCTCCTCTTGAGCGAGTTTCTTCAAAACGTTCCAGGTTTCCTTGCTGGCACGATGGTTGTCGTTGTGATACTCCTCAGAGTCCCACCACACGGTGTCGTGCGAGTTCTCATCGTCGACGATGAACTTGTCCTTGGGCGAACGGCCCGTGTAGATACCGGTCATCACGTTCACGGCGCCGAGCTCAGTCTCCTGAGCCTTGTCGAAGCCGGTGAGTTCAGGCTTTGTCTCCTCGTTGAACAGCACCTCGTAAGAGGGGTTGTAGAGCACCTCGGCAGTTCCAGTCTGGATGCCGTAGCTTGCTAAAACTGATTTGTCAAATCTTGCCATTTTACCAAATGTATTATTAATGTTGTTGAATGTTTCTTTTTACCGGCTTTCACTCGCAAGGCTTTTCCTCCTTCCTGAAAACCGCAGCAAAGTTAATGAATAAACTGGAAACTGGCAAATTTTCAAATTGCAAAAAACCTTTCTATCAATTCTTTTTAGGTTAAAGAAGTTAAAAACCCAAGTTGTTTCTATTCGTTTGCTATTTGTAGTTGACAATGATTGTGGTTTCTTTCCCATTCTTTGGCGGCGCCACCCCACCCTCTTCCCTTGCTCTGTAAGGATTGTACTGCTTGCCAGAAGCGTGCTGGGAAATGTCATCACGCAATTTGTGAACACATGTACAAGAGATCAGCAAAATTGACTCGCCCGCAAATTGGCGCGACACCGACCTTATTCACTCGTAATACATTAAGACACAAGTCATTCCAAATATCGAGAGCCTATATTTAATGTATCGGCCATATTCATATAAAGGAGAATATCAAGTTGTATTTATTATAAAAAAAGCAAGTAGATATTTGATTAAATGAGGAAAAGTCCGTTCGCATCATTTGATATGCGAACGGACCATAATCACGATTCCATCATGAAGTTCATGCTAGATGGAGTCCTATACTTCTTTCTTCACTGGCAGAGCACTTTCTGACCGTTTACAATATTAACACCTCGCTGAAGGGATGGCAATCGCCGGCCCGACAAATCGTAGATAACAACGGATGTGGCATCATTGTCTGCTTTGATATTACTGATACCAGTGGGAACCTTCTTTGAATATTGTGGCGACTGGATTGTGAAGTTGTCAAATGCTGACGAGGCATACTGCGAGCGCAGGCCCACATCACCCGAGAGCGCCTCGGCAACATCATATTTTATGCATGGTTCCTTGGCGTCATCGAGAAACACATACAACTTTGCGCCCTTGCGCACCACTTTCAGCGTGACGAAATCCGTTTTTGCCACATACTGAGCGCCCGAAGCTACTGAGCCTTGATAACCTGTTGTGGAATCAAACTTAAAGATCTTCGGCGTCACGCTTCCATTTCCGCCTTCAAGTTGAATATTGATTGCGGAAATCATGTCGGAAGATTTTTTGGCATCACTTGCAAGGACATACAGTCCCGCATTAACTGGTGTGCCGCTTACCTTTATATCACAGCTTACCATAAACTCTTCAAGAGGTTTTTGACTCTCAAACATAATTTTATGTTCAGCCGATTTATCTGCCGTGAGTTGGCCGCCTGTCTCTACCACACCCGTTGGGGAGGCCGAGTAAACCACGTATTCGCCCTCGTCTTTAGAGAAATCATAGGTTACAGGAATGCCACCTACGTTATACTTTGTAGGGTCTTCGACCGCAGCAATTGTGGCATCATCAATAAAGACCGTATCAGTCGCCACTCCCTCATGGAGTATGCCCAAAGCTACCGTGGCACTATTATCAAGGTCTAAGCGAGCTGTCTGGCTAACGAATCCGCTGTCGCCAGACACTTCCTGCCTTAGCAACTCCTTACCACTCACGAGGTCGCGAGCATATAGATAAGCTTTCCCTCCTTGGAGTTTCACACTGAGTGACAAAACATAAGTACCGTCCTCAAGATACAGACCTTCGTAGAGGCTGCCGTTTCCGGCTACAAATCCGGCATAATTATCCTGAGTAAACGTTTCGCCTGTATCAACAAACTTGGCCTGCTTCTGTCCCACTTTTACAACGCCCGTGGAACCGCCCTCGGAATATTCCGAAGTCCAGTAGCAGAGGCCCGTGGTATAAGAAGTCTCATCATGGAAGCCTTTGCCATTGTGAGCCTGTTTGTCGAAATCACCATTCAAGAACTTCGACGCCGACTTTGTCGTTCCTTCAACATTGTCGCTGACAATCATGTTGGTAGCCCATGGACGGACATTGTTTATTGACCAGTCAAATCCGGCCAGATAAGTGTTATCAAAGAAGCGAATATCCTTCATTGCCACGTAGTTGTTATCCTCCGTTTGGGTGTAGCTGTCGAGCTTGCTCCATCCATAGAACGGATCGTCGGGCCAAGAACCAGAAGATTTATGTCCACCAAGAGAACAATCGTAAACCTTCACGCCCCGAATTTCCTGATAATAGGCGTTTTCGGCTTCTGTTCCCCAAGGAATAAAGCACACACCAAAGCCACCATAAATAAAGCTATGGCGTATCTCTATGTTTTCCTCGGCATTGTCTCGTCCTGGGAATGACGGCTTGAAGAATTGCGACCGGCCGTCATTATATTCGGAAAGGAGATGCACGGCATCGTCGCTTGTGTAATTCATACAACGGTCGATGATCACATTCTTACTGCTTCCTATTCCAAAGCCATCAGCCGTCACATTAACGGCTTCCTTTTCCAAGACATTGCCCAAATAGACATCATCACAATAATAAACAACACACTGCCAGCCATTGCTGCGCATGATGGTAACATCGGTAACATCAACGTGCTTACTATTATAGATACATAGGGGCATCTGCTGGACACGGTTGTTTTGGCCGACGGCAAGCGACGGGTCGCCTACAAACACCACCGGGTTTCCTTCCTCACCGCCCAAGTCGTTCATCCGAATGGTTCCGCCACCGGTGATGCGGAGGTTCTCACAATTAGCTGCCAGGATCATGGGCTTGTTGACGGTGGTAAACGCATGGCACCACACGAGGCCATCGATATTGACATTATGCCCATAGGACACCTTGTCAAAACCACGCATGTTGACTGGTACGGTCTTGTTGAGTTCGTCCTCACGCTGCGACTGCCACAGCACGGCACCATTCTCGATGACCAGTTCCAAATTGCTGCACAACTCTATATGGGTTATAACATACCGACGCCCATACAGGCCGCTGTCGCCAGGAACAATCACCCGTCCGCCTCCAGCCGCCTTGACAGCATCAATGGCTTTTTGGAAGGCCTCCGTGTCATCGGAATAACTGTCTCCCTTTGCTCCATAATCCAACACGCTGACCGTGTTGCCCGAGACCGTGAAAGAACGCACGGAATCGCTGAAATCCTGATAATTAGCAATGGCAAAAGCCTTCGACACTTTCACTCCGTCAACAGAAGCAAGGAACAAATTGGAGAGCTGTGTCTGCTTTTTCCCTGCTATATAGAGTGGGAATGTCGCCATAAACTTCCCTTGGCTAACCTTTGCCGTGGTCAGCCGCACGATATCCTTGTCGTTCAGACTCTCTTGCCAGTTACGCAAGTCGGTTTGCCACAAGGTCACAAGCTCGCCTTCATACTTGCTATCGACAGAACCCTTGACGGTGACCATTTCATTGTCCTTATCAGCCCAGCAAGTATCAATTCGTCCTGCAAACTGATATATGGGATCCTCACGCTCGAACGTTATGGCATCAATCTTTATCTTCCCTTCGGAAGCATTGTCAAATGTCATCTTCCACTGCCTTAGATAACCCGTCGCGCCCGATGCCGAAAGATTGAAGTAATAGGGATTATAGCCGCTTTCTTGCTTCATGGCGAATTTTTGGCTATACCACGTGTCACCTCCGTCGGATGTGCGGAAAGCCACTTGCACCGAGTCTGCCGTACTTTCATTGGACATACGCACAAGCATCGTATTGCGCAGAGGCAACTTCATCGAATAGCGCGAGCCAGGAATCTCGTCGATCAGCGGAGAAGTTATACACATACCGCCGGCATTGATCGTGGCCTCCAGAGCACCGTCAGACTGACTTAGCACCCCATTGTCGCACTTCATCGACAACACGCTCTCTATGGAGTTAAATTCAAAATCAACATAATTGAAATCAGAGATGTTGACATCAGAATGGCTGAACTTGATATTCTTGATTTCGCCTCCACAAAGGAATGTGAATATTCTCACACTGCTCCATTTCAAATCATCGTAATCAAGTAGCTTAAAATAAACCATTTTATCGTTTAGATAAGCGGCAACAGCCTGCTTGTCCACCACCAATTTCATCTTCATCCACACACCCGCACGAGTGTCACCATAATCATCTGCGACACCCCTTATTGCCATCATATTGCTGAGGTTGTCGGTGAATATTCTTACTTTGGGGTCTACGGGATTGCCCGGCATGATATTCATAGCATAGTCACCATGGTTGTGGTACACCTGGAGCGAGACGCCACTATTTGCCTGAGGCGGAGCCTCGTACTTGAAGTCGCACTCCATGGTATTGTATAGCATTATGCTATCAGAGATATAAACAGACTGGCCGTCACCCGCTGCACTCCAGGAATATTTCGTGCTTCCATCCTCTGTAGAAGTCGTCCACTTGGGGTCTACGTTCCAGTGGCCTTGACCATTGGGGTTGTCCTCTGAGATAACGGACGCCACATCTTGATGTGAGAACTTGACATTCCGCGCACTACCTCCACAATTATAGACGAAGAATCCCACCTTGGTCCAAGTAAGATCCGCATTATCCAGCAACTTCTTATACACCAGCTTGCCGTTGACATAAGCCGCAAAGACTTGCTTGTCGACTATAAGTTTCATCTTTATCCAGCCATCCGGACCGACATCACCATACTGGTCACCAAAGTCACGATTGTCCAACAGAATGCTAAATTGATTCTCAAAAAGTCTCATGTGGGGCTTGATTGGATTGCCGGGCACCAAGTTCATGGCATAGTCTCCTTGGTTGTGACATGCCACAAGGCTGATGCCACTATCATTATAAGGAGGAGTAGCATACTTCAAGTCGACTTCAAAGGTGTTGAACGTTCCAACATCTCCACCGGAATAATAAGATTCCATAATCCCTCCTGATGCATCCCAAGAAAAGACGGAATCTCCTTGTTCATCAACTGTTGTCGTCCAAGACGGGCTTTACGCCCATCCATCGGAGGCGGCGCCTGCATCAACAGCCAACAATGAAAAGACCATGACCAACAGGACTTTCACCATCATTAGATTTCTCATACAGTCTTTAGTTTATAAATTATTAGGTTTAAATAGGGGCAACTTTACTTTTTGGCATGCCCAGTCTCCATCAAAATAATTTGTTTTGATTATCTTAGATTATCAAGGATTTGTGAGACTTGGACGACTCACAAAAGAAACTTGCAGCGACATTCATAGAATGAGAAGAAGACGCTTGCGCGCAGGCATGTTTCATACAACAACCACACGCTGACAAGCGCTTTTTATTACAACACCTCATCTATGACGAATTAAAAATTGTTTTATACATAGCATATCCTTTAGTTAGTACTGCAAATTTAAAGTAAAGCAAAAAAAATAACGGGTAAAATTGTATTTAAAATCTAGACACATGTTCAAAACAGGCACTAATTCTACTTTATTACACCACAAAAAACACAGCTTAAACCATATTCGCCAATCTTCAAAAAGACCGATACGTGATTCAAAGCACTTTAAACATAAGCCTGGAATAACCCACAAGCCAACTGGTAACTAGAAATAATTTACCATTAAGAATTTTAACATAACACACATCTAAGCACAACTATATTTATTTAATTATATCAACAATGTTGAGGGAAAGACACAGCGCTCGCCATTTTCGAAATATGCACGCCGAAAAGAACCAAGACAGCAAAGTATTGGAAAAAACAGGACACACGAAAAGCGGGATTCCAACTTGGGCCTTGAGAGACTCTCACTTGGGCCCAATGAGGGTCTCACTTGGGCCAAGTGAGGGGCTCATTCGGGCCTTCTTACACTCTCTCAAAGCCCATATTGCAACGCCTTGACAACCAAGCCGTTGCACAGCGTGATTATTCAGACTCCGGGAACTGGAAGTGTATGAAAAATAACAACAAGCAAGCGGAGCCGGCTCCACGATTCCCGTACTCGGAATGCCGCCATGACATACATGCGAGCCGACGGACCAGAACCGCATCCAAGCCTGTCCGGACCGAACGCTCACGGGGCCACGGCAAGGACAAGCGCCCCACCCCACGACAATCCTTCCTGCAAGCCAGGGGGGCGAGGGAGACGAAAAGGCTAAGAACCCGTGAAAACATAAACAAACTTAAAATTCACGTTTTTAACGGATATTTCGCATAATAAACACCGCGAAACGAGTTATTTTTAAAGAAATCTGTGTAAATTTGCAACCAAAAACAAAAATTTCAGAAGAGTAATGAAAAGAAAGTCTATTGCTTTCACCCTGCTGATCGGTCTGATGCTTACTTTGTCGTCGTGCTTGAAAAGCGACGATGACGAGGTTACAAGCTACGACGACACGGCAATCACGGCCTTTTCGCTGGGCACGCAAAAATATATTGCGCACACCACGGCGTCGGATGGCAGCGACAGTACCTACCAGACAACGCTCGACTGCAGCAGCCGGAGATTCTATATCGACCAGGAGAATCGCGTGATCTATAATCCCGACTCGCTGCCCAGGGGCCTCGATGCCACAAAAATCGTGTGCAACATCAGCGCCAAGAACAACGGAATGATTCTGCTGAAGGCCATCGACAGCGACTCGCTCTCCTATTATTCGTCGACTGACTCTATCGATTTCTCGGTGCCGCGCGAGATACGGGTCTATGCCTACACCGCCGACACGCACTACCGGGCTTATACCATCAAAGTGAACATCCACAAGGAGCAGAGCAACACCTTCGCCTGGCACCAGACGGGCTTCAACGCGGGAACGCTGGCAGCCATGTCGGGCATGAAGGCGGTGGCGCTCGGCGAACGCGTCTTCGTGTTCGGAAACGTGGGCGGGCGCACGGTGAGCTACAGCGCCTCGTCTGCGACGCCTTCGGCGTGGACGGCCGACGCGGCTCCGCAACAGCTCGACGGCGAGGCCTGGCGCAACGTGGTGGCCCATGGCTCGCACCTCTACACGCTGAGCGGCGACTCGCTGTTCCGCTCGTCTGACGCGCGGGAATGGACGGCCGTGGCACCGGCCACGGGAATCGCGCAACTGGTCGGGGCCAGCAACCTGCACATCTTCGCACTGACCGACAGCCACAAGCTCGTGGCCTCGGCCGACGGGGGTGCCACCTGGGCGCCCGAACCCGTCGTGGGCGACGAGGCCTGCCTGCCGCAAGGCAACGTGAGCCTCACGGCATCGCCCGTGAAAACGGACGCGCTGATGGAGCGGCTCACACTCGTGGGACACAACGCCGCCGTGAACGACACGGAGGTCCTGGTGTGGTCGAAGCTGGAAGACGCATCGCCATACGCCGAACCGCAAGGCTGGATGCTGCTGGACTATGGCAAGGGCAACAAGTTCAAACTGCCCTATGCCGACGCAATCATGACGGCCCCTTATAATAATAAGGTGTTGGCCTTCGACGGAACGAAATTCTACAGTTCGGCCGACGGGGGCATCACCTGGCCTGCCGACACCACCATCAGCGTGCCCGAAGCGGCCGTGCGGGGCACGGCGTTCGCCATGACGGCGTCGGCCGGCGGATACATCTGGCTGGTCTCCAACGCTCCCGAAGGCAACCAGATCTGGTTCGGGCGCCATAACGACGTGGCGTGGAAAAACAACTGACAACGAGGCCATGATGCGCAAGAAGGCTTTCTCTCTGCTGGTGGGACTCTTGCCCCTGATGGGACTCCACGCCCAGGACGACCCCGAATACCGCATGGAAATCGGTGCGGGAGTGGGTGTCGTGAACTATGAGGGCGACTACAATGGAAGCATCTTCGGCGAGATGCAGCCCATGGGGGCCTTGGTGGGGAGGTATATCTTCAATCCGCACATGGGGATGCGCCTCTCGGCACTCTACGGCAAGATCAAGGGCTCGACCGACAACGCCGAGACGTGGTATCCCGACCTGACGGGAACGCAAATCCAGCGCAGCCAATACAGCTTCAGCAACCCGCTGGTGGACGTGAGCCTGGTGTGGGAATACAACTTCTGGCCGTATGGCACGGGGCGTGACTACCGGGGGTCGAAACGGTTTACGCCCTACGTCTTCATCGGACTGGGCGCCACATGGGCCAAATGCGACAACGACCTGGAGGGACAGAGCACGAGTGCCATGACGGCCAACGTGCCCGTGGGCATCGGCGTGAAATACAAGCTGGGCGAACGGGTGAACCTGGGAGTGCAGTGGGGAATGCACTTCTCGCTGAGCGACGCGCTCGACGGAGCCGACGACCCCTACGGTATTCCAAGCTCGGGGCTCTTCAAGAACACCGACTGCTACTCCACACTCAGCGTCTCGCTCACCTACAGCTTCAGTGCTAAATGTAAAACTTGTAACAAAGAATAAACCAAATATGGCTGAACTCGACATGAATCGCATTCCGCAACACATTGCCATCATCATGGACGGCAACGGGCGATGGGCCGCCGAACGGGGCAAGCCGCGCAGCTATGGCCACCAGGCCGGCGTGGACACCGTGAGGCGCATCACATCGGAATGCGTGAGGCTGGGCGTGAAATACCTCACGCTCTACACTTTCTCCACCGAAAACTGGAACAGGCCGGCACAAGAGGTGCACGCCTTGATGGGGCTGGTGCTTTCGTCGCTGGAGGACGAGATATTCATGAAGAACAATGTCAGGTTCCGCGTCATCGGTGACATGGGCCGGCTGCCGGAAGAAGTGCGGCTGAAACTGCAAGAGACGATGGACCACACCGCGCATAATTCGGCCATGACCATGGTGGTGGCGCTGAGCTATTCGTCGAAATGGGAAATCACGCAGGCCGTGAAAAGCATCGCCGAGGACGTGGCCGCCGGACGCCTCGCCACGGACGACATCAACGAGCAAACCATCGACGGAAGGCTGCAAACGGCCTTCATGCCCGACCCGGACCTGCTGATCCGGACCGGGGGAGAGGTCAGGGTGAGCAACTACCTGCTCTGGCAGATAGCCTACGCCGAACTCTACTTCTGCGACACGTACTGGCCTGACTTCGGCGAGGAAGACCTGCGCAAGGCCATCGCAAACTTCCAGCAAAGGCAACGACGGTTCGGAAAAACCGAGGCGCAAGTGGAAAACAGGGCTTGAAGCCTGACTCGAAATGTTATCTCATGAAGAAATACGATTCACAAAGAATGCATAATATGAAAAAGGTGTCGACGCTTTTCGTGGCTCTCGCCATGGCCATCGGCATCCAGGCACAAGATAAAATCGTCAATCCCACGATTGCCTATACGGGAACGCCACGCGAAGTCACCATCGGGGGTATCAACGTCTCGGGCGTGCAAGGCTACGAGGACTACGTGCTCGCCGGCATCTCGGGACTGTCGGTGGGACAACACATCAGCGTGCCGGGCACCGAGGTGACCGACGCCGTGAAGCGATACTGGAAGCACGGACTGTTCTCGACGGTGTCTATCGCCGCCGACTCCATCGTGGGCGACAAGATTTACCTACACATCTACCTCGCCGTCAGGCCCCGCGTGTCGGTGATCAACTACATCGGACTGAAGAAGTCGGAACGCGAGGACATGGAGCAAAAGCTCGGACTGCTCAAGGGAAGCCAGATTACGCCGAACATGATCGACCGTGCCAAAATCCTGGCAAAGAAATACTTCGACGACAAAGGATACAAGAACGCCGACATCCAAATCACGCAACGCGACGACGTGACGGGGAAGAACCAGGTGATTCTGGACATCGTGGTCGACAAGAAGCAGAAGATGAAGGTCAGACACATCATCATCGAAGGCAACAAGATGCTCTCCGACCACAAGCTGAAGGGGTCGCTCTTCAAGAAAGGCGCCTTCGCCAAGACTACGGAGGCGGGCAAGTTCTACTCCTTCTTCAAGCCGAAAAAGTTCACACCGGAACGATGGAAGGAAGACAAGGAAAACCTCATCTCGATGTATAACGAGTACGGATTCCGCGACGCCACCATCCTGGCCGACAGCGTGTGGAACAACGATGACAAGCACGTGAACGTGTACGTGAAGGTGGACGAGGGCAAGAAGTACTACATCAGAAACATCTCGTGGGTGGGCAACACCGTGTACAACACGGACTTGCTGAGCCACGAACTTGGCATGAAGAAGGGCGACGTGTACAATCAGAAGCTGATGAACAAGCGCCTCTCCGAGGACGACAACTCCGTGGGCAACCTCTACTGGAACAATGGATACCTCTTCTATATGCTCGAACCCACCGAGGTGAACATCGTCGGCGACAGCATCGACTTGGAAATGCGTATCCGGGAGGGCGAGCAGGCCCACATCAACCACGTCAGAATCAATGGTAACGACAGGCTCTACGAGAACGTCATCCGACGGGAGCTGCGCACCAAGCCGGGAGACTTGTTCTCGAAAGACGCCGTCATGAGGTCGGCACGAGAACTGGCTTCCATGGGACACTTCGACCCCGAAAAGGTGACACCGGACATCAAGCCGAACCAGCTGGACGGTACCGTGGACGTGAACTGGAACCTGACACAAAAGGGAAACGACCAGGTGGAATTCTCGCTAGGATGGGGACAGACGGGCGTAATCGGACGCGTGGGACTGAAACTGAACAACTTCTCCATGCGCAACCTGTTCCGGAAAAACAAGGAGAGACGCGGACTCATGCCTATCGGCGACGGCGAGGTGCTGAGCATCGGAGCACAAACCAACGGACGCTACTACCAGAGCTACAACGCCAGCTACTCCACGAACTGGCTCGGAGGAAAGCGCCCCAACCAGTTCAGCATCGGAGCATACTTCAGCAAGCAGACGGACGTGTCGTCCAACTACTACAGAAGCGGATACATGAACGCCTACTCCAACTATCTCTACGGATACAGCAACTATTACGGATACAACAACTACGAGAACTATTATGATCCGGACAAGTATGTGAAGCTGCTTGGCTTGAGCGTAGGATGGGGCAAGAGGCTGCGCTGGCCCGACGACTACTTCCAGCTCTCCATGTCGCTATCCTATCAAAGGTATATCCTGAAGAACTGGAGCTACTTCCTGATGACCAACGGTACGGCCAACAACTTGAACCTGAGCGTATCGCTGAACCGCACATCTACCGACAACCAGCTCTTCCCGAGAAGCGGTTCGGAGTTCGAAGCCAGCGTCACGCTCACACCGCCATGGAGCAAGTTCAACAACAAGGACTACAAGAACCTGGCCACCGACCGCCTCAGCCCGACCTACAACGACGAGCAACAGGAGAAGTACCGGTGGGTGGAATACCACAAGTGGAAGTTCAAGTCGCGCACTTACACCGCTCTCACCAACGGGGCGAAATGCTTCGTGCTCATGACACGCGTGGAACTGGGCTTGCTGGGCTCATACAACAAATACAACAAGTCGCCCTTCGAAACCTACTATGTGGGTGGAGACGGCATGAGCGGATACTCATCGGGCTATGCCGAGGAAACCATCGGACTGCGCGGATACGAGAACGGATCGGTATCATACAGCCCCACCACGGGATACAACGCCTATGCCTATGACCGGTTTACGCTCGAGTTGCGCTATCCCTTCCTGCTGGGCAACACCACTATCTACGGACTCACCTTCGTGGAGGGCGGAAACGCATGGTATGACACCAAGAACTTCAACCCGTTCGACATGAAGCGGTCGGCCGGATTCGGTGTCCGCATCTTCCTTCCGATGGTCGGACTCATGGGTATCGACTGGGCCTACGGCTTCGACAAAGTGTGGAACGGAGGCTCTTACCAGAAGGGTGGCGGACAGTTCCACTTCATCCTTGGACAGGAATTCTAACCGGATCGCGGACGAAACACAATGTTGAAACAACAGAAAAGAAAGGACTGAAAGATATGAAACATAAGAAGCTGAACACAGCAAAGGGCCTGACAAGGCTCCTGCTCATGGGCTTGTGGCTGGCCATGATGCCCATGGGAGCGCAGGCGCAGAAGTTCGCACTCGTCGACATGGAATACATCCTGAAGAACATTCCGGCTTACGAGCGGGCCAACGAGCAGCTCAACCAGGTGAGCAAGAAGTGGCAGGCCGAGGTGGAAGCCCTCAACACGGAAGCTTCCACGATGTACAAAAACTATCAGAACGAGGTCGTCTTCCTCTCCGAAGAGCAAAAGAAAGCCAAGCAGGAGGAGATTATGAAGAAGGAAAAGGAGGCCAGCGACTTGAAGCGCAAGTACTTCGGACCCGAGGGCGAGCTCTTCAAAAAGCGCGAGGCACTCATGACACCCATCCAAGACGAGATTTACAATGCCGTAAAGGACATCTCCGACCTCAGGGGATACAGCCTCGTGGTCGACCGGGCGTCGAACTCGGGCATCATCTTCGGATCGCCTAAAGTAGACATCAGCAACGAAGTACTTCAGAAATTAGGTTATTCGAATAATTAGTCGTATATTTGCAAGCAGTTTTCATGAACCGAGGAATCAATAGATTATAACATATAAACAATACCAACATGAAAAAATTATTATTGATGTTGATGCTTCTGGCACCAACGGCACTTTTCGCACAGAAGTTCGGAAAAGTGAACACACAAACCATCATGCAGTCCATGCCCGAGGTGAGCAAGGCCAACGGCGAACTGGAGGCCCTGCAGAAGACGAAGGAGAACGAGCTCAAATCCATGCAGGACGAGTTCTCGCGCAAGGCCGACGAATACCAGAAGGCCCAGTCGACGATGAACGCCACGACCAAGGAGCAGAAGGAGAACGAGCTCCAGACGCTTCAGCAGAAGATCCAGCAGGCCTATCAGGACGGCCAGAAGGAACTGCAACAGAAGAGCAACGAGCTCATGCAGCCCATCGTGGAGAAGGTGCGCACGGCCATCGACGCCGTGGGTAAGGCCGGTGGCTACACCTACATCTTCGAAGAGGGTGCCGCCGTCTATGCCGGCGAGAACGTCAAGGACGTCACCGCCGACGTGCAGGCCAAGCTGAAGTAAATCCCCAACGGGGGGTGGATACGACGCCCCCCCCATTCAAATCAGGGTGCGTCCCTGCCGCTCGGCGGCGGGCGGTGCACCGATTTTGTTTCATGACAATGAGTATGAAGAAACTCTTTTTCCTGCTTTCGGCAATGATATTGTCGCTCCAGGCCATGGCCCAAGAGGCACGGTTTGGCTATTTCAGCTATGACTCCGTGTTCCATGCCATACCGGCCTATGCGATAGCCGAGCACAACGTGGCAAAGCTCCGCCAGCAATATGAAGCCGAGGCAAAACGTGCCGAGGCCGAATTCAACACCAAGTACGAGGAATTCCTCGACGGCCAGAAAGACTATGCCCCCTCCATCCTGGAGAAGCGACAGCAGGAATTGCGAGACCTGCTGGCAAAGAACGTGGCCTTCAAGGAGCAGTCGAAGCTGTTGCTGGCACAGGCCGAGGCCGACGCCATGCGCCCGTTGCATGCCAAGATAGCCAGTGCCGTGGCCAAACTGGGCGTGCAAAAGGGATTCGCCTTCATCCTCAACACCGACGGCAATGCCGTGCCCTACGTGAACGAGGCCCTTGGAGAGGACGTTACCGACGAACTCAAACTGCTCACCCGATGACGCTCCCCTCCTCTCCCGGCCCCATCGGAGTGTTCGACTCCGGCTATGGCGGACTCACCATCCTGCATGGCATACGCCAGTTGCTGCCGCAGTACGACTACCTCTACCTGGGCGACAACGCCCGCGCCCCCTACGGGCCTCGCTCCTTCGACGTGGTCTACCGGTTCACGCGCCAGGCCGTCATCAAGATGTTCGCCATGGGATGCCACCTCGTCATCCTGGGATGCAACACGGCATCGGCCAAGGCGCTGCGCTCCATCCAGCAGCGCGACCTGCCCGAACTCGACCCCACAAGGCGCGTGCTGGGCGTCATCAGGCCCACGGTGGAAGTCATCGGCAATCTCACACGCAACAACCACGTGGGCATCTTCGCCACCGAAGGCACCGTGAAAAGCCATAGCTACGACCTCGAAATCGCCAAGTTCTGGCCCGACATCAAAGTGAGCGGAGTGGCATGCCCCTTCTGGGTGCCCCTGGTGGAATACAACGAAGCCGACAGCCCCGGAGCCGACTACTTCGTCAAGAAGCGGATAGACGAGCTCATGCGCAAGGATCCCGATATCGACACCATCATCCTGGGCTGCACCCACTACCCGCTGCTGATGCCCAAAATCATGAAATACGTACGCCCCGGGGTGAGCATCGTGGCGCAAGGCGACTATGTGGCCAAGAGCCTGCAAGACTATCTGCGCCGTCATTCGGATATCGAGCGGGCCGTCACACGTGGCGGACGGTGCAGCTACTACACCACCGAAAACCCCGACAAGTTCAAGGAGAGCGCGCGCATCTTCCTTCACGAGGATGTCCTGGTCAACCACATCGACCTCGGCGATTAGCTCCCGACACGCAAGGAAAACAAGAAAAGAATCAAGAAATAATGCAAGAAACCAGACAAAACCGCATTTCACGGCTTCTCCAAAAGGAACTCGCCACCATCTTCCAGCAACAGACCATGAAGACCCACGGCGTGCTGGTGAGTGTCACACGTGTCAGAATCAGCCCCGACCTGAGCATCTGCACCGCCTATCTGAGCATCTTCCCGTCAGAGCGGAGCGAGGAAATCATTGCCAACATCCGCAAGAACGAGCGCACGCTGCGCTACGAACTGGGCACCCGCGTGGGCAAGCAGCTGCGCATCGTGCCCGAAGTGCGGTTCTTCATCGACGATTCGCTCGACTATATCGAGCACATTGACGAGCTTTTGAAGAAATGAACTTCCCCCTGTTTGTTGCCCGACGCTATCTGTTCTCGAAGAAGAGCACGCACGCCATCAACGTCATCAGCGCCATCAGCGTGGTGGGCGTGGCCGTAGCCACGATGGCCCTGGTCATCGTGCTGAGCGTCTTCAACGGTTTCCACGACCTAGTGGCCAGCCTCTTCACCAACTTCGACCCCCAGTTGGAGATTGTTCCGGCCAAGGGGAAGACCGCCCCTTCCGATGACCCCCTGCTCACACAGATGCGCCAGCTGCCCGAAGTGGACGTGGCCACGGAGTGCGTGGAAGACCACGCCATGGCCGTGTTCCGCGACAAGCAGGCCATGGTGACCGTGAAGGGCGTCGACGACAACTTCGACCAACTGTCGCACATCACCGACATCCTTTATGGCGATGGAGCCTATGAGCTCCACGCCGCCAACCTGCAATACGGCATTCTCGGCATCCGCCTGGCCAACGAGCTCGGCACGGGGGCGCGGTGGGACGGCTACCTGTCCATCTACGCGCCACGCAAGGAAGGCCAACTCGACCAAGCCAACCCCACGACGGGCTTCGTTGTCGACTCCCTCATCTCGCCCGGCGTCGTCTTCGCCGTGAAGCAAGCCAAATACGACAAGAGCTACATCCTCACCTCCATCAGCTTCGCACGCAACCTCTTCGACCAGCAAGGGCGCCTCTCCTCTCTCGAGATCCGCCTCAAGCAAGGCAGCGACCTCGACGCCGTGAAAGCCAAGATGCAGGAAATCGGAGGGACGAAGTATCGCGTGCTCGACCGTTTCGAACAGCAAGAGGACACCTTCAAGATTATGCAAATCGAGAAGTTCATGGCCTACATCTTCCTCACCTTCATCCTCGTCGTGGCCTGCTTCAACATCATCGGCTCGCTCTCCATGCTCATCATCGACAAGCGCAACGACGTGTCCACACTGCGAAACCTCGGCGCAAGCGACAAGCAAATCACACACATCTTCCTTTTCGAAGGCCGCATCATCGCCGTCATCGGCGCCGTGGCGGGCATACTCCTCGGACTCCTGCTCTGCTGGCTGCAACAACGGTTCGGCCTGGTGGCCCTCGGCGATTCGGCCGGCTCCTTCATCGTCGACGCCTATCCCGTCAGCGTACACTACACCGACGTCCTTTTCATCTTCCTCACCGTCATTCTCGTGAGCTGGCTGGCCGTATGGTATCCCGTGAGATACCTCAGCCGACGCCTGCTGGAGTAAGCGCAGACCTTAGTTATTGCATATTCATGCAGGATTATTCATCAAGCGAGCCGTTCCATGCAAAATTATAAGCGATTCTTGATGGATTGTGAATAAAATGCATTACCTTTGCAGAAAGATTATATAAGAGACGAAAGCATTCATGCCTTACACAAGAATAACAGCCGCTGAAGGCGCGGCCATGATCAGCGATCAAGACAACATCGCACTCAGCGGATTCACCCCCAACGGCGTGGCCAAAGCCGTTTTCCGCGAGCTCTCCAAGCGCGCACGGGCCGAACACGAGGCCGGCCGCCCCTTCCAGGTGGGAATTCTCACCGGAGCGTCCACCTCGCAGAGCATCGAGGGCGACATGGCCGCCGCCCACGCCATCAAGTTCCGGGCGCCCTTTTCCACCAACAAGGACTTCCGCGACCACACCAACGCCGGCGAAGTGGACTACGAGGACATGCACCTGGGCCACATGGCCGAACGGTTGCGCCGTGGATTCTACGGCCAGATCGACTGGGCCATCATCGAGGTGAGCGACCTTGACGAGGGCGACACCACCTGCCGGGCCTTCCTCACGAGCGCCGGGGGCATCGTGCCCACCATCGTCCGCCTGGCCAAGCACGTCATCATCGAGCGCAACAGCTTCCACAGCCCCAGCTCACGCTATCTGCACGACGTCTACGAAATGGCCGAATGCCCGTTCCGCCAGCCCATCCCCATCCTGCACGTCGGCGACCGCATCGGCAAGGAATATGTCGAAATCGACCCGCAAAAGATTGTAGGCGTGGTGGAATGCAACATCCCCGAGGAGGCCCGCGCCTTCAAGCCACTCGACGCCGTCACCGAACAGATGGGCCACAACGTGGCCGACTTCCTCGTGTCCGACCTCAAGGCCGGGCGCATCCCGCCCCAGTTCCTGCCCCTGCAGAGCGGCGTAGGCACCACGTCGAACGCCGTGCTCGAGGCCCTGGGGCAAAATCCCAAGGTGCCCGTATTCGACGTCTACACCGAAGTGGTACAAGACGCCGTGGTGAAATACATGGAAGAGGGACGCATCGGCAACGCCAGTTGCTCGTCGCTCACCGTCACCAACGACACGCTGCAACGCATCTACAACAACATCGACTACTTCAAGCAGCACATCACCATACGCCCGAGCGAGGTCAGCAACTCGCCCGAGGTCATCCGCCGGCTCGGCGTCATCGCCATGAACACGGCCATCGAGTGCGACATCTACGGCAACGAGAACTCCAGCCACATCTGCGGCAGCCGACTGATGAACGGCATCGGAGGCAGCTGCGACTATGAGCGCAACGGCTACATCAGCATCTTCACCACGCAGTCCACCACCAAGCAAGGACGCATATCGGCCATCGTGCCCATGTGCTCACACGTGGACAGCACCGAGCACGACGTCGACGTCATCGTCACCGAGCAGGGCGTGGCCGACCTCCGGGGCAAGGGACCGCTGCGCCGGGCCCACGAAATCATCGAGAACTGCGCCCATCCCGACTACCGTCCCCTGCTGCGCGACTATCTCCGCCTCGCCGGACAGGGCCACGAGCCCCAGTCCATGCGTGCCGCGCTCGCCATGCACGACACCTTCCTGCGCAAGGGCGACATGCGCCTCACCGACTT
>CAYQUN010000046.1:0-19694 GCA_964420715.1 uncultured Prevotella sp. | reverse complement strand
GTACTACTCTCTGTCTTTATGTAATCTATTCAAAGAACTCTTTCTCTTGTCGCTCGACCCTGCTCTCACAAGGCGTCGCCTCATGCTCTCAAACGCTTCACAAATGTCTCATTGTTGTTTCGTTCCTGAAAGCGAGTGCAAAGGTAAGGCCTTTCCTTGGAACCTCCAAATCTTTTAAGCACAATTTTTAAAAAACACCCATCTTTTTCCCAATACTTGACAAACAAAGGTCGGAAATTACAGATATACCTTATTATATTATATAGACTATCGAAATCAGCGCGTCCTAGCCCCTGGGCCATCTCCTTACGAGACGACACACGATGTCGCGACATGGCACATGCCCGATTTGTTTCTGCAGGCAATGCGCTCCCAGGTTATGCCGAGACCCCGCCCACACGCTTCCACCATGAGCAAGCGGAGCGAAGGCGGCGAAGAATCTTAACAAGAAATCCACTTTCCCCTTCAGTCACCAGGGAAAGCCGATTTTCACAATGACACCGGAAAGACTGCATCGAAAGCAGAACGGAAGGAAACAGGCGAAACAGCTAACGGATTTGTAAAGAGAACGGAAAAAGAGGGGCGACGACGCAAGAACGGCCTTCAGAGAGCCTGCCAACGGCTTTGAGAGGGTGCGAGAACGGCCTTCAGAGAAGCTCGGAAAGCCACTTACACTTTGCAAGATGGCCGTTCTGACGAATCCACTCCCGCGGAACCGAAATGTCTTGACAATCGCTTTCACGCCTCACTTCTTTTCCCCATCCATCTTCCTCAACACACGGGCCGGGTTTCCAGCCACGACACAATCGTCGGGCACGTCGCGGGTGACCACCGATCCCGCCCCCACAATGCATCGGGCCCCAATGCTGACACCCGGCAAGACGATACACCCGCCGCCGAGCCAAGTGTCCCGCCCGATGACAATGGGGTGCGCGGTCTCGCGCGTCCCCCTCCTCGCCATATAGTCGTGGGGGTGGTCGGGCGTGTAGAACTGGCAATTAGGCCCCACTTTCACATGGTCGCCGAAGGTGACGTAGGCGCCGTCGAGCACGGTGCAATTATAGTTGATAAACACATCCTCGCCCATGCGGATGCCGCTGCCATGGTCGCAGAAGAAAGGCGGACACACCTTGGTGCTGTCGGGGATGCCGGGGATGAGCTCGCGCAGCGCCTCACGATATCCCTCGCTGGTAATGGTGAGGCGGTTCAGCCTCAGGCAAGCCTCCTTGCCATGCACGAGGCTCGAGGCGATCTCGGGATCGGAGAAATCATAAAGTTCCCCGGTCCTCATCTTTTCAAATTCGGTCTTCATCATGATGGCAAAGGTACAAAAATATCGCGTAATAATTTTGTTTTTCAACAGGCTTGGCGTAACTTTGCCTCAAAAATACGCACGCATCATGCAGAAAGCCATCATCCTGATTCTCGCGCTGGTGTTCCTGACCCCGGCCTCGGCCCAGATGCACCGCTACAACACGGGCTTCAGCGTGGAAGAGAAGAACTTTGCCGACACCATTCCCGTCGAGTTCGACGACGACCAAGTCTACGTGCCCGTGAAGATCAGCGGGCGCACCTACCGTTTCTGCCTCGACACGGGGTCGTCGCAGGGAATGCTCTATGAGGGGTCGCGCGTGCCCGTGGTGCAAGAGCTGGGCTCCGTCGTCTCCACCGACGCCAACGGAGTGAAAGACACGGTGGGCGTGGCCCAATTGGCCGACTTCACGCTCGGGGGGCTGCACATCAGCGGCTACGTGGCCTCGGTGGTGAAGAAGCCGGCAGGCCGCACGGCCTATGACGGCATCATCGGCTTCGACCTGTTCAACAAAGGCATTGCCGCCAAAATCGACCCCAAGCACGGCAGGCTGATCCTCTCTGACCGGAAAGGCTTTCTCGACGGCGAGCCCGGACAGGAACTGAAATACAAACTCGCACGGTTTGTACCTTATATATATATAAGTCCGTTCATGCGGCACACCGACCTGGCCTGCTTCGACACCGGCGCCCGACAGCTCTACCAGATGAACCGCGAGCACTTTCTTGACCACCAATACAAGAGCAAGCAGGTGAGCGCACAAGTGGAGGGCCACGCCACGGGCTACTTCACAGCCTCGACAAACAGCGTGGAGAAGCCCGGCGAAGTGTACTTCCTGAACCTCGACCGGCTCAAGTGGAACGAATTCGCCTTCCGCAACGTGCGATGCCTCACCACGCAGGGCGACTCCCGGGTGGGGAGCCAAATCTTCAACTACGGTTCGGTGGTCATCCTTCCCCGGAAAAAGGTGCTCCGCTTCCAAAGCTACAACGCGGCCGACAGCGTGAACGTGAGCAACAAGCAGTTCGGCGTGGCCTTCATCAACCGCGACGGACACCCCACCGTGGGCCTCATCTGGCACAAGAGCGAGGCCTATAAGAAAGGCATGCGGCAGGGCGACGTCGTGCTGAGCATCGACGGCAAGCGGGTGGAATCCTACGACGACTTCGCCGCCATGAGAACCGACGAAGGCCAGACGCGCACGCTCGTCCTGCGCGACAGGCGCGGATTCAACAAGGAAATCACAATTACACGATGAAAACACAAGCCTTATTCTTCGACATCGACGGCACGCTGGTGAGCTTCCGCACACACCGCATCCCCCAGTCCACCGTGGACGCGCTCACCCGGGCCAAGGAGCGGGGCGTGCGCGTGTTCATCTCGACAGGACGGCCGACCAACTTCATCAACAACCTGGGGCAAATAGAGCATCTCGTCGACGGATTCATCACCACCAACGGCGCCTACTGCTACATCGGTTCCACAACCATAGCGCTACACGCCATCGCCCCATCGAACGTCAAGAGCATCATCTCGGCCTGCGACCAATGGGACTGTCCGGCCATCATCGTGGGACGGAGCCACGTGGCCGTCTACCGGCACCAACCCATTGTCGACCAAGTGTTCGGACACGAACTGGGCTTGGGCCACTTCCGCTTCGACAGTCTTGAGGAGGCGCTGGGCGACGCATGCCTGCAAATCACCCCGTTCATCACCCACGAGCAGGAAGCACGACTCATGCCGTCCCTCGCCAATTGCAACTCGGGACGGTGGTGCGCGGCCTTCACCGACATCACCGACGCCAACGCCGACAAGGGCAAGGGCATCGAGGCCATCGCCAAGCACGAAGGCTTCGACATGGGCGAGACCATGGCCTTCGGCGACGGGGGCAACGACAACGCCATGCTCCGACGGGCCGGCACCGGTGTGGCCATGGGCAACGCCAATCCGGAAACCAAGGCCTCGGCCGACTATGTCACGACTTCGGTCGACGACGACGGCGTCAGCAGGGCCTTGAGGCACTTTGGCATCATCGACTGACAAGCAATGTCTGTGGGGCGGCACACGTCACCCCTCATCCACTTTTGGCGAAAAATTTTCAATCTGTAAGCATACAAGCACAAAGGGCTTACAGATTGAAAGTTTTACACCGTTTCTTTATACAATCCAAAACTTCATCAAAAGAAGAAAAGAAATAAATTGCATTTTTAGCCCAACCACACTTTCTATTTGAAACTTTTTCCGTACTTTTGCAAACGTATTGATAGGAAAATTACTTAAATTTGAATCAAATGCAAACAAAAAGAGCAAATGGATTGTATAATGCCAGCTACGAGCACGATGCTTGCGGCGTTGGCATGGTGGTAAACATCCACGGCAACAAGAGCCATGAGCTCGTCGACAACGCCTTGAAAGTGCTCGAGAACCTGCGACACCGCGGTGCTGAGGGTGCTGACGGCAAAACTGGCGACGGCGCCGGCATCTTGCTTCAGATTCCACATGAGTTTATTCTTCTACAAGGCATTCCCGTACCTGAAAAGGGAAAATACGGCACGGGACTCATCTTCCTGCCCAAAGACACAAAGCGCCAGCAGGCCATCCTCTCCATCATGATTGAGGAAATCGAGCGGGAGGGCCTCTCGCTCATGCACCTCCGCAACGTGCCCACCAATCCCGACTGCCTCGGCAAGGCCGCTCTCTCGACCGAACCGGACATCAAACAGGTGTTCATCACCGGCGTCACCGACGACAAGGTGAGCACCTTCGAACGTACACTCTACATCATCCGGAAAAAAATAGAGCGGCGCGTCAACGACAGCGACTTCTACATCTGCTCGCTTTCAAGCAAGAGCATCGTCTACAAAGGCATGCTCTCAAGCCTGCAGCTGCGCCAGTACTACCCCGACCTGACCAACAACTACTTCACCAGCGGACTGGCCATCGTCCATAGCCGCTTCAGCACGAACACCTTCCCCACATGGAGCCTGGCACAGCCCTTCCGCATGCTGGCCCACAACGGCGAAATCAACACCATACGCGGCAACCGCAGCTGGATGAAGGCACGCGAGTCGGTGCTCTCGTCGGACAACCTCGGCGACATCCGGGAAATCTCGCCCATCGTCCAACCGGGCATGAGCGACTCGGCCTCGCTCGACAACGTGTTCGAGTTCTTCGTCATGAGCGGGCTCTCGCTTCCACATGCCATGGCCGTGATGATTCCCGAAAGCTTCAACGACAAGAACCCCATCTCGGAAGAGTTGAAGGCTTTCTACGAATACTACTCCATCCTCATGGAGCCCTGGGACGGACCGGCCGCGCTGCTCTTCAGCGACGGACGCTTCGCCGGAGGCATGCTCGACCGAAACGGATTGCGCCCCGCACGATACACCATCACCAAGAACGACACCATGGTGGTGGCTTCCGAAGCCGGCGTGCTCGACTTCGACCCCACCGAGATTGCCGAGAAGGGACGCTTGCAACCGGGAAAAATCCTCCTCGTCGACACGCAGGAGGGGAAAATCTATTACGACGGCGAAATCAAGGAGAGCCTGGCACAGGAGCACCCCTACCGCAAGTGGCTCAGCACCAACCGCATACAACTGGAAAAAATCCATAGCGGACGCAAGGTGAGCAATGCCGTCGAAAACATCACCCGCAAGGAAATCGAATTCGGATTCGGCAAGGAGGACATCGACGACACCATCGTGCCCATGGCCACCAAAGGACAGGAGCCCACGGCCTCCATGGGAAACGACACGCCCCTGGCCGTGCTCTCTGACCGACCGCAGATTTTCTTCAACTACTTCCGACAGCAATTCGCACAGGTCACCAACCCCGCCATCGACTCCATCAGGGAGAACCTGGTGATGAGCCTCACCGAATATATCGGCCGAGTGGGCACGGGCATCCTCAATCCCGACGAATCGAACTGCAAGATGGTGCGGCTGCCCCACCCCATCCTCACCAACACCCAGCTCGACATCCTTTGCAACATACGCTACAAGGGATTCAACACCATCAAGCTTCCCATTCTCTTCGAGAAAGACAAGGGGGCCGAAGGACTGCGCGAAGCCATTGACAACCTCTGCCACGAGGCTGAAAAGAGCGTCGACGACGGCTACAACTACATCATCCTCTCCGACCGCGACATCGACAAGGAACATGTGGCCATCCCCTCGCTGCTCGCCGTAAGCGCCGTACACCACTACCTCATCAATGTGGGCAAGCGCGTACAAACGGCCCTGATCGTGGAGAGTGGCGAAATCCGCGAGGTGATGCACGCCGCACTCCTGCTCGGCTACGGCGCGTCGGCCCTGTGCCCATACATGACCTACGCCGTAATCAACGACCTGGTGGAAAACCACAAGATACAGGAAGATTACGCTACAGCCGAGGCCAACTACATCAAGGCCGTGAAGAAAGGGCTCTTCAAAATCATGGCCAAGATGGGCATCTCCACCATACGAAGCTATCGCGGAGCACAAATCTTCGAAGCCGTGGGACTCAGCGAGAGCCTGCTGCGCACCTATTTCGGTACGGAAACAAGCACCATCGGCGGCATCGGACTGAAGACGATCGCCCGCGACGCCATCGCATTCCACGACATGGCCTTCGACCCCAACGCACACTTCGACTTCCTCCCGGCCCTGGGACAGTTCCACTATCGCAAGGACGGCATCAAGCACGCGTGGAATCCCGAGACCATCGCCACCCTGCAACTGGCCACACGCAAGGGCGACTACAAGTTGTTCAAGAAATATACTGACCTCGTCGACCACAAGGACGAGCCCATCTTCATCCGCGACTTCTTCGACGTGAAACGCAATCCCATCGATATTGACAAGGTGGAGCCCGTGGAAAGCATCGTGAAACACTTCGTCACGGGTGCCATGAGCTTCGGCGCGTTGAGCAAGGAGGCCCACGAGGCCTTGGCCTTGGCCATGAACAAGCTTGGAGCAAGAAGCAACACCGGCGAGGGAGGCGAGGACAACGAACGCTTCCACGCCACCGTCGACGGCATCAGCCTCAACAGCAAGACCAAGCAAGTGGCCTCCGGACGTTTCGGAGTGACCACCGAATACCTGGTGAATGCCGAAGAGATTCAAATCAAGGTGGCACAAGGTGCCAAGCCTGGCGAGGGCGGACAACTGCCCGGATTCAAAGTGAACGAGATCATAGCCAAGACCCGGCACTCCATTCCCGGCATCTCGCTTATCTCGCCACCGCCTCACCACGACATCTACTCCATCGAAGACTTGAAGCAACTCATCTTCGACTTGAAGAACGTCAACCCCAAAGCGGCCATCAGCGTGAAGCTGGTCGCCGAGAGTGGCGTCGGCACCATTGCCGCCGGAGTGGTCAAGGCCAAAGCCGACCTCATCGTCATATCGGGCGCAGAGGGCGGCACGGGGGCCAGCCCGGCATCCAGCATGCGGTTCGCAGGCATCCCGCCAGAGATTGGCATTGCCGAAACTCAGCAGACATTGGTGAAGAACGGGCTGCGCAGCCTCGTCCGGCTGCAAGTGGACGGACAGCTCAAGAGCGGGCGCGACGTCATCATGATGGCCCTGCTTGGAGCCGAGGAGTTCGGATTCGGTACGGCCGCGCTCATCACGCTGGGATGCGTCATGATGCGCAAGTGCTCGCAAAACACATGCCCCATGGGCGTGGCCACACAGGACCCGCGCCTCCGGGCTCACTTCCGCGGCAGCTATCACTATGTGGTGAACTTCTTCACCTTCCTCGCACAAGAGGTACGCGAATATCTGGCAGAAATGGGATTCACCCGCTTGGACGACATCATCGGCCACACCGAGCTCATCATTCCCAAGAAGACAAGCAACACGAAATGGGAGACGCTCGACTTCGCAGGCCTTCTTCACCAGGAAAAGGGAGACTCCTCCTACTACTGCACGAAGACACAGGAGCATGAGCTCAACGGCATCCTCGACCAGCAACTCATCACCGGATGCCAAAAAGCCATTGAAAACAAGGAGGAAGTGAACCTCGACTTTGCCATCCGCAACACCAACCGTGCCGTGGGAACCATGCTCAGCGGACTCATCGCCTCCAAATACGGCGAGGACGGACTGCCAGACAAGACCATCAACGTGAAGTTCAAGGGCAGTGCGGGACAGAGCTTCGGCGCCTTCCTGGTGAAGGGAGTAGACTTCAAGCTCGAAGGCGAGACCAACGACTACTTCGCCAAGGGCCTCTCGGGAGGACGCATCTCCATCCTGCCTCCCATCCGAAGCAACTTTGCCGCCGAGGACAACATCATTGCCGGCAACACCGGACTCTATGGCGCCACAGGGGGCGAACTCTACATCAACGGCCAGGTGGGCGAGCGTTTTGCCGTGCGCAACTCGGGAGCCATTGCCGTGGTCGAGGGAGCAGGAGACCACTGCTGCGAGTACATGACGGGCGGACGAGTGGTCGTGCTCGGCAAGACGGGCCGCAACTTTGCCGCCGGAATGAGCGGAGGGGTGGCCTACGTGTGGGACAAGGACCGCAACTTCGACTACTTCTGCAACATGGACATGGTGGAAATCAACCTTGTCGAAGAGAGCAGCTACCGCAAGGAGCTGCATGAGCTCGTGCGCCAGCACTATCTCTACACGGGGTCAAAACTGGCCCGTATGATGCTCGACGACTGGAACCACTACGTCGAGGAGTTCATCCAGGTGGTGCCCATCGAGTATAAGCGCGTGCTCCAGGAAGAGCAAGTGAAGAAGCTGCAGCAGAAGATTGCCGACATGCAGCGAGATTACTAAGCCGGCATGAATCAATAACACTATTACTTTTACAGCCATGGGAGATCCAAGAGCATTTCTTACCATACATAGAAAAGAGGCCGGCTACCGGCCCATCCACGACCGCATTCTTGATTTCGGCGAAGTGGAACAGACACTGAACAGCAACGACCGTCGCACACAGGCCAGCCGCTGCATGGATTGCGGCGTGCCCTTCTGCCACTGGGCATGCCCCCTGGGCAACAAGCCGCCCGAGTGGAACGACGCCCTCTACAAGGGCGATTGGGAGTTGGCCTACAAAGAACTTACGGCGACCAACGACTTTCCCGAGTTCACCGGACGCGTCTGCCCTGCCCTCTGCGAGAAAGCCTGCGTGCTCAACTTGATGGAAAACGAGCCTACCACCAACCGCGAGGACGAATGCGCCATCATCGAGCACGCCTTCGAGGAGGACTATGTGAAACCCCGCATCCCAAAGCGCAATGGCAAGCAGGTGGCCGTGGTGGGCGCCGGCCCGTCGGGCCTGTCCACCGCCACGCAGCTAAACCAGAAGGGATACCTCGTCACCGTCTACGATGCACGCGAGAACGCGGGCGGACTGCTGCGGTTCGGCATTCCCAACTTCAAGCTCAACAAGACCATCATCGACCGCCGTCTCGCCCTGCTGCGCCAGGAGGGCATCCAGTTTGAGTTCGGCGTGATGGTGAAAGAGGGCGACGAAACACCCAACATCCAAAACGATCCTACGCTCGCCAACGACAAGGTGACCACCATCGACGCACTGAGCAAGCAGTATGACGCCGTCGTGGTGTGCACGGGAACCCCCACGGCACGCGACCTGAAAATTCCCGGCCGTGACCTGAAGGGCGTTTACTTCGCCCTGGAGATGCTCACACAGGAGAACCGCGTGCTCTACGGGGCCGAGTTTTCCAAGGACCAGCTCGTCAACGCCAAGGGCAAGGACGTGCTCGTCATCGGTGGCGGCGACACCGGAAGCGACTGCATCGGCACCGCCCACAGACAGGGAAGCAAGAGCGTGACGCAGATTGAAATCATGCCGAAACCACCCGTGGGCCCCGAAGACCCCAACAACCCGTGGCCCAACTGGCCCCGCACGTTGAAGACAACCTTCGCCCACGAGGAAGGGTGTATTCGCCGCTGGAACATCAACTCGCTTGAATTCCTCGGCAAGAACGGCCACGTCACGGGTGTACGCGTACAGGAAATCGACTGGAAGCCGAATCCCGAAGGCGGACGCCCCATCATGGTGGAAAAGGGCAAGCCCGAAGTAATCAAGGCCGACATGGTGTTGCTGGCCATGGGATTCCTGCGCCCCCAGCATGCCGAAATGCCCAAGAACGTATTTCTGGCCGGTGATGCCGCCAACGGGGCGAGTCTCGTGGTGCGCGCCTTGGCCAGCGGACGCAAAGCAGCTGCCGATGTAGATAATTACTTCAAGTAATTTATCCTATCAATATTTACAGGCAGAGGCGGAGACATCAGCGGATGATCTCCGCTTTTTTTCGTGTCCAACACCCACGTGCAGACCAGCGGACGCGAACCACGCTGGCACAGCGAAGCCCCTACAAGGCGGAGGTGCGGATCCATCCACCGTAGGGGCTCGGACGACGTTGCGCCGGACGAAGTCGTCCGGCGCAACGTGCTGAAACTTGCTTACGACTTATAGGCAGCCTCGTGGACACCCGCCACGGCACGCCCGCTGGGATCGTTGATGTTCTTGAACGAGGCATCCCAAGCCAAAGCCTCGGCCGTGGAACACGCCACCGAGGGCACCGAAGGCACCGAGCGTGCGGCCGAATCGCTGGGGAAGAGTTCGGCAAAGATGCTCCGATAATAATACTCCTCCTTGTTCTGAGGCGGATTGATGGGGAAGCGCTCGGCGGCATGAGCCATCTGCTCGTCGCTCACGGCACTGGCCGTAACCTGCTTCAGCGTGTCAATCCAGCTATAGCCCACCCCGTCAGAGAACTGCTCCTTCTGTCGCCAGGCCACCTCGGCGGGCAACATGTCGGCAAAAGCCTCACGCACGATCTTCTTCTCAATGGTCTGTCCAGGGCACATCTTGGCCTTGGGATTGGTGCGCATGGCAATGTCGAGGAACTCCTTGTCGAGGAAGGGCACGCGTCCCTCCACGCCCCAAGCGGCCAGACTCTTGTTGGCCCGGAGGCAATCGTAGAGATAAAGCTTGCCCAACTTTCGCACGGTTTCCTCATGAAAGTCGCGTGGCGTGGGCGCCTTGTGGAAGTAAAGGTAGCCTCCGAAGATTTCATCGGCCCCCTCGCCCGAAAGCACCATCTTGATGCCCATGCTCTTGATGACCCTTGCCAGCAGATACATCGGCGTGGAGGCGCGCACGGTGGTGACGTCATAAGTCTCGATGAAGTAGATCACATCGCGTATGGCGTCAAGCCCCTCTTGGATGGTATAATTGATTTCGTGGTGCACGGTGCCGATATGCTCGGCCACGAGGCGTGCCTTGGCCAAATCGGGCGCCCCCTTCAGTCCCACGGCAAAGGAGTGCAAGCGCGGCCACCAGGCCTCGGTCTTGCCATTGTCCTCCACCCGGTGCTGGCTGAACTTGCCCGCCACGGCCGAGATGACCGACGAGTCGAGTCCCCCGCTCAGCAACACGCCGTAGGGCACGTCGCTCATGAGTTGCTGGCGCACGGCCTTCTCCAAGCCGTCGCGAATGGCCTGCACGCTGGCGGGATTGTCCTTCACGGCGCCATAGTCGAACCAGTCGCGCACGTAGTAGCGTCTCATGCCCGGCTTGCGGCTCCAGTAGTAATGTCCGGGCAGGAAAGGCTCATAGTGGTCGCACTGTCCCTCCAGGGCCTTGAGTTCGCTGGCCACGTAGACCTTGCCGTCGGGGTCGTAGCCGATGTAAAGGGGAATCACGCCGATGGGGTCGCGTGCGATGAGGAAGCAGTCAGATTCGACATCGTAGAGAGCAAAAGCGAAGATGCCCGACAAGCGTTCGATCATAGCCGGAATCTTCGACGCGTCGGCCCCCTGCTCCTTCCACTCACGATAGAGCGAGAGGATGACCTCGCAGTCGGAGCCCGTCTGGAATCCATAGTCGGGGAACCGCGCCCTTATGGCCTGGTGATTGTAGATCTCGCCATTGACGGCCAGCACCTGCTTCTTGTCGGGCGAGAAGAGCGGCTGCTTGCCCGACTCGGGGTCGATGATGCTCAGACGCTCGTGGGCCAGTATGGCCGAGCCCCCACAATAGATGCCGCTCCAGTCGGGACCCCGATGGCGGATTTTCTGGCTCATGCGCAGAGCCTTTTGCCGAAGTTCAGGACTTTGCTCCTGTATGTTGAAAATGGATACGATACCACACATATCTATATTTGGAATTTAAAGGATTATTAAAGTTTGCACAAAGGGTTATGCCGCAGGGTCCCCCAAGCGCGCCTTCGCAGCCTTGGGATTGCCGTCTCCGGCAGCACGCCAGCCGCTTTCTCACTTTTCTTGTTCGGCATTATAGAGGGCGATGTCGCCCCGCTCGCCGGTACGAATGCGGACGGTGTCTTCAACGGGGATGATGAATATCCGTCCGTCGCCCACCTCTCCGGTGCGTGCGGCCTTGCAGACGGCGTCCACGGTCTTCTCCACATTCTTGTCGCGCACGACAATGTTCATCAGCACACGCTCGATGCTGCTCGTGTCATACATCACGCCGCGATAGATACGTGCCTGCCGCATCTTGCCCTCGCCGCGCACATCATAATAGGAAAACCACTCGATGTCGGCGGCCAGCAAAGCCTCTTTCACGTCATCGAACTTGGTCTTGCGGATAATGGCTTCTATCTTCTTCATTTCATTCTTTTATTAGTTGGTTCAACATATTGCCACATTGAAAAGGCCCGGCTTCCAAGGCGCCGCTTTGTCTGTATATTTCACAACGGCCCTTGAATCTTCCCAGCACATTCGCACCTTCGTATCCCGCTGTGCTTCAAGCCCTTGAAAAGGGCCATTCGGAGTTTCCGACTTGGGCCAAACGAGCCCCTCACTTGGGCCTTGAAAGAATCCCACTTGGGCCAAGTGAGGGGCTTTCAACGGCACTCATGCGAAGTGCCGTTGATAGTGTTGCGATTTTCTCGCTTATGCGTTATAGCAACTCTCGCCGTGCTCGTAGATGTCGAGTCCTTCCTCCTCGATGCGCTTGTCGACACGCAGGCCGAAGAGTTTCTTGATTCCGAAGAAGAGCACCAGACCGGTGGCAGCTGCCCAAAGGTCGATGACGACGACGCCGAAGAGCTGTGCTCCGAGGAATCCGAATCCATTGCCATAAAGGCATCCCTCGCTCACGCTGAACACTCCGGTGAGGATGGTTCCGAGAATGCCGCACACACCATGCACCGAGCTGGCTCCAACGGGGTCGTCGATGTGGAGCTTCTGGTCAATGAACGACACCGAGATGGGCAGCACCACACCACAGATGAGGCCTATGGCCACGGCTCCGGCGGGGCTCACCATGTCGCATCCGGCCGTGATGCCCACGAGTCCGGCCAGAATGCCGTTAAGGGTGAGCGAGAAGGAAGGCTTTCCATAGCGTATCCACGTGAAGAACATCGTGGCCAGGCCACCACTGACGGCAGCGAGGTTGGTGGTGAGGAAGACGTGCGATATGGAGGTGCGGGCCTCGAGCCCTGCGGCAGCCTGCGTGGAGCCGGGGTTGAATCCGAACCAGCCCATCCAGAGGATGAAGACACCCAGGGCCGCCATGGCCAGGCTGTGACCGGGGATGGCATTGCTCTTGCCGTCCTTGCGATACTTGCCCAGACGCGGACCGAGGGCGATGGCACCAATGAAGGCGAGCACGCCACCCACGGAGTGCACGACGGCCGAACCTGCAAAATCATGGAAGCCCGTGCCGAATGTGTTCATCATGAAGTTGCCATCGGCAGCATTGAGCCAGCCTCCGCCCCACGTCCAGTGCCCTGATACGGGATAGATGATGAGCGAGATGAAGAACGAGTAGACGCAGTACATCGAGAACTTGGTGCGCTCGGCCATAGCGCCCGAAACGATGGTGGCCGACGTGGCGCAAAACACGGTCTGGAACACCAGCTCGCCTTCGGTGGGCAGTCCGGCCGCATTGTGATACCACGAGAGGTCGCCGAAGTTGGGCATTCCGACAAACCCCTGTCCGTCAGAGCCGAACATGAATCCGAATCCGACAAACCAGAAAAGTATAGAGCCGATCATGAAGTCGACAAAGTTCTTGAACAAAATGTTGGCGGTGTTCTTCCGCCGCGTGAATCCTGCCTCGCACAGGGCGAAACCCGGTTGCATGAAGAATACCAGCATGGCTGCCAGCAGCAGCCAAACGGTATCGAGGGATATGCCTAAATCCTGAACTGTCATAGTTGTGTGTGTTTGATTGTTTAATTTACGTGAATTCTCTCTGTTTGTTTACTTCTCCTGTTCGGCATTGTAGAGCGCGATGTCGCCCCGCTCGCCGGTGCGTATGCGGATGGTGTCGTCAACAGGGATGATGAAGATACGCCCGTCGCCCACCTCGCCCGTCTGGGCGGCACGCTGCACGGCGGCCACGGTCTTCTCCACATTCTTGTCGCGCACGACAATGTTCAGCAACACACGTTCGATGCTGCTCGTGTCGTACATCACGCCACGGTAAATGCGGGCCTGGCGCATCTTGCCCTCTCCCCTCACATCGTAATAGGAAAACCATTCGATGTCGGCAGCCAGCAAGGCTTCCTTCACATCCTCGAACTTGGTCTTCCGAATGATTGCCTCAATCTTTTTCATACTTACTTTTCTTTAACTTGAATACTCTTCCAATGACACTGTGTCAACTTTACGATGCAAAATTAGCACAAATTGACATTCAATCAAAGGAAAACAGAACAAATAGTTAGTCAAAATTTAAATTCAATAACGATTGAAACAAATTCAGTGTATTTTGCTTTCATTTTGTAAGCCACACGTATAACAACGCTTACAATTTGAAACCAAATAGAAAAAACACATCATTTTTACCTTTTTATCAATGGATAAGAAAACAAAAGTATGTATCTTTGCAACAGAAATAAGACAAAAAGCAAATAATTAAAGGTAAAAGATAACAGAATGGCAAAATCCATCCACTTCACAAAAATGCAGGGTATCGGCAACGACTACATCTATATTGACACCTCCTTATACGAGATTGCCGACCCCGAGGCTGCCTCCATAGCCTGGAGCAAGCCCCATTTCGGCATTGGAAGCGATGGACTCGTGCTCATCGGCAAGCCCACGAAGGGCGTGGAGGCCGACTACTCCATGCGCATCTTCAACGCCGATGGCTCCGAAGCGCTCATGTGCGGCAATGCCAGCAGGTGCATCGGGAAGTATCTCTACGAGAAGGGGAAGACCGACAAGACCGAAATCCGGCTCGAGACAAAGTCGGGCGTAAAGGTGCTCCACCTGAACGTGACCGACAGGCAGAACGGGCGAGGCACGGTGGCCTCGGTGACGGTGGACATGCTGGAACCCAAGACGGACGTACCCGCGCTATATATAAATAAGGTGATGCGGCTGGGCCATCCCACGCTCACGGCCGACAACTCCAGGTTTGTCTCCATGGGGAACCCGCACTTCGTCATTTTCGTGGACGACATCGCCGGTATCGACATCGCCGCCGAAGGACGAAAGTTGGAAAAGGATCCGGCATTCCCGCAACGCTGCAACATCGAGTTCGCACAGGTGGTGGGGAAGGACAAAATCCGCACGCGCGTCTGGGAGCGGGGCAGTGGCATCACCCTGGCCTGCGGCACGGGAGCTTGCGCCACGGCCGTGGCCGCAGTCCTGACGGGACGAAGCGGCCGCATGGTACACATCGGCATGGACGGGGGCGAACTGGGCATAGAGTGGAACCAGCGCGACAACCACGTCTACATGACGGGACCGGCGGAATTCGTCTTCGAAGGCGACATCAAGTGGGACGCCGAATAATTACAGACAAAACTTAAACAACACAGAGAAATATGGCATTAGTAAACGAACATTTCCTGAAGCTACCCGGCAACTACCTCTTTGCCGACATTGCGAAAAGAGTCAACGCCTACAAGGTGTCGCACCCCAAGCAGCGAGTCATCAGCCTGGGCATTGGCGACGTGACGCAGCCCTTGTGCCCCGCCGTAATCGAGGCGATGCACAAAGCCGTCGACGAGATGGCACACAAAGAGAGCTTCCGCGGATACGGACCCGAGCGGGGCTATGACTTCCTGCGCGAGGCCATCATCAAAAACGACTTCCTCCCCAGGGGCATACACCTCGATGCAAACGAGATCTTCGTCAACGACGGAGCCAAGAGCGACACGGGAAACATTCAGGAAATCGTGAGATGGGACAACAACATCGGCGTTACCGACCCCATCTACCCCGTCTACATCGACAGCAACGTGATGATCGGACGGGCCGGAGTGCTCGAAAACGGACGGTGGAGCAACGTGACCTACATGCCCTGTACGGCCGAGAACAACTTCACACCGAAGATTCCCGACCACCGGGTGGACATGATCTACCTCTGCTACCCCAACAACCCCACGGGAACGGTGCTCACGAAGGAGGAACTGCGCAAGTGGGTGAACTACGCCTTGAAGAACGACTCCATCATCTTCTACGACGCCGCCTACGAGGCTTACATCCGCGAGGACGACATCCCCCATTCCATCTATGAGATTCGGGGAGCCAGGAAGGTGGCCATCGAATTCCACAGCTATTCCAAGACTGCCGGATTCACGGGGGTGCGCTGCGGCTACACGGTGGTGCCCAAGGAGCTCACCGCCGCCACCCTCGACGGCAAACGCGTGGAACTGAACCCCATCTGGGACCGCCGGCAGAGCACCAAGTTCAATGGCACGAGCTACATCAGCCAGCGGGCGGCCGAGGCCATCTACACTCCGGAAGGCAAGAAGCAAATCAAGGACACCATTGACTACTATATGGAGAACGCGCGCATCATGCGCGACAGCCTCACGCGGCTGGGACTGAGCGTCTATGGCGGAGTGAACGCGCCCTACCTCTGGGTGAAGACGCCGGGAAACGCCAAGAGCTGGAAGTTCTTCGAGGAAATGCTCTACGGGGCCTCGGTGGTCTGCACGCCGGGCGTGGGCTTCGGCCCCAGCGGCGAGGGATACATCCGCCTGACGGCCTTCGGCAACCGCGCCGACTGCAACGAGGCCATGGAGCGCATCGCCAAATGGCTGCTCGGACGAGGCGCCTGACACCCGGAGGCGAGCCTCTTCCGAAGGTATACACGCATGCCCCGGCGACCACCCGTAGCCCGGGGAATGGCGACAACAACACAAACAACACAAACAAATAGCGAAAAGGGGAATGGCCGACCGGGGCCCCGACGCCAGAACGAAAGACAACGGCGGAGGCAACGGAAGCACACGAACCGAGCAACTTTTAAACAAAAAGGTATGGAGAATTTAAAGAGAATCTGCTTGCTGGCAGTTGTAGCAACCGCCACTTGCACGGGTATTCAGGCACAGGACAAAGTGGAAGGCACCATCGGAGCCGACGTCGTGACCCAGTACTACTGGCGTGGCCAAGACCTGGGCGATGTCTCACTACAGCCTACACTGGGCGTGGCTTGGAAAGGACTCTCACTCTCGGCCTGGGGCAACGTGGGACTCTCCGACAATGATGACACCAAGGAGTTTGACCTCACCCTGACATACACGCTCGGCGGATTCCACGTGGGCGTGACCGACTATTGGTTCAACAAGGGCGCAAACAACTTCAGTGGCGAGGATATCGAAGACGCGCAATATTTCAAATATGGCGCACATAGCACCACGCATGTCTACGAGGCCAACCTGGGCTACGACTTCGGGCCGGTGGCCTTCAACTGGTATACCAATATTGCCGGAAACGACGGCGTGAACGACAGCGGCGACCGTGCCTACTCGTCCTACATGGAGCTCTCGGCCCCCTTCAAGCTGGCCTCGCTCGACTGGACGGCGACGGTGGGTGCCGTGCCCTATGCGACTTCCTTCTATGCCGACGCCAACGGATTTGCCGTGACCCACGTGGGACTGAAGGCCACCAAGGACATCAAAATCACCGATTCCTTCAGCATCCCGGTGTTCGCCCAGGTGGCTGCCAACCCAAGCAACGAGAAGGCTTACTTCGTGTTGGGATTCACCCTACAGCCTTAACAAAGCACACCAATACAAAAAAAGGACAAACAAACAACTCAACAACAAAATTCCCCGTGGCCACCTGATGTGGAGCCACGGGGGACAAAACCAAAAAGAAATATGACAAACTTGAGATTCGAGGCTGTAGCAGAGGCCTCACGCAAACATCCGGTGGAAGTCATCGCTCCCGTGGAGCGTCCTTCCGAGTACTTCGGAAAGAAGGTCTTCAACCGCCAGAAGATGTACAAGTACCTGCCCGCCGACGTCTATTCCAAGATGATTGACGTGATGGACAATGGCGCGCAACTCGACCGTTCCATCGCCGACGCCGTGGCCAAAGGCATGAAGCAGTGGGCCGACGAGAACGGTGTGACCCACTACACGCACTGGTTCCAGCCCCTGACCGAGGGTACCGCCGAGAAACACGACGCATTCATTGAGCACGACGGCAAGGGCGGCATGATCGAGGAGTTCTCGGGCAAACTGCTCGTACAGCAGGAACCCGACGCCTCCAGCTTCCCTTCGGGCGGCATCCGCTCCACCTTCGAGGCTCGCGGCTATTCGGCCTGGGATCCCACGTCGCCCGTATTCATCATTGACGACACGCTCTGCATTCCCACCATCTTCATCTCCTACACTGGTGAGGCCCTCGACTACAAGGCTCCGCTGCTGCGTGCCCTTCACGCCGTGAACGTGGCTGCGACAAATGTGTGCCACTATTTCTATCCCGATGTGAAGAAGGTGGTAAGCAACCTCGGCTGGGAGCAGGAATACTTCCTCGTGGACAAAGACCTCTACGCCGCACGTCCCGACCTCGTGCTCACCGGCCGCACGCTCATGGGCCACAGTTCGGCCAAGGACCAGCAGATGGACGACCATTACTTCGGCACCATCCCCGAGCGCGTGCAGGCCTTCATGAAAGACTTGGAGATCCAGGCTCTGGAACTGGGAATTCCCGTGAAGACCCGACACAACGAGGTGGCTCCCAACCAGTTTGAATGCGCACCCATCTTCGAGGAGACCAACCTGGCCGTCGACCACAACATGCTCCTGATGAGCTTGATGAAGAAAATCGCACACAAGCACGGCTTCGAAGTGCTGCTCCACGAGAAACCCTTCGACGGCATCAACGGTAGCGGAAAGCACAACAACTGGTCGCTCTCTACCGATACGGGCATCCTGCTTCACGGCCCAGGAAAGACGCCCAAGGACAACCTGCGCTTCGTGGTGTTCATCGTCGAGACGCTCATGGGCGTCTACCGCCACAACGGGCTGCTGAAAGCCTCCATCATGGACGCCGGCAACGCACACCGCCTGGGAGCCAACGAGGCACCTCCTGCCATCATCTCCAGTTTCCTCGGCAAGACGGTGAGCGACGTGCTCAACCATATTGAGAAGTCAGACAAAGACGCCTTGGCCATCAAGGGCAAAGAGGGCGTGACCATCGATATTCCCGAGATTCCCGACATCATGCGCGACAACACCGACCGCAACCGCACGTCACCCTTCGCCTTCACCGGCAACCGGTTCGAGTTCCGCGCCGTGGGATCATCGGCCAACTGCGCCAGTGCGCAAATCGTGCTGAACACTGCTGTGGCCGAGGCTCTGACCGACTTCAAGACGCGTGTAGACGGTCTCATTGCAAAGGGCGAGGACACCGTGAGCGCCATCCTCTCGGTGGTGAAAGAGGACATCAAGACCTGCGCCCCCATCCACTTCGACGGCAACGGCTACAGCGACGAATGGGTGGAAGAGGCCGGCAAGCGCGGACTCGACACCGAAAAGTCGGCTCCTGTGATTTTCGACAACTACCTCACGCCTGACTCCGTGAAGATGTTCGAAAGCCAGAACGTGATGAAGAAATCGGAACTCGAGGCACGCAACGAGGTGAAGTGGGAAACCTATACCAAGAAGATTCAGATTGAAGCACGCGTGATGGGCGACCTGGCCATGAACCACATCATTCCCGTGGCCACACACTATCAGAGCCAGCTGGCTAAGAACGTGCAGAACGTGATTGACATCTTCGGCAAGGACACGGCTTTGAAGCTCGCCGAGCGCAACGTGAAAATCATCGAGAAGATTGCCGAGCGCACCGAAATCATCGAAAAGGGCGTATCCGAACTCATCGATGCCCGCAAAGTGGCCAACAAGATTGAGGACGAACGCGAGAAGGCCATCGCCTACCATGACACCGTGGAACCGAAAATGGGCGAGATTCGTCGACAGATTGACAAGTTGGAACTGGTGGTGTCGGATGAACTCTGGACCCTTCCGAAATACAGAGAACTACTCTTCATCAGATAAGATAGCACAGCCTGGAGGATGGCAAGCGTTGCCAACGGGCGAACGGCCTTTCCTCCAGGCAAAAAGAAAGAGACAATCTATTTCTTTTATTGGTTGTTTAAGTTTGCAGGGGAGTCATGCCGTGAGGCACTGCTCCCC
>CAYQUN010000045.1:0-22928 GCA_964420715.1 uncultured Prevotella sp. | reverse complement strand
CTTTTCAGAGAGGTCGAAAGTCTTTTTTTTTATATAAAAAACTTTTAAGCAAAGTTTAAATGACTTTTAAGCAAACAGTTTTCTTATAGAAAGGAATTATCTTTGCCATCGAAAAAAGAAATATTTAAAAACAACAGATGATGAACAGCAGTTTTACATTCTACATGCCCACCAAGGTTCTCTTTGGTGCTGGCCAGCTTCAGAATCTTCACAATGAGCAAATGCCTGGTCGTAAGGCTCTGATAGTTACAAGTAATGGTCAGAGCACTAAGAAGTTTGGCTATCTGAAGGCCACGGAGAAAGAACTCGACGAAGCAGGTGTGGCCCATGTACTCTTTGACGAGGTGCGTCCTAATCCCACGCGTCAAAACGTAATGGATGGTGCTTCCAAGGCTAAAGTTGAGGGATGCGACTTTGTAGTGGCTTTGGGAGGCGGATCAGTAATGGATTGTGCCAAGTGTATCGCCTTGATGATGGTTAATCCAGGCGACCTTTGGGACTATGCATTCTCGGCTAAGGGCGGGAAGAAGAAGTTTCAGAATCCCTCTAAGCCGCTTGTAGCCATTACGACGAATGCTGGAACAGGTTCTGAAGTGGATATGTTTTCAGTGATCAGCAATGACGAGGTACATGAGAAAACGGGGGTCTTTGATATTTCTATGTTCCCGACAATATCAGTTGTTGATTCCAATTTGATGATGAGCGTTCCCCCGAAGTTTACAGCTTATCAAGGCATGGATGCATTCTTCCATGCAGCAGAGAGTGTCATCAACAAGTTTGAGCATCCTATGGGTGAGATGTTTGCGTTGAAAGCTATAGAACTCATTGCCAAATATCTGCCCATCGCTTATGAGGATGGCTCCAATAAGGAGGCACGTGGCTATATGGCTTTGGCCAATTCGCTTGCAGGCTATTACATGCTCTGTACTTCGGAACATACTATGGAGCATGTCATGGGGTCCTATCATGAGAATTTGGTTCATGGCGCCGGGCTTATTATGATTTGCCATGAGTACTTTGACTTCTTTGCAGAGCGCAAGGCTGCTGAAGAACCAATGTTGAAGATGGCTCGTGCAATGGGTGTTGAGAATCCGAAGAGTGGCAAGGATTTTGTTAAGGCACTCGATAATCTGGTGGCTTCTGTTGGATGTGCAGACTTGAAGATGAGTGATTGGGGCATTAAGAAGGACGAACTGGAAAAATGGCCAAAGCACATTCACGAAGTACTCGGGGGCAACAACGATGCCGACCCGCTTCCGCTGAGTGATGCTGACTATCTTGAAATCTACGAGCGAAGTTACAAATAGTACAACTTTTATAAGCGTCTGGAAGGCTCAAAGCCTTCTGGACGTTTTTGAAATACTAGAAAGGAAAGAGATGATGACGGAATTGGAAAAGAAGAACTTGCGTTTGCCTTTCTGCTTTGATGATCCAGAAATAGATGCGCTAAAGCTCCACGCCGTAAAAGGATGCGAGAAGTTGGAAGCCGTTGACGTACTTGATGCGGAGGGCAAGCAAGCCGCCATACGCCAGCTTTTGGGCTCTGTGGGCGACAATCCTAATATTCTTCCGGGATTTATTTGCGATAACGGGCGCAATATTCATGCAGGCCGGAACTTGCTAATCAATTATCATGTGACGATTCTTGACGTTGACGAAGTGCATATAGGCGATTACTGCATGATTGGTCCCGGCGTGCTTATAGCCACAGTTAACCATCCTCTCACGCCGGCAGGCCGGCGCAAGCATTTGAGTTTGATTAAGCCCGTATTCATAGGCAATGATGTGTGGATAGGGGGCAATGCCACGATTCTTCCGGGTGTGCGCATAGGCAATAATTGTGTGATTGCCGCAGGTGCGGTTGTCACGCGCGATGTGCCTGACAATACGCTTGTGGCGGGAGTGCCGGCCAGAGCTATCCGGAAGATAGAAAACAACCTGACGGGGGATGAGAAATAATCTTCTCCCCCCGTTTCCTTATACAAGATTTCCTTAAACTTAATACTGGTTAATACTGTCGAAGGGCTGCGAGTAATTCCATGTTTTCACTTTTCTTGCCCACGGTGATGCGCAGACAGTTGCCACAAAGGCGTACACGGTTTCTGTTGCGTACAATAATGCCCTTCTGCACGAGATAGTCATAGATGGCTTGTGCATCGGTCATGTGCACGAGAATGAAGTTGGCATCGGTGGGGTAGACTTTCTTACAGATAGGAAGCACCTTGAACGATTCAATGAGCCGTCCGCGCTCCTCATTAAGTATTTTCACCCAGTCGTCCACCTGATATGGATCCTTCAGTGCCTTCAAAGCCTCCTGTTGCGTAAGTAAGTTCACATTGTAGGGATACTTCACCTTGTTATAGATGTCGACAATGTCTTTACTGGCAAAGGCCATGCCCAATCGGATGGCAGCGCATCCCCATGCTTTGCTCATGGTGTTGAGCACTACCAGGTTGGGATATTTGGGCAACTCGCATCTCCAGGATGGAGCTGAAGCGAAGTCTCCGTAGGCCTCGTCGACGATGACAATACCGCCAAAGTGTTGCAACACCTCCACGATAGCCTCCCGATTGATGAGGTTGCCCGTGGGATTGTTGGGGCTACAAATCCAAATGAGCTTGGTCTTGTCATCGCAGGCCCGAAGTAATTTTGAAGCATTGATTTGGAAGTTGTCGTCAAGCAACACGGGGCGGTATTCCACATCATTGATGTCAGCGCAGACCTTATACATTCCGTAGGTGGGTTCGATGGCCACCACGTTGTCTATGCCCGGTCGGCAGAAAATGCGATAGGCTAAATCTATGGCCTCGTCGGAGCCGTTGCCGAGGAAGATTTGCTCTGGTGGAACGCCCTTCAGCTGGCCCAGTCGCTGCTTCAACTCCGTTTGCAAAGGATCGGGATATCGGTTCAAGGGCGCGTTGTAAGGATTCTCATTGGCGTCGAGAAAAACGTGTGCCTTGTGGCCGCTATATTCATTGCGTGCCGATGAATAAGGTGCCAGATTCCATATATTCTTCCGGCAGAGATCTTCTAATGGTCTCATGAATGCTTTTCTGTTTCTTTCTCTAATGATTTCATTCTCAGTCGCATGGCGTTGGCGTGCGCCTCCAAGTGCTCTCCCTCGGCCATCCGTACCACGGCCTGTCCAATACTTGCGATGCCTTCAGCGCTGATGTGTTGGAATGTGATTTTTCGAAGATAGCTATCCAGGTTGACACCATTATATGCCAAGGCATATCGGTGCGTGGGCAGGGTGTGGTTGGTGCCGCTGGCATAGTCGCCAGCACTTTCACAAGCATATTGTCCGAGGAACACGCTTCCGGCGTTTACCACCTTGTGGGCCAGTTGCGCATAGTCGGCGTTGGCCAAGATGAGGTGTTCAGGTGCATAGCAATTACTCAGCTCGATGGCTTCTTCCATGTTGTGAACAAGCACCAATTGTGAGTTTTCCAAAGCCCGTGCGGCAATTTCCTTGCGTGGCAATGCTTGCAGTTGCGCATCCACTTCATCGGCAATATCAAGCAATTTCGACTCGGAGTCGGTGATGAGCATTACTTGGGAATCGACGCCGTGTTCGGCCTGTGAGAGCAAGTCGGCGGCAACGAAAGCCGTATTGCTCTGCTCGTCGGCCACTACGCACACCTCTGATGGTCCGGCAGGCATGTCAATGGCCACATCGTGCAGGCTTACATGTTGTTTGGCCGCCATGACGTATTGATTCCCCGGGCCGAAGATTTTGTACACCTTGGGCACGCTTTCGGTGCCATAGGCCATGGCCCCGATGGCCTGTACGCCCCCCGCCTTGAAGATGCGGTTTACGCCCGCAATCTCCGCAGCGGCGAGAATGGCCGGATTCACCTTGCCTTCCCTGTCAGGCGGAGTACAAAGAACAATCTCGTCGCACCCTGCGATCTTGGCCGGAGTGGCCAGCATGAGCACTGTCGAGAAAAGGGGTGCTGTCCCTCCTGGAATATAGAGGCCCACCTTTTCGATGGCTACACCCTTCTGCCAGCAATCGACTCCCTTGCAGGTTTCCACCCGTATACCCTCAAACTTTTGTGCTTCATGGAACCGGGCGATGTTGTCGTGGGCCAGTTTCAAGGCATCGATGAGCTTGGGGTCCACCAACTGGCGGGCTTCGACCATCTCTTCGGGTGTAACGGCCAGAGAGTCCAGATGTGCGTGGTCGAACATCTCTTCGTATTTTTTCACGGCATCGTCGCCATTGGTCTTGACGTCGCCCAGCACGGCTTCCACCGTAGCGTTAAGCTTCGACACGTCCAGGTGCGGTCGTTCCACGATTTTCTCCCATTCCTCTCGTTTGGGGTATTTGATGATGTGCATATTCCTGTTCCTTTCTCTCTTTACAGAATCATTTTCTCGATGGGGGTCACCAAGATGCCCTGAGCGCCCAGGTCTTTCAGTTTTCCAATGATTTCCCAGAACCGTTTCTCATCGAGCACGGTGTGAATGGAGCACCATTCATGGTCGGCCAGGGGAATGATTGTGGGACTTTTAATGCCCGGCAACACGGCGGTGATGGCCTCGATTTTGTCTTTCGGAGCATTCATCATCACGTATTTCTTGTCTTGAGCCGAGCGTACGGCCTCAAAGCGGAACAACATCTCGTTGAGCACCTGATGCTTTTCGTCGTCCATGCTCAAGTTGCCGATGAGCAGGGCCTCGCTCCGCATGACCACCTCTACCTCGCGCAGGTTGTTGCTCACGAGTGTGGAGCCGCTACTAACGATGTCGAAGATGCCGTCGGCGAGTCCGATCCCCGGGCTGATTTCCACAGATCCCGTGATCACGTGGATGTCGGCCTTTATACCATTCTTCTTCATGAAGTTGCTCAGAATGTAGGGGTATGATGTAGCGATGCGCCGTCCGTTAAACCATTTCAGTCCGGTGTAGTTGATTTCCTTGGGGATGGCCAGGCTCAGGCGGCACCGGCTAAAGCCCAGCCGGCTGATGATTTGTGCATTTTCATGCCGCTCAACAAATTCGTTTTCGCCCACGATGCCAATGTCGGCTACGCCGTTGGCTACGCTTTGCGGGATGTCATCGTCGCGCAAGTAGAGCACTTCCAGGGGGAAATTGCTCGATTGCACAAGCAAGGTACGTTTTGAGGCATTCACTTTAATGTCTGCTTCGGAAAGCAGGTTCATCGTGTCGTCGAAGAGACGGCCTTTGGATTGAACGGCTATTCGTAACATAAAATTTTCTTCTTTGTCTTAAAAATCAATGCAAAAATACATTTTTTGCGCCATATGTGCAAGATATTTGTTAATTTTGTGCCGATTTTCGATGATGAGAGAATATTTATTGCTTATAATTGCATTCCTGCTCTGTTCCTGCTCCCGGAAAGAGGCTCCGGTGACCACGCCGTGGGGTACCACCGTGGGTGACGAGTTGGAGGAGCCGCAAAGGGATTATTTCTCGTTGGCCGACATTCAGACCAACGGCGAACTCATCATGCTTACCCTCACCGGTCCCACCACATATTATGATTATCATGGTCGCGGCCTCGGCACGCAATTCCTCCTTTGCGAGCGTTTTGCCCAACAGATAGGTGTCGGGTTGCGTGTGGAAGTGTGCAAGGACACGGCCGAGCTTGTCAGCCGTTTGCGCCGTGGCGATGGCGACATCGCGGCTTTCCAGTTGCCCCGGAAGATGGGTGGCGTCGATTTTTGTGGGGTACGTGTCGATTCGCTTCATACGTCATGGGCCGTGGCTCGGGGCAACACCGAACTGGCCGACACGCTCAACCGGTGGTTCCGTCCCGGAATGATAGCCCAGGTGGAACAGGAAGAGGCGTTCCTGTTGAGCGCGAGGAGCATCCGGCGCCACGTCTTCTCGCCCATGCTTGATCGTGGGAAGGGCATCATCTCGCGTTACGACCATCTCTTCCAGCAATACGCTCCCGCCGCGCGCATGGACTGGAGGCTCATGGCGGCCCAATGCTACCAGGAGAGTTGCTTCGACGAGCGCGCCCGGTCGTGGGCCGGAGCATGTGGTCTGATGCAGATCATGCCCTCGACGGCCGACCATATCGGGCTACCCCGTGCGAGCCTTTATGATCCGGAGAGCAACATTGCCGCCGCAGCGAAGTATATGGCCGAGCTCGGGCAATTGTTCCGCGATGTGGAGAATCCGCAGGAGCGAATCAACTTCCAGCTGGCTTCCTATAATGGAGGCCATCATCACATTCGCGATGCTATGGCCCTGGCGCGCAAGTATGGACGCGACTCTCGCCGATGGGGCGATGTGGCCGAATTTGTGCGCAAACTCAGCCAACCGCAATACTATAATGACCCGGTCGTGCGCTATGGCTATATGCGTGGAAGCGAGACCGCCGATTATGTTGACCGCATCCGTGTCCGGTGGATGCAGTACCGTGGCTTCGCTCCCATGGGGCGTGGCTCAACGGGGGATGGCGAGCCTCGGCGCGCCAAGCGGAAGTATCGCTTCCATGTCTAAGGGCCAGGGTGCCGTCAGAACGGAAAAATGACGAACGCGCACGCGTCCCATACGGCGTGTGACACGATTAGCGCACCCAGGTGTTTTGGGAAGAACCGATAGATGGCTCCCCAGCAACATCCCACGACGAGCGCCGCCATAATGAGCATGAAGTTGAACGATGGCAGGTGGACGGCCGTATAACATGCCGTGGCCGCCACGAATCCCGTGTTTGCCCCCCATCGTGCGGACATCCGTCGTTGGATGAATCCGCGCCAAAAGATTTCTTCGGCGGGTCCGATGATGAGCAGTAGCAGCACTCCGATCAAAGTCGGACTCGTGCCATGCTTCATGGCATAGATCATTTCCACTTGCGGACGCTCGAAGCTGAACATCCATCCCGACACTTTGTCGCCCACCCAGAATGTCCACCAAAGCACGAAGGCTATGGCCAGTCCGGCCGCAACTTCCTTGCAGTCCAGGTGCACGTCAGCCAGCCATTCACGGCAGAAGCAGGTGGCCAGCGTGGTGAGCAATAGGGCAGAGAAGGTCATGGCATACCAGAAGTTCAGCAGGTTGGCCGTCCATGGTGAAAACATGGCAAACCATAGCACGGCGGCCGTGAGCAACGCCGCAATCATTTTCTTTTCTTTCTTCATGTCCATGCTCCGATAAAATATCCGGCGGTGTAAAGAATGCCGAACATCAGTTGCAGTTGCGACGTGCTCTTGTCGAGCGTGGGAATTTGCCCTTCCATCATGTTGTCGGCCCCCATCATGGCCCGGTTGTTTTCCATGGCCAAGGGCAAGGTGAACAGCACAAGGAGCAGTGGGCGTGGCTGGCCACACCACAGGCAAAAGGCCACCGTGAGCACATAGGGTGTCAGCGTCTCGGCAAGGTAGACATACTTGGCCGCCTTTCCTCCAAGTCGGATGGAGAGCGTTTCTAGCCCGGCCCTATGGTCGTTGTGGATGTCGCGCGTGTTGTTGGCATGGAGGATTGATACGATGAGGAGTCCCAAAGGGAGGAGGTAGAGCATTGATTCCCAATGATAGTCGCCCGTGGCCACAAACATGGTTCCTACGGCTGGGAGGAGTGAAAAGCTGCAAATGATGTTTACGTCGCCCAGCCAGTGCCCTTTCATCCAAAAGTAGCCCAATGCCAGCACGAGTCCCGCCAGTCCAATCCACAGCCCTTCCCATCCCGAGCGTAAGAGCAGGACGATTCCGATGCATGTGCCAACGGCAATCAGCGCCAGGCCGTAGCAGAGTATTTCCTTGGGCTTGAACAAGCCGTTGAAAATCCAAGTTACGCCGTTGGGTCCTTCTGGTTGGTCGACACCTCGGGTGTGATCAAAATAATCGCTCACCATGTTGCCTCCGGCATGAACCAGGACAAGCAGTGGCAGGCATAAAAGGGCGCAAGGCCAGTTCACGGTTAATTGGCCATGTGCCTGGCCGTAGAAGAGCATTCCCCACATCACCAAGATGGGCATGGCTGAAGCGGAAAAAGCCCACGGGCGCATGGCAATAATCCAGTCGGACGGTTTCCTTTTTCTGTTCTCGTTGTTCATCATGTATGCAAAGATAACGAAAAAGAATGGGAGAGCCAAAGCCCGCGTGGACATTTCTGCATTTTGTGTACATATTGCAGGCCGGACGTGGCGTTTGGTGACAAATTGAAAAGTCCGCGCGCCGTTCGGATGTCCTCTTTTTCCTTGCTTGTGTGAAGACTTTTATACTATGGTGAATCGGCTTGGAGACGTACCCGGGCCGATTTGTTTTCATACGGGTGGAAATCAACCCTGCAACATAATGAAGGGATATGTTAAAAAATCCAGCTTTTTTAAATGGTGGTTTCTTTCGTCACTTGCATAATTGGAAAGAAATGTCTACCTTTGCCTTATAAACCAAAATCTCAGAAATCGATGAAAGATAAGACACAAATCACAAAAGCACGACATGGGGTGGCGTTTGGGGCATTGTTACTATTTTCCATGTTCGTCCTTTCGGCTCGTGCGGCCACGGCTCCAGCCGACTCGGCCATGACTGATAGCGTGGTCGTGGATACCGTGCGCCACCAAGTGCTTATAGAGACCACGATGGGGAACATTCGTATTGCCCTCTACAATGAGACCCCCCTTCATCGCGACAATTTTCTCAAGCTGGTGCGTCACAAGGACTACGACGGGATGCTCTTCCATCGTGTGATCAAGAACTTTATGATTCAGACCGGAGACCCTCATAGCAAGACCGCCCAACCCGGTGAGTCGCTTGGCAATTACCAGGTGGGGCAGTCCAAGATTCCGGCCGAGATTCGCTTCCCCCTTTATTATCACAAGCGAGGGGCCGTGGCTGCGGCGCGTGAGGACGAAAGCACCAATCCGAAACTTGAATCATCGGGCTCGCAATTCTATATTGTCACGGGAACACGCTATGCGGGTTACGAGATGGATTATTACGAGCGTCGGCTCGACACGTTGTCGGCTGGGAAATATAAGTTTACGCCCGAACAGCGGCAGGTTTACTTTAAGGAAGGAGGCGCTCCCTATCTCGATGGCCAGTACACCGTGTTTGGCGAGGTGCTGGAAGGCATGGACGTGGTGGATCGCATTCAGAAAGTGATGGTCGATGACTATGCACGCCCCGTGGACGACATCCGTATCATTCGTGCCCGCGTGGTGAAATAGTCGGGAGCCAGGCCCTGCCTATTCGAAGGAGCAAGGCAGGGCGGCCAGTTGGTACACCAGCGTTTGGGCAATGCGTGCATGTCCGGCGTCGTTGGGGTGCAGACGGTCGCGGGTGGCGTCGTGGAAGTAGAGCCGCGCGTTGTCCTCGTCGAGGGGGAAGAGACCGCTCATGGAGTTCAGGTCAATCACGGGTACGGCCCAGATGTTGCCGGCCTCCTTCACGCTTTCCACATAGTGTGAAAAGAACTCCCCCGTCCAGTTCTGGTATTCCTCCGTGGGTTGGATGTTGCGGTCGCCAGCTTCGAAGTAGGCCCGATGGATAGGAGTGAGGAGCACCACCTGCTTGCCGGGGAAGAGCTTGCGGATGCGGCTCAGCGCGATATTGATGTTTCCGCGCAAGGTGCTCCGGTCCATTGACGGAACGCGTCGGCGTCGCAGGTAGCGTTGTTTGGGATGCTTGTCGCCTCGTGAGGCCGTCACCGAGTCTTCACATTCGGAAAACCATTCGCCGACAGGCTCGCCGCCATTGAAGTCGTTGGTGCCAATGAAGATGAGAATGGCGTCGAAGTCGTCGCCGTGCTCGGCCTTCAACTTTTCCGCCTGGCGGGGTATGTCTGACCACGTACGCCCGCTCACGCCGTAAACGAACGGGGTGATGCCTAGCCAGTCGGAGAGGAATCCCCAGTATTTTTTCTTCGACCCGTTGTTTTTGGGGTCGGTGATGGAGTCGCCGAAATAGGCCACACGCTTGCCCTGCCATGGGTGGACGAACTGGAATGTGCCCTGGGCCTTCATGGGGAGCGACAGGCACAAGGCCAGGAGAAGAATGGAGAAGTACTTGGTCATTGTTGTAAGGTTTGTTTTTGTGTTGCAAAAGTACATGTTTTTTGTGAATCGTCCAAGTCGGAATTCCTTTTTGTTGGTTGATGAAATGAGATTATAGAAAACGTTTTCGTATTTTTTTCGGAAAAATGACGGACTTTTTTATTGTGACAATCAAATAATGTTGTATCTTTGCATTTGCAAACTCTACTTGACAAAAGCAGGGAGTCTGAAGACTTCGAGTCACAATATATGAGCAGCAAAATTAAACATTCGGGCATCGTCGAGTCTGTTGTGGCGGATTGTGTCCACGTGCGCATTCTGCAATCCTCGGCCTGTGCGGCTTGCAAGGTGGCCGCCCACTGCACCGCGTCGGAAGCCAAGGAAAAGACCGTCGACGTCTACGACCCACGTGCTGGCCGTTATCGCCCCGGGCAGCGCGTCGTGCTCACGGCCGACGCCTCGGTGGGGCACCGGGCCACGCTCTATGGCTATGTATTCCCGCTTCTGGTCATGGTGGGCGTGCTTGTGGGCGTGCTTGCCGTGGGCGGAAGCGAGGTGGAGGCGGCTTTGTGCTCCGTGGGGGCGCTCTTGCCTTACTACCTTGTAGTCTACCTGTTCAGGGCGCGTATAGGACGACGGCTAACCTTCACCTTGGAGGCGCCATCTGATTAAGGAGGAAAATAATAATTAAATACAAATACAAAAAAAAGATTATGAATTTTATTTTAACAGCGGTAATCGTGCTTGGAGTTATTGCCCTGATAGCGTCTGTGGTGCTATGGGCGGTCTCTAAGAAGTTTGCCGTGCAAGAGGATCCGCGCATCGGACAAGTTGCGGGAATCCTGCCCGGTGCCAATTGCGGCGGGTGTGGCTTCCCCGGCTGTTCGGGCATGGCCCAGGCCTTGGTGAAAGGTGCCGATGCCGGAAGCATTGACGGCTTGCGCTGTCCGGTGGGTGGCGATGCCGTGATGGGGCAGGTGGCCGACTTGTTGGGTATGGCCATGGCCAACAGCGAGCCCATGGTGGCCGTAGTGAGGTGTCATGGCACCTGCGAATTGAGGCCGCGGGTGGCCGAGTACGACGGTTTGCGCACGTGTGCCTCGATGAACGCGACTGGTGCCGGAGAGACCGGATGTGGATTTGGTTGCCTCGGTTGCGGCGATTGCGTGAGCGCTTGCCAGTTTGATGCTATTCATATGAATCCCGAAACGGGCCTGCCCGAGGTGGACGAAGAGAAGTGCACTTCGTGCGGCGGGTGTGTCAAAGCATGCCCGAGGCATGTTATCGAGCTTCGCAAGCGTGGCCCGAAGGGGCGCCGCGTGTATGTCCGTTGTGTCAACAAGGACAAGGGCCCCGTGGCCCGCAAGGCTTGCCAGGCGGCCTGCATCGGGTGCGGAAAGTGCCAGCGCGTGTGCAAGTTTGATGCCATTACCATAGAAAACAATTTGAGCTATATCGATTTCAACAAGTGCCGCATGTGCACCAAGTGTGTTGACGAATGTCCCACGGGAGCCATCGTGAAGGTGAACTTCCCCGTGCGCAAGCCGCGTCCGGCCGCGGCGCCCCAAGATATGGCCGCCGCGGCACCCAAGTCCGTGGACGGAACCGATAAAACCATTGTGAAGGAGGAAAAAGCATGAAACTGCATACATTCAGAATCGGAGGCGTACACCCCGAGGAAAACAAGATTACGGCCGAGGTGGCCACCATGGAGGCCGCATTGCCTACGGAGGCCGTGTTCCCCCTCAGCCAGCACATCGGCGCTCCGGCCAAGCCGGTAGTGAAGCGGGGCGACAAGGTGAAGGTCGGCACCCTCATTGCCGAGGCCGGAGGATTTGTCAGCGCGCCTATTTATAGTTCGGTCTCGGGTACCGTGGCCAAAATCGACAACGTAGTCGACGCCACGGGCTATCGCAAGCCGGCCATTATCGTGAAGGTGGAGGGCGACGATTGGGAGCCATCTATCGACCGGAGTGACAAATTGGAACGGCTGGACAATCATCCCGAACTCACGTCAGAGGAAATCGTCGACCGCATTAAGAAGGCGGGCGTTACGGGTATGGGTGGTGCCGGATTCCCCACATTCATCAAGTTGTGCCCGCCGCCGACGGCCAAAGCCGAGTGCGTCATTATCAATGGAGTGGAATGTGAGCCTTATATTACGGCCGACTATCGTCTGATGATGGAGCATGCCGACGAGATCCTTGTCGGGCTAGACTTGCTCATGAAGGCGGCCAAGGTGGACCGGGGGTATATCGGGATAGAGGCGAACAAGCCCGAGGCTATTCGCCTGTTTGCCGAGAAGACCGCGGGCGACCCACGTGTGGAAGTGGTGCCCTTGGCCCGGAAATATCCGCAGGGCGGAGAGAAGCAGCTTGTCGATGCCGTCATTGGAAGGCAGGTGCCCCCTCCACCGGCCATTCCGGTGAATGTGGGAGCCATCGTGCAAAATGTGGGAACGGCGTTCGCCGTCTACCAGGCCGTGATGAAGCACAAGCCGCTTTTCGAACGCTATACCACCGTTACGGGAAAAGCGGTGAGGCGGCCAGGCAATTTCCTCGTCCGCATGGGCACTCCGATGTCACAACTCATAGACGCTTGCGGGGGACTTCCCGAGGGCGACAACAAGGTGCTGGCCGGTGGCCCCATGATGGGCAAGGCGGTGGTTTCGCTTGAAGTCCCCGTCTGCAAGGGCACCAATTCCATCACGATACTTACGGGGGCCGAGGCCCATCGCAAAGGGGTGCAACCCTGCATTCGGTGTGGCAAATGTGTCGACGCCTGTCCCATGGGGCTCGAGCCCTACTTGCTGGCCACTCTTTCGGCTAAAGAAATGTATGAGCGGCTTGAGGCCGAGGACGTGACCTATTGCATCTCGTGCGGCAGCTGCCAGTTCACGTGTCCTTCTCACCGCCCCATTCTTGACAACATCCTTCAAGGCAAGGGCGTGGTGATGGGACGCATCAGGGCTCGGGCCGCAGAGGCCAAGGTCAAGGCGGCCGAAGCCAAGGCCAAGGCGGAGCAACCTGAAGCGCCATCAAAGGCCGCGCCAAAGGCTGGGGCTGGCGAAGGCAAGGCTTGACGAATTACCTTATTAATATAAGAACAAAGTTATAGAAAGTATATCAAATGGGAAAACTAATCGTTTCTCTTTCGCCACATGCCCATGGAAGCGAGACCGTGGAGAAAAACATGTACGGCGTAATCATAGCACTCGTGCCGGCCATCTTGGTCTCGATCGGCTTTTTCGGCCTTGGCTCGGCCGTGGTGCTGCTTGCGAGCGTGGCGGCCTGTGTCTTCTTCGAGTGGGCCATCTCGAAATATCTGCTACACGTGCAACCCTCGCTCACCGACGGCTCGGCCATTGTGACGGGCCTGCTCTTGGGCATGAACTTGCCAAGCAACTTGCCTCTGTGGATTATCATTATTGGCGCCTTGGTGGCTATTGGCATTGGCAAGATGTCGTTCGGCGGACTTGGCAACAACTTCCTTAATCCCGCGCTCGTGGGGCGTTGCTTCCTCCTGGTGAGTTTCCCCGCGCAAATGACGTCGTGGCCTTTGGCCGGACAATGGACCAGTTATATGGATGCGGCAACCGGAGCCACGCCCTTGGCGCTGATGAAGACCGCCATCAAGACGGGCGACGCCACGATACTCGGGCAGTTGCCTGATGCGACCCATATGTTGCTTGGATTCAATCCCACGGGCGGTGCCGGCACCATAGGCGAAGTGTGCGCCTTGGCCCTGCTCTTGGGTATGGTGTGGATGTTGTGGAAAAAGATCATTACATGGCACATTCCCGTATCCATCATTGCCACGGTGTTCGTCTTTACCGGACTGCTCCACTTGGCCAATCCCGTCTACGCCGATCCCCTTACCGAAATCCTTAGTGGCGGACTCATGCTGGGGGCCATTTTCATGGCTACTGATTATGTGACAAGTCCTATGACCCACAAGGGGCAGGTGATTTATGGCATTGCCATCGGATTCCTTACCGTGGTGATTCGCAACTGGGGCAGCTATCCTGAAGGAATGAGCTTTGCCATTCTCATCATGAATGCGTTTACGCCGCTCATCAACCATTATGTGAAGCCCAAACGCTACGGAGTGGTGAAGAACAAATAATCGTAAGGAGGAAAGAATATGCAGAAAATCAAATCATCACTTAAAAATATGGTTGTCGTGCTGGTGGGCTTCGCCGTAGCCATCGGCGCTCTTCTGGCCTGGGTAAACCATATTACCGAGAAGCCCATTGCCGAGAAGGCGGAGAAGACCCTGGCCGACGGCATCAAGACTGTTATGAACACCGACGGAGTCAAGGTGGGGGAGCCCCGGCAGGTGAATCAGACTATTGACGGGAAGGCGGTTGGCTTTACGGTCCATCCGTGCGCCAACACGCAAGGGAAGGCCATCGGAGCCGCCGTGGAAAGTGCTGTTAACGGCTTCGGAGGAAACCTGAAGGTGCTGGTTGGCTTTAGCACTGAAGGGAAGATCTTGGGCTACACCATTCTGGAAACTTCGGAAACGCCAGGACTTGGGGCCAAGGCAGACAAATGGTTTCAGAAGGATGGAAAGGGGAGCATCATCGGATTAAGCCCGAAAGAGGGCGACTTGCATGTAAGCAAGGACGACAAGGGCGGCAACGCCGTCGATGCCATCACGGCCTCCACCATTACGAGCCGGGCTTTCCTCAAGGCCGTAAACGAGGCTTATGCGGCCTATACGCAGAAGCAGGCCGACGGACATTCGGGTGCCACGCGGCAGGCTAAGAAATCGTAAACCCAACAGAAAGTTTTTTGGAAATCATGAGCAACTATAAAAAAACATTCATAAACGGAATCATCGAGGAGAATCCAACATTTGTGCTCTTCTTGGGCATGTGCCCCACATTGGCCACAACGACCAGCGCCATCAACGGGCTCTCAATGGGGCTGGCCACGATGGCCGTGCTGATTTGTACGAATTTTGTTATTTCGTGCATCAAGAACATCACCCCCGACATGGTACGGATTCCCGTGTTCATTGTCGTTATTGCGGCTTTTGTCACCATTTTGCAAATGTTCATGAACGCCTATGCGCCCGACAGCATCAACAAGGCCTTGGGAATCTACATACCATTGATCGTGGTAAATTGCATTATCCTCGGACGGGCCGAGAGCTTTGCTTGCAAGAATACGCCCTTGGCCAGCGTTTTTGACGGGCTGGGCATCGGAGTCGGATTCACACTCGCACTCACCATTCTTGGTGTCGTGCGCGAAGTGTTGGGAGCCGGTAGTGTCTTCGGAATCACATTGCTGCCCGAAACCACCAATATCCTCCTTTTCATTCTTCCGCCGGGAGCTTTCATCACGCTGGGGTATCTGGTGGCCATTATGAACAAATTGAAAAAATAGAAAGTCATGGAATATATTTTGATATTCATTTCGGCGATTTTCGTCAACAATATTGTCCTGTCACAATTTCTTGGCATCTGTCCCTTCCTGGGAGTTTCGAAGAAAATCGATACGGCTGTGGGCATGGGGGCGGCTGTGACTTTCGTACTTACGTTATCGACCATCGTAACCTATCTGGTACAGAAGCTCGTGCTTGATCCTTTCGGATTGCAATACTTACAGACCTTGGCCTTCATCCTTATCATTGCGGCCTTGGTCCAAATGGTCGAAATCATGCTCAAAAAGGTGTCGCCTGCTCTTTATCAGGCGTTGGGCATCTTCCTTCCGTTGATTACAACGAACTGTGCGGTATTGGGTGTCGCCATCCTGGTGATCCAAAAAGATTACAACCTGCTTGAAAGCGTCGTCTACGCCTTCTCTACGGCTTTGGGCTTTGCGTTGGCCTTGATTCTCTTTGCCGGTATCCGGGAGCAACAGGAACTGGTCAACATTCCCAAGGGAATGCGGGGCATGAGCATCGTGCTGGTCTCCGCCGGATTACTGGCTCTTGCCTTTATGGGATTCTCTGGCTTGGCGACTGGCTTGAGCCAATTGTTTGGACTTGAATAAGGGGTAAATCGTCACCATCGCGCCGCCGTGCTCGAACACGCTGGCCTGATTGTGGCGATTTTCTTTTTTATGATAGAAAAAAGTAGGTGAAACGTTTGCAAATGAATAAATTTTTCGTAACTTTGCCTTGTCAACTATAGAAAAAAAGTATGAAACAGACCATTTTGGTTACAGGCGGTACGGGTTTCATTGGCTCACACACTGTTGTGGAGCTGATTGAAGCCGGTTACGATGTCGTCATTATCGACAACCTGAGCAACTCGAAAATTGAAGTCCTCGACGGAATTGAAAAGATTACGGGAGTGCGCCCCGCTTTTGAACAAGTCGACTTGCGAGACAAGGACGCTACGGAAGGCGTGTTCAAAAAATACCCGAAGATTGAAGGTATCATCCATTTCGCAGCCAGCAAGGCGGTGGGAGAGAGTGTCAAATTGCCCTTGCTCTACTACAGAAACAACATTGTCTCACTTGTCAATCTGCTCGAGCTGATGCCGGAGTATGATGTCAAGGGAATCATCTTCTCGTCAAGTTGCACCGTCTATGGGCAGCCCAAGCCCGAGAACCTTCCCGTCACGGAGACCGCGCCTCACCAGAAAGCCACGTCGCCGTATGGAAACACCAAGGAAATCAACGAGCAGATCATCTTTGATTATATTCATAGCGGGGCCCCGGTCAAGAGCATCATTCTGCGCTATTTCAATCCCATTGGCGCCCACCCCTCCGCGCTGATAGGCGAATTGCCCAACGGCGTGCCCAACAACCTCATTCCTTACGTCACGCAGACGGCCATGGGCATCCGTGAGCAGCTGACCATCTTTGGTAATGATTATAACACGCCTGACGGCACGTGTATTCGCGACTACATCTACGTGGTCGATTTGGCCAAGGCGCACGTGGCGGCAATGAAGCGCGTCCTCGATGATGACAATACGGAGAAGATTGACTACTTCAATATTGGAACGGGGCATGGCAACTCAACGCTTGAAATCGTCAAGGCCTTCGAAAAATCTACGGGCGTGAAGCTGAATTGGAAGTTCGGACCTCGTCGCGAAGGCGATATAGAGAAAATTTGGGGCGATTGCACCAAAGCCAACAACGTGCTGGGATGGAAGGCCGAAACGCCCTTGGAGGACGTCATGCTTAGCGCATGGAATTGGCAGAAGAAGCTTCGCGAAGACGGAGTGATGTAGAAAGAAAAAAAGGAAAAAAGGTCCTGCCCTTCGGGGCTCGACTATATTTTGTGTTTGTGTTGTTGTTATCCCCCGATGTGATATCGGGGGATAATCTATAATCTATATTTTATGGAGAAATTAGTAGTCAACTCTTATGAAGAATTCGCCTCCCATGTAGGCCAGGTACTTGGAACCTCGGATTGGTTGCAAGTGGACCAAGACAGGATTAACGCCTTTGCCGACGCCACGCTCGACCATCAATGGATTCATGTCGATGTGGAGCGCGCCAAGAAGGAAAGTCCGTATAAAAGCACCATTGCCCATGGTTATCTTACGCTTTCATTACTTCCGTATTTCTGGAATCAGATTATCGAGGTAAACAATCTGAAGATGATGGTTAATTATGGCATGGACAAGATGCGTTTTGGGCAACCGGTTATCACGGGCAGCCGTGTCCGCCTTTCGGTGAAGTTGGACAATATTGAGAACTTGCGGGGCATTTGCAAGGCCTATATATCCTTTACGCTCGAAATTGAGGGCGAACGCAAGCCTGCGTTGAAAGGCATTGCCCAATTCTTGTATTATTTCAAATAACGCGGCAGGCAAGAACGGTGTAAGCAGACGGGGAGCAGACCGGGGGAGGCAAGCCCATGTTGTCTGCCATGTACACCCAGAGAGTGGGGGAGGGGGGACGTTGCCCTTCCCGCCCTTTTTGCATGCTATGGCGAAAGAGGGGGGACGTTGCGGACGTTTGTGAAAAAAAAAGACTGGCCTGTAAGCGTGACGGGGAGGATGCGCAAAAAACTCCTTGGCCAAGGAAACGTTAAAACAGGCTTAGCGATTGGTCGACAGACGGCTCACCCTTTTCGGTCTCGTCTTCAAAGGGGAAAAATCTAAGCAGGAGTTGCCTCGTATCGTTCGAGTGCATATTGATGCGATAGACGCCACGTTTTTCCCCCTTTTCCACAACGCCATCCTTCCTGCACGCCTGCAATCGCAAATAGCGACCCACCACCTCGCGCACTTCATCGAACGTGATGGGTTCGAAAATGCTGTTGTTGGCATTGAAGACGTGACGTGCTATCTTTCCCACGCTGAGCCCGTTATTTCCGGCCTCGGTGAGGATGGCAAGGATTTCCCGTTCGTATTTCATGGAAACAGAAAAAGCCGCGATCCCGATGAACCGCGGCTCCCTCTCTTGAAAATTATTTAAGCGAGAGCAACCTTTTCGCCCTCGTCCTTGATCTTACCCTCTTTGAAGAGCCAGCCAATGCCCAGCAGCGCCTCTTCCTTCTCGATGCCTGCCTTCTTGGCTATTTCCTCTACGCTCAGCGCCTTGTCTTCGGCGGCAAGTGCCTGATAAACGGCACCAGCCTTGTAGCCGGCATTTACGGCGTTCAGAGCCAACACAGTCGTTTTGGTTGCCTTGGGAGCAGCCTTTGTTGCTTTCTTGGTTGCCTTGGGAGCAGCCTTTGTCGTTTTTTTCTCTGCCATAACTTTAGTAAATAACAATTCTATAGTTCTCTATTTTTCTATAACGATATTGCAAAAGTAAGCAATTATTTTTAAAAAATCAAGATAAAGGAAGTGATTTGGAGATGTTTTTATCTTATAAGGTGAAAAAATTGATGTACGTCAATTCTTTGCAGATAAAATTCGGGGGAACAGGGCTGTTGGTTCGTAATATAAATAAAAGCAACAAAAAACCTAAATTGAAATGACAAGAAGATATTTATTGGGGTTCGACGTGGGCTCCAGTTCGGTCAAGGCCACGCTCACCGATGTGGATGATGGAAGCAGCGTCGCTTCAGCATTCTTCCCCGAGCACGAGGCGCCCATCAAGGCCCTCAAGGCGGGATGGGCTGAGCAAGACCCGCTGATGTGGTGGAACAATGCCAAGCTCGCCCTGAGGAAGGTGATGGCCGATTCGGGGGCTCATGGCGACGACATCATGGCCATAGGAATTTCCTACCAGATGCACGGCCTGGTGTGTGTGGACAAGAACCAGGAAGTGCTTCGCGACGCCATCATCTGGTGCGACTCAAGGGCCGTGCCTTATGGCGACCGGGCTTTCCGCGATCTCGGCGCGGAACGGTGTCTGGGCAATTTGCTCAATTCGCCGGGCAATTTCACGGCTTCGAAATTGGCCTGGGTCAAGGAGAACGAGCCCGAGGTGTTTGCCAAGATTGACAAGATCATGCTCCCCGGCGACTATATAGCCATGAAGCTTAGCGGCGAGGCGCGCACCACCATCAGCGGCCTCTCTGAAGGCATGATGTGGGACTTCACGACCAAGCGTCCCGCCAAGTTCTTGTTGGACTATTATGGCATTCCCGAGAGCTTCCTTCCCGAAATCGTACCGACATTCTCCGTACAGGGGCTGGTGTCGGCGGAGGCCGCTTCCGAACTCGGCCTGAAGGAGGGCACCCCCATAGCCTATCGGGCCGGCGACCAGCCCAACAACGCCGTGAGCCTGAACGTGTTCAATCCGGGCGAGATCGCTTCGACGGCGGGAACGAGCGGCGTGGTGTACGGCGTCTTGGGCGACGTGAATTATGACCCCAAGAGCCGGGTGAACACTTTCGCGCATGCCAACTACACTACGGATTTGACGCGCCTTGGCGTGTTGCTCTGCATCAACGGAACAGGTATTCTGAACGCATGGATCCACCGCAACATCACTCCCGACGTGAATTACGCCGATATGAACGAATTGGCGGCTACGGCCCCCATCGGGTCAGACGGCGTGGTGGTGATTCCCTTTGGAAACGGTGCGGAGCGCGTGTTGGAGAATCGCGAGATAGGATGCTCCATTCACGGCGTGAACTTCAACAAGCACAACCGCGCCCATATCGTCCGTGCCGAACAGGAGGGCATCGTGTTCAGCTTCTGTTATGGCATGGAGATTATGCAGCAGATGGGAATGGACATCAAGAAGATTCATGCCGGACGGGCCAATATGTTCCTCAGCCCGCTCTTCCGTGACACGTTGGCAGGTGTGAGCGGGGCCGCCATCGAGCTCTACGACACCGACGGATCAGCAGGTGCCGCCAAGGGAGCCGGTATCGGCGCCGGAATCTACAAGGACCACGACGAGGCCTTCGCCACGCTGAAGAAGTTGGCCGTGATAGAGCCCGACGAGGCCAACAGCCAGGCCTATCGCGAAGCATACGAGCGGTGGAAGACGGTGCTCCAAGGCCTTCTCTAACGGGGGCGCCTCCCTGTCAAACGAGTATAAATTTTGTTTAATAAAAACAAGATGTTCTTAAACTTGATACGCGGATGAAAAAAAGGGATTAACTTTACATCTGCTATAGATCGAAGAATACAAAAACCCATATTATACTAAGCATTAAGTCATGATTAGCAAAAACATTCCTGAAGTGAAACTCGGCATTATAGCCGTGAGTCGCGACTGTTTCCCCATCCAATTGTCGACACAGCGTCGCGAGAACATTGTAAAAGCCTACAAGGGCGAGATTTATGACTGCCCCACCACGGTGGAGAACGAGCACGACATGCTTAAAGCCGTGGCCGACGTGAAGCAGCAAGGCTGCAACGCGCTGGTCGTCTTCCTGGGCAATTTCGGGCCCGAGACGCCGGAGACCGAGATCGCCCAGAAGTTTGACGGCCCGTGTATGTTCGTGGCGGCCGCCGAGGGCGACGGCGACATGATCAACGGCCGTGGCGACGCCTATTGCGGCATGCTGAACTGCTCCTACAACCTGGGCATGCGCCATCTGAAAGGGTATATCCCCGCTTACCCCGTGGGTACGGCCGACGACATCGCGAAAATGATTGCCGACTTCGTACCCGTGGCCCGCACCGTGATCGGACTGAAGGGGCTGAAGATTATCACTTTCGGACCGCGTCCCCAGGACTTCTTCGCTTGCAACGCACCCATCAAGGGGCTCTACGAGCTGGGCGTGGAAATCGAGGAAAATTCCGAGCTCGACCTGCTGGTGGCTTATCGGGCACACAAGGGAGACAAGCGCATCCCCGATGTTTGCAACGACATGGCCAAGGAGATGGGCGAGGGCAAGTATTATCCCGAGCTGCTGGAGCGCATGGCCCAGTTCGAGCTCACCCTGCTCGACTGGGCGGAGGAGCACAAGGGCAGCCGCCAGTACGTGGCCTTTGCCGACAAGTGCTGGCCCGCCTTCCCGAGCCAGTTCGGTTTCGAGCCCTGCTATGTCAACTCGCGCCTGGTGAGCCGTGGCATACCCGTGGCTTGCGAGGTGGACATCTACGGCGCGCTGTCGGAATATATCGGCATGTGCGCATCGGGCGACACGGTGACCCTGCTGGATATCAACAACTCCACGCCGAAGTATATCTATGACGAGGACATTGTGAAGAAGTACGGCGACAAGTATCGTCTCACCGATACGTTCATGGGATTCCATTGCGGCAACACGCCGTCGTGCAAGATGTGCGCCAACCGCGCCATCAAGTTCCAGCTCATTCAGAACCGCCTGCTCGAAAACGGCGGCAAGCCCGACTTCACCCGTGGCACTTTGGAAGGCGACATCGCTCCGAGCGAGATCACGTTCTATCGCCTGCAATGCGACAGCGAGGGCAACCTGCGCGCGTATATCGCCGAGGGCGAGGTGCTCGACGTGCCTACGCGTTCGTTTGGCGGCATTGGCATTTTCGCCATTCCTGAAATGGGACGGTTCTATCGTCACGTGCTCGTTCAGAAGCATTATCCGCATCATGGTGCCGTGGCATTCGCCCATGTCGGAAAGACACTCTTCGACGTGTTCAAGTATTTGGGCATCGGCGATGTGGCCTACAACCAGCCCAAGAGCCTGCCTTATCCTACGGAAAATCCCTTCGAGTAAAGGCGGATTCGTCGTACGGAGATACAAACGAGATAAAAGGAGCGTGCCGGTGTTTCGGCACGCTCCTCTTGTTTTTTAATTGTTATGCGGGCAATGCTGTGAGAAGGAAGAATATTGAGACTATTGTAGTTGTATAGTTGGTATATGTTAATTGGGGTGGCCTTGCATAACATGAGTTTGATAAGATTTGTGTGGGGATTGATGACTGGGTGCCCCGATTCCTATCAGTTCTTTTTCTTGCAATGGTATGGCCCAAGTTCATTTTGGCAATTGGAATGAATAACATTGATTGTCAACTATTCTGATTTGAAATGTCTCGGTGTTGTTTTTACAATGTGTAAGCGCCTTTCCAAGCATCTCAAAAGGGTGTTCTTATGACTTCTAAAAGCCTTTCTTTGAACTTAAGAAGGCCTTTCTTGCATACTCTTTGTGTGTTTTCTTGCTTTTTTACAAAGTCGTAATCTTATTCCATGGGAAAACTCTCAAAGTGGTTAGTAAGATGGCAATATTCTTGCAAATTGTTTTTTTTAGGAAAGGAAGATGGGTAGGTAAAATGTAATCATTTACAGATGCATCTGTAAATACAAATATCAAGGGGATTGCAGTTATGACATCAAGTTGAGTGCGTTTCTTTATTTCCGGCTTGGATACTTTTGAATTTTGCTCAATTGAATATCGACAGACAAAGATCTATAGTCGTAGAGTCAAATGCGTAGTGCTTGCCGTAGAGTTCAAACGGCTTGTCATTACGCTTCTTCTGAGCTATGTATGATGCCATCTTCTCAAAGACGTGATAATCTATCTTTTAGGAAGCTTCTCTACCATCTAACTAAATAAACATCTGCCCTTATCGATATTTATTTGTATCTTTATACTTTATACGCCATATAAAGGTAGCGAATTCAGATGTGTGACAAGTTTTTTTAAAACCTATAAA
>CAYQUN010000044.1:0-22945 GCA_964420715.1 uncultured Prevotella sp. | reverse complement strand
GCGAGGCGGGCAATGGGAACCCGGAAAGGCGAGCAACTCACATAATCGAGCCCCGTGCGATGACAGAACTTCACCGAATTGGGCTCACCTCCATGCTCGCCACAGATGCCACATTTGAGTTCAGGCTTCGTGGAACGACCTTTCTTCACGCCCATCTCAACAAGTTGTCCTACACCGGTCTGGTCAAGCACCTGGAAAGGATCAACCTCCAAAATCTTTCCGCTGAGATACGTAGGCAAGAAACGAGACACATCATCACGACTGTAACCGAAAGTCATCTGCGTAAGGTCATTGGTTCCAAAGCTGAAGTAGTCAGCATACTTCGCAATTTGGTCAGCCGTAAGGGCGGCGCGCGGAATCTCGATCATCGTACCGAGTTTGAAGTCAATTTCCAGACCTTCCTCAGCGAAGAGCTCCTTGGCGGCCTTTTTGATAACCGATTGCTGCTGCTCCAACTCCTTGTAAGTACCAACGAGAGGCACCATGATTTCAGGTTTCGGATCGAAGCCCTCTTTCTTAAGTTGAATAGCGGCCCCAAGTATAGCCTTGGTCTGCATCGTGGTAATTTCGGGATAAGTGATACCAAGCCGGCATCCACGCAAGCCGAGCATCGGATTCACCTCCTGAAGCGAGGCAACACGCTGCTGGATGAATTCCAGGCTCTTTCCCATCTCGTCAGCCATATCCTGCTGTCCCTTGAGATCATGCGGAACGAACTCATGCAAAGGCGGGTCAAGTAAGCGGATATTGACGGGCAGGCCATCCATGCACTTCAGAATGCCATAGAAATCCTTCTTCTGCAAAGGTAGGAGCTTGGCCAAAGCCGCTTCACGTCCGGCTTTATCTTCGGCGAGAATCATCTCGCGCATAGCCTTAATCTTGTCATTGTCGAAGAACATATGTTCGGTACGGCAAAGTCCGATGCCCACAGCGCCAAAGTTCTTGGCCACCTCTGCATCATGCGGCGTATCGGCATTCGTACGCACTACCATGCGGGAATACTTGTCGCAGAGCTTCATGAGTTCAGCGAAGTCGCCAGTCACTTCGGCGGGAATCGTCTTCACCTCACCCTCATACACTTCGCCCGTGGAACCATTCAGCGAGATGTAGTCGCCTTCATGAAGCACCACACCGTCCACCTCGACAGTACGTGCCTTGTAGTCCACATTGATGGCGCCAGCACCGGAAACGCAGCATTTGCCCATGCCTCGTGCCACCACAGCCGCATGAGACGTCATGCCTCCCCGTGCCGTAAGGATACCCTCGGCAGCCGACATACCGGCCAGATCCTCGGGGCTTGTCTCCAGACGCACCATCACGACCTGATGGCCCTCGTCGTGCCATTTGGCGGCATCGTCAGCAAAGAAGACGATTTGTCCGCAGGCGGCACCCGGCGACGCAGGCAGGCCGCGCGTAAGCACTTTGGCCGCAGCCAGGGCCTTCTTGTCGAACACGGGATGCAGGAGTTCGTCAAGCTTGTTCGGCTCGCAACGCTCGATGGCCGTCTTCTCGTCTATCTCGCCTTCGCGCAAGAGGTCCATAGCAATCTTCACCATGGCCGTACCCGTACGCTTTCCGTTACGTGTCTGCAGGAACCAAAGTTTGCCTTCCTGCACGGTGAACTCCATATCCTGCATATCATGATAATGCTTCTCCAGCTTATCCTGGATAGCATTGAGTTGTGCAAAGATTTCCGGCATAGCCTCCTCCATGGAAGGGAACTTCGTGGCCCGGATTTCCTCACTGATGCCTTGCTGCTTTGCCCAGCGGATCGATCCATTCTTGGTGATTTGCTGCGGTGTGCGGATACCAGCTACGACATCCTCTCCCTGTGCGTTCACGAGGTACTCTCCGTTAAAGACGTTCTCTCCGGTAGCGGCGTCACGAGAGAAGCACACACCCGTTGCCGAGGAGTCGCCCATATTTCCGAAGACCATCGCCATGACGCTCACGGCCGTGCCCCATTCCTGCGGGATGCCCTCCATCTTGCGGTAGAGGATGGCGCGCTCGTTCATCCACGAGTCGAACACGGCGCAGATGGCCCCCCAAAGCTGGTCGATGGGGTTCTCGGGGAAGTCGGCCCCCGTCTGCTTTTTGATGGCCTGCTTGAACAATGTCACCAGTTGCTTCAGTTCGTCCACACTCATTTCATTATCGAGCACGATGCCGCGCTGGGCCTTCACTTGCTGGATGATGGCCTCGAACGGATCGATATCTTCCTTGTTCACAGGCTTCATGCCAAGCACCACGTCTCCATACATCTGCACGAAGCGGCGATAGCTGTCAAAAGCGAACCGCTCGTTTCCTGTTTTCTTGGCCAGACCGACAACGACCTCGTCGTTGAGTCCGAGGTTCAAGATGGTGTCCATCATGCCGGGCATAGACGCCCGCGCTCCTGAACGCACACTCACGAGGAGCGGGTTCTGTGGATCGCCAAACTTGCTATTCATTAAGTTTTCGATGTGGTGAACGCTTTTCTCAACATCGTTCTTAAGCAATGCCACGACGTCGTCTTTGCCTTTTTCAAAGTATTCGTTGCAGACCTCTGTGGTAATAGTAAATCCTGGAGGGACCGGCACTCCAATCAGATTCATCTCAGCAAGGTTAGCGCCCTTACCGCCCAGCAGATTTCTCATGTCCGCTCTACCCTCGGCTTTACCATTACCGAAAGTATACACTCTTTTTTCGCTCATAGATTTGACGGATTCTAAAATGTTTATTTGTTTTATAAATGTTCTTCTTCGGTATTTACATACGCTTTTTATGATGTGCAAATATAATTTATTTTTTTCAATTCTCAAAACTTTCTTTGTCTTTTTTATAGAATTCAATGGGATTTTCAAATGTTTGCGCAAACAGAGGTAATCAGGCCACATCTTCAAGTCCGTCCGCCGTCGAATCCCTATCCCTTTGAAACACGAAGCGTATCGGCCATTCACACTTCCCTCCCCCTCGGGGGCCGCCCTCCGCAAACCCACATGCCCACATGTTTGGAATTTTGCCAACCGCCCACCCTCTCTGCCCTACTTGGAGATAACGGAAAGGGGCAAATCATTTCGGGGAATGAGAAAAAATAGCTAACTTTGCACCCAAACAACAAGAAGATGAGCAAGAAGAAACCCTTACCCCTGATAGAGAACGCCACCATCGAGGCCGTGGCCGCCGAAGGCAAATGCCTTTTCCACTGGAACGAGCGCGTGGTATTCGTGCCATTCTGCGTGCCCGGTGATGTCGTTGACGTGCAGATTACCCGCAAGAAGCACTCCTATATGGAGGGGCGCGTGGCCCGTTTCATTTCATATAGTAAGGTACGCGAAGAGCCCATGTGCCCCCACTTCGGCATTTGCGGCGGATGCAAGTGGCAAAACCTGCCCTATGCCGAACAGCTCAAGGCCAAGCAGCAACAGGTGGTAGACCAGCTCACGCGCATCGGGAAGGTGGAACTTTCCGGCGTACGCCCCATCCTGGGTAGTGTCAAGACACACGACTACCGCAACAAGCTGGAGTTCGGATGCGCCAACCGGCGCTGGTATACGGCCGAAGAAATCGCCTCACTGCCTGCACGCGGCGAGGGCGGCCGTGGGGCGCTGGCAGAAGGAGCCGTGGGATTCCACATCTCGGGGGCCTTCGACAAGATCTATCCCATCACCGAATGCCACCTCATGGACAACCTGCACAACAGCATCCGCAACGAGATAGCGCGCTATGCCGCGGCCAACGGCATCAGCCTCTACGACATTCGCGCCCAACACGGACTGCTACGCAACCTGATGTTCCGCAATTCCAACACCGGCGAGTGGATGCTGCTCATCCAGTTCCACTTTGAGGAAGCCGGCGACCAGGAGCGGGCCGAGGCCTTGATGAGCCACGTGGCAACGGCATTCCCGCAAATCACCTCGCTGCTCTATGTGGACAATCCCAAGGGCAATGACACCATTGGCGACTTGGAAGTGAAGACCTTCAAGGGTACCGACTTCATCTATGAGACCATGGAAGACTTGAAATTCAAGGTGGGCCCCAAGAGCTTCTATCAAACCAACACCGACCAGGCCTTCCATCTCTACAGCGTGGCACGAAGCTTTGCCTTCGACGAGTATCCCGAAGACACCGGAAGGAAGCCCTTGGTCTACGACCTTTATACGGGGACGGGCACCATAGCCAACTTCGTCGCGCGCCGGGCCAGCCACGTGGTGGGCATTGAATATGTGCCCGAAGCCATTGCCGACGCACGCGTGAACAGCCAAATCAACGGCATCGACAACACCGACTTCTTTGCCGGCGACATGAAGGACATTCTCAACGCCGACTTCATTCAACATCATGGACGACCCGACATCATCATCACCGACCCGCCACGCGCCGGAATGCACCCCGACGTGGTGAAGGTCATCCTCCGCGCCGCCCCCGGCCGCATTGTCTACGTGAGCTGCAATCCGGCCACGCAGGCACGCGACCTGGCTCTTCTCGACACGCAATACAGGGTGGCCGCCGTGCAACCTGTTGATATGTTTCCACACACGCCACACGTGGAAAATGTGGTTTTATTGTTGAAAAGAGAGCCATAAATACAAAAAAAACGTCTATTTTCTTGGCTAAAAAGCATTTTTAAGTTAAATTTGCAACCATATAGTAACTTGAAACAAACGTAAAGATGAAGAAGACGATACTTGCCATTGCACTAGCCTCACTTACGACGATGGCCGGCGCTCAAGAAAAGCTTCCCGCATGGCTCAGCCAGGTGAAGCTCTCCGGATATGGAATGGTGCAATACCAGTATTCGGGGCAGAAGGACAACAAGGCCAACTCGTTCAACCTCAGAATGGCACGTGTGGCACTTGACGGACGCATCGCGAACGACTTTTACTGGAAAGCGCAAATCCAGGTCAACGGCAACACTTCCGACCTGGGCTCGTCGCCAAGACTGGTTGACCTCTTTGCAGAGTGGCAGAAGTACGACTACTTCCGTGTCAAGGCGGGACAATTCAAGAATCCATTCACCTTTGAAAACCCCATGAACCCCATCGACCAGGGATTCATGTCTTATGCGCAGAACGTCTCGGCGCTGGCCGGATTCAGCGACCGCGCGGGCGAGCACGCCAGCAACGGACGCGACATCGGACTCCAGTTTCAAGGTGACTTCCTCAAGAACGGAGCCGGACGCAACCTGCTGCACTATCAGATAGGCGTCTTCAACGGCCAGGGAATCAACGTGAAAGACGTGGACGAGCAGAAAAACATCATCGGGGGCTTGTGGGTGATGCCCGTAAAGGGTATGCGCATCGGCGCCTTCGGCTGGACTGGAAGCTATGCACGCAAGGGTTGGTGGAACGACGGCAATCCGCAAACCGACCCGGACACGGGCGAGAAGAACCCTGCCAAGGTGCGCAAGTTGCAACAACGGCGCTATGCCTTCTCGGCCGAATACGTGGTGAACGACTGGACCTTCCGCTCGGAGTATATCCACTCCACGGGTGAAGCCTTTGCCAAGCGATTGCAAAAGACTGACGACGACAACTCCAAAGACTGCAACCTGGGCAACAACGGCCACGAGGCGCAAGGTGTCTACGCCTTGGTTCTTGCCCCCATCGTGAAGCACAAGTTCTATGGAAAGGCGCGCTACGACATGTATCAGCCCACTGGTGACGCATCAAAGCAGAAAACTCTCTACGAGGCAGGACTGAACTGGAACATCAACAAAAACTTCGTGCTTAGCGGAGAATACGCCCATGTGCACGACCGCTCGCTCGTGCATCCCGATTACGACATGGTGGACGTGCAGGTGAACTTCAAATTCTAACCATTCTAAATATTTAAGAGGACCTGTCAATATGGACACTGAAACCCAACTGAGCAACTCCGAAGTTTCTGAAAATCAATTCGGGCAATCACATGGAGAGACGGCAAAGCAGGTATCGGCTCCTCATGGCGACACGCACCACCACGATGGGGAGCACCACCATCACCACCATCACCACAGCAGTAGCCGCCACAACCTGAAAGAGGGCGAACTCTACTTGGGCAGTGATGGCCATTACCACCATTATCGCAAGAACCGCAACCGCGACGACGAGACCGAACGTTATAAGCACAACGCCATCCGCAACTCCCACATCAGGCGCGCCGTGGCCAACGCGCTCTTCACCATCATGATGGTGATGGCCGTGCTTGTCATCATCGCCGTGGCCATCGTCACCTTCTTTCCCGTGTTCTGACCACCACTCCACACAAGCAAGAAAGATGTCGGGGCTGGTCTTCCAGACGAGGCGGAAACCGCCGAAGTCCGCGAAGCCGAGCCCCGTTCTCGTATATGTCCTTGAATTTCAGACTCAGAAAGAATAGCTGAAGCCGATGGAGGTGTACTCCTTGAATTGCCAATAGCCATGATGGTCGTCGCGCCGGGTACCATCGTCGAAGCGTGGATACACGAAGATGTTGCTCGAGATATAGCGGCTGAACTTGAAGCTGATGGTGTTTTCCCATTCCAGTTCGGCCCGTTCGTAGGTGGTGTAACCATAAAGGCGGGTCTTCCACGAAATCATGTCATTCATCTTCCACGTCAGGTCTACGGTGAATTCCGAACCATAATCTATCAGATTGTGGCTTCCCTGGTCGATGCCATAGCGTGTGACCAGTTCCGTCCGCTCCACGTGCCTCCAGTTTCCGGCCAGCGGAGCCAGGTGTATGGTGCCTTTGACGGTATTCTTCAGCCAATCCACCTGATAGTCCATACCCAGCGAGAGGTTGAGGTTGAGGGGCGAGAGGAAGTCGCTGTACACGAATTTGTCATTGCTCCTGTATCCCCGCATGAACTGCGTGTTGGCAATGAGTTGCGCCGTGTAATACCACCGTCTCGAGGCCTGCAGTCCGAGCTTGGTGGTATAACGCAAGAGGTCTTGCGAGGTTTTGAAGCGGTGAAGCGTATCCCCTCTTGAGGTTTGGAAGCCCAATTTCATTTCCAACTTGTTGTCCCACTTCACCTTCTGCTTGTTGTTATAATTGGCCTGGATGGTGAGCGATCCCAGCATGGAGTAGTTGCTTTCGCCACCCTTATACCAGTTGCCCGACACATAGTTTTGCAGGAATTGCAGGTAGTAATCCCCTCCATACGACCAGAAGTTGGGTTTCTGCACCACGAGCCTCACGGGTTCCACCACGGGCTCGGCGGGCGTGGGCGCCACCTTGCTCACCAGGTCGGGGTGCGCCTGGGTCACCTTGGGTGTCTCCAGTCCCCGTACAGGCTCTTTCTCCATCCGGCTTTCGCGATTTCTCACCAAGTCAGGCCGAGACAGGTAGATGTTGAGCAAAACCCGGTCGACGGCCTCGGCCACCTCACCATCCAAGCTGTCGGCAATCCCGAGCAGCCGTTGGGCCGGATGGCGATAGAATGTGAGCGGGGCGAAAAGCGGCAGCGTCTGCTGGAGCACCTCCTCGTTGAGCGCCACGGTGTCGACGGGAAATGCCTTCAGCCTTTCGTGGAGCCGCGCCGAGTCGGCCGTCATGGGCAGTGAATCGTGCCGGAAGGCATGATGGTGCACCGCCGGGGCATGATGGTGGGGAGAGCCCCAAGCCACCGGAGCCACCAAGAGGCCCAAGACAAAGAGTAGCAGGTGTCGTGCCGATATCGTCATGTTTCCTATTTTTATTGCAAAGATAGTGCAAACCTGAGACATAACAAAACGAGACGCCTTCATTTTTTCAATTCCACAAACTTTTGGGAACACATCCTCCCATCCGCGACAAGGGCGATTCCCGCTCTCCCGAAATATATTTTCACAAGATTCGCGCGTCACGCTTCCGCCACACCATGCGAGCAGGGCCAAACTTGCCCGCCCCCCAGTCCGCCCGACGACAACGGGAAGGCTTCCGTGCCCGCGCAAGCTGCAAGCCGGTGCACGGCCCGCATGAGCCGTGTCGTGACGGGGGAGGAATCAGGTTGGAAGCCTTGGAAGGGCCGTCCCGCTTTGTATTGAAATTTCAACACCCTTGCGGCACCACCCTGTGAAAGGCCTTCTTACCTTGTGAAAGCGGCCTTCTGAGCTTCTCTGAAGGCTGTTCTTACGTCCTCACTTGGGTCAAGTGAGGGTCTCATTCGGGGCAAACGAGCCCTTCTTCCAAATCTTCTTTTATGTTTACAAAAGTGTTATCGAATTTTCATTTCCAGCTTACACAATGCCCGTTTTCATCCCTTCTATGTTTCATTTTGATTTTCGGGCTACTTTGTCACCAAGCCTAGAACTGTCTTCTTTTTTCACATCCCGTCATCATTCCTGAAGCGAGGGCGTGTCCGGCAAGCCCGTCTTCCTGCGACACCGGCACGTCAAGGCGTTGCCACCGCATTCCTTCAGACACGGAAACTCATGGGCGGTTCCTACTTGCAAGGCCAACGTCTTGAATCGTGGTGTACCTGCCTGTCCACGACGACGGCGCCGACACGGCGGCACAAGAAAGAGGAAAAAAGATGGAGAATGATGAAAATTGAAATATTTGCAGTATCTTTGCAGCACGAAATCTATAAAGCAAAAATATGGAAAAAAAGGAAATACCCGTTCTGCTGCTCACGGGCTATCTGGGAAGCGGCAAGACCACCCTCGTCAACCGGATTCTGAAAAACGAGCGCGGCATCAAGTTTGCGGTCATCGTGAACGACATTGGCGAGGTGAATATTGACGCCAGCCTCATCGAGGAGGGCGGCGTGGTGGGCCAAAAGGACGACAGCCTGGTGGCCCTGTCCAACGGCTGCATCTGCTGCACGCTGAAAATGGACTTGGTGCAGCAGCTGAGCGACATCGTGGCCATGCACAAATTTGACTACATCGTCATCGAGGCCAGCGGCATTTGCGAGCCCGCCCCCATCGCCCAGACCATCAGCGCCTATCCGCAGATGTACCCGCAATTTGCCAAGGAAGGACGCGCACGCCTCGACAACATCGTGACCGTGGTGGACGCCCTGCGCATGAAGGACGAGTTTGCCAAGGGAAACAGCCTGCTCAAACAGGACATTGGCGACGACGACCTGGAAAACCTGGTGATCCAGCAAATCGAGTTTTGCACCACCATCCTCCTCAACAAGGCCTCTGAGGTGAGTGCCGACGACCTCAAGCAGGTGGAGGGCATCATCCGCGCCATACAGCCCCAGGCGCAAATCATCGAGTGCGACTATGGCGACGTCGACCTTGACAAGATTCTCAACACACACCTCTTCAACTTCGACAAGGTGGCCACTTCGGCCGCATGGATCGCCGCGATGCAGGACGATGACGACGAGGGACTGGAAAACGAGGAGAGTGGCGAGGCGCTGGAATACGGCATCGAAACTTTCGTCTACACGCGGCGCGAGCCTTTCGACCTGACCAACTTCGACGAGTTCATCGCACGCAAATGGCCGAAGACCATCATCCGCTGCAAGGGCATCTGCTACTTCCACGACGAGATGGACACGTGCTACATCTTCGAACAGGCCGGTTCGCAGGTGGGATTGCGCAACGCGGGAATGTGGTATGCCACCATGCCGAAGAAGGAACTCGACGAGCTGCTCGAACGCGAGCCCAAACTCCGTGCCGACTGGGACGAGAAATATGGCGACCGAATGCAAAAGCTGGTCTTCATCGGACAGCACATGGACCGCAAGGCCATCGAGAGCGAATTAGACAAATGCCTCTATCAAGACTAAGCCGAACCTTGCAAAAATACTAATTTCACACCAAAAGGGCTACTTTCCTTGTCATTTTATTGGTTATTCGAAGAAAATAGGGTAAATTTGTAACCTCAAAAGAATAACGAGAAAGACATGAAAGTAACCCTTCTGCAACGCGACATCGTCTGGGCCAACCCGCATGAGAACACGAAACGCATTGACCAAACCTTGCAAAGCGTGGGGGAAACCGACCTGATCGTGCTGCCCGAGATGTTCTCCACGGGCTTTGTCACCGAGCCCGAGGGGCTGGCCGAGGCCTACCCGCCCGTGTCGTTGGAATGGATGAAGACCACAGCCCGAAGCCATGACTGCGCCGTGGCCGGAAGCATTGCCGTGGAGGACGGAGGACACTTCTATAACCGCTTCTACTTCGTCAGGCCCGACGGCTCTGCTGACCACTATGACAAGCGGCACCTCTTCACCTATGGAGGCGAGCAGCGACACTTCACCCCGGGACGACAACGCGTGGTGGTGAACTGGCGCGGGGTGCGCATCCTCTTGCAAGTGTGCTACGACTTGCGCTTCCCCACTTTCAGCCGAAACCAGTCCGACTACGACCTCGCCCTCTACGTGGCCTCGTGGCCCACTTCGCGACTGCACGCATGGAACACCCTGCTCCACGCACGGGCCATCGAGAACCAGTGCTTCGTGGCCGGCGTCGACCGCACGGGCGCCGACCCGTCATGCAGCTATAGCGGGGGAACCATGCTCATCGACCCCTATGGAAACACATTGGCCGAAGCGGAATATAATCGGGAAGACGTGATCTCGGCCGACATCGACATGGTGGCCTTGCGGGATTTCCGCGAAAGATTCCCCGTGCTCAACGACCGGGACCAACGGAACGACTGGTAACCGACAACGAAAACGGCTACGAGCCGGGACCGACGGGCCCCGACGAGGACACACCTATAAACAATGTATACAAAAACACAAGACAACATAATGAAAGAAAAAAAACTTTTGCTCGGCGACGAAGCCATCGCCCTGGGAGCCCTCCACGCCGGACTATCCGGCGTCTACGCCTATCCGGGCACTCCCTCCACCGAGATCACGGAGTTCATCCAGGCGCATCCGCTCACCCGCGAGCGCGCCATCCACAGCCGCTGGTGCACCAACGAGAAGACCGCCATGGAGGCCGCCCTCGGCATGTCGTATGCCGGAAAGAGGGCCTTGGTGTGCATGAAGCACGTGGGCATGAACGTTTGCGCCGACGCCTTCGTCAACTCGGCCATCACGGGAGTGAACGGCGGACTGGTGGTGCTGGCCGCCGACGACCCGTCGATGCACAGCTCGCAAAACGAGCAGGACTCGCGCTTCTATGGCAAGTTCGCCATGGTGCCCATCTTCGAGCCTAGCAACCAGCAGGAGTGCTATGACGTGATGGGCGTGGCCTTCGACCTCTCGGAACGCCTGCGGCTGCCCGTGGTGATGAGGCTCGTCACCCGCCTGTCGCACTCACGGGCCGCCGTCGAGGTGGACACCGACGCACGCCCCACCAATCCTTTCCATCCCGACGAGGGCAAGCACTGGGTGCTCTTGCCGGCCATCGCACGCAAGCAATACCAGTTGCTCATCAGCAAGCAGCCCGAGCTGGAACTGTCGGCCGAGAAGTCGCACTTCAACCGCATGGAAACGCTCGACGGACACGGCCTGGGCATCATCGCCTCGGGCATCGGCTATAACTATGTGAAAGAGGCGCAACCCGAGGGGGTGTCGGCCATTCTCAAGGTGAGCCAGTACCCCTTGCCCGAAAAGCTGGTGCGCCAACTCGCCCAGATGAGCGGAAAAATTCTCGTCGTCGAGGACGGGCAGCCCTTCATCGAGGAGGCCGTCCGCGGAATGCTCGGCCACGACTATCCCATCGCCGGACGGCTCACGGGCGACCTGCCCCGCACGGGCGAGCTCAATCCCGACTGGGTGGGCAAGGCCCTGGGCAAGGAGAGCCACGCCACCTTTGCCGACGTACACGACGTGGTGGGACGCCCGCCGGCCCTCTGCCAGGGATGCGGCCACCGCGATGTCTACAAGGCTCTCAACGAGATAGCAGCACAATACGAGGGCTGCCGCATCTTCGGCGACATCGGGTGCTACACGCTTGGCGCGCTTCCCCCGTTCCAGTCCATCGCAAGCTGTGTCGACATGGGGGCCAGCATCACCATGGCCAAGGGAGCCGCTGACGCCAGCCAGTTCCCCTCCATCGCCATCATCGGCGACTCCACCTTCACACACAGCGGCATGACGGGCTTGCTCGATGCCGTGAACGACCATGCCAACATCACCGTGGTCATCTCCGACAATCTCACCACGGCCATGACGGGCGGCCAGGACTCGGCCGGAACCAACAAGTTCGAGGCCATCTGCATCGCTCTCGGCGTCAAGCCGGAACATGTCAGGGTGGTGGTGCCGCTGGCCAAGAACATGCCCGAAATCGTGAAGGCCATCAAGGAGGAAATCGAATATCCTGACGTGAGCGTCATCATTCCGAGACGTGAGTGCATACAAACGCTCAACAGGAAGTTGCGCAAGGCCAAAGCCGGGAAAGACAAGCAAAACGAAAAGGTATCCAACAACTGAAGACTCGTATGAAAAAAGATATTATCCTATCCGGCGTGGGGGGACAAGGCATCCTCTCCATCGCCACCGTCATTGGCGAGGCCGCCACGGAGGCGGGCATCAACCTGAAGCAGGCCGAAGTGCACGGCATGAGCCAGCGGGGAGGCGACGTGCAAAGCAACCTCCGCTTGAGCACCGACGAAATCTATAGCGACCTGATTCCCGAAGGCCAGGCCGACCTCATCATCTCCATGGAACCGATGGAGGCCCTGCGATACGTGCCTTTCCTGAGCAAGGACGGATGGGTGGTGACGTCGTCAGAACCGTTCATCAACATTCCCAACTATCCCGACCCCGATGGCCTCATCGACGAGCTGAAGAGGTTGCCCCACGTGAAGCTGCTCCCCATCGGGCAACTGGCCAAGGAGAACCACATGCCCAAGAGCGCCAACATGATTCTGCTCGGCATGGCCGCCGACACGCTCGGAATCCTCAGCCCCGAAGATTTGAGAAGGGCCATCGGCAACATCTTCGCCCGCAAGGGCGAACGCGTAGTGGACGACAACTACCGGGCCTTCGACCTGGGACGAAAGGAGGAGCTATGAGAATCTTCTCGAAAGAACTCGTCCAAGAGGCATGCCTGACCCAGCACGTGGCCGACCTGGCCCACGCCACCATCGGCGAGGTGCTTCTCGTGGCTCAGTATCTGGAGCAGAAAACGGGCATTCCCTTTATCCGGATGGACCAGGGCTCACCGGGGCTGCCGGTCAATCACTATGGCGTGGAGGCCGAAAAGCGTGCGCTCGACCGGGGAGTGGGAAGCCAATATCCGGCCGCGGCCGGCGTGCCGGAACTGAAGGAAGCCGCTCATGAGTTCGTGAAAGCCTTCATGAACATCGACATCTCGGCCCGGGCCTGCGTGCCCACAACAGGAAGCGTGGCTGGGAGTTTCGGCTCGTTCATCGCCACGACGCAACGCATCCCCGGGAAAGACAAGGTGCTGTTCATCGACCCCGGATTCCCCATACAGAAGTCGCAACTCCGCATTCTCGGCATCGGGTGGAAGGAGTTCGACATCTATCCCCATCGCGGGGAGAAACTCAGGAGCAAGCTTGAGGAAGAGCTGGCTGACGGATCCATTGCCGCCATCGTCTATTCCAACCCCAATAATCCGGCATGGACTTGCCTGGAGGAGGACGAACTGAGAACCATTGGCGAGCTGGCCACGAGATACGACGCCGTGGTAATCGAGGACTTGGCGTATTTCTGCATGGACTACAGACGCGACTTGGGGCATCCCTACTCGCCGCCCTATGTGCCCACCGTGGCCCGCTATACCGACAACTACATCCTGATGCTCTCCTCCAGCAAGATTTTCAGCTATGCCGGACAACGCATGGCGCTGGTATGCATCAGCGACAAGCTATTCGACAAGTACTATCCGGCCTTGAAGGAACGCTATCACGACGCAGGTGTCTTCGGCTCTACATTTATTGCGGAGATTCTCTACATGATAACGAGCGGTTGCACGGCGTCCACACAATATGGCTATGCCGAAATGCTCAAACTCAGTTGCGAGGGGAAAATCAACTTCGTTGAGGACACGAGGGAATACGAGCGGCGTGCTCACAGGATGAAGGAAATCTTCTGCAACAACGGCTTCCACGTGGTCTACGACCACGATGTGACACAACCCGTTGGCGATGGATTCTTTTTCACCCTGGGTTATGGCGACATGAGCGGCGAGGAGCTGCTTGTCGAACTGATGCATTATGGCGTGAGCAGCATCAGCCTTTCCACTACGGGAAGCCACCAGAAGGGCGTCAGAGCGTGCACAAGCCGGATGCGCGACGAGCTTTACCCCGTGCTCGAAGAGCGCATGAAGGCCTTCCATGAGGACCATTCCTAACCTTCTCATATGGACGGACACTGCCGATGGCCACGAGCCCGGACCTGGAGGAAATCGGGAAACGCCTGAAAGAAGGTGTCCGGCCCTAATGAGGAAACGCGAAAGCAAACACAACCAACATCAAAGCCTATAATCAAACATGTCCCTGAAACCTGAAGACTGTTATGCCCCCGATATGGAAATGATGTCGAGGGAGCAAATCGAGACCCTGCAACTGGAACGCTTGAAACACACCGTGCGCCATTGCATGAACTCGGAATTCTATAAAAAGAGATTCGAAGAAGCCGGCCTATCCCCAGACGACATACAATCACTCGACGACTTGCGCAAGATTCCCTTTACCACCAAGCAGGATTTGCGCGACAATTATCCTTTCGGACTGCGCTCGGTACCCTTGCGCGATTGCGTCCGCCTGCACTCGTCGAGTGGCACCACCGGCAACCCCACCGTCATCCTGCACACCCGACGCGATCTCGACGAGTGGGCCAAAGCCGTTGCACGCTGCCTGTGGATGGTGGGTGCACGCCCCGATGACGTATTTCAAAACACCTCGGGCTACGGCATGTTCACTGGTGGACTCGGCTTCCAGTATGGTGCCGAGCAACTGGGTATGCTCACCGTACCGGCCGGCGCAGGCAACACGAGGCGGCAAATCAAGTTCATGACCGACTTCGGAACATCGGTCGTCCATGCCATTCCAAGCTATGCAACCCGTATCTTCGAGGTGATGCAAGAAGAAGGAATAGACCCTCGGCGGGACACCCGACTGCGCATCCTGGCCATTGGAGCGGAGCCCCACAGCGATGCCCAACGCAAGCGTATCGAGGAAATGCTCGGCGTAAAGGCTTACAACTCGTTCGGCATGTCGGAAATGTGCGGCCCCGGCGTGGCCTTCGAATGCAAGGAACAGAACGGAATGCACATTTGGGAAGACTATTATATCGTTGAGATTATTGACCCGAAGACCCTCGAACCCGTCCCCGACGGCCAGCTGGGCGAGCTCGTTCTCACCACCATCAACCGCGAGGCCATGCCTCTATTGCGCTATCGCACACGCGATCTGACACGCATCATCACGGGCGAATGCCCCTGCGGAAGAACACACAAGCGCATCGACCGGATGAAGGGACGCTCTGATGACATGATCGTGCTCAAGGGTGTGAACATCTTCCCGATTCAAATCGAGCAGGTATTGATGAAATATAAGGAACTGGGAAGCAACTATCTCATCACCCTGCAGACCGAGGATGTGAACGACTCAATGACCGTAGAGGTGGAAATGGCACCCGAACTGTACACGGACGACGTGGTCGCCTTGCAGCAACTCACCCGCAATATCGCGCGCAACTTGCACGATGAAATCCTGCTCACGCCTCATGTAAAGCTCGTCCCACCTGGTTCGCTGCCCGTAAGCGACGGCAAGGCCGTGCGTGTGAAAGACCTTCGAAAGGTTTTCGAATGAGGTTTCAACTGCTTTAAAAGCTGACTTATGGACATCAAGGAATTCTTCAAGAACGACCACTTTGCCGCCTATATCGGCGCCGAACTTACCGAAGTGGGCGACGGTTACGCCAAGGCCCGCATGCTCATCGGCGAGAATCACCTCAATGGCAACGGCACATGCCAGGGTGGAGCCCTCTTCACCCTGGCCGACCTGGCCTTTGCCGCCTGTACCAACAGCCACGGGCAACTCACCCTATCGACCAACGCCAACATCTGCTACGTGGCTCCGGCACACCCGGGCTATGTCTACGCCGAGGCTCACGAACTGGTAAACCATCACAAGCTGCCCTTTGCCGAAGTGCGTATCACCGACGGGGATGGCCATTTGCTGGCTGTATTCACATCCAGCGGATACCGGAAGAAGGAACGGATTGTTTAAAGGAATCCGACTTCAACGGAGGCCGACAATCCTGTTCGTGATGATACCGGCCGTGCGGACGGCTTTTGCACATGCACTTCGACAGGATTACAGGCGTGCCTCACAACACGAAAAAGAACACATGAACAACTCCTTCAACAACAAAACAGGCAAGGACTCCCACAAAGATTCCTCCTTGCCTGTTTTCTTATTCACTCAGGATAAGCAAGGATTTCACTTGAACAAAACAAGGACAGAAATCTGGTCAGAGCACTCAAAAAAAAAGACATCCCTACCTTATTTTTTCCCCTACTCCCTTAGTTTTTTGCTTCGTTCAATTGTAGTATAAGCGTATGAAGGCAAGAAAAGAAATAGAAAAGTTGTTTCGCGAACACTACGCCGAGATGTACCGGTTGGCCCAATGCATCCTCTACGACAGTTCGGAGGCCGAGGATGTGGTAAGCGACATATTCAAGCAACTGCTTGAAGAAGGCACAACGCTGATTCCGAACACCTCGCGCCACTACCTATTGCGAGCCGTACGCAACCGTTGCTTGAACATCATCAGCCACAAAAGCGTGCGCGAGCGCGTGGAAAAGACCCTCCTCACCCAACAGCAAATTGCCAACGATGATGTCTCCGACGAACGTTGGCAACAACTGTCGGAAGCCATCGACCATCTGGAGCCGCCCATACGGAGACTGATTCTGACGCTACGTTACCACGAAGAAATGAGCTACGAAGAAGTGGCCAGGCACCTGGGCGTGAGCAAGGTGACGGTATACAACCATCTCTCAAAAGCCATCAACACTTTAAGAGAAACCTTTAAAAGCGTAAAACATGAATAAGGAAGAAAAGCAAAGAGTACTCTTCGACATGCTCAACCACCCGGAGGACTACACCGAAGAGCAACTCAGCCAGTTGCTTGACGATGAGGAAATACGCCAAGACTACGAGACGCTCGCCATGACCAAGCACGTCATGACTAGAGACAAGATCGGGGAAGAACCCATTGACGTGGACGCCCAATGGCAACGCTTCTCAAAACGGCAACGACACTACAAGGGGCTGAAGGCGGCGGCCGTCACTACAGGCGTCATCCTGATGTCGGGCATCGCCATGGCCGCGGTCATTCGCCTCAACATGAAACGCCCACCAGCCTCCACACCCAAGACTCCGACCACCCTTGTCGACACCTGCGGTGGAAATGACCTGGCGGCGCACGACACGACAACAATGAAGGATGCCTCTCCCGACCTTACGCCGACAACCTTCGAAGACGCTCCCCTGGGCGACATCCTGCGAGCCATGGCTGCTTTCTACAAGGCCCAAGTAAACATTGACAACAAAGCCATGCTGGGCACCCGGCTATACTTTGTATGGGACAAACGGAAGTCGCTGGAAGAAAACATCAACCTCCTCAACGGTTTTGAGCGTATCAACCTGACCGTCAACAACAACATCATCACAGAAGAGTAGTTATGAAAAGGACATTCATCTTGCTTCTTGGCGTCCTTATCCTGCACACGGCAACGGCACAACGCATCACACGCACCTATCACAACACGCCTATGCCCCAAGTGCTGAAGGAATTGAACAGCTTGCAACATCAATACATCATCAACTTTGTCTACGATGAACTGGAAGACTTCCGCGTATCGGGCAGCATCAAAGGAGAGAGCGTGCCCGTGGCCATCCGACGCCTCATCGGGGTCTACCCCATCGTCGTGAAGGAAGAACAACCCGACATCCTGCTCGTGGAATGCCTGCAAAAGGAAAGCAGACGAGTGACGGGGCGCGTGGTAGACGAAAACGGACGACCGGTGGAATATGCCAACGTGGCCCTGCTGGACATCGCCGACTCGGCCTTCGTCAACGGCGGAGTAACCACCGTCGACGGCAACTTCGTCATTCCCGCCTCACGACACAACCTCATCGTGAAGGTCTCCTACATCGGCTACACAACGGTCATGCGACGCCTCGCAGGCTATAACGCCGGAACCATCTGCCTCCGTCCCGATGCCTACCAGCTCAAACGCGTCGACGTCATGGGCCGACGCAAGACCACACACGTCGACCATGACATCTACACCTTCAACGACGAACAACTCAAAAATTCGCGCCAAGTGCAAGAACTCATCACCACCCTGCCCGACTTGCGTATCGACCCGAACAGCGGCAAGGTGGCCACCTTGTCGGGAAAGTCGCTCCTCATCCTCGTCAATGGAATAGAAGTGAATGACAACCAGTTGAAAGCCATCTCGCCCGACAAGGTGAAAAACGTGGACTACTACACCATCCCGCCTGCCCGCTACGCCTCCTACGGCACCGTAATCAACATCCACACCCGGAAACTGGATACGGGCTACGCCACCGGATTTGACGTCACACAGGGGCTGGGCGGCTTCAACAACACCAATGTCTACGCGCAATATAACCAGGGGAACTCCCAACTCTCGTTCGACTATACGCTGCAATACCGCAATGCGGGCGACTGTAACGCCCAAGACACCTACAAGATGACCCGAGACGACACCCCGATGACCTACGAATACGATGACAAATATCACTTTGGATATGCTGACCAGAACTTCAACCTGCGCTATCTTTACTCCATGGGCGACAGCCTGAACTTCCAAGTGAAATTCACTCCGAACCTCTTCCGTTGGTTCTGGCGTGACAAATATGACATCAAGGCACTGGGCAACCCGCTTTGGACCAACGGCCATAGCAGGCAAGAGAAACTGCAAAAAAGCTTCGGACCATCACTCGACTTATACTTCGACCATATCTTCGCTCACAACCAACAACTCATGCTCGACCTTGTCGGCACATGGTATCACAACAAACAGAGCAACGATAACCACCAATGGGACGAGGCGGACAACGACTTGCTCAACGACCATATGCGCCAACGCAGCAACAAGTATTCTCTCATTGGAGAAGCGGCCTACACCAAGACGTGGGAAAAGGCCAAACTCAGTTTGGGATACAAGGCCACTCTGGCCAAGAGCAACTACAAGTTGTCGAACGTGTTGTCCAACTATAACGAGTTCAAATACCATGCACGCAACGACAACCACTATGCCTACGCACAGCTGGGAGGCCATTGGGGCAAGATGGAATATAGGCTGAGCCTGGGAGGCACTTATGTGCACACCTCCAATGAGGCCACTACATACAACAAGTTCTACTTCACGCCGCAAGCCCTGCTGGCCTATCCGGTCAAGAACGGGCAGCTCCGGCTGCAATGGAATTCGTACCCCGAACTGCCGGGAATATCACAACTCAGCGACAACTCCACCGTCGTCATCCCCGGACTCATCAAGCGGGGGAACCCCTTGTTGAAGAGCGGACTCACCAACAAGAGCTACTTCAGCTACTCCGTCTCGTCACCTTACATCGACCTGTATGCCCGTGGCGGAATCAGCCACACCCACCATAGCATCAGCAACTACTATCTTTGGCAGCATTGGCAAGGCGAAGACGTGGTGCTCTCACAACCCATGAACAACGACTACGACCTCTCACTGGCCGCCCAGACACGCATAGAGCTGAAGCCCTTCAAAAGCGAGCTGTTCGTGGTGGCCCTGACAACCGGCTTCGTACATCAAAAACAGAAAAGCGACTTCATCGGCACACATCAAAACAACTACTGGCCTCTACGGCTACTATGCTCGTTCAACTACAAGGGATGGGGTGGATTCTTCTATTGGAACCGGAAAACCATGCAGCTTGACGGCAGCTATCTCAGTTCAGATGAGAACACCGCCAACATGCAACTATACTGGAAGCACAAGCAACTGCAACTCTCGATGGGGTGCCTGTTCCCCTTCGAGGCTCCCCACTACAAGAGTCACACGCTCTCGAACAATATCCTTGAGATTCGCCGCTACAACGAGATTCCCTCCCAGCGCGGACAAATCTTTTTGGGCCTGAGCTGGAACATCTTCTCGGGCAAGCAGAAGAAACTGAGCAAGAAGATAGAGAACGGCGACTACGACAAGGGCATGTTCTAGCCCTCGGGAAACATCATCAGGGCGCTTTCGTGACCGGAGCCTCAACCCCCTCCCCCGCCACGGAAGCGTCTATTTGACCATAGAAGGCCTCGGCGGGCAGGTTCATCACCTCCACGGGCAAGTGGACAAGGCATCCATTGAGCATATGCACGATCTGGCTCCGCCGGGCCCGGTGTTCGGGCACATCACCCATCCGCTCGTATCCACGCAGGGCCAGACGGTAATTGTCCACGGCCAAGCGCCAATCCTTCTGAAACATATGGCAAAGTCCCACCCGATAGTAGGCCTCGGGGCGCTCGTTCTCATAGCAGAGCTCGAGCATCTTGGCATACAAGGGCAAGGCCTCGGCATAATGTCCCAAATTGAAATGGCTTTCGGCATCGGCCCAATAATAGAAGCTGCGCTCATGAGGTGCGAAGTTGGCAAGCTGAGGCAGGGCGCCGTCGAGGTATTTCACCGCCCGCTCATAGTCCCACTCATAATAGCAGCACACGCCGATGAAGGCCATGTAGCGGGGGTTCAGACGATATTTCTTGTCCAACTTGTCGAACAAGAGCAACGCCTCGTGATACTTGCCCGACGAGAAATACTCAAGGGCCATGCCGAGACGGTCGGCATCGGAGGCCTGTCCACGGACGGGCAACACCAAGACCAACGCCAGCATGCAAGCGAAGACCAACCTCCTCAGTGCCACGGCCAGCTCACCTCATGCTGTCACCAACGAAGCTGAAAGGCAGCAAGTCGCTGATGCTGTGAAAGATATAAACGGCACGGGTTCCATAAAGCATCACGCGCACGGGCGACTTGTACCGGTCTTCCACCTCCAAGATCACCTGCCGGCACGCCCCGCACGGCACGATGGGCTCGGCCACGAAGCCCCGCCCATTGGAGGCCGCAATGGCCAGTGTGGTGATTTTGTGCTCGGGATATTGCGCCTGGGCGGCAAACACCGCCGTGCGCTCGGCACACAAGCCCGAGGGGAAGGCGGCGTTCTCCTGGTTGGCACCACTCACGATGGTGCCATCGTCGAGGCGGACGGCCGCTCCCACGCAGAAGTGGCTATAGCGCGCATAGGAGTTAGCCGTGGCCCGCATGGCCCTGCGCACGAGTTCCTGGTCCGCATCGGCCAGTTCCTCAAACCGTGCCACCTGGTAATCGATTTCTAGTTTCCGGTTTTCCATAATCGTCTGATTTTATTCGCCTGCGCCGGCAATCTGTATTCATAGGCTCCTATATCGGGCAAGGAATCTCGTGCCGCACCATCACGGTCGACGGGCAACGCCGTCTCGACATTGGCGGCATTGACGGCCGGCGAAATGCTGTCGAGCCGGAAGTCGTAGCGCAAGTTGTCGGTATCGACGAGTTTGAAGTGCTTGTCGGCAAAGCGCGCCGTGTCGGCCACATCCTCGAAAATCACCCGAGTGAAATATGCGCTGTCAGCAGATGTCACCTTGGGCGTGCGGATGATGCAGTGGTCGAAGTGATAGTCGAACGCCATGGTGGTGTCGGCCTGCTCGCCCATGAGCACGTCGTCGGCATAGCCGGTGATGAGCGAATTGGCCACACTCAGATGCAGGGGCGTGTCGTTGGCGAACCGGATGGCCGCCATGCGCGAAGCATCGAAGGGATAGAATTGTGCCAAGGTGCAATGGTTGAGCTCCACGATGCCCCCACGGAGTTCAAGGCAATCGCGCAAGGTGTTGCTTATCAGCGTATTGTGCGCCGTAATCTTACAGTTCATGGCCGTGAGCCCATAGCCCTGGCAATTGTGCACGGTGACCTGCCTGAGGGTGAGTTTCTGCCGCGTGGAGTCGGTGGCCGAATCGCACACGATGCCGTTGTAGGCACTATGCAGGTCGGTATACTCCATTTCGTTGTCGTAGGAGCTGGCGCCGAAGCGTATGCCCCTCCATTGCCCGGGCGTACGGTCATAGGGCAGATAGTCGAACATGTGGTCGATGCGGTCGCCCCGAAGCGTCACCTCCCGTCCCGGCTGTCCCAGCGTGCGCAAGCGTCCGTCCACGTTGATGCCCGCATTCTCGTGGAAGTAGAGCGTGGTGCCGGACCCTATGGTGAGCGTGGCGGCGCTGTCAATGTCGATTCCCCGATAGATCACGATGGGGCGTTCTGACACAATGGTGGTGTCGTGGTCGATGTCGAGGCCGTTCACCAGCAACGCATCCCAGCTATAGGCATTCAGATTGACACGTTGCTCCACGCCGCTTTCGAGGGTGAAGACGAGGTTGTCAGACACCAACTGGGGCGTGTCCTGATGGTTGTAGGCCGAGGTGAGCTCCACAAACACCCTGATGCTGTCGCCCTTGCGCACCTCCACCTCGTTGGTTTGGAATCCGCCCGACTGCCCTAGATAGACTCCGTCCACGTTGACGCGGAATCCCGACTGGTTGCCGCGTTCCAGGCGAACGGTGGTGAGGCGGATGCCGTCACCGGAATGATTATACACCCAGAACGACTTGGTGGGGGTGGGTACATTGGAGAAGGTGGTGTCGAGCCGAAGCGTATCGGTGGAGAAGGTCAGCCGGTTGGCGGGCGACGTGCTGAACGAATCGTCGTCGGTGCAGGCCGCAAGGAGTCCCAAAAGGAACAAGAAGGCCAGAAGCGGATATGATAGTTTCATAACAGTGTGCGATAATTGGTGAACTCGGGGCGGCCTGGAGCCATGGGCGAGACGGCCACCTATCTTAAATATATAACGGCATGAGGGCCGGATTATTTCATCGGGAGGTAACCTCTTGGAACAAGTTTTTGAAAACGTTGACACGACCAAGGCATGAAACGAGGCTTGGAACGCAAGCGCGACGACGAGAGAAAGAGGGGGAAGGAGGGAAAAGTCGGGGCGACAGGATTCGAACCTGCGACCACCTGGTCCCAAACCAGGAGCGCTA
>CAYQUN010000043.1:0-23187 GCA_964420715.1 uncultured Prevotella sp. | reverse complement strand
AACCCTAGACCCACTGATTAAGAGTCAGTTGCTCTACCAACTGAGCTAAGGGCGCAATGATGAACCTAACGCTTCCGAAGGTTCGTTTCCGATTTGCGAGTGCAAAGGTAGCAAGAAGAAACGAAACCACCAAATATTTTCGAGAGTTTTTTTATCCCAACACCCGAAAAGGGTACCGGGGGCTCCCTTCGCCCACCACGCGAAACTCCACGTCGTACTCAATGGCATACGCGAAAGCGACGGATGAACAAACGCCAATGATACTTCATACAAATCAACGTGGAGGAATGATGTTTTTCCGAAAAGCGCGCTATCCTTAATCAAAATCGAAAGAAAAAGAGGAAAAAGTTTGGAGTTGAAATAAAAAAGTAGTAACTTTGCATCCGCTTTCCAAAAGAAGTGCAGGCCCACCGCCATACTTCCCCTTCGGAAAAGCACACATGGGCAAGTCTCCTACGGCCAGCTCCCTCGGAATCCCCCAGGGTGGGAACGCAGCAAGGGTACTTGGTTGTAGCGGCGCGATAGGAACCGCTTGCCCACCCGCCTCTTTAGCTCAGTTGGCCAGAGCACGTGATTTGTAATCTCGGGGTCGTTGGTTCGAATCCGACAAGAGGCTCAAACAAAGGGACGCTTCCTTCTTTTGGAAGCGTCCCTTTGTTGTTTTTACGATGAAAATTTTGATAATCCCGAAGAATTCGTTACTTTTGCAACATCAATAGTAGCAAATACTTTTCTATATATGGATATATCGGTAATCGTACCCCTCTTCAACGAGGAAGAATCACTGCCCGAGCTGCACGCCTGGATTCAGCGAGTGATGAAAGCCAACAACTTCACTTACGAGATTGTCTTCGTTAACGACGGCAGCACCGACCACTCTTGGGAAGTGATAGAGCAGCTCGCCCAGAAGGACGAGCACGTGAAGGGCATCAAGTTCCGGCGCAACTACGGCAAGAGTCCGGCTCTCTATTGCGGCTTCAAGGCCGCCGAGGGCGACGTGGTCATTACCATGGACGCCGACCTGCAGGACTCACCGGACGAGATTCCCGGACTCTACAAGATGATTACCGAAGAGGGCTACGACCTGGTATCGGGCTACAAAAAGAAGCGTTACGACCCGTTGTCGAAAACCATCCCCACCAAGCTCTTTAACGCTACGGCACGGAAAATCAGCGGCATCCACAACCTGCACGACTTCAATTGCGGCCTGAAAGCCTATCGCAAGGACGTGGTGAAGAACATCGAAGTTTACGGAGAAATGCACCGTTACATCCCCTTCCTGGCCAAGAATGCCGGCTTCGACAAGATTGGAGAGAAGGTAGTGCATCACCAAGCCCGCAAATACGGCAAGTCCAAATTCGGCATCAACCGCTTCTTCAACGGATACTTGGACTTGCTCACGCTCTGGTTCCTCACCCATTACGGCAAAAAACCCATGCACGTGTTCGGCTTCATCGGAAGCATGATCTTCTTTGTGGGGTTCATCGCGTTGTGCTGGCTCATCGTGGACAAGTGTATCAACCTGTACAACGGTGTCTACGGCGACCTGCTTTCCCAGCACGCCAGCTTCTACATCGCCCTGGTGGCCATCCTGCTGGGCAGCCAATTCTTCCTGGCCGGATTCATCGGCGACATGGTGTCAAGGCAGAGTCCACGACGCAACGACTATCAGATTGAGAAGGAAATCCGCCTGTAATGACGGCTATATATAACATAAGCTACGCCTGTATATATAATATAAGGTGGAACGGCAACCGGCAAAGAGGATGAGAAACGCAACGAGGAAAACCACGATGTGGATGGGCGGAATGATAACGACGATGCTTTTGGCGGTATCGTGCACCACGCTCGACTGTCCATTAAACAACACCACGCTGGCCAAATATATGCTCCAGGGCGACATAAGGACACTGGACGACACCCTTACCGTGAGCACGAAACGCAGCCTGGACGGCAGCGACACGGTGCTTGTGAACCGGCAAGTGGGCACCGACTCACTCATGCTCCCCATGAGCTATGCCAACAGGGAGGACGTTCTCTTCTTCACCCGAGCCACACGATACGGCGTGACCACACGCGACACCGTGACCATCTCCAAAACTGACGAGCCGCACTTCGAGTCAATCGATTGCAATCCGTCCTTCTACCATACCATTAACGGAATCGACTACACCACCAATGGCATCGACTCCATCGTGATTCACCACCGCAACGTTACCTACGATGCAAGCAAGACTCATTTCTATATTTATTTTAGCCAGCTCGATTAGCCTGCTGTCGCTGCCTGCCGCCGCACAACGGCGGGCCCACGTGACCGTGGCCGAGAACGACTCGACACCGCTTTTCAACGGCGTCGAGGCAAGCGTTGACCTCGTGGGACTGGGCGAAATGATGTTGGGCGACTATGGACAATACGAAGGTGCGGTGCGCATAAACCTACGCGACCGCTATTTCCCCATCGTGGAAATAGGACTGGGCAAGGCCGACGCCAACGATGAGACCACGCAAAACCATTACAAGACATCGGCTCCCTACTTCCGTATCGGCTGCGATTTCAACTTGTTAAAAAACAAACACGACATCTATCGCGTCTACGGCGGAGCCCGCTATGGGTTTACCTCGTATAAATACGACTTGTCTAATCCCTCCGTCAACGACCCCGTATGGGGAGGCAACGTGCCCTATGGTGCCGACGACGTGAAGTGCAACTGCCACTGGCTGGAGGCCGCATTCGGCGTCTCGGCCAAGATCTGGGGCCCCGTGCACTTGGGCTGGAGCGTGCGCTACCGCCGCCGACTGTTCTACGACAACGGCAACTTGGGCAACGCATGGTATGTGCCGGGATTCGGCAAGGAAGGCGGAAGCCGCATCGGAGCCACGTTTAACGTCATCATACAGCTATGAAGAAGAAAAAACTTTGGTGGCAAATACCATTTCTCATCGTGCTCATTGTGGGCACGGTACTCATTGTCAGAGGCCAGGCCAAGACCCCCTACCAGCGCAACGAGGGGTTCGTCTTCGGCACGGTCTACCATGTGGTCTACCAATACGATGGTAACTTGCAGCCCGAAATCGAGAAAGAACTCAAGCAAGTGGACTATGCCTTCTCTATGTTCAACAAAGATTCCGAGGTTGCCCGGTTCAATCGCGACGGCCACATCGCCATGAGCGAGATGTTTGGCGAAGTATATCAACTGGCTGCCGAAGTAAACAAGGAGACCCACGGCGCCTTCGACATCACCGTGGCTCCGCTCGTGAACGCCTGGGGATTCGGATTCAAGCACCAGCAGATGCCTGACCGAAAGCAGGTGGAGCAGCTCAGAAGCCACGTGGGCATGGACAAGCTCGAGGTGAGAAAGCTGGGACAGGGCAAATCCGAACTGGTGAGACACGACGCAAAGACAACGCTTGACTTCAGCGCCATTGCCAAAGGATATGGTTGCACGGCGGTGAGCCGGCTCCTCCGCAAAAAAGGCGTGAACAACTTCATGGTGGAAATCGGTGGCGAAGTGGTGACCAGCGGCATTAACGACCAACGATTGCCATGGCGCATCGGCGTGACCAAGCCCACTGACGACTCGCTCAACACCAGCAACGAGATACAAACCGTACTCAACGTGACCGACATGGCCATGGCCACTAGCGGAAACTACAGGAACTTCTACTACAAAGGCGGCAAGAAATACGCCCATACCATCGACCCCAAAACCGGCTACCCCGTACAACACAACATACTCTCGTCAACCGTATTGGCCAAAGATTGCGCCACGGCCGACGCCTACGCCACGGCCTTCATGGTGCTCGGCCTTGACGGGGCACGCAAGATTTTGGACAACCACCCCGAGCTGATGGTGTACTTCATCTTCGACAACCACGGCAAACTGGACGTGTGGTATTCTCCCTCATTGAAGAATAAGATTCTCGAGTAATGCCCGTTTTCCAACTCTACAGCAAACTGCTCGAACTGCCCCTCTTCCAAGGTCTTGGCCACAACGACCTAGACGCCATCGTGAGCCAGACCAAGTTCGGATTCTCGAAGTACAAAAAAGGAGAGACCATCGTCAATGAAGACGATGTATGCGCACAGCTGATGTTCCTGCTCAACGGATCCGTACAGGCCGAAGCCCATAGCGACGACCATGGCTACCGGCTCACCGAATTCATCGATGCGCCCGACGTGTTGCAACCCGACCGCATCTTCGGACTCCACCAACGCTACACGGCCACCTTCCGGGCTGCGGACAATGCGAACTTTCTCACCATTGACAAGCGCGAAGTGAGCCGCCTTTCTGATAAATACGCCATCTTCCGACTCAACCTGCTCAACCTGATTTGCACACGAAGCCAACGCTTCTCGCGCCGGCCATGGCGCAGTGTGCCACAAAGTCTGGAAGAACGAATCGTCAGATTCATCGAGGCACACTGCCTGCGGCCGGCCGGCGAGAAAGTGTTCCACATCAAGATGACACGCCTGGCCGACGAACTCAACGACAGCCGACTCGACGTGTCGCGCGCCCTCAACAACATGCAACGGCAAGGCCTGCTCCGCCTCTCGCGCGGAATGATCACCGTACCCGCTTTAGAAAAGCTCATCACGATTTAACCTTATTTCGCACTTCAGCTTCCACTGGTATCACACTTTTTTACTAACTTTGTCGATTGAACAGATTGCGTTAGTATGACAGAGGTAGCAAACGAACAGAAGAAGAGGGTGAACCCTTTCTTTACAGATTACGGCACGCCACACAACACCGTGCCCTTCCAACGTATTCAACTTTCCGACTACGAGGAGGCTTTCGTGGAAGGCATTCGACGGGACGATGAGGAAATCGACAAGATTATCAACAATCCCGACGCGCCCACCTTCGACAACACCATTGCCACCGAGGACAACTCGAAGGGCGAACACTATTATGACTTGCTCGACAGGGTGTCAAACGTGTTCTCATGCATGATGAGTGCGGAGACCAGCCCCGAGATGGAAGCCTTGGCGCAAAAGCTGAACCCCATACTCACCAAACACGCCAACGACGTAAGCCTGAACGAGAAACTGTTCAAGCGCGTGCAGCATGTACACGACCACCCCGACCGTGAGCTCTCGCCCGAGGAGCAAATGCTGCTGCAAAAGAGCTACGACGGCTTCGTGCGCAGCGGCGCCCTGCTCGACCAAGAAGGAAAGGACAAGCTGCGAAAACTCACCGAGGAGGCCGGACTGCTCGCCTTGCAATTCTCACAAAACTTGCTTAAAGAGAACAAAGCCTACGAACTGCACATTACCGACGAGCAACAACTTTCCGGACTGCCCCAAACAGCACGCGACGCCGCCGCACAAGCAGCCAAGGAAAAAGGTGAGGAGGGATGGATATTCACCCTCGACTACCCCAGTTTCTCGCCATTCATGACCTACAGTGACTGCAGAAGCCTGCGCAAACAAATGTATATGGCACGCAACACCGTGTGCACTCACGACAACAACGAGAACAACCTCGACATCTGCACGCGATTGGTGAACCTGCGGCGCGAGCTTGCCCAGTTGCTCGGCTATGACACCTTTGCCGACTATGTGCTGCAACACCGGATGGCAAGCAACACGGCCAACGTGTACAAACTGCTCAACGACCTGATTGACGCCTACAAGCCCACGGCCATCAACGAGGTGGACGAGGTGAGGCGCGTCGCCCAAGCCGACCTGGAGGCTCGGGCCGAACAGGGCACTCTGGAGGGCGAGCCCGAGATGATGCCATGGGATTTCGGCTATTATTCCCACAAGTTGCAAATGGAACGCTATCGGCTCGACGCCGAGATGCTGCGCCCCTACTTCGAGATTTCCAAGGTCATTCAGGGTGTCTTCGGACTGGCCAACCGCCTCTATGGCATTACGTTCAAGGAGAACAAAGACATTCCCGTGTACCATCCCGATGTGAAAGCCTACGAAGTGTTCGACCGCGACGGAAGCTATCTGGCCGTATTCTATGCCGACTTCTATCCCCGCAAGGGCAAGCAGGGCGGAGCATGGATGACCGAGTTCAAGGGGCAATGGATTGACCGCAAGGGCAACAACAGCCGCCCCCACGTGAGCGTGGTGATGAACCTGACCAAGCCCACCGACGAAAAGCCCGCCCTGCTCACCCTCGGCGAGGTGGAGACCTTCCTCCATGAATTCGGCCACTCCCTCCACGGGATGTTTGCCAACACCCGGTTCGAAAGCCTCAGCGGAACCAACGTGTGGTGGGACTTCGTGGAACTGCCCTCGCAATTCATGGAGAATTATGCCGTGGAGCGCGACTTCCTGCGTACCTTCGCCTTCCATTACCAAACAGGCGAGCCCATGCCCGACGAGCTCATCGACCGTATTCACAAGAGCCGCAACTTCCTTGCCGCCTATAGTTGCATGCGGCAAGTAAGCTTCGGACTGCTCGACATGGCCTACTACACGCAGAAGACTCCCTTCCATGAAGACATCATCCCGTTTGAAAAGAAGGCTTGGGCCGACGCCATCGTCATGCCGCAACTGCCACAAACCTGCATGACCGTACAGTTCAGCCACATCATGGCGGGGGGCTATGCGGCCGGATACTATAGCTATAAATGGGCCGAAGTGCTCGACGCCGACGCCTTCGCAAAGTTCAAGGAGAACGGAATCTTCGACCGGGCCACGGCCCAAAGCTTCCGCGACAACATCCTTAGCCGCGGCGGCACCGAGCATCCCATGACGCTTTATGTGAGATTCCGCGGACGGAAACCCACTATCGACGCCTTGCTCGAACGCAACGGCATCAAGAGAAATCAGCAACCTGCTAAACAAAACGCATGATGAAAGGGGAAGGGAAACAAGAGAAACTGGACTGCAGATACCTGCGCATGGCCCACATCTGGGCTGAGAACTCCTACTGCCAGCGGCGAAAGGTGGGTGCGCTCGTGGTGAAAGACAAGATGATTATCTCGGACGGATACAACGGAACGCCCAGCGGATTCGAGAACGTGTGCGAGGACGGCAACGGGCTCACCAAGCCTTACGTCCTCCACGCCGAGGCCAACGCCATCACCAAACTGGCCCGTAGCAACAACAATAGCGATGGAAGCACCCTCTACGTCACGGCGTCGCCCTGCATAGAGTGTGCCAAACTCATCATTCAGGCCGGCATCAAGCGCGTGGTCTACGGCGAGAAATACCGGCTTGACGACGGACTTCGACTGCTACAGCGCGCAGGCATAGAAATTGTTTACTTGGATATTGACGATTATGGACAAGAATAAGAAAAAAAGGTTCACACCGTTGCTCATGGCCATCTGCGTGGTCATCGGCATCCTGATTGGTTCCTTCTTCACCAACCACTTCGCCGGAAACCGGCTCAACATCGTGAGCTCGGGCAGCAACCGGCTCAACAACCTACTCCGGATTATCGAAGACCAATATGTCGACAATGTAAACATCGACTCCCTGGTCGACGGGGCCATACCCAAAATCCTGGCCGAACTCGACCCGCACTCGGTGTATATCAGCGCAAAAGACGCCCAGACCGCGCAAGACGACCTGAAGGGCTCGTTCTTCGGCGTGGGAATCGAGTTCACCATCCGCCAAGACACCATCCACGTGCAAAACGTCATCAAGAACGGACCGGCCGAGCGTGCCGGCGTGCTAGCGGGCGACAAGATTGTGAGCGTCGACGACAAACCGTTCGTGGGCAAGCAGGTCACAAGCGAGGAGGCCACACACCGGCTGAAGGGTCCCAAGGACACGAAAGTGAAAGTGGGCGTGCTCAGATATGGAAGCAACAAGGTGAAATACTTCACCATCACACGAGGCGAAATCCCTCAAAAGAGCATCACCGCCGCCTATATGCTCAATGACGACACCGGCTACATCCGCATCAAGAACTTCGGCGAAACCACTTACCAGGAAATGCTTATCGCACTGGCGCAACTCTCGGCCGAAGGATTCAAGAACCTGGTGGTAGACCTGCGCGACAACACGGGCGGATACCTGCAAAGCGCCGTGCAAATAGCCAACGAATTCCTGCCCGAAAAGCGGCTCATCGTCTATATGCAAGGACGGAAATCGCCACGTACCAACCACTATAGCAACGGGAAGGGAGCCTATCAGAAGATTCCTCTCGTGGTGCTCATCAACGAGGCGTCGGCTTCGTCGTCGGAAATCTTCGCCGGAGCCATGCAGGACAACGACCGCGCCACCATCATCGGACGGCGCTCGTTCGGCAAGGGACTGGTACAACAGCAAATTGAATTCAGCGATGGAAGTCTGCTCCGGCTCACCATCGCACGCTATTACACGCCTTCGGGAAGGTGCATCCAGAAGCCTTACACCCTGGGTGACGACGAAGACTATCAAATGGACCTGGTCAACCGCTATCAGCATGGCGAATTCTTCTCGCAAGACAGCATCAAGCATGTGGGTCCTGCCTATCACACCACCATCGGACGGACGGTGTACGGAGGGGGAGGCATCACGCCTGACATCTTTGTGCCTGAGGACACGACGGGCATGACAAGCTACTTCAAGCAGGCCAGCATGAACGGACTCATCTTGCAGTTCGCCTTCACCTACACCGACAACAATAGGCAGAAGCTGAACAAATACAAGGAAATGACGGAACTGAGCAACTATCTGGTGAGGCAGAACACCGTGGGACAATTCGTCGACTATGCCGAAAAGAACGGCCTGCGCCGCCGCAACTTGATGATCAAGAAGAGCCACCACCTGCTCGAACGTTACATCAACAGCCGCATTATCTACAACATGCTCGATGAGCAGGCGTGGAACCAATACATCAATCAGGACGACCCCGACGTGGAGATGGCCCTGAAGGTGTTTAAGAATCACGCCGCCTTCCCCACGAAGCCGGTGAAAGCAAGCGTCAAGAAGGGGGGCAAGCTGAGCTTGCTCCGAACACGCACCTGCATCTTCAGAGCATGACTCCCACGGCGAAAGACCTATTGAGGAAGGAAATCCGGACGAGGAAGCTCGCATTCTCCAGCGAGGAGAGGGCCGTTTCCTCGTCTCTCCTTTTCTCTTTGCTGACCAATCACCCGCGGGTCAAGGCGGCCAAGGTGGTTCTGCTCTACAACGCCCTGCCCGACGAGGTGGACACCCGACAACTCATTGAGGTCCTCGACGGCGAGGGAAAGACTGTACTCCTGCCCGTGGTGCTCGACGGGCAACACATGGAAGTACGCCCCTACAAGGGCGCCGACGCCATGCACTCGGGGGCATTCCACATCTGGGAACCCGAGGGAGAGGCCTTTCCCCAACTCCGGCATATCGATGTCGCCATTGTCCCCGGCATGGCTTTCGACCATGCGGGCCACCGCCTGGGGCGGGGACGAGGCTATTACGACCGCTTCCTCCTACACATTCCGCAAGCCTACAAGATAGGGGTTTGCTTCAACTTCCAACTCGTCGACCAAGTCCCTGTCGACACAACCGACGTGAAGATGGACGAGGTCGTGGCCCGATGAGCGCCCCACCCGTCCGTCACCATCCACAAGGGAGCTGAAAAGTTTTACATTCCAAGTACAGCCCACATTCCGGTTATTTTTCACAATGGCACTATAAAATTGTCTTTTCGATATTATAAAAGTTTTTCCCAAAAGACAACTAACGCATTTGCAAAAAACGTAGGAAATGTGAAGAGCAACTGCAAGAAGGCCTTTCCTAGGTTCCAAGAAGACCGTTCTTAGGTCCCAAGAGAGGCCTTCAGACGTTCTAAAAGCGACACGGAGAGAATCCTTGTCAGAAAGGCCGACAATCTCAAAGAGTTCGCCTTGTCCCTTCGCTCCATGCCCCTTCGCTCACTCCAAGTCCACCACGGTGATGCCCGCACCGCCAAACTGCACGTGCTCGTCAGCAAAGTGCGTCACATTGGGCACCGTGGAAAGATACTGGCGGATGAGCTGCCGCAGGATGCCGTTGCCCTTGCCATGGAGAATCCGCACCCGTGCCATCCCCACGAGAATGGCATCATCAATGAAGTACTGCACGGCGTTCAGGGCCTCGTCGCCCCTCATTCCCCTGACGTCAAGGTCCTGATGGAAGTTGTGCCGGTGCTCGTCCATGGTCTGCCGTGTCTCCCTCGACAGGCTAACGGCCTGCAACCTTTCGGCACGCTCCTCGCTCTTGGTCGATGCCGGAACCGAGATTCCACCGTCACCAGTATCGACACCCACCGCTTCCGGTGCCGGCTCAAGCCGGTTCAAAGGCACCTTCGTGCGCATCTCGCCGAACACCGCGGTGGCCATTTTGCCGTTTACGGCCTCCAGGCGGCCCGTTGTCTGCGTGCCGCGAATGCGCACGGCGGCGCCCACGGTCAAAGCCGCGTCGCCCTTGGCAGTTCCGGTCTTGGCCTCGCGCAGGGCCTTGGCCGCCCTCTCTTGGTTTTGCGCCTTCTCGGCCTGCCGCTTGGCGTGCCGTTCCTTGCGGGCCTTGATTTGTGCAATCTTTTTGGCTATATCGTCATCTTTGGCCTTGGTGTCGATGCTTTCCACACCCTGCTCAAACTCCTTCAGTTCCTGCCGGATACGCCGTGTCTCCTCCTTCTCTGCCTGACTTTCCTTGATTTCGCGTATCGCATTCTCAATCTTCTTGTTACTCTCGGCGAGCAATTCCTCGGCTTCCTGCTTGGCCTTGCGCAAGATCTCCTTGCGTTGCTGTTCCACCGCCTCAAGTCCGTTCTGGTAGTTGGCCAGCGTATCCTCCAGTTCCTTTTCTTTTTGTCGGATGTTCTGCCGCTTGTGCTCCCAATAGCGCTTGTCGCGCACAATGTCCTGCAAGTACTTGTCACTCTGTATGTAGTCGCTTCCCACGATGTCGGAAGCGTGCCGGATCACCTCTTCAGGCAAGCCAATCTTCCGGGCTATCTCTATGGCGAACGAACTTCCGGGCCTTCCGATGGCCAACTGGAAGAGCGGCCTCATCTCATGCCGGTCGTAGAGCATGGCGCCATTCACCACTCCGTCGTGGCTGTCGGCGAAGTGTTTCAAGTTCTGATAGTGTGTCGTAATCACCCCCCAAGCCCCTTTGGCGCAGAATCTTTCGAGCACGCTCTCGGCAATGGCGCCACCGATCTGCGGTTCGGTGCCCGTTCCAAACTCGTCGATGAGGATAAGTGTGCGCGGCCCCGCCTGCCGCATCATGTTCTTCATGTTCAACAGATGCGACGAATAGGTGCTCAGGTCGTTCTCCAGCGACTGCTCGTCGCCTATGTCAATCATGATGTCATCAAACACGCCCACCTTCGACCGCTCGCCCACGGGTACTGACAATCCGCACTGCACCATGTACTGGAGCAGTCCCACGGTCTTCAGGCACACCGACTTGCCGCCAGCATTGGGCCCCGAGATGATGAGCATGTGTTTTTCGGGAGTGAGGATGATGTCAAGAGGGACGATTTTTTCCGATGACTCCCCAGCCACCTCTTCCTCCTCGGCCGGCACGGGGTGTCCCTCGGCAATACGCTTTTCCAGCAAGGGATGGCGGGCCTGGATCCAGTCCATGACAGGCGAGGTTCCCACCTCGGGCTCAAAAGCCTTCATCGTTCGGGCCAGATGAGCCTTGGCCCGAACGAAGTCCACCTCGGCCAGAAAGCGGTAGCCCAACAGCAAGTCGCTCACATGTGGCCGCACCACCTTGGTGAATTCGGTGAGAATCTTGATGATTTCGTGCCGTTCGGCAGCTTCCAACTCCCGAATCTTATTGTTGGCCTCCACCACTTCGGCAGGCTCGATGAACACCGTTTTACCCGTGGCCGACTCGTCATGCACGATGCCGCGAATCTTCCGCTTCAATCCCGGTGCCACGGGAATCACCAGCCGGCCGTCGCGCATGGTGGGTGCCACGTCCTTGTCCACCACGCCCTCGGCCTGTGCCGAGCGCAGGATGGAGTTCAGCGTGCGCGAAATGGAACCCTCGGTACGGGCCAAATCGCGCCTGATATCGGCCAGTTGGGGTGATGCCGTGTCACGGATGTGGCCGAACTTGTCGAGTATTTGGTCAATGCGCTGCACCAGCTGGGGCTTGGTGGGAATGTCTTCGGCCAGACGGTGCAAGGCGGGATAGGGATAATGGTCTTCATCGGTTGGCGTATTGAGCATCCCGACAATCTTGTTGATGGTGTCGAGCGACCGGCGCAGATTGAAAAGCTCATCCTCTTCCAAATGCGTGTTGACGATGCGGATACGCAACAGCGACTGGCGGCAATCAAAAAAGAAGCTCAGGGGAAATTCCACTTGCTCTTCCTCGATGCGGCGGAATTCACGGGTCTGCTCCAGGCTCTCGTTGATGTCGGAGGCATTGGTGGTGAAGGTCATCGTGTCCACTTGTCCCTTGCCGAGCGTGGAGAGACAGTTCTCCTTCAGCATGGAGCGGATTTCGCTGAATCCTATCTTGGCTTCAAAATTCTTCGGATAAATCATAATGCAAAGGTAATGCAAAAGGTGCGGAATTGCAAGAAAAAGTCTTTCCGTTTTTCACGCGCGAGGAACCTACGGGGCGCATCCACCCCAACGGCATGGTGCCGTATGCCCATCCTCGCATCTTTTCCATGTTAAAACGCCAAAAAGTTTTCGTTTATCGGGATTTCTATGTACTTTTGCCCTTGGAAACTACTTAAGACCCAAGTTATGAAACATTTCTTTTTGAGCACATTCCTGGCACTACTGCTACCCACAGGCATGCTCGCCGAGGGCACTCAACACATCACCATCAACGGCATGAATGTGGAGAAGACGGCCCTCCGCATCACCTTTGATGGCGACGACGCCATCCTCCACTTCGCCGACGGCACCTCGCAACAGGCCGACATGGCCGGCATTGTGATTGACTTCGCCGCCGCAACCTCCATCTCGGCCTATCGCTTCCCCGGCAGCATCGGCAACCAGTTATCGCTCAATGGACTGGCCGAGGGCACCCCCGCCAGCCTCTACGATGCCTCGGGACGGCTCGTCGCCACCACGGCGGTTTCAGCCCAGCCATGGAACACCAGCGACCTGCGACCCGGCCTCTACATCCTCAAGGCGGGTAACATTGTGATTAAGTTCAACAAGAAATAAGCACCACCATGTTGCATATCATGAAAAAAAATCTCGATAAGGCCTCGTCAGCGGTGTTGTCACTGCTCTTCCTCACGGCGGCCAGTCTTCCATTAACCCTCCTGGCACAAAACCGGGCCGTAATCACCCTCGCCGGCGGGCAGTCGGCCACATTCCCCACGGCCTCGCTCAAGGACATACAGATGGATGGTAGCCGCGTGACGGTGAACCCGGCAACGGGCCAGTCCGTGACCTACGACGGCCAAGTCGCCCGTATTTCATTCTTGAAAGTAGCAACCGGAGCCGTCAGCTTGCTCGACGCCAAGGGATGGCTAGAGTCGGCCTACATCACCTTTGAGCCCTTTCAAGGGGCCTCGGCCTACCACGTGTATATCAAAGGTGGGGGCCATGCCGACTATGCCCGGCTCGACGCCGAACTCGTTCGCGACTACACAAGCTATCTGCGAGCCGACGCCGTGGGCCTGCGTCCCGGCACATACAGCATGAAAGTGGTACCGGTAGTGGGCGGCAAGGAGCTCGCCACGGCCTCGTCTGAGGCTACCGGGCTACAAGTGTCGGCCTATAGCCGCGAAGGCTTTGCCCACAAGGGGTACACGGGCGTGGGTGCATACAACGACGATGGCACACTGAAGGAGGGCGCCAACGTAATCTATGTCTCAGCGGCCAACGCCAAGACCGTGCAACTCAGCCTTGGCGGCAACACCTTCACCGGCATTCAGGGCATTTTGAAAGCCTATGAGAAAGGCAATCTCACCACTCCACTCGCCGTGCGCATCATCGGATGCATCCGGAATGGCGACACCGACGAGTTCGGAAGCAGTAGCGAGGGACTTCAGATCAAGGGCAAGCGGGCCGACAGCGAACTCAACATAACCATCGAGGGCATCGGGAGCGATGCCACCATCTATGGGTTCGGATTTCTCGTGCGCAACAGCCGGAGCGTGGAATTCCGCAATCTGGCCATCATGCGACAGATGGATGACGGTATTTCGCTCGACACCGACAACTCCAACATCTGGATTCACAACGTCGATGTCTTTTACGGGCGGGCCGGTTCTGGCGACCACGCCAAGGGCGACGGCTCCATCGATGTCAAGGCCGACTCGAAGTTTGTCACCATCAGCTATTGCCACTTCTGGGATAGTGGGAAGACTTCCATGTGCGGCATGAAGAGCGAATCGGGGCCAAACTACATCACCTACCATCACAACTGGTTCGACCATAGCGACTCGCGTCATGCCCGCGTGCGCACCATGAGCGTGCATATGTGGAACAACTACTTTGACGGATGCTCCAAATATGGCATCGGAGCAACTTCGGCATCAAGCATCTTCTCCGAACAGAACTACTTCCGACACACTCACAACCCGTTCCTCATCTCGCTCCAAGGCACTGACGCCATGGGGAAAGGAACGTTCTCTGGCGAACCGGGAGGCATCATCAAGGACTATGGAAGCGTGCTTGCGGAGACCGGTGGCAGTGCTTACTATGTACCCATAGCCTACTCTGACAATGCCACGAGCTTTGACGTCTATCAAGCCCAACGCCGCAACGAGCAAGTACCTGCCTCGGTGAAGACGCTTTCGGGCAATACCACATACGACAACTTCGACACCGACGCGTCGCTGATGTATTCCTATACGCCCGACGACGCTGCCGACGTACCCGCCCGGGTGACCGGATTCCTGGGGGCCGGGCGCATCAACCATGGCGACTTGTCGTTCAACTTCGACAATAGCAAGGACGACGAATCGTACGAGGTCAACACGGGCCTTGCCTCGCTCATCGACAAATACACCGGCTATCGGCCGGCGACATCCTCGAATCCCGACACACCCAAGGACACGACCAAGACGGACACCATCCCGCAACAACCCACGACGCCTGTCGAAGGCACCATCGTGGTATCATTCGACAAATCGGGACAACCCTCGAATTCCATAATCACCGTGGTGGGCAATGGTTCAAATAGCAAGGGGAGCGTCACCTATAACGGCAAGACCTATACCACGTGCCTGAAAATGGAGTCGAAAACATCTATCACCTGCCATCTGACTCAGGCCGTGAAGGCTACATTCATCTTCGGTCCCACCGAGAGCGCCACGCTCAAAATCGACGGGGAAAAGGTCACGGGAACTGACAACACCATAACCGCGACACTTGCAGCCGGTGACCACACGTTCACCAAGGCTAACCAGTGCAACCTTTTCCTCATCGTTCTGGAGCCCGAAGAATAGCCCATGTCGACAACGGCAGAGCGAGAAGGGCTTACCCAAGGAGGGACTAGGCCTTGGGGCTAACTCTTTAAAGAGCGCGCCACGGACTTTTCCTCCTACCTCTAGGGACTGTTTCTTCAAGCATCAAAGACTATGGCTTTCTGCTTCAAAGACTTTGACTCTCACTTATGGGGACCGGGGCTTCAATCCCCGGTCCTCATTGTATTGCCCACCTAAGATTCCATAACACACATCTTTCCTGCCTTTGGCCTTTGTCTTCGCCCCTGCCTTTAGCCCTGGCAACTTGGCATCCACTCTCTGGCCATCACTCTGACATGGCCTGGAGGGAGGCTTAACAACACGAGGAAATGGATATGAAGAGGCCAAGAGTGAGTTTTATGCCACAATGGAAGCAAACGGCTAGAGACGGTCAAGGGCGGGCAGGGTGCCAACAGAATGTGACTCGGCATAGCGAATCTGAGGTCCGGAGCGATTGTGGACATGTGCCCCATCCTTCAATTAGGACCAGTTCCAATAATCATCAGAACAGTTCCCGATATAAACAAAAAAAAACGCCGGGCAACCAAGGCCAAGCGTGATAAACAAAACGAGCGCCCCCCTTGTGGGAGGAGCCGACTTACCGCATCAGTTTCCGGAAGTCGGCATCGAAGTTCTGAGGATGTTTCCCCTGCAACACTATGTTGAGGAAGCTGTTAGCCACCATCTCCAAGTCGTTGAGTTCAACGCCCCTTTCCTTTTTCACCTCCTTGCCCAAGACAACATCCCATGTGGTTTGAAAGCAGGAATCCTCGGCCCCATAGAACATCTCGTCCTTGTCCGAGGCATCCATAAGCTGATAGCGGATGGACTTCTTGCTAAACGTGGGCTTCATGGTTTGAAGGATATGGTATGCCTTCTCGAACACGTCACGGTGCAGGTGGGCGTTGGGGAACATTTCATTGACCACGGGAAAGACCTCCCCGAAGTCACAAGCCTGCATGAGCTGGTAGAGTTTCATCGTGCGTGAGGATTAGAATTTAGCCATTTTGATGGCATCGACAGCACACTCCTCCCCCTTGTTGCCCAACCGTCCTCCGCTACGATCCTTGGCCTGCTGCAAGTCGTTGGTGGTGAGCAAGCCATAGATGATGGGGATTTCCTGTGTGGCATTAAGCCTGGCGATGCCGTAAGTGACCCCCTGGCAAATATAGTCGAAATGTGGAGTTTCCCCACGAATGACACTTCCAAGGATGATCACGGCGTCGAACCCATCGTTGAGCACCATCTGGTGAGCACCATAAACCAACTCGAAGCTTCCAGGCACCTTCTTCACATGAATGTTCTCGGGCAGTGCTCCGTGCTTCTTCAGAGTGCTCACAGCGCCCTCAAGGAGGGCGTTGGTGATTTCCGGATTCCACTCGGCCACGACGATGCCGAAGCACATATTGCTGGCATCGGGCACCGATGCGGGGTCGCTATCAGCGAGATGATGGAGTTCCGTGGCCATTAGCGCGAAGCCCTTTCTATGTATTTGTCAATCTCGCCCGTCTGCACGATACCCGAGTTGACATACTTCTGCTTGATGTCCTGGTAGATTTTGAGGGCGTCCTCTTTCTTTCCCTGGCTTTCGAGCAGGATTCCGGCTTTGACGAGGAACGTGGGTGAGAGGCTGTTGTTGACGTCGTCGGCAGCCTTGTCGTCGGCCATGCTTGCAGCCTTCTTGAAGCTGTCGACAGCCTTGTCTATCTGGTCAACATGAGCATAGGCGTCGCCGAGGGCGGCCACGGCAGCCGGTCCGACCATCTGGTCGTTGGCAGGCGAATATTCGTCGAGATACTTCACAGCCTCGTTCCACTTGTCCAAGTTGGCGTAGCAGAGGCCGGCATAGAGGTTGGCCAGGTTTCCGGCGTCGGTGCCGCTATAGTCAGAGGCAATCTTCACAAAGCCCGCATATCCGGCACCATCGCCGTTGAGCGCCTTGTCATAAGACTGCTGGTTGAAGTATTCCTGTCCCTTTCCGAGGGCGGTGCTTGCCTTTTCCTCGCGTGGGACGGCCACTTGCGAATGGTAGACGAAGAAAGCAGCAATGATAACGATGATAGCGGCGATAGCCACAAGGATGGCCTTTTTGTTCTTGTCTACGAAGGCCTCTCGGTTGTTTAAGGCCGGGCTTTCGGCCTTTTCATTTTTGTTTGCCATTGAAGTTTATTCTTTTTTTGTTTTTTTATTTCGTTGTGTGTTGGGCAATTACAGCGCAAAAGTACACATTTTCCCCCATATATTGAAATTTATTTCTTACTTTTTTGAGCCGTGGACCAAAATAAGTCGGTCATCCATAGAAATGGATGTCGGCAATGACCATGCCTCCCACTTTGTCATTGAGTTTTCTGACGAGTTCGGTCTTCCTCATACTCAGGTCCTGCCTGAGTGCCGGATTTCTCATTCTGACCAGCAGCGTCTGGTTGCGGATGGACTTTTCCTGCGTGTATCGCGCCGCGATGGGCCCGGCCACCTCGTCCCAGGCCTCAATGAGGCGGCGCTGGCGCAAGGGAGTCTCTAGTCCTTCGGCGCGGAGCATCAACGAGACCACGTTGTCGAGTGTGAGTACCTTTCTACGAAACATAGCTTTATTCTTCTGATTTCTAATAACATAGCATGGATTCAATCCGCTTTCTCGGTGATGTTTCCGCCATCGACGGCAAAGATTTTGTAATCATGCGATCGTCCTTGGAGGATGCTGTCGAGGTGCCCCCTGTTGGTATCGGTGATAAAGATTTGTCCATAGCTGTCGCCTCCCACGAGTGTGACGATACGCTCCACCCGGTCGGCGTCGAGCTTGTCGAAGATGTCGTCGAGCAGCAGCAAGGGCGTCGTGCCCGAGGTTGTCCGCTTCAGGAATCCGAACTGCGCCAGCTTCAGGGCAAGCGTGAACGTCTTGTTTTGTCCCTGGCTGCCCTCGCGCTTCATGGGGTATCCGTCGATGAGCATCTCCAGTTCGTCACGATGCACGCCGTGCAGGCTGTATCCCACGATGCGGTCTTTCATACGGTCGCGCTGGATGACATCGAGCAGTGGCCCGCGCTGGCCGTGCGAAACATAGCGCAACGACACGGTTTCGCACCCTTGCGAGATGAGCTGATAGATTTGCTGGAACACGGGGACGAACTCGTTCACGAAGTCCTCGCGCTTGTGGAAGACCACCTCGCCCTGCCTCGCCATTTCGGTTTCCCAGATGGCCATGAGCTCGGGATCGGGCTCTTCGTCCATCCGCAAGAGGGCGTTGCGTTGCTGCAAGGCTTTGTTGTAGGCCGTAAGGGCTTCGAGATAATTGCGGTCGTATTGCGAAATCACCACATCCATGAACCGCCGTCGCTCCTCGCTTCCGCCTCCGATGAGTGCGGTGTCTGACGGCGACACGAAGACGAGGGGGATGAGTCCGATGTGCTGTGACAACCGCTTATACTCCTTCTTGTTGCGCTTGAAGTGCTTCTTGCTGCCCCGCTTCAGTCCGCAAAAGATGTTTTCCCGGTCATCATGGTCGGTGAGATAGTTCCCCTCGACGACAAAGAAGTCCTGCCCGTGAGTGATGCACTGCGAGTCGACGGGATTGCTCGCGCTGCGACAAAATGAGAGATAGTAGATGGCGTCGAGGAAATTGGTCTTCCCCACCCCGTTGCGCCCGATGAGACAGTTGATCTTCGGCGAGAGCGTAAGCTGTGCCGAGGCGATGTTCTTGTAGTTGACGATGGAAATGTCGTGCAGTATCATGCGCCAGCCTCCCTACCGTTAGACCCCGTCGTCCTCGTCACTGGCGGCGTCGACCCGCTTGTCCCGGCTGATGCTCACGGCGCCCAGGCGCGACACGCGCACCTTCAGGGGCACATACTCGTCGCTTGTGGGATCGGGGTTGCCCACGCTCACGGCAAAGGAGAGCGCATTGCCGTCGGCACTGTCGAACACAAACCCGATCAAGGCGCCATGGTCGCTCACGTCGGAAGGCAGGTAGCCGCCGAAGTCGGACTTCGTGAAGGTGCGGTTGAAGAACTGTGACCCGTCGCTTCTGAGGATGGTCAGCGTGATGCGGTTGTCGTAATACTTATGCTTCTCGTCGGCCTCGGCCAAGGGCAGATGCTGGTCGGCCGAGCGGTCGATCACCACACGATAGTCGGCTCCCAGCCATTTCACGTCTTGCACCCGATGGAAGTTGCCCGTGGTCTGAGTTTTTGCGGGCTGCTCCTGCAAGGGCTTATCGACAATGATCACGTCAGAGGACTTCTTCTTCGAGCAGGACGAGAGTGCCAACGCCGATGCCATGATAATCAGTAATGATGATAACTTCATTTTATATAGTTTGACCGCAAAGGTAATAAAAAAAATGCGAACGACCACAGAAAAATAAAAAAAGCACCCTTCCGGCAATGCCAGAAGGGTGCCTCATCCTAAAAAACCATACCTTTTTGAAGAACCTTTTGGTATGACGGAGGATTCTCGCGAAGGCTTCGACATATTGAAAAAACTTATTCATTTCATTAGACGGAACGCGAATCAAAAGGTTTAATCAAAAAACTCTTTTTTTTAAGGGAAGCATTAAAAATGTTTGATTCCTACAGATAAAGGCTTCCGCCGCCAAGATGATCCGCCCGCCACACAGTTCTATGATTGTCAAGTATTCCTACTCGATTTGCTTCCATGCCGTTCTTGCAATGTGTAAGCGCCGTTCTTGCAGCCTCTGGGAGCCCTTCAGACGAGCTAAGAACAGCCTTCAGAGGCCCTAAGAAGGCCGTTCTTGCAGCCCCGCCGCACTTCTTCTCACTTCTTTACAAACGCGTCAGCAAATATCCGTACTTACCTATCAAACTGTCGCCAAAATCACAATATTCCGACAATCTGTAAAAATCCGAATCTGTCAGGAATGTCCAACATGTAAGATTTACGGAAACTCACTCAGAACCCACAGACGGGGAAGGCCCCCTCCCCCCATTCTTCACCGCGCCAGACCATGGCGGCTTTTGAGGCCGACACGCACCTTTGATTGTCTCAAGACAGCAAGCAGGGGGGGGCCTCGATAGGGAAAGAACTCCCCAAAACATAAAAAATGATTCGTTTTTTTTGTATTGTCTCCTTTTTACAGTAACTTTGCCACAATAATCAAATCTGACAGAACAAGCATGAGACGACCGATTTTTGCCTGCCTGATTAGCCTGCTCGTGGCTCTCGCCGCATGCTCCGGCCACCAGAGCGAGGCCGAGGCGCCCTCCGTCGACACCATTCCGATGATGGTGATGCGCATACAGCAATGCAGCCGCCTATACACCGCGGAATATCATGTGCACAAAATCATCACACATGACGACAAGCTGCAAATCAGCGGAAAACTCATGCAAAAGCCGTTCAGCATCGACCTGCCTGCGGGAAAGCGCAAGGTGGCCATTCCCATCGACGCCACCATCAAGGCCTATATCGACTTCGGAGGATTCTCCAAGGACAATATCCGCCGGCAAGGCGACCACATCGAAATCGTCCTGCCCGACCCGAAGGTGGCGCTCACGGCCAGCAAGATAGACCACGACGGGGTGAAACAGTTCGTGGCCCTGACAAGGAGCAGCTTCTCTGACGAGGAACTGACACGGCTGGAACAACAGGGACGGCAATCCATCGTGAACGACATCCCCAACATGGACATCATCGAACGGGCCCGCGAGAACGCCGCCAACACGCTGATTCCCATGGTGGAACAGATGGGATACAGGCAGGAAAACATCAAAATCACCTTCCGGAAGGAATTCACCCGCAATGACATCCTGAAACTCGTGGGCGAGAAATAAATGAAAAGTGGACGCATGAAAGACTCCAGACACCACCACCCAAGCCGGCTGACGGCCTTCCTGGCATGGAAGGTGCGGCTGACCCTAGCCTTCATCGCCGTGGCGGCCATCATCGCGGCTGCCGTTGTGTGGCGATGCGGCGACAACGAAATCGCACTGGACAGCAAGGGCAAGGTGAGCATCAGCCCCACGCAAATCGAGAGCATCAAGCGCATCGGACAATGGGAATTCCTATCGGTGAGCGACGAGGAACTCGTCGACACCGTGCGCCGGGGCTTCTTCGGCGACGATGAGCTCGTGCGCATATACTATGGCACGCTCCGGCTGGGCATCGACCTGGCCGAATGCGCGCCGGGATGGATTCGGACCGAGGGCGACACCATCGTCTGCTCGCTCCCTCCGGTGAAGTTGCTCGATGACGACTTCATCGACGAAGCGCGCACCACCTCGTTCTTCGAAGACGGCCACTGGAGTGAGGCCGACAGGAAGGCGCTCTACGAACGGGCGCGCAAAAAGATGCTCCGACGCTGTCTGAACAAGGAAAACCGGGCCAGCGCGGAACAAAACGCAAGCCGGCAATTCGACAACATGCTCCACTCCATGGGCTTCAAATACGTGAAAGTGAGATTCGACAACAACGCACGAAAAGAACAACACAACACGAAACAAGAATAAGGTATGCAAGCATTCAGCGATTTCTTTCAGACGCTCAGTTCCTTCCTTTGGGGCTGGCCCATGATGATTCTCCTGCTGGGAACCCACATCTTCCTCACCATCCGGCTCCGGTTCCCACAACGGAAGATATTCACCGCCATCAAGTTGTCGGTGCAAAAGGACAAGGGTTCTGAGGGCGACGTGTCGCAATTCGGCGCGCTGGCCACGGCACTGGCGGCCACCATCGGCACAGGCAACATCATCGGAGTGGCCACGGCCATCGCCCTGGGCGGTCCGGGAGCCGTGCTCTGGTGCTGGCTCACGGGCGTGTTTGGCATCGCAACAAAGTATTCCGAAGGGTTGCTCGCCATCAAATACCGCGTGAAGACCGCACGCGGACGAATGCTCGGCGGACCGATGTACGCCCTGGAACGCGGACTCGGATGGAAGGGCATGGCCGTGGCCTTCGCCATCTTCACGGCCTTCGCGTCGTTTGGCATCGGCAACACCGTACAGGCCAACGCCATCGCCACCATCACGTCAAACACCTACGGCGTTCCGCCATACGTCTCGGGAGCCGTGGTGTGCGCACTCACGGCGGCCGTGCTGCTCGGCGGAGTGAAGAGCATCTCGCGGGTATGCAGCACGCTCGTCCCCTTCATGGCCCTATTCTATGTCGCGGGCTGCTTCTACATCCTCATGGTAAACCACGCCTTCGTGTGGCCGGCCATCAAACTCATCTGCGTGGCCGCATTCAATCCGCAGGCCGCAGGAGGCGGATTCGTCGGCGCTTCGGTCATGATGGCGGCACGATTCGGCATCGCCCGCGGACTCTTCTCCAACGAGTCGGGACTGGGCAGCGCACCCATCGTGGCCGCCGCGGCCAAGACGAGGAACCCGGTGAGGCAGGCGCTGGTCTCTTCGACGGGCACCTTCTGGGACACGGTGGTCATCTGCGCGCTCACGGGAATCGTCATCGTGAGCAGCATCCTGGCCTACCCCGACATCGACTACACCAACGGGGCCGCACTGACCAAGGAGGCCTTCGGAAAGATTCCCTATGTGGGAAAGCCTCTGCTAAGCTTCGGACTGCTCACCTTCGCCTTCAGCACCATACTCGGATGGAGCTACTACGGCGAACGCGCGGTGGAGTATCTGAAGGGACGGCGGTGGATGCTGCTCTATCGCGTGCTCTACATCGCAGCCGTCTTCGTGGGAAGCATTGCCAACCTGGGGGTGGTGTGGGACGTCGCCGACTGCATGAACGCGCTCATGGCCATCCCCAACCTGCTGAGCTTGCTCTTCCTGAACGGCATCATCGTACACGAAACACGCAAGTATCTATGGAGAGGACGACTGGACCGAGACATGGAGGACGGGGAAGTGTGACAACCGGAAGGGATGGAAAGAGATGTGAAATAGGGAAA
>CAYQUN010000042.1:5742-27385 GCA_964420715.1 uncultured Prevotella sp. | reverse complement strand
AAACATTAGACTTATTCAAACTTTTTGCAAAGTTAGTGCAAAAAATTAATATATTGACAAAAACGGCACAAAAACAAAGAAAATCTATCATAAATAACATATTTATGGTATTTCAGATATATCCTGTCACCTAAAAAGGCGATACGAAAGACACACCACACCTCCATCGCACGCATCACACGGCACGGAAATCAAAATACATTCCTCTTGGATTTGCCATTCATACACACACAAAAAACGGGGCCGGCCAGCCTCCATCGGCTGGTCCGCCCCGTCACGGTGTATACTTAAATCTCAAGCAATCTCGATAGTGCGCGTATTCGGCTTCTCCTCCACCTCGGTCTTCGGCAACTCTACGGTGAGCACGCCATTGGCCACATGGGCCGAGATCTTGGCCTTGTCGACATCCTCGGGCAGGATGTAAGTCTGCTCGTAGTTGCCATAGCTGAACTCGCGGCGCAGGTAGCGCTCCTCGCGCTTGCCACCTTCCTCCTTGTGCTCGAACTTGTTCTCGATCTTCACGTGCAGATTGCCGTCATTGTCGAGTTCCACCCGAGCGTATTCTTTCTTCAGTCCGGGAACAGCCATTTCCAAGGTATAGGCTTTTTCGTTCTCTTTCACGTTCACGGCCGGAGCGACGCTCATGCCGTTTGCCGATTCACCATTGAAGAACTCATTCCAGAACTTCGACACCCAATCATTGTTTCTTCTTGCTAACATAACTCAAAACCTCCTGATTTTTAATTTTCTACAGAGGAGGATGCAAGGAGCGTGCCGCGACCTAAAAACTGACAAAGTGACCAGTTGTCAACGCCAAGATGTCAGTCTTTCAAAGAGTAAGTCACCGTTGTCACCACCCTCACCTTTTTTATATAGGGCGTATTGGCATCCCGGTCTTCAATGGAGAATTGTCCCTGGTCGGCGCTGACAATCTTGTTCAACTTCGACTTGCTGTTTTTAGCAAACTGTTCGGCCGTGGCCTGCGCATTCTCAATGGCCTCGGTCATCATTTGCGGTTTCATCTTCTTAAATGCCACGTACTCGTAGTCCACGTTGTTGCCATAGTCGCCAGCCACCACGGCCACGCCCTGGCGCAGCAGCTCGCCCTGGCGGCTGATGATGCCGCGCACGAGGTCCACCTTCGACGAGGTGACGGTAGTGGTGAGCGTGACGTTGTATCTGTAGGGATTCTGTCCTGTGGAATACTGGTCGGCCGTGAGGTCGATCACCTTGGGCGCGTTCACGCTGATTTCCTTATCACCGATGCCATTGGCCACAAGGAACTTCCTGATGATTTTCTGCTTTTCCGCAATGCGGTTGTAGAGTTCGTTCAGGTCGTTGCCCACCTCCTTGGTCTGGATAGGCCACGTCACCTTGTCAGCCTTCACCTCGCGCTCGGCCAGTCCCTTCACGGTCACCCTGCGGTCTTTCTCCGTGAAATTGTCCATACCCGCCTTCAGGCACAGCCCCATGGCCACGATTCCCACGGCCAGGATGAGCGACGGAAGGAGTCTTGAAATGCTCTGATTCATAAGTCCATGATTGTTTAAGTTTGCTAGTCCGTCAGAGGATCCGCCTCCGCTATTGCCGGCTGAGCTGGAAGCCCACGTCGCTGATGCCCGGCAGGATCTCCCGCCTCATGTTGTGCCGTATGGTCACGTGGAGCGAGTCGCCCTCGTCCAGGTGCTCCACCGTCACGGGAAAGCTGTACTGATAGTATCCCACGCCCCGTCCCCGCGGCGTGCCGTCAGCGTTGATGAGGTCGCACGCGATGGTGTCGACAACGGTCCTGCGCGAGGGCATCACGGTCTGCTCCACGATCACCGTCAGCCCCATGAAGGGATAGGCCCCATTGATGCGCATCCCCATCCTCGACACATACTTACCCGCGGCATCCACAGGCGGCACGTTGAAGACCAGCGTATCGTTGCGCTCCCACCCCCAGATGGGCGTATGGTCATAGTGGTCGTACACCTTGTTCGGCGTGCATGCGGCGAGGGCCACGGCCGTGCATATCATCAGCAGCAGGCGTTTCATTGCTCAGGCTGTTTGCTCGTCGTCGAAGTCTTTGCAGCGCCATTGGCCGCCGGCTTGGCCGGTTTCTTGGCCTTGGCTTTCTTTTTCCGCTTCTTCTTCGCCTTGTCAAAGCGTGTAAGGTCGGCCTCGGCAAGCAAGTCCACCGGTTTCCGCTCCACGGGAGCCTTTCCGTCCTCTTGCAGCGACAGGGGCTTCTCCCCGCGCTTGTTCATCTGTATGATGTCCTTGGCCCTCTGGGCCGAGATGGTCTCCACGTTGGCGGCCAGGTTCTTGTCCGTGGAGTAAGTGCACTGCCCGGTAAGGATGTCGGTCTTGAAGAGATGGTAATCATTGTCGAGCGTTTGCAGCAGCACATCCTTGGGCGGCAGCCGGCGTGCGGCGTCCAGATAGTCGTCCACCTCGTAGTTCAGGCAGCACTTCAGCTTGGCGCACATGCCAGCCAGTTTCTGCGGATTGAGCGAGATGTCCTGGACGCGTGCGGCGGAGGTGCTCACGCTGGAGAACGACTTCATCCAAGTGGCGCAACAGAGTTCCCTTCCGCAAGGCCCCGTTCCGCCGATGCGTCCGGCCTCCTGCCTGGCGCCGATTTGCTTCATCTCGATGCGCACGTGGAACGCCGCCGCCAGGTCCTTGATGAGCTGTCTGAAGTCGACGCGCTCGTCGGCGATGTAGTAGAAGATGGCCTTGTTGCCATCCCCCTGGTATTCCACGTCGCCAATCTTCATCTGCAATCCTAGCCGCTTGGCAATCTGCCGGCTCTCGATCATCGTATCGTGCTCCCGCGCCTTGGCCTCGTAGTATTTCTCCATATCCACCGGCTTGGCGATACGGTAGACGCGCTTGATGTCTTCAGACGATTTCAGGTGGGCCTTCTTCACTTGCAGCCTCACGAGCCTGCCCGTGAGCGTCACCACGCCGATGTCGTGGCCCGGACTGGCCTCCACGGCCACGGTGTCGCCCTTCTTCAGGTCTAGTCCGTTCACATTGTGATAATATCCCTTGCGCGTGTTTTTGAACTGCACCTCCACGAGGTCAGTGCTTTGGGCGTTTCCGGGCACGTCGGCCAGCCAGTCGTAGGTGTTGAGCTGCCGGTCTTGGCGGCCCACGCCCTTGGCGCAGAGCCCACGGTCGCAGCCGTGGCACATCTGGAAGTCTATATCGTTATAATTCATCCGTTTAAGAAAAAGTTGTATATATCGTGTACGGGGCCGTCGCCCCGCGGAGTTCAAGATTGCTGTCGCGCCACCCATTCGCTTCCGTTCCTGATGAGCACGATCATGTTGAGGGCCAGGTCGAAGAACACGATTCTCGCATTGGCGTTCTGCGAAATCTCGCGGATGGCCTGGCTCATCTGCGCGGCGATGTCCACCACGTTGGCCTCGTTGACGAAGCGTGCGAAGTTCTTCGCGAAGTTCTCCTCGGCCTGAGTCATATAGCACAGTTCGGGACGCCGGAAGTTGTACACGAAGCTTTCGCGCACCATGTGCATGAAATACGCCAGCATGCGTTTCTGCTTCTCGCGTCCGAACTTGTTCCTGTCGGCCACATCGTCGCTCCACTTCTTCAAGCTTCTCACGTCGCGCGTCCAGCTGAGTCTCATGAGCTGGATGAACAGGTCGAGGAAGGCGCGCTTCTCGCCGTCGGCGCTGAGTTCCTCCAGGGCCTTGTTCCAGTTGCCGTTGGCCACATGGGCCATGCGCGCCGCCGTCTCCTCCTCGATTCCCCTCCGCTCCACGAGGGCCCTCGCCAGGCTCTCGTCGTCGATTTTCCTGAAATCGAACCGTTGCGTCCGGCTCCTGATGGTCCCGATGATGCGCTCGGGCTCCTCGCTGACAAGGATGAACACCGTCTGCGACGGCGGCTCCTCGATCAGTTTGAGCAGCTTGTTGGCGCAGTCGGCATTCATACGTTCGGGCAGCCAGATGATGCTCACCTTGTATCCGTGCTGGCTCGACTTGATGCCGAGCTTGTGCTCCAGCGCCGCGCTCTCGCCCACGGTGATGACGGCCTGCTGGTTAGCCGCCCCCATCTCTTTCATCCACTGGTCCAGGGTGAAATAGGGTCCCGAGGCCAGCATGTGCCTCCACTGCGTGATGAAGTCGTCGCTCTTGGGCTTGTAGTCGCCCGAGGCGTTGGCGGGCTTGATGGTGGGGAAGGAGAAGTGCAGGTCGGGGTGGGCCCAGTTTCTGAGCATGGGGCTGTTGCCGAGCAACCGCGAGGCCAGCGCCAGCGCCAACGCCATCTTGCCGCACCCCGCGGGTCCGGTGAAGAGCATGGCGTGGGGCACGCGTCCGCTGTCGGCGAGCCGCTGCAGTTCGTCCTTGGCCTCCTGTTGTCCGATGACTTCGGCAAACTCCATCCTAAAGAATCCTCCTCATGATTTCGCACACCGAGTCGACCGCCGACATGGTGAAGAAATGGACATTATGGAAGCCGTGGGCATAAAGCTCCTTCACCTGGGCCACGCCCCACTCCACGCCCAGCTGTCGCGCCTCGTCGTCGGAGGCGCACTTCGTGGCCTCGCGGGCCAGTTCGTCAGGGAAGTCCACATGGAAGGTCTTCGGCACCACGCTGAGCTGGCTGACCTTGGCAAAGGGCTTCAGGGCGGGCACGATGGGCAGGGTGATGCCCATCCGCCGGGCCCGCTCGACAAAGGCGAAGAACTTCTCGTTGTCATAGAACAACTGGGTCACGGCGAACTCGGCGCCCAGGTCTTGCTTCTCCTTCAGGCGCATCAAGTCCTGCTCCAGGTTGGGAGCCTCCTCGTGTTTCTCGGGATAGCAGGCCACGCCGTAATGGAACGGCTCGCCGGGATGGCGGATGGGGGTGCCGTCGGCGAAGTAGCCCTCGTTGAAGCGGTTCACCTGCCTGATCAGGTCGGTGGTGTGGGCCCATCCGCCCTTCACGGGCGTGAAGCGCTTGTCCTCGTCAGCCTTGTCGCCACGGAGCACAAGCACGTTGCTGATGCCGAGAAACTGCATGTCGAGCAGCTCGTATTCGATGTCGTCGGCCGTAGCCCCCCCGCAGATGACGTGCGGCATCACGGGAATGTGGTAGCGGTTCTGTATGGCGGCGGCAATGGCCACGGAGCCCGGGCGGCGGCGCACGCGGTGACGCTCGATGAGGCCGTTCTCCAGCTCACGATAGACATACTGGCTGGAGTGGTTGGTGATATTGATGAACAGCGGCTGAAACTCCTTCAGCTTGTCTATGGTCTGGAAGAGAGTCCCCGTGCCGTTACCTTTCAGTGGAGGCAGAACCTCGAACGAGAAGTGGCGCTCACCATTCTTGCTTTGCAGCAGCTCGGTAATGTTCATTGTCAGTAGAAATTGCTTTTTGGTTGCAAATTTAGCAAAAAAACGGGGGAATCCCACATCTTGCGCGTATTATTTAATAGAAAATCTCACCTGTAAACAGAAATCTATCTTACAGAAATCTATCTTAAAAATAACATTGTAAAAATATGGAACAAAATCAATCAGGCTCAAGAGCCTATCTGACAGCGATTGTGATGGTAGCCGTGCTCGGAGGCCTTCTCTTCGGCTACGACACCGCCGTCATCTCTGGTGCCGAGAAAGGCCTGCAGGCCTTCTTCCTTGGCGCACCCGACTTCAAGTACACGGACTTCATGCACGGCTTCACGTCGAGCTCGGCCCTCATCGGCTGCATCATCGGCTCGGGCCTCTCGGGCCTTTTCGCCTCACGCTTCGGCCGCAAGCGCTCGCTCATCTTCGCCGGCGTGTGCTTCTTCATCTCGGCATGGGGAAGCATGGAGCCCGAGACCTTCGGCCTGCTGCCCTATGGCAAGCCGTCGTGGGACCTGCTCGTGGTCTTCAACCTCTACCGCGTGCTCGGCGGCATCGGCGTGGGCATGGCCTCGGCCATCTGCCCGATGTACATCGGTGAAATCTCGCCCAGCAACATCCGCGGCATGCTGGTGTCGTTCAACCAGTTCGCCATCATCTTCGGCCAGCTCGTAGTCTACTTTGTCAACTTCCTGATCCTCGGCGACCACACCAACCCGATCATCGAGTCCATCGGCCAGGGCTTCTCGGCCGTCATGCCGGGCAGCGACCCGTGGACCATCTCCACCGGCTGGCGCTACATGTTCGGCTCCGAGTGCGTGCCCGCCGGCCTCTTCACCATCCTCATCTGCTTCGTACCCGAGTCGCCGCGCTACCTGGTGTCGATAGGACAGGACAAGCGCGCGCAGGGCATCCTCTCACGCATCAACGGCGAGGCCAAGGCCCGCGAGATTCTCGGCGACATCAAGGCCACCATCACCACCAAGACCGAACGCCTCTTCACCTATGGCTTCCTTTGCGTCTTCGTGGGCATCATGCTGTCCGTCTTCCAGCAGGCCGTGGGCATCAACGCCGTGCTCTACTACGCACCGCGCATCTTTGCCGACATGGGCATGGGCAACCCGATGATGCAGACCGTCATCATGGGCGTCATCAACATCTCGTTCACACTCGTGGCCGTGTTCACCGTCGAGAAGCTCGGCCGCAAGCCCCTGCTCATCACCGGCTCCATCGGCATGGCCCTGGGCGCCTTCGTCGTGGCCATCACCTTTGGCAACGAGTCGCTCAACATGGTCACCATGGTGGCCCTGATGGTCTATTCGGCCAGCTTCATGTTCTCCTGGGGACCCATCTGCTGGGTCTACATGGCCGAGCTCTTCCCCAACACCATCCGCGGCACCGCCACGGCCATCGCCGTAGCCTTCCAGTGGATTTTCAACTTCATCGTCTCCTCGTCGTTCGTCCCGATGTTCAACATGCACCTCACCAAGGGCGATGACTTCGGCCACTGGTTCACCTACGGACTCTACGGCGTCATCTGCGTCATCGCCGCCCTCTTCGTCTGGCGCCTCGTGCCCGAGACCAAGGGCAAGACGCTCGAAGACATGACGGCGCTGTGGAAGAACCGCATGAAGAAGAAGTAAGGAAGCACGGCTTCCCGACAAGCCATACGGGCAGAATCCGGGCGCGCCTGGATTCCGCCCATGAATGCCGAAGGCGGACATTCCGGGTCACAAGCCCAGAATGTCCGCCTTCACCTTTCCAGAGAAAGAAGCCACGACACGGGGCGTGGTGTCGCGGGGCGGCAGCCACGTCCGGCGGTCAGAAGTGCCGGTTCAGGCACCTTGGCCAATCGGACGGTAATGGAAGTCAGACACCGTCACGCTGCCCTGTCCGCAGCAATAGACGCCCGGCAGGAGCGAGAGGAAGCCACCGAGCATGTTGTGGGTGTATCCCGACACCTCCATGCCCACGCGCTGCATGGTCCACGTCCGCCCGTCCCGACTGGTGTAGGCCGCCACGATGTTGTCGCGCTTCACCAGCCTCATCCACAGGCCACGCCCGTAGCGGTGCGCGCCGCCGCGCCTCCGCAGTCCGCGTCGCCAGAAGCTCCTGTCCGTCGCCGTGCAGCCGAATCCGGCGAAATAGCGCTCGTTGTAGTAGAAGAGCAGTCCGGCCTCGGCGTCGCCCTCGATGTGGAGCCTGGCCCAGAACTCAAAGTCGCGGTCGCGGGCCACGAAGAGCAGCGGGTGCGACGAGCCCGGCGTCGTGCCGCGCCCCATGATGGTGATGGCGCTGTCGGCCACGTTGTAGCGGGCGGCGTCATAGTGCTGCCACACCTTCCACTCCATGCCGATGCGGAAGCGGGCCAGGGCGCCGGCATAGTCGAAGCCGTTGTCCTGCGGCCGGAGCGGCACGGACAGCCCGCGGTCGACACCACTGCCCACGGGAGCCCTCAGCCATCCGTCGGCCGTGAGTTCCACAGGCTCCATGAGCATCTGCCGCCCCCGGTTGAGATTGTTCTTCTCATAAGCATGATAGACCACGAACCACCGTCCGTCGGGCGTGTCGACGAGCGAGCCGTGCCCCCGGCTCCACCAAGTGTCGGCGGCCTGCCAGGTGTGCACCAGCGGATTCGAGGGCATGTTCTCCCACGGTCCGTCGAGGCTGCGCGAGCGTGCCACCACGATGCTGTGGCTGGTGGCGGGGCCGGCCGTACCGCCGATGGCGCTGAGCCAGTACCAGTAGGAGCCTATCTTCTTCAGTTTCGGGCCCTCAAAGGCGCCCCCCTCCACAAGCCAGTCGGCAGGCATCTTCCATCCGCCATAGACCTTCTCGGGCTTGCCCAGGGCCGACAGGCCGTCGGCAGCCAGCCTCACCCGGTGTCCGCCGCTGAGGAAGAGCCACCGCGCCCCCGTGGCCTCGTCATAGGCATGTCCGGGGTCGATGAGCCCGTCCACGTGCAGGTTGACGGGCTTGCTCCAGGGCCCACGTGGCGACTGCGCCCACACCACATAGGTGGCGAAGTGGCGCCCGCCATGCGTGGCCATGGTGAAGTAGATGTAGTACTTGTCGCCCACCTTGCACAGGTCGGGGGCCCACCCCGAGCCGAGGCTGTCTGTCAGGGCATAGCTCACGGGCTCCCAGTGCACCAGGTCGGTGGAGTGATAGACCGTGAGTCCGGGCAGATACTCAAAGCAGGAGTGGGTGAGGTAGTAGTCGCCGCCCACGCGCAGGATGGTGGGGTCGGGATAGTCGCCGCCCAACACGGGATTGACATACTCCGTGGCACGCGCCTTGGCAACGGCCTTGGCGCATGACGGAAGCAGCAGGCACACGGCACAGAGCACCCCCGTCACAAGCCGCGCGAGGCGCATTTGCTGGAAAGTCCTCATTTCTTCTTTTTCTTATCCTGCTTGTCGTCGCCCACATCCATGCGCTTACCGTTGAGCGTGACGTTGCGCACGGAGAGGTTCTCTATGCCCTTCACGTTGAAGGTGCCCGCCTTGTCTGTGGCGACGATGTTCTCCAGGTGCACTCCGCTCACGCTGAAAGGCGCGCCCCTCTTCACCACGAAGAAGGCGCTTGAGCGTATGTCAAGGTCGCGTATCGTGATGTTCGACACGCCCGACGCGGGCATATCGGGGCGTTCCTCCAGCGAATGGAACTGCCGCCACGTGGAGATTTCGAAGGCTCGGCCCACCCTACCCGTGCACCGCTCCACAAGCACGTCGGCATAAGTCTGCGGCGTGTCAGGGCGCATCTTGAAGAGCACCACGTGGTCGGAGCCCTCGAAGTGGCAGTCGCGCATGATGACGTTGTGCACGTTCCAGGCCTCGCTTCCGAAGGTCACCCCGGCGTTGGTGTATCGTCCGAAGCGGCATTTCTCCACGATGACCCGGTTCACAGGTCCCGAGGTGGTGTCGCTGTCGACAAAGGTGCCCTTGCCGCCCTTGATGCAGACGCCGTCGTCGCACACGTTGACATAGCATCCACGCACGAGCACGTCGTCGCAGATGTCAAGGTCGATGCCGTCGCTGCTCGGGGCGCGCATCTTGCCCTCCGTGGGCGACTCGATGTAGCAGTCGAGGAAGCGTGTGCGCCGGCAGCGGTAGAGGTGGTTGGTCCAGAAGGCGCTGTTCACCAGCCTGACATCCTGCACGGTGACGTCGTCCGACCGCGAGATGTAGACCAGCTGGGGGCGCAGGGCCTCCAGATTGGTGCACTTGGCGTTCCACTGGCGCCTGATCCAGAACTCCTCCCAGAATCGTCGTCCGTTGCCGTCGATGGTGCCGTGGCCGGTGATGGTGAATCCGTCGACGCCATCGGCATTGACGAGGGCTGCGAAGTATTTCATGTTCTTCCCCTCCATGTGCATCTCCACGAGCGGATAGTGCTTGATGGCGTCGACGCCCTTCAGTTTGGCCCCGTCGTCAAAGTGCAGGTGCGTGCGGGGCTTGAAGAAGAGCGCTCCCGAGAGGAAGGTGCCGCGCGGCAGCACCACCACGCCGCCACCCTCGTCCGCGCAGCGGTCGATGACGGCTTGCAGCTTCTGGGTCTGCAGGAGGGTGGAGTCGGTCGACACGCCGTAGTCGGTCACCACATAGCGTCGGCCGAGGCCGTTCACGTCCACCTTGGCGGTATCGGCAAACCATGCCGGGACGGGCGTGCCGTCAGGGAAGAGGGCCGCGGGGGTCTTGCTTTTCTTTCGGGCTCCCGCCGTGACGGCCACGCAGAGGAGCAACAAGGCAATAAGTGTTTTCTTCATAAAAAATAGGAAACAGGTGTATTGGTTTGATTTGTATTGATTTGTTTTTTCTAAAAAAAGAGAAGCGTTCGTTAGTTTCGTTGCCCCATCGCTATTTTCCTACGACGATGCTCGTCCTGGCCGGCTTCAGCCCCTTGGCGCGCGCCACCACCTCGACACGTCCCCCGTCATATCCGGCACGCACGATGACCTGGCAGCGCCCCTGGTAAGTGGTGCGTCCGCGCGAGCCCTGCCAAGGCTCCGACGAGAGCATGTTGGCGCTGGCGTTGGCCGCAAGGGTCGCGGGGCCTTTCAGCGTGAAGTCCAGTCTGACCGGATCCTGGCACACGTTGCCGTCGCGGTCCACCACGGTGTAGTCGATGTAGGCCAGGTCCTCGCCGTTGGCGCGGAGCCTCGTCGAGTCGACCTGTGCCACGATGCGTGCGGGAGCGCCCGCCGTGCGCAGCGTCTCTCCGGCCACGGCCACACCGTCCTTGTAGCCCACGGCCCTGAGGGTGCCCGGCTGCCACGCCACCGTCCACGTCAGTTCGGGCGCCTGGTGGCGCGGGGGCAGCGGCTTGCGTCCCAGGCTCCTGCCATTGAGCAAGAGTTCGGTCTCGTCGCAATTGCTCATCACCTGCACCGTGAGCGTGTCGCCCGGCCGGTAGTTCCAGTGCTCCTCCAGCGGAATCCACGTCATCTTCAGGTCGTTCCACACCAGCGAGCCCTGCCCCTTCTGCGGCCGGGTGACGATGTGGGCCATGGGGCGCGAGGTGTAGAAGCTGCGCACGCTCTGTCCCAGCGGCTTGAGCCTGTTGGTGAAGTCGACGAGTCCGCGCATCCATCCCTTGGACGGCCAGCCGAACGACTCGCCGATGTAGTCGGTGCCGCCCCAGTAGAACTGACCCACGGGATAGCTGTGGTCAAAGTTGAAGAAGTCGTAACCCAGGTCGCCCACGGCCATCTCGCTCTCCAGGAAGACCAGTTGGGGATACTTCTTGTGGTCGCGGTCCCAAAAGCTTTCCAGATAGTTGGTGGTGGCCAGGTCGGAATAGAATTCGAAGGGATGTGGCTCGCTTTGTCGGAAGAGGCCGGGATCCGACTTCAGCCTCACGCCGTTGAAGCGGCTGGGATACTGCCCCACGGTGGCGGGGCGTGTGGGATCGGTGGCGTGGGCCAGGGCCACGAGGCTCTTCAGCCAGTCGATGCCGTAGCGCTCGGTGCGTTTCCACTCGATTTGCTCGTACACCTCGTTGCCCACGCCCCAGACGAAGACGGAGGGATGGTGCTTGTCGCGATGAATCCATGAGACCACGTCGGCCTTGATGCTGTCGTCGAGTCCGGAGCCCTTGCCATAGTAGTCGTCGCGCCACTTGTCGAAGAACTCGTCAAAGACAAGCATTCCGTGCCGGTCGGCCCAGTCGAGCACGTATTCGGGATAGACATTGTGGCTCAGCCTCAGGGCGTTGCATCCCAGCGAGTCTCTGAGCACCGAGAGCCGCTTGTCCCAGGCGTCGGCCAGGCTCACCGTGCCCAGGGGGCCGAGGTCGGTGTGCAGGCAGACGCCGTTCACATAGACGCGCCGTCCGTTCACCGCCAGTCCGGAGTCGGGCGAGAGGGCGATGGTGCGCAGTCCGAAGCGCCTGTCCACCCTGTCGACGGGCGTGCCGGAGCCGTCCTTGCCGACGAGCGCCACCCGTGCCACGGCCCTGTAGAGGTAGGGGCGGCCCACATTCCACAGCCGAGCGTCGTCGACGGGTATTTTCTGACGGAACGTGTACGTCTCGCCGGCGGCGAAGGGGGCCACGGCGCGCCGCGAGGCCACGGTGGCCCCTTGGGCGTCGACGATGTCGGTCACCAGCTCGCAGAGCACGGAGTCGCGCCCGCCGTTCTCCACCAGCGTCTCCACGTCCACCACCGCGCGGCCGCCCTGCGAGAGGGCCAGGTCGGGCTGTGGCGAGGGCGACAGCCTTTGGACGTGGAGCGGGCTCACCACGCGGAGCCACACGTCGCGGTTGATGCCTTCGCCGTTATACCATCGCGAGGCGCGGGTGTAGGTGTTGTCATAGGTCACGGCCACCACGTTGCGTCCCTCACGGAGCAAGTCGGTGATGTCGGCCGAGAAGCCGATGTAGCCGTTCTTGTGTACAGGTCCCACGGCGGTGCCGTTCACAAAGAGGCGTGCGTTGCGGAAGACGCCCTCGAAGTGGAGCACGACGCGGCGTCCCGCCACGGGCACGGACGCGCCGTCGGCCTGAAGGTGTCCGCCGGCAAGGAGGAGCGGCTTGCGATAGGCGCCCCTGCCCAGCTTGAGATAGCCCACCCGGGCCGACGCGCCGTCGCCCTTCTGCTGGAACGGAGCCTCCACCTGGGCGTCGTGGGGCACGTTCACCGTGCGCCAGCGGCTGTCGTCAAAGTCGGGCTGCTCGGCGCCCTTCACCTCCTGGCGGATGAACTTCCACCCCCGGTTCCATTTGGTCTCAAACCGTTCTTGCGCCATGGCCGCCATGCAGGCGGAAAGGGTCAAGAACAGGAAGAAAAAACGTTGATGATTCCTGTGTGTCATAGGTTTCGGTAATCGTTATAAGAAAGATTGTCTGCTTGCAAAGTTACGAAAAACCCTGCAAACAGACATTGTACGATACCTGCATATATCAAGAATCACAAGAGAAAGGACGAAAATTCGGGGTCAATCCACGACGGTCTCATGCCCCCGCCTCCGCACCTGCCACAACCCGGAAATCAGCGGGTGCGGACTAGTCGCTCCACGGGGAGCGCGCCTTCGTCCAACAGCTGTACGCATCCTCCTCGTCCTCCACCGGATGGGCCTTGGCGTCGGTCTCCCCGGGGGGTGTATGCCGACTGGCAGCAGATCCCATGCCGCCGTTCTTCTGCCCGCCGGCATGAGAGCCCACCCTGATCTTTTTCGTTTGGGGTTGCATGTATATCTTTCTCTCCATGCCGATCTGCCTTTCTATCTTCCAAGTCAAATGCATGTGTGCCAGTGGCGAGGGGGGGGCGTCCGCACTCAGACGCCCCATTCGTCCCACACGCTTCCGCGGGCCTCATCGCCCGACCAGGGGTTGCGGCCCTTGGCACCTGCGTCCTCGTCACAATCGTCGGCGAGGCAAACAGGAATGTCCTTGCATCCGTCGCTCTCACCGCCCGACGGATTGAGACACGTCGTTGCCGTAGAAGTCACGTTGCCGTTCATCAACTCGTCCGTTGCCAACAATGTGGTCAAGGGAGTGGTATATGGTTTCTTTTCCATCATTTCAACTTACTTTACAACGGTTTTCTTTCCATTGACAACATACACGCCCTTGGGCAGGCTCTGGACGTCAGCGGCCCGTCCGGCCACCTTCTGTCCGGCCAGGTTGAAGACGCCCTCCCTTTGTGCCGTGACGGCCTCGGAGGCCGGTGCGACGACCACGTCCTCAATGCTGGTGGCCGTGCCCTCGTCGCTCATGACGTCGGCCGTCGCCATGCTTCCAAGCTTGGCCTTGCTCGCATCCGCCTCCGGATTCATCATGTAGGCGCGATAGTGCTTCAGCGCCACCGGATTCGTGGAATACCTCAACTGTCCCTTGCTGTTGAAATAGTAGGAATAGGCCGGCATCGTCTCGCCATTGTACGTGCCCTTGAAGGTGAATCCGTCCGCCGAAATCTTCAGGCGGCCCTCGTCGGGATTGATGTTGAAGGTCGTATAGCCCTTCTTGGTCAGAATCTGGCTGGGATTGGTGTATTCCTTCTCCAGCGTGACGTTCTTGAAGACGAGGGCGTTGGTGTCGTCCTTGCCGAACTTGACAAAGTAGGGGCGGCCGGCCTCCATCATCAGATAGCCATGCTGGGTGAAGTTGGCCGTGGTGCCATTCTTGGTGGTATTGGTGTAGGTGACGATGCTGGCCTTGTCGCCGAAGACCTGCTTGAAGAGGGTCTCGCTGACCGAGAAAGGCAGACAGATGGATGTCCACACGCCTTTGCGGAATCCGGGAGCGGCCTTCGTGCCGCGGGTCAACGTCACCGTGGCGCGCTTGCCATACACCTGGTCGTCGCCTCCGGCGTCCTCGATGCTTTGTGCAAGCGTTTTTTCATCGTCAAGCGCAAGCTGCACATTGCCCTCGTCGCCATCCGTGGCGGGGTCGAAGGCGCGCTCGGGCTTCCACCCCTGGGGCAGGAAGGCGAACCCGCAAAGGCCGAACTTGCTGCCGTTCTGGAAGATGAAGTAGGTCTTGCCGGCCTTCACATCGATGCCATAGCGCATATAGGCCTTGCTGATCATGGTGTAGCCGCCCGACGTCACCTGGATCACCTCCTGCTGGTGGTCGGCGGGCGTACCCTTCCAGCTATCGATAATGGCCTTCTGGGTCGTCTCGAAGCTCTTCGGATTCTTCAAGTCTTGCTTGAATTTTGACCAGTCGTAGGAGCAGTCCGCCCCACCGTTGGCCCGTTCATAGTCATAGGTATTCTTCTTATCCGTCCACTGCGTGTTGTTCTCAAAGAACTTGTCCACAGCGGCATCCTTGGCGGACGCGCGTGCCAGGCTGAGCGTGTAGGAGCCCTTGCTGCGCGAGTCGCCCGTGTTGGCCAGATACTCGCTGATGGAGCCCATGCTCGCGGCATCGACCGGAGGTGCGGGGCGGCCGCTCTCGTCAACAATCCAGATGGGGCACCACTTCATCTGCACCTTGCTGTTGTCTATCGGCTCGCTACGGTTTCCCGTGTCGTTGCAGGAGCCATTTTGCAGCAGATAGACAAACAGCACGCCGGGCTCGGTGGGCTCGAACTTCATGTAGGTGCCATAGCGGGGCACGCTGAACGTGTTGCGGAAAGGCACGTCGGTGTTGGTGGAGTCATACCAGTTGTAGCTGCCATAGCTCTTGACATTCTCGTCGACAGGGTTCTGCGTTCCCGCCGTCGACCACGAGAATCCGTCGACGAAGCGCGAATATGTCATGTCGAACTTGGACTTGCCGCCCACCTGGCCTTCCACCTGGTCGTTCGGCTTATAGGAGTCTATCTTCTTATTGCCATAACTAAACGCCTCTGTGTTCCATCCGCCATAGGTCATCGTGATGCCCGTGCGGAAATTATAGGTGGACACGGTGTCGCCCGGCACGGCCACATAGTGATAGGAATCTTTCTTGTAATCGCCCTTCACAGGCCCCACCGGACTGGTGGAAAGCTTGTAGATGGGGAAGTCGGCAATCTTGAGCACATACGACGGTGTCTTCCAGATGTCGGCATACTCGGTGGAGATCACCTTGCCGGTGATGGTGACGCCGGGATCCAGGTTCTGCTTCTTCGGCTGCACGGTGCCATAGCGCTCGTCGACCGTGGCATCAGTGCTGCCCGACGTGAACGACACGCTGGCATGGGGCGTGACGAGCAGCTTGGGCAGGTTGGGCGCATAGCCGTTGAAGAACACCGTGGCCTCCTTGGTGGCCGTGGCATCGCTCTCCGACAACACGAAGGCGGGCTCGTACCACACGCCGTGGAGCACGAAGTTTTCGGGGTCGTCACAATACATGTAATAGGTGTAGCCGTCCATCATGGCAAAGCCCAGCGTGCGCAGCTCGCCGGTCATGTTGGCCGTCTCCCCCCAACTGCCTGTCTTGAAGGAGTGGTCGGTCACCTGCCCGGTCTTGTTGTTCTGCCCCACGATGTGGTAAGTCTCCGTCGGGATGATGAGTCCGTCAAGATGGAGGAACCCGTTGGTGAAGGGCATGAACTTGACAAAAGCCCCCGAGGTGGGTATGCCGTCGTCGCCGAGCACCACGTGGCTCTCATTGGTCACGATGTAGTTGACAGTGGCGCCACCCTCCTTGTCATTGTCATTGTCGCTCGAGACGGCCTTGTAAGAAGACTTCTTGAAATTCCACACGTCCTTATCGGAGAACTCGCCAAACTGGATGTCGAGTCCGGGCACACCGCTCACGCTGAATCCGCTGAGCAGCTGGCCCTGGCCAATCATGTGGAGCTTGCCGGCCTTGTCGTCAGTGGACCCGGCGGGGCCGCCGTCCACGTTGGGGCGCACAATCTCGTAGAGCTTCGACGGGTCGTCGTTGACCCCGCGAATGTAAATGTAGTAGGGCTTGTCGGCCGGAAGCTGGTATTTGTTGCGCACCTCAAGCAGTTTATTGAATTCCTCATCGCCGAGGCTGGGGTTGTCAGCCCTCAACTCTTCGTCCGTCTTTCGTGTGGCCGAGACGTTGATTGTGGCGTCTCCCTCGTTCGGGCCGACGGTGATTTCCTTGTCGAACTCGGAGGAGTTGGTCTTCGTGGTACCGGTGGCCGTGGTGGCGGCGTCGGTGCCGACGGTATAAGAGAGTTTGTAGAACTGGGTGACATCGTTGCCGAAGTTGTCGACCACACGCACCCTGGGCTCGGCAAAGTTGTCGCCCGTGGTGGTGGCGGCGCCGTTCCTCACCGGAACGATTTCGATTTCGGTGGGCTTCAGCTCCTGCACGGTGAAGTTGTAGGTCTTCGCATTGTTGGGTCCTCCGTCCCAGCTGGCCCCATTCCATGGTTTGATTTCATACACCATCGGCCACGAGCCGGCCTTGTTGAAGACAATGGACCATGCCCGGGTATTATAGTATCCCTTGGTGGTGTAGCGCCTCATCCAGGTGACGGTGTCGGTCTTCGTGGTCACCTGGCCGTTCTCATCCTTATACTCGTAGGTGAATTCCTTCTGGAATGGTGTGGGCGTGTAACTAGATTCCGTGGGATAGTTGCGGATGGCAAACACATACTTGTCGTCAAGTCCGAATTTGGCGGCCTCCTCCTTGTAACTCTCGAAGTAAGTCGAATCCATAAAGGCCGGATAATCGATGGTGTAGAGGAATCCCGTCGAATAGTCTTCAGAGTAAGTCAGCGTGTCCGGCTCCGTGTGGAGCTCGTCGGTCATGTATCCCGAGACGACGAAGTTGTTGTCGAAGGTCACCTCGTCGCCCACGCCGATGGGCCTTGTGCTCGGATCGGGGGTGACGTCGAGATAGGCCACACGCTTCTTGGTGTCGATGTCGAACTCCAGCTCGTCGCCAAGACGGTAGCACGTGTTCCCCCATTTGTCTTTCTCCGGATACTTCTCATAACCACTCATGGAATTCTCGCTTCTAACCATGGCGAACACGCCGATCTTATTCAGTCCCGGCCTTGACACATGGATTTTGCCGTCCTGCACTCCAGCATTCCACCCGCTCTGATTAAAATCCAACTCGGTCTTGCGGCCTGCCTCCTGATGAAACGGAGTATAGTCGAATTCCGTTTCCTCATAAGTGCCATAGCCGTCGGTGGCGGGCTCGACCCCGGTATCGCCCACGTTGCCGTTGCCGTCCTTCTTGATATAGAAGTAGTAGATCACCTTTGAGGTGAGGTCGTTGCCATCGCTGTCGAAAGTCTTCAGTTTGGGCAGATCGTAGAAGTAAGGATACTTATAGACATGGATGGTGCGTGCCGACGAGGGCACGTCGGTCTCGCCGTCGGCCAGTCCGCAGAGTTCCTTTCGGTTGGGCAGCGTGTTCAGATAAGCGTTGTAGTCGTTGAAATAATCGTCCAGGCTCGTCGTCACCGTAAGGTTGCCGGTATTCTCAAGTATGCTCACCGTCACCTCCTTGGTGAATGTGGCATAGGTGCCCTCGTATTCCGCTTTGGGTGTGAACGTGTAGGTGAGGGTGACGTCGTTGTCCGTGGTCAGGGGCTTCAAGAGCTCGGCTTCCTCCGCCGTTTTTCCTTTATAAATACTGTCCGCCATCACATTCACACTGACACTCCCCGACCCATTGGGATTGGCGCTGTAAGCCCCATAGGCCAGGCGCTTTTCACCATTCACCTCGACACCTTTGACCTGGTTCTTCCCTTCGGAAAACGAGATGCTGACATCATAGTGGTCCTTGACATCCTGCACCGTGATGCCCTTGGTGGAAATGGTGTAGGAAGGATAAGGCACGGTGGAGGAGGTGTTGTAAACGGTATATTTTCCAGGATTCCACTGATCCTCCTCCGTTACGTGCTTCACCCTGATTTTCACATGCTCAGGCGAGAAGACCACGTCGGGCTGATACTTGGGAATGTTGATGACATAGCTTTTCGACACGGGAGTGTACTGGGAAGCGAAAAGCGATTTCGGCGTGGCCGTAACCACCACGGTGAGCTGGCCCACCTTGCTTCCTATCTCCACGTCGCCGCTGTTCTTCAGCACCGTGGTTCCGGTGGCCTCGTGGGTGTAATAGGCCCGGCCGACCTCGTCGTCTTGGGTCTTGGCGACGCCTTCGATGCCATAGGTGATGTCGAAACTCGTGGTGATGTTGTTGTCGCCATTGAAAATGGCCACCGTGGGCTCGCCAAACTTGTACTGGCCGGGCTCCACGGTGAACGTCCAGTTGCCATCGGCGTCGATCTCGGCCGTCGACGTGCTTTTGGTGAACGTCATCGTCGGTGTGACTTGTTCGAGCGTACGCGCGCCCAGCGTCGCGCTCCATCCTCCCATGAGGACGAGAAGCGCGAGGATTAGCAGGGTACTCCCTGATTGCTTACATTTGCTGCACATTCTCTTGAATTACTTTTTTCTCTTAAATGATTTTTTCTCTTAAACTACTTTTGACAAGCTCTACTCTTGACAGACTCTACTCTTGCGAAAGATCCGGTTCTTGAATCTTTCGCATGGGGCTCACATCCGGTCCTTTCCCACCATGACACGACTCAGGCAGGCTTCGACGTCCCCCGGCGGGCGGCCTGGCGGGCCGACACGTATGCCGCTACAACCTCTGCACCTGACACCGGCCGAGGCGGGCGACGGAAGACACTTTCCGGCACAAGGCGGACGCCTTGCTGTCTAACGATTTTCGATAAGATAAATCCATAAATATTTTGCTTTGTTTTAATTGAATTTCTTATTCGTTTGCACACTCCTTCTTTTGTGTCTGTGTCCTACTCAGCCCCCTCACTCTTCGCTCCACCACTGGAAAGGCGCAAAGACAACGCTTGCGCAACCGGAAGTTGCCAACCGTCCCGTCATCAGTGAAAACTTGAGTGTTTTAGGTATCTTAGCTTGTGTCTATCGCGCGAATCTCTATCCTGCGCTCTCCTTAATTCGTATTTGCGTGGGCAAAGGTACGCATTTTATTTGAATATTGTAACAAACAATGGGCAAAAGTTTTGGATTTTAACATTTCAAGTTTTTTGTGCGCCAGCACAGCGCAGACGCTTGAAAGGAAAACACGGAATGGGTGTAGACGGACACGGGGGGGACGGGCCGCGGGCCGACTGTAACAGGATTGTAACGGGAATGTAATCAAAAAGAGACGGAAAAGTTGTTTCTTTGCCGATGAAATGATATCTTTGCAACAAAATATGGAAAAAGTGAAGAAAGAAAGGATTCTTGTGGTGGACGACGAGGAGGACTTGTGCGAGATTCTCAAGTTCAACCTGGAGACACAGGGCTACGACGTGGACACGTGCCCCTCGGGCGAGGAGGCCCTGGCACGCGACGTGTCGGCCTACGACCTGGTGCTGCTCGACGTGATGATGGGCGGCATGAGCGGCTTCGCCGTGGCACGGCACTTGCGCGCCAACGATGACACCAAGCGCGTGCCCATCATCTTCCTCACCGCCAAGGGCACCGAGAACGACAAGATCACGGGCTTCAACCTGGGAGCCGACGACTACATCGCCAAGCCGTTCTCGATTCGTGAGGTGATCTTGCGCATACGCGCCGTGCTGCGCCGGACCGCCGAGCCCGAGACGGACAGCACGACGGAGGAACGGCAACTGAAATTCAAAGGACTGGTGGCTGACCTGGAACGGAAGACGGTGAGCGTGGACGGCAAGGACGTGGCGTTCACCAAGACGGAGTTCGGCATCCTCTGCGAACTGCTCGAACATCCGGGACGGGTCTTCTCCAGACAGGACCTCATCCGGCACATCTGGCCCACCGACGTGCTGGTGTCTGACCGTACGGTGGACGTAAACATCACCCGCGTGCGCAAGAAACTCGGCCCCTACGCCGAATATCTCACCACACGACTGGGATTCGGATATTATTTCGACGCATGACAAACCGAAGACTCTCCATCGGAAACAGGCTCTACCTGAGCGTGTTCTCGCTGTTCCTGCTGTTCGCCGTGGCGTTCATCGTCTTCCAGCAATACCGCGAGAAGCAATACAAGATAGAGTCGCTCAACCTGCGGCTGCAGGACTTCAACCACCAGCTGCACGAGGCGCTGCGCAACGGACGCTTTGACAACAAGGTGGATTTCCTGAACAGATACCTGGCGCAACAGCCTGACAAGGGACTGCGCGTGACGCTGATCAGAAGCGACGGCACTGTGACCTATGACAACCAACTGGAAGACTACACCGCCATGGGAAACCACGCGGGAAGACCGGAGGTGGCGCAGGCCCTGGAGAAGGGCAGCGGGGCGGCCGTGGACCGGAACAGCACGACCATGGGACACGACTACTTCTACAGCGCAACCTACTTCCCTCACGAGGGATACGTGGTGCGCTCGGCACTGCCCTACAACGTGGACCTGGCCAAAAGCCTGCACACCGACCAGCACTACATCTGGTTCTCGCTCGCGGTGATGCTCCTGCTCACGGTGGTGCTCTACCGGTTCACGAGCCGGCTGGGACACAACATCTCAAAACTGAACGAATTCGCCACACGGGCCGGAAACGGGGGAAAAATCAAACCCGAGGAACTGGGCGGATTCTCGAACGACGAACTGGGCGACACGGCGGAACGCATCGTGAAACTCTATCTGAGACTGCAACGCACACAGCAGGAACAGGACGTGCTGAAACGACAGCTCACGCAGAACGCGGCACATGAGCTGAAAACGCCCGTGGCCAGCATACAGGGGTACCTGGAGACCATCCTGGAAAACCCGAACGTGGACGACAAGACCCGACAGCTCTTCCTGGAACGATGCTACGCACAAAGCCAAAGGCTGGCGGCTATCCTGACGGACATGGCGGCACTGAACCGCATGGACGACGGGGCGGCACTGATGAGCATCGAGGACGTGGACGTGGCCGACATCATTCGCTCCGTGGAACGCGAAAGCCAACTCGGCCTGGAACGGAGGGGAATGACCATGCACTGCGACATTCCCGAACACATCGAGACCAGGGGGAACAAGGACATGATATACAGCATCTTCAGAAACCTGACCGACAACGCCCTGGCTTATGCCGGACAGGGCGCGCACATCGAACTCGCGGCCCGGGAGGGCGACGACGGGCTGTGGCACTTCTCCTTCAGCGACAACGGCGTGGGCGTGGCGCCCGAACACCTGCCAAGGCTCTTCGAACGATTCTACCGCGTGGACAAGGGACGAAGCCGCAAGATGGGGGGCACGGGGCTGGGACTGGCCATCGTGAAGAACGCCGTGCGCGTGCATGGGGGAACCATCTGCGTGACCAACAACCCGGACGGCGGACTACGGTTCGACTTCTCCTTGAAATGACGCGCGGAGGGGCCGGCAGGGGGCTGGCCCGCACTTCCCCCACTCGGGCCGAATGACAACCTCACTCGGGCCAAATGACAACC
>CAYQUN010000042.1:0-5642 GCA_964420715.1 uncultured Prevotella sp. | reverse complement strand
CTTCTGACAGGTGCCGGACAAAACCCGGCGACGCACGGGACTCGGGAAATAGCCGAAACAGATTCGGAAAACACGCTTGAAGACATTATCAAAAATGTAAGATTTTTGAAACCAAATCGAAATTTCAAAGGAATAACTTTGCACCGAAATTTTTATCAAACCATCAAATCATCATGAAATTAGACTTGAAAAAGAAAATTGATTTGAGCAAGGCGGAAGCGTGGAAAGTCGTTCTTTTGACCATTTGCCTGATACTGGCTTTCAGCATCGTGGCCGGCGCATTTAACGACGTATCTGAAAACGTAGCCTCGCCTGCCACCGCCACCCTTCTCTACGTGGGCGACGGCGTCTGCCTGCTTGTCCTTTATTATCTTGTTTTCAACTGGGGAACCGGCGGCAACCAAGCCAACCACCTGGATGCCAAGAAACTGGCAGGCCACTTGTGTTCCGGATTCCTGGCGGGTTTCTTGCTGATCACGGTTGTCGCGGCCCTCTTGTACCTGCTTGGCGACTACAAGGTTGTCAGCGTGACTTTCCAACCCTCACTCATCCGCGCCCTTGCTTTCTTCTTTTTTGTCGCCTGCGCCGAGGAGGCTATATTCCGCGGGGTGTTGTTCAGAATCGTGGACCAGCGGTGGAACTTTCTGACGGCCATGATCGTCACGGGCATCACCTACGCCGTCCTGGGCATAACGTATTCGGACGCGAACCTTTGGGCGGGTGTCGCCATTGCCGTCGCAGGACTGCTGATGGGCGCCGCCTACAAGTCGAGTGGCACGCTGTGGTTTCCGATAGGCATGCACTGGGCCATGGATTTCACCCTCGTGTCCCTGCTGGGATTCCCCATGTCGGGAGATTACGAATTGCCAAGCCTCATCCATTCTTCGACAAATGGTTCCGCCCCGCTGACCGGAGGCGACTCCTCTCCCGTGCCCTCGATCTTATTCGCACTGCTTGGCATCCTCCTTGCCGCCTACCTCTCCAAGCGGGCTTACCAGAAGAGACTATAGGACCTTCCACCCTCCCGTGCATGCGGAGGATGGGAAAAACGTGTCACGACTGTAACAGGGGTGTAACACCTTTGTAACCCGGACGGCCTAACTTTGCAGCCACAACCAACATGCACGGGAATGAAGAAAACTATTCTGGTCGCAGTGGGCTGCATGGCCGCACTGGCTTCGTGGGGACAGACCGACACCCCGAAAATGAACATCGGCGGCACGCTGCGCTCGAAATACGAATACCAAACACAGGAGAAGGAGGGACGGTTCGAGGTGCGCACGGCGCGCGTCAACGTGTCGGGAAGGCTGAATGACGCCGTGACGTACAAGGCGGAAATCGACCTCTGCGACGAGGGAAAGATCAAGATGCTCGACGCTTGGGCCCGGCTGGAGCCCTGGCGCTCGCTGCAACTGACCATGGGACAGATGCGCGTGCCGTTCACCATCGACGCACACCGCTCGCCACACCAGCAGTACTTCGCCAACCGCTCGTTTATTGCCAAACAGGTGGGTAACGTGCGCGACGTGGGGGCTATGGTGGGATACACGCTCCATGCGGGATTCCCCATCGTGGTGGAGGCCGGCATGTATAACGGCTCGGGACTGACCAACCAGAAAGACTTCTGGACCAACCACGTGAACTTCTCGGCCAAGGCGCAACTGCTGCTGCCTTTCGGCCTGAACGTGGTGGTGGGCACGCAGAAGGTGAAGCCGGACGCCGACAACATCATGATGTATGACGCGGGGCTCTCCTATCACTACCGGGGACTCGTGGCCGAGGCGGAGGTGCTCTACAAACACTATGACAACGGCGCGTTCCACCCGGTGAAGGCGTTCGACGGATTCGTGAGCTATGACATTCCCTTGCGACGGGGACGGGTGAGGAAAATCTCGCCGCTGCTGCGCTATGACTATATGAGCGAGCATAGCGACGGAAACAGATACTTGGACGGCGTGGCCGACTGCCAGGGCACGCTTGTGGCTAATGACGCCAAACGGGGACGACTCACGGGGGGAATGACGCTGAGCCTGGACAAACCGTTCACCAGCGACATCAGACTGAACTATGAAAAATATTTTTATGGACACGACGGCGTGGCCAAACCTTCGGAACGGGACAAGCTGGTGGCGGAATTCGTGGTGAAGTTCTGAAACGAACCGCCCCCCTCCTTTTTTTCTTGATTCAAGGACAAGGCATTCTCATTTTCAAGGACAAGGCTTCCTTTTTTTCAAGGACAAGACGCGCTCTTTTCCAAGGAAGCTATCTCTCCTTTCTTCTGAGTCACGGTCCTGACATTGGCGGCTTCGGCCCTTGGCCCCCTGGCCTGCACGGCCTCATCTGTAACACGATTGTAACATTTGTGAAAAACGTCTGTAACCTGCTTCTCCTACCTTTGCAACGGGAAAGCGGGGATGGCACGGACGGCCCACGGCATGGACACCAGCGATGCCGACCGCCGGGCATCCCATACAAAAAAAAGACTTACATCTTATCAAGTAGATATGGAAACCATTTATCTTTGCATCGTCGTCTTTCTGCTCTGTCTGGCAGTTTTCGACCTGTTCGTAGGCGTAAGCAACGACGCCGTCAACTTCCTGCAATCGGCCGTGGGCGCCCGCGTAGCCAAGTTCCGCACCATCCTCGTCATCGCCTCGGTGGGCGTACTGCTCGGCGCGGTGATGTCGTCAGGCATGATGGACGTGGCGCGACACGGCATCATGATGCCCGCCCACTACTCGTTCCACCAGGTGATGACCATCTTCCTGGCCGTGATGGTGACCGACATCATCGTGCTCGACATCTTCAACACGCTCGGCATGCCCACGTCGACCACCGTGTCGCTCGTCTTCGAACTCCTCGGAGGCACCTTCATGCTGGCCATGCTCATGGTGATTGGCGACCCTACGCTGGACTATGCCGACCTGCTCAACTCGACACAGGCCCTGAAAGTCATCATCGCCATCTTCGTCTCGGTGGCCATCTCCTTCTTCGTGGGCATGGTGGTGATGTGGATCAGCCGCATCGTGTTCACCTTCAACTATCAGAAGCATAGCCGCTGGAGCATCGCCTTCTTCGGCGGCATCGCCTTCACGGCCTTGTCCTACTTCATCTTCATAAAGGGACTGGGCAAGAGCCCCTATATTCCCGAAACGGTCCGGCTGTATATCGAAGAAAACACGAACATGCTGCTCGCCGTCACCTTCGTGGTGTCGTCGGTGGCCATGGAAATCCTGCACCTGATGCGCGTCAACATCTTCCGCTTCGTGGTGCTCATGGGTACCTTCGCCCTGGCCATGGCCTTCGCCGGCAACGACTTGGTGAACTTCATCGGCGTGCCCCTGGCCGGACTCGACTCGTGGCAGGACTACACGGCCAACGCACACGGACAAAGCCCCGACGGATTCCTGATGACGTCGCTCATGGAAAGCGCCAAGACACCGCCCATCTACCTCCTGCTTGCCGGCATCATCATGATTGTGGCCATGGCGACATCAAAGAAGGCTCAGAACGTGATCAAGACCTCGGTGGACCTGTCGCGACAGGACGAGGGCGACGAGATGTTCGGCTCCAGCCGGGCCGCACGGGCCATCGTGCGCGTCACACAGTCGTTTGTGGAATGGATGGCCCGCCTCTTCCCCCTGGGGGTCCGACAGTGGGTGAACAGCCGGTTCAACAGCCGCGAGGTGGAGCTGACCGACGACAAGGCGGCCTTCGACGTGGTGCGCGCGGCCGTCAACCTGGTGATCGCCTCCATGCTCATCACCTTCGGCACCAACCACCAACTGCCGCTGTCGACAACCTACGTCACCTTCATGGTGGCCATGGGATCGAGCCTGGCCGACAGGGCCTGGAGCCGCGAGAGCGCCGTGTTCCGCGTCACGGGCGTGCTCAGCGTCATCGGAGGATGGTTCATCACCGCCGGGGTGGCCTTCATCACCAGTGCCCTGGTGTGCCTGTGCATGTGGTATGGCGGATTCGCCGTGCAGGGGGCGTTCATCGTGCTCGTACTGGTCATCCTCTGGCATAGCAACCGACGCTACAAACAGAAGAAAGAACGCGAGAAAGAGTCGGAGGACAGCTTCAGACTGATGATGCGCACACGAGACCCCGAACTGGTGTGGGAGATGCTGCGCAAGCACGTGCGCGACACGCAGAGCCATACCTGCCAGCTGGCCCGGGACATGTATAACGACATCCTCGACGGATTCAACACGCGGAACGTACGCGGACTGCGGACCACGGACAAGAAGCTGGCAAAGGCCCTCGTGACGCTGAAGAAGCTGCGCCGGCAGGAGCTGCTGGCCCTGAAGCGGTCGCCCGTGGAGGTGGCCGTGGAGCGGAACACGTGGTTCCACGTGGGAGCCAACAGCGACCAGCAATACGTCTACACCCTCAGGCGCATGCTTGCTCCGGTGAAGGAACACGTCGACAACAACTTCAACCCCGTGCCCGAGGAATATGTGAAGGAATACGAGCCTATCCGGCGCACCGTGAACGAGCTCATGACGATGACCGATGAGGAAATCTCTACGGGGCGCTACGACCAGTACCGGAGCATCCTGGCCGAGGCCGACGTCTGCAAGGACCAACTCTCGGTGGTGAGGAAGACGCACCTGAACCGGATGCAGATGAGCCACGACAACAAGAACTTGCAGGTGGACATGGTCTATCTGAACTTGCTACAGGAGACACAGCAGCTGCTCTCGGTGATGCGACACCAGCTGCGCTCGGCCAAGAAGTTCATGGAATGAGGACCGAGGAAGAAACGCCCCGCGGGGGATGGCTGCTTGCCGTCTCCCGCTTTCTCATATCCGGACAATCCACACGGTGACACGCACGGGACGCTTCTGACGCCGCAACCTGTCACGACGCCTAATCCGACGCCTGTGAAAACGGCACGCCTGTGCCGCCAACGGACGAGATACGGCGACACGGCGGCCTCGAGCGCGATTCCTATTACCGAACCTGGCACTAAAAGATTCGGGGAAAAAATCGAGGAATCATTTGCGAATATAAAAAAAAGTTGTATTTTTGCGATTGAAACAAGTAAAGGCTCATGGGAAAGTTCATCAATCCTTTTACCGACATCGGCTTCAAGAGAATTTTCGGACAAGAATTCTCCAAGCCCCTGCTGCTTGACTTCCTGAACAACCTGCTGAAAGGGGAGAAGGTCATCAAGAACATCAAGTTCCTTGACAAGGAGCAACCGGCCGAATACAAGGACGACAGATCGCTCATCTATGACATTTTCTGCGAAACGGAGGACGGAGAGAGAATCATCGTGGAAATGCAGAATAAGGAACAGCCCAACTTCATCGACCGCTGCCTGTACTATTACTCGCAGGCCATCACGCGGCAGGGAGAGAAGGGGGCCGAGTGGAGATATCGGATTGACGCGGTGTACCTCATCGCCTTTATCAATTTCAAGATGGACGGACTCGGCGAACAGTTCCGGACCGATGTCGTGCTCTACGACATGCAACAGAAAACGGTCTTCACCGACAAGGAGCGGTTCGTCTTCCTGCAACTGCCCAAATTCAACAAAGAGGCGGACGAGTGTGAAAATGATTTTGAACGTTGGATTTTTGTATTGAAGAATATGGAAGTGCTTGACAGAATGCCTTGGGCAGCCAAGGACT
>CAYQUN010000041.1:0-27479 GCA_964420715.1 uncultured Prevotella sp. | reverse complement strand
CCAACGCCACCATCAACACCTTCTACGCACAGACCGACTCGCTGCCCGGCGACCTTGACAACTCGAACGCGCAGATTGCCGCCCTGCAGGCTGCCGTGGAGAACTTCACGGCCTCGACGGCCAGCTATGGCAATCCTTCTGAGATAGAGATTTCCAACGGCTCCATGGCCAGCGGCACCAGTGGCTGGAACACCACGGGCTCGCAGACCGACAACGGCCGCTGGCGCTCGGGCTCCAGTGCAGAGTTCGAGGGTGGTTACCGCATCTATGTGTCGCGTGGCGTCAATTCGCACAGCCGCAACTTCGCCCGTCAGAACGTCACGCTCACGCATCCCGGCGCCTACGAGTTCATCTTCCAGTATTATGGCTATAACAGAAATGCATCCTATGACGGTGATGTGACCTCTGACCACGGCTGCCGCTACTTCGTCAAGGAGGATGCCTCGGCCGACACCATCCAGACCATCAGGCTCCACACCAACCGTGGCAACGTGCTCGGCGACTGGGACCAGCGTGCCATCGACACCCTCGGTTATGGTGGCACCACGCCCGAGTATTTCGTCGTCACCTACAACAAGACCAGCAATGAGCCTGTGCTCATCCAGTTCGGACTTGACAACGGCCAGAACGGTGTCGACGGCGACAACGCTTGGACCAACGGTTCCAACCTCTATGGATTCGGTAGCAACCACGTGCGCTACTATGGCGACTTCGACCGCTACAAGGCCGACGTGCTCGCCACCCTGCAAGCCGAGATTGTGAAGGCTCAGGACGCTCTGGCCGCCAATCCTTCGAAGGAGAACGACTCCACGTTCTACATCAACACCGAGAAGGCTCTGAAGAACGCCATCATCGCCGCCCAGTCGGCCATCGACGGCACCACGCTGGCTTATCCCGTCAGCTCCACGGTGAAGGCTCCGTTCATGCAGACCTACGTGGGCTGGGTGGCTCCCGAGGAGGAGGTCGCTGCCAAGCGTAACGCTCCGGCCGCTCTCACCGACACTCAGAAGGGTGCGCTCGAGACCAAGGCCCTGTTGCAGTTGCAGCGTGCCGCATCGGCATTCCAGACGCTCGCCACCGGCATCCAGGGGGTGAAGGTGACTGACGGGTCCGCCGACGTGAAGGCTGCCGTGAACGGCGTCTACAACATCGCCGGACAGCGTGTGGCCGGCTCGACGGAGGGTCTCGCCAAGGGCCTCTACATCGTCAATGGCAAGAAAGTCATCGTGAAGTAATTCTGACAGCCTTCGCCTCCGCACGCCGGAGGCGAAGGCCTGCGTCATTCTGCGAGGGGGGTGCGCCGTCTAATGGAGATGGGTGCGTCCTCTCGCTTTTGTTCGCCCGCACCGGCGAGTCAATTTCTTTGTATTTGGCCTGTTTCCCCCTTCTTTCCCCGTTTTTTTCATAATCGTTGCTTGTTCTCTTACTTTTTTGCGAAAACATCTTTGTTTTTTGATAGAAAACGTGCTTCTTTTTGGGAGTGTGGATATTTTTTATTTACATTTGTGAGAAACCCCTAGCGTTTTGACAATAAAATCTAGATTTATTTATTAATTCAATTATTTCCCTTATGAAGAAGCGTTTACTTCTATCGTTGGCACTGGTTTGCACAGCGATGAGCTCGTGGGCTTACAATGTGGGCGACTACATCTTTACCCCGAGCGCACGCCTGAAGGTGGTCAGCGAGAATGCTGTCGCCAACGGCAGTTTCACGAACAACACCACCAGTTGGATGGGTTCCGACGGCACATCGGCCGTGAATGCCGAGTACTGGGCCGTGGAAGAGGGCGCAGGTCCCAACGGCGAGAACGTGCTCCAGAGCCTGAACGGCGGAGCCGAGCTCGACAACTACATCTATCAAGTAGTGCCCCTCTCGGCCGGCAGCACCTATGTGGTGTCGTTCCAGGCCAAGGGTGCCGCCAATTCCGGTACCGCTACCGCCGTGGGCAATGCCAACTATGTCGACGCCTATGTCAACGGCGACGGCTCGGTGAACAAGTCGGCCGCAGGCTTCCGCCAGATTTTCACCGCCAGCGACAACGTCATCACCACCAGCTGGTCGGCCATCTCTGACACCATCCAGGCCAATGAGGACTGCTTCCTCGTCATCGGCGTGGGCCGTCTCGACGCCGGCACGCAGGTGACCGACTTCACCGTGCAGCAGGTACAGCCGGTTTACGACACCCGCATCGCCCAGGCCCGCATCGACTATGACAAGGCCCTGCTGGCCCGTCCCGAGTTCACCGTTCGCGACGAGACCTTCGTCGAGATGGTGGGCGCCCTTGACGAGGCGCTGAAGACTGGTGATGGCGAGGTTGTGGGCGTCGATTTCGACGATGCGTCGAGCACCGAGGACTTCATGAACTCGTTTGCCGAGCTGGAGACCCAGTTCCTCGATGCCAACTCCTATGACCTCGTCAGCGGCGGCATCATCACCGGTCCCGGCCTGTGGAAGAACAAGCTGCAGAAGGGTAGCGGCACCTATGGCGACTGGTATATCACCGGCGGACGCTGGATGCACACTTCGGGTGCAGCCGACATCCACGACGACCTGCCCGGAAGCTATTCCATGGACGCACAGAAGGTGGAAATCCAGAAGGCTCTGCCCGCCGGAAAGTATCTCTTCCAGATTGACGCCATGGGCTACACCAACACCGGCACGAAGAACACCGAGACCAACAGCTGGTACAACATCGACTACAACACGCCTGTGACCAACCAGCTCTATATAGGCGCCGACACGCTGGCCGCCGACACGCTCTCGCCCCGCAACTACAAGACCTACTTCATCATTGCCGACGTAGCTGCCGGCGAGGCTGCCGCAACCAAGAACCTCATCGCAGGCTGCCTCCACAGCGGCCATGTCCATGGTGGCATGTTCTACTACAAGAACCCCGTGCTCCGTCTGATCAGCCCCACGGCCAAGGACGATGTCAACAAGTTCGACCAGGACAACAAGAAGGCCGTGCAACTCGAGGCCGCCAAGGTCATGATCGACTCGGCCAACGTGGTGCTGCCCAAGACCGAGTATCCCTGGGGCAAGACGGCCCTGAAGGCCGCCATCGACAAGCAGACCGCGCTCTACAACGCCCTTGACGCTGCCGCGTCGACGGAGATTCTGCAGGTGCTCGACGCCGACGGCAACCCCGTGGTCGACGAGAACGGCAACGCCTCCACCAAGACCGTGGCCGACTCGCTCACCCAGGTGATGCGTGACGTTCGCACCGCCATCCAGGCTTGCTACACCGAGAACATGGCGCTGACCAATCTGGTGGCCGCCACGGCCGACGCCCAGAGCAAGTATGACGATCCCGCCAATGCCGGTGCCACGGCCACTTATCGCAACACGCTGAAGTCGCTCATCGACCAGGCCAACGCCACCATCAACACCTTCTACGCACAGACCGACTCGCTGCCCGGCGACCTCGACAACTCGAACGCGCAGATTGCCGCCCTCGCCGAGGCCGTGGAGAACATGACGTCTACGGCAGCATCGCTGGCCAATCCTTCTGAGGTCACCCTCACCAACGCCGCCTTCGGCAGCACGTCGGGATGGGATCTGGTGAAGGACGGCGACTCCAAGAACGCATGGAAGACCGGCACGAAGTCTGGCTTCGACGTGGCTTCCAAGGTCATCTACGCCGACCGTGGCAACCAGCTCGTGGCTCCCAAGAACAAGGTGTCGCAGAAGGTGACCATCGAGCACGCCGGTGCTTACGAGTTCCACTGCCAGGCCTTCGCCTTCAACACGGGTAGCTCGCAGGACGGCGATGTCGCTACCGACTTCCATGTCAACCTCTTCATCAAGGACGTCGCCTCGGCCGACACCATTGAGGTGATTCCTCTCCACACCCTCCGCGTCTACAACGACACCCTGGGCTACGGTCAGGAGACTCCCGAGTACTTCGGCATCGTGTTCAACAAGGCCGATGAGGCTCCTCTGGAGCTGGAGCTTGGTCTCGACGGTCTGCAGAACCCCGATACCTATGATTGGACCAACAAGGTGAACCTGGGTCATGGCGCAAGCTGCTATGCTTTCGGTTCGGTGCATCTGAGCTACTACGGCGACTACGCCCAGTTCGGCACTGACGTGCTCGACTCGCTCAAGGCCACGATGACCGCCACCTCCGACCTGCTCGAGGCTTATCCCGCAAAGCAGAACGACTCCACGCTCTACATCAACAGCGAGAAGGCTCTCCGCAACGCCCTCGTCGCCGCACAGTCGGCCATCGACGGTGTCACGCCGGCCTTCCCCGTCTCGGCTGCCGACAAGGCTCCCTTCATGATGTCGTATGTGGGCTGGGTGGCTCCCTCTGAGGAGGTCACTGCCAAGCCTCGCGTGCAGACCAACAATGACAACGCCAAGAAGTCGGCCCTCTATGCCAAGGCATGGCGCCAGCTGAAGCGCGCGCAGGCCGCCTTCCAGCCCCTCGCCACCGGCATCCAGGGCGTCAAGGTGAACGACAGCGTCGCTCCCTCGCTCCAGGGCGTCTACAATGTGGCCGGACAGCGTGTGGCCTCGACGGCTGACACCCTCGCACCCGGACTCTACATCATCAACGGCAAGAAAGTGGTGGTGAAGTAAGAAAAAGATACACAAAGATGAATATGGGCGCTCCCTCCGTGAGGCGGGGGCTCCCCACACACCCAACCCCGGATCGTTCCTCCTTACGGAGGGATGGTCTGGGGTCTTGCGTTTATGCCGCTCCCGTGCCGCCGCCCCGTTTGCGCCCACAAGGAAAGAAATATCATTTTGTCAAGCGGAATTCTCAAAAAGTGGGGAGACAAGTCTTTGCTCTTTGAATTTTTTTATCTAAATTTGCAGAAAATATATAAACTGCGATTACGAGTTGTCTATATTACCTAACGTAAACTAATCGAAATATAACTGTTATATGAAAAAAATCCTGTTATGTGTCGCTCTTGTCAGCGTGGGGCTGTTGTCTTCCTGCGTCGATAAGAACGAAGAGGTGGATCCCGACCACAAGCCGTCTTGGCTGGGTTCCAGTATTTACGAGGCCTTGAGGAATCCCGACCCCGAACTGCTGGAAGGTACGTTCACCAACTACCTTCGGTTGATCGACGATCTGGGCTATACCGAGACGCTGAGCCGCACCGGTTCGAAAACCGTCTTCCCGGCCAATGACGAGGCTTTCACCCGATTCTTCCAGAACAACAGCTGGGGCGTGACCTCCTATGACCAGCTCTCGCTGGCCCAGAAGAAGATGTTGCTCAACTCCTCCATGCTCGACAACGCCCTCCTCGTGGCCATGCTCTCGAATGTGAGCAATGGAAACACCACGTCCGACGGTATGGCGCTGAAGCATCAGACCAACGTGAGCATCATCGACTCCATCACCCACCTCTATGGACCGGCCGACATGCCGGAGAACAACAGCTACTGGACGCGTTACTATAATAAAGGTATCGACCTGGTGTCGGACAACACACGCCCGATGATGGTGCACTTCACCAACGCGCAGATGGTCAACAACGCCATCTCCACCTCGGGAGCGGGAAGCGACTTCGAAGTGCTCACGGGAACACCCTACACCGAGGGTGCGGCCTACATCTTCGACGACCCCATCACCCATAGCGACGTCACCTGCCAGAATGGTTACATCCATCAGTTGCAGAACGTGCTCGTGCCTCCAGGCAACATGCCCCAGGTGCTCCGCAGAACCAGCGAGACCAGCCTCTTCAGCCGTGTGCTCGACTACTTCGCCGTGCCCTTCTTCGACCAGGTCACGACCAACCAGTATAACGACTGGGCCGTGCAGAACAACCAGCCTCTGAAGGACTCCATCTTCCAGCTCCGCTATTTCAGCGCACGCTCGCACGGCACCGGAAGCGCCAGTTCCGAGGCCGTCAACGTCGATCCCGACGGACACTCGCTTCCCGGAGGCACCTATCTGAGCTGGGACCCGGGATGGAACCAGTACTATCCCTCGCACGCCAACACGTCGAGCCTTGACTACACCATCACCGACATCGGCGCCATGTTCGTGCCCAACGACGCCGCCTTCGAGAAGTACTTCCTCCCCGGTGGCGACGGCGCCTACCTCATGGACATCTACGGCTCGCACGCCAACACGGCCGGGAACCTGGCCGCCAACCTGGACGACCTCTACAACAAGCGGCCGCAGGTGCTCACCTCCTTCGTCTCCAACCTGATGAAGACCTCCTTCGTGGGAACCGTGCCCAGCAAGTTCACCTCCATCACCAACGACGCCAGCGAGAACATGGGCATGAACATGGGCAAGCTCGCCCAGAAGGAAGACGGCACTTACGACATCAAGATTGCCAACAACGGCGTGATCTATGTGCTCAAGGACATGATCGTGCCCGACGAATACCGCGCCGTGCTCGCTCCCGCGTCCTCCTATCCCGACATGACCATCATGAACTGGCTCGTGAGCGTCTCCGATGCCGGCACGCGCTATCTGAAGGTCGACTTCAACAAGTACCTCCTTTCCATGAGCGCCAACTATGCCTTCTTCATTCCCGAGAACTCGGCCTTCGACTATTATTATGTCGACCCGTCGTCCTTCGGAAAGGCACAGAAGGAGGCCCTCCACATCTATTATAAGGAATATAACGACCCGAAGTCGGAGAACGACCGCCCGCAACGGCGCGCCATCCCCCTCGTCATCGACGTGCATAGCTACAATCCCACCACCGGCGAGATTTCGTCGACGCCCCTCCGCACCGACATCGGCGCTGGAAGCAACCTGGGTGGCAAGCAGACACAGCTCATCGACATCCTCAACTTCCACACCGTCATCCTCAATGACGGCGAGGTGATCGACGGCTCGCGCCATTACTATCAGACCAAGCACAACGGCGAGATCTACGTCACGGGCGGAGCCGCGGGAGCCCAGGTGGGCACCGACGCCCAGCGTGGCACCAACGGCCCGGCCATGGGAACCATCAAGGTGGTCTATCCCGAGGCCAACGGACGCGCCTACCGCATCGACCACGTCATCCAGAGCCCCACGAAGAGCGTCTACAAGGTGCTCCAGGAGAACAGCCGCTTCTCCGAGTTCCTCGAGGCCTGCACCGGTTTCGAGTCGGAAGAGCTCCTCACCAAGGCCGGCATCTCCAACGAGGAGAACGAGTTCGGAACCACCGAGCAGGACCAGTTCACCATCTTCACCAGCCAGCTCAGCACCGGCAAGAACAAGACCCAGAACGCCTGCCCCGACCAGAACGTGAAGATGTTCAACACATACAACTACACCCTCTATGCTCCCGACAACGAGGCCATGGAGCGTGCCTATGCGGCCGGTCTGCCCCACTGGCGCGACATCGAGAGCGAGCTCTCGGGCTATGAGAGCGCCGAGGACGTGCCCGCCAGCGTGCGTGCCGACGCCCGTGCCAAGATCGAGGCCCTGCGCCAGTTCTGCCGCTACCACTTCCAGAGCGGTTCCGTCTATGCCGACGGCACGGTGCAGGCAGAGCGCGGACAGTCCCTGCTCACCAATTCCTATGGCGTGGCCAACGAGTTCCCCAGCGTGAGTGTGACCGACGGCGTCATCTCGATTACCGACGGTGCCGGATTCAGCCACACCGTGAGTGCCAACTCCAACCTGCTCTCCAACCTGATGACACGCGACATCTGGCTCGGAACCACAAACAGCGAGGGCACCACGACGCCCACCAACCGTGCCTCGGCACAGGCCATCTACACCTCGTCGTTCTGCGCCGTTCACGAACTCTCCACTCCGTTCTATCTCTACACCAGCGATGGAAAGCCCTCGTGGAGCCCCAACGTCGTGGCGGCCGCAGCAGCCAAGAAGGCCTACCGGAGTCAACGTCATCACTAAAAACTACTTAAAGGCGAAAAACTATGTTTATGAAAAAAATATTGCTAACTGCCGTCTTGTGCCTCATCGCCCACCTGGCGATGGCGCAAGATTTGAGAATCTCCGGTACGGTCAGCGACAATATGGGGCCCATCATGATGGCCAACGTCATCGAGCGTGATGCCAACAACCGTATTGTGAACGCCACCCAGACCGACGCCAACGGCAACTTCACCATGCCTATTGCCAACAAGAACAACAAGCTGGTGGTGTCGTTCCTCGGCGACAAGACCAAGACGCTGAAAATCGGCGACAAGACTATGTTCGAAATCGTGCTCGAGCCCGAGCAGCGCACACTGAAGGAGGTCACCGTCGTGGCCAACCGTACCAACTCGGGCGGACTGATGATTCCCAAGCGGGAAATCTCCGTGGCCCAGCAGACCTTCAACATGGAAAACGTTGAGGGTATGGCCTTTACCTCCGCTGATGAGGCCCTGCAGGGTGAAATCGCCGGACTCGACATCGTGTCCAACTCCGGTAACCTCGGCTCGGGTACCACCATGCGCCTGCGTGGTGTCACCACCATCAACGGTAACGCGCAGCCGCTCATCGTTGTTGATGATAAAATCTTTGACAACCCCGATGAGACTTTCGACTTCGAGAGTGCCACCGAGGAGCAGTACGCGTCGCTCCTCTCGGTGAACACGGAAGACATTGGCAGCATCTCCGTGCTCAAGGACGCCGCAGCCACCGCCGTGTGGGGCTCCAAGGGCGCCAATGGTGTGATCCTCATCACCACCAAGCGCGGACGCCGCGGCAAGACGCGCGTCAACTTCAGCTACAAGTTCACCGGCACGTGGCAGCCCAACGGCTACAGCCTGCTCAATGGTGACGACTACACCATGCTGATGAAGGAGGAATTCTACAATCCCTCGCAGAAGGCTGACGCCACCACGAACATCGCCGAGTTGAACTATGACACCAGCTGGGGCGAATATGAGAACTGGAACAACAACACCGACTGGGTCGACGCCGTGAAGCAGTTCGGACAGATGCACTCCTGGAACCTCAACCTCACCGGTGGTGGCGAGAAGGCCCAGTTCCGCATCTCGGCCGGCTACGACTATCAGACGGGTTCCATCATCAAGCAGCAGCTTGACCGATTCTCCACCCGTATGGCCCTCGACTATAATGTGAGCGACCGCATCCGCTTCTCTACCAACTTCGCGCTCACCTATACGAATAATAACCAGAACTACTCCAACCTGCTCGGCATCGCGCAGAACATGGCGCCCAACATGAGCATCTACCGCCAGGACGCCAACGGAAACAACACCGGAGAGTACTATCTGATGAACCCCTCGGGCACCGAGAACGGGGCCAACAACCCCTACACGGGCAACTACTCCTCGTATGAGCTGCGCTCCATCGCCGGCCTGGGAAACCCCGTCGCCATCGCCAACCTGGCCTGGAAGAAGGAGCAGACCTACCGCATCACCCCCGACTTCAACATCAAGTACGAGCTGCTCAATCCCGAGGAGGGCAAGCACAGGCTCACCTTCAACGGACGTGTCGACTTCGACATCTACGCCCGCTCCACCGACGCCTTCTATCCCGCCTCGCTCCAGCGCGGCAACTGGATTGACAACACCAACTACAACGTCAGCCGCTATGGCGACGGATCGGGTACGGCGAACCCCAACGTCGAGTCGAACCGACTCAAGATTGGTGCGCGCGCCGAACTCATCTATACACCTTATTTTAATAATAAGGACATCAGCATGACCATGCTCGCACGCTATGAGATGAACACCTCGAAGAGCAACAGCCAGTCCATCTTGATGAACATGCTGCCCAACGAGGACATCACCTCCTCTACCGTCAACGCCGACCTGCTCTACATGTCGAGCGGAAACAGCAAGGCGAACTCGCAGAACTGGATCTACAACCTGCACGCCGCCTACAAGGGACGCTACATCCTCGGATTCTCGCTCCGCGCCGACGGCGACTCCAAGTTCGGTCCCAAGAACAAGTGGGCCTACTTCCCCGGCATCTCGCTGCGCTACAACGTTGTCGACGAGCCCTTCATGAAGAAGTTCAAGGACAAGTGGCTCTCCATGCTCGCCTTCCGCGCCAGCTATGGTGTCAACGGTAAGGCTCCCGATGCCGACTACCTGTTCTATTCCACCTACAACACCAGCGCCGGATACTATGGCAACGGAAGCAACTCTTACGTCATCAGCAAGCTCGACGGACTGAAGCTCGACGACCTGCGTTGGGAGAAGACCACCTCGGTCAACCTCGGTTTCAACCTCGGATTCCTCCGCGACCTCATCGAAGTCGACTTCGACTACTACTACAAGGACACCAAGGACCTGCTCATGCGGAGCGTGCGCATCCCCTCAACCACCGGTTACGCCAGCCTGGCGTGGAACAACGTGGGCGAGATGACCAACCACGGTTGGGAAATGAACGTCAATGCCAACCGGTTCCTCAAGATTGGCAAGTTCTCGGTGAGCGCCGGCTTGAACGTGGCACAGAACTTCAACGAAATCAAGGAGATGGACGACCGCGTGCTCGAGAGCATCAACTCCACGTGGAATGCCAGCTCGCGCGGAACCTATCTCAACCGCATCCAGACCGGAAACCCGCTGGGCTCCATCTACGGCTACCGCTACAAGGGTGTCTACCAGTATTCCTACGAGTATCTGGAGAACCACTACAAGCAGGCACAGCTCGAGGCTGCCTCGAGAGGATCCATCTACACTCCCGCCGACTATGAGGCCTGGATCAACGAGCAGCTCGCCTCCGGACGCACCTTCCCCATCGTGACCGGTACTGACGGCAAGGTGCTCATGACCTCGCAGGGACATCCCCAGCACATGGTCTACAACTATTCCGGCGGTTCCAGCACATACACCTTCCAGGGTGGTGACGCCATCTACGAGGACATCAACCACGACGGACAGATCAACGCGCTTGACATTGTCTATCTGGGCAACTCGCAGCCCAAGGTGAACGGTGGTTTCAACTTCACCTTCCGCTACGGCAAGTGGAGCCTGAAGACCCGCTTCATGTACCGCTTCGGCAACAAGGTGATCAACCTGGCGCGCATGTCGCTCGAGGAGATGTACAACACCTACAACCAGAGCACCACCGTGAACTGGCGCTGGCGCAAGGACGGCGACGTCACTCCCATGCCCCGCGCGCTCTACAACACGGGATACAACTTCCAGGGCTCAAGCCGTTACATCGAGGATGGTGGATTCGTCCGCTTCCAGAACGTGCAGCTCTCTTACAGCTTCGACAAGAAGGTCATCAGGAAGTGGGGCCTGAGCAACCTGCAGCTCTATTTCTCGATGAACAACCTCTACTGCTGGACCAAGTACAGCGGTGTCGATCCTGAAATTTCGGTCGGCGGCTGGGGACTCGCTCAAGACTACTCGCAGACCCCGCGCTCCAAGTCGTTCACCGCCAGTATCAACATAGGTTTCTAAACTTTCAACGAAAACAATGAAAAAGGTATTTTCCATCATAGCGGCCGCCCTGTTCCTCACCTCCTGTGTCGACACGGTGCTGCTGCCCGACGACAAGACTGTCGACGAGGACTACTGGCAGACCAAGGCCGACGTGAACCAGATGGTGCAGGGCGCCTATCAGACCATGTGCTCCTCTGACTTCATCTCGAGGCTCATCGTCTGGGGCGACTTCCGCTCTGACGAGCTCGTGCCCGTCACCAGTATCAACAATGGTACGATGACCGCGCTCAACGAGATTGACGCCGTCAACATCCAGACCACCAACACCTTCGCCAACTGGGCCTCCGTCTATTCGGTCATCAACAACTGCAACATCGTGCTGCAGAAGGCTGGCGGCACCATGAGCATCGACCCCAGCTACACCGAGGGCGACTACCAGGTGGACCGCTCGCAGATGCTCGCACTGCGCTCGTTGTGCTACTTCTACCTGGTGCGCAACTTCCGCGACGTGCCCTACATCACCACCGCCTATATGAACAGCTCGCAGGAGATGGACCTGCCCCAGGCCTCGCCCGACTCCGTGCTCCAGGGATGCATCAACGACCTCGTCGAGGCCGAGCAGCACGCCCTCGACCCCGCCGCCTATACGGACTGGCGCCGCACGGGCATAATCAACCGCGACGCCATCGACGCCATCCTGGCCGACATCTATCTCTGGCGCGCCTCGGTGAAGCGCAGTGCCGCCGACTATGAGCAGTGCGTCTACTACTGCGACAAGGTCATCGCCTCCAAGCAGGCCAACCACGTCCAGGGCATCGACGAGATTCAGCGCAAGGAGTATCCTCTGGCCGACGGACGCAACGCCTTCCGCGACCTCTACGTCATCCAGAACGCCGAGGAGAGCATCTTCGAGCTGCAGTTCGACGGACGCAACAACAGCAACGTCGGCTTCTGCCAGATGCTCTACAAGTATGGCAACAACAACTCGCGCACGGGCTACATGAAGGTGTCCTCCGTCTTGGGCGAGGCCACCTCGGTCTACACCAACAACAACCAGGCCCGCGGCAACGACGACTACCGCTTCACGGAGAACGTCTATGCCGCAGGAACCGGCGCCGGCTCCTACGACGTGCGCAAGGGAGTGGCCATCCAGCCCCTCTCCACCAGCGCGCCCGCTACCACCGGACAGACCAACGACTATTCGCGCGCCTACGGCTCGTATGCGCAGAACTACATCTTCTACCGCCTCTCTGACGTGATGCTCATGAAGGCCGAGGCCCTCGCGCAGCTCGCCGCCGACGACCAGGACGTGCAGCTCCGCCAGGCGTTCAATCTGGTGCAGGCCGTCAACAGCCGCTCCATCTACGCCAGCAACCTCGCCGCCGACTCGCTCAAGTGGCAGTACTACAACACCAAGGCCAACATGGAGGAGCTCGTACTCAACGAGCGCCTGCGCGAGCTCAGCTTCGAAGGCAAGCGCTGGTACGACCTCATGCGCTACAACTACCGCCGCATCGTGCCTGCCGACTACTCGAAGACCCTCTACCAGCTCGACCAGGAGGGCTACAACTTCTCCAGGAACGACCAGAGCACTCTCAACCTCATCACGAGGAAGTACAGCTCGGGGGGCAACGCCGCCGCCGCCAAGCTGCGCTATGAGACCAATCTCTACATGCCCATCTATCACGCCGAAATCGTGGTCAACCCCAACCTGCGCCAGAACCCGGCCTACAGTGATGAAGAGGATTTCGAGAAAAATTAAAACGAAATAACAGTACGCAAGAATATGAAAAGAAATATTTTTTATGCCGGATTGCTCCTCCTGGGCACGCTCGTCACGCTGGGCTCCTGCACGCAGGACATCGACGAGGCCAACCTCTACACGGCCACGGGACTGACCGCCGAGGAGTTCATCCGCAACGACAGCGACCTGACTTCGTTCAACTACATCCTCCAGCGTTCGGGCTACGACCGCATGATGGATTCCTACGGACAGTACACCGCCTACGCTCCGAGCAACGAGGGCGTCGCACTCTATATCGACAGCCTCTGGAACGACCCCGAGGCCACCATGCCCCACAACGGCATGACCGAGAACTCGCTGCAGGGACTTTCTGACTCCCTCTGCAACGACATCGCACGCTACCACCTGGCCAACGGCCTCTACAGCATCATCGAGATGGGCGGAAGCGGCTCCACCGTGTCCACCATGCTCGGAAGGCCCTTCTCCACGTCGGTCGACTCGCTCGGACGCACCGTGCTCAACAATGTGGCCGTCATCACCTCGCAAGACAACGAGGTGACCAACGGCTACGTCCACAAGATCTCGCGCGTCATCCCCAAGACCTCGCGCGTCCTTGGCGACGTCTTCGAGCACCTCGAAGACTACTCCATCTTCTCGCAGGCGCTCCACCGCACAGGCCTGGCCGACTCCGTGGCCGTGTCGCGCAAGGAGCACCGCAACTCCGCCGGCGACTATGGCTACGACGCGGGCACCGGGTCGCACCGCCAGGACACCGACGGTCAGGACCTCTACTATCCCACGGAGTGCAAGGTGGGCTTCACCATCTTCGCCGAGTCTGACGCCGTGCTTGCCAAGTATGGCATCCACAGCTTCGACGACCTCGTGGCCTATGCCAACCGCGTCTATGGCGACGCCGCCTCGTGGTACAACTACATTGGCGAGCACAACCTCTCGGTGAGCACCGGCGACGACTACACCAACCGCTTCAACGCCCTCAACATGTTCGTGGCCTACCACATCCTCTACGGGGCCATGGCCCAGGACCAGCTCGTCTTCGAGCGCAAGAACGGCGTGTCTATCGGTACGAGCAAGTGGAACTATGTCAACGGCGGCGAGCCCTACGACTACTATGAGACCATGCTGCCCCACACGCTCCTCAAGATTTGGGAGCCCGACCAGCGCCGCACGCTCTACATCAACCGCTGGAAGCTGAACAACACCCTCACTGACGAGGTGGGCACCACCGGCTCTGCCGAGATGCACCCCATCCAGCAGCAGGGCGTCGTCATCACGCGTCAGGACATCTCGGCCTACAACGGCTACATACACCCCATCCAGAGCATGCTCGTCTACGACCAGAACGTGCCCCACGGCGTGCTCAACGAGCGCATGCGCTTCGAGGCCACCACGTTCCTGCCCGAGTTCCTGAGCAACGGCTTCCGCTATCTCTCCATGTCTGAGGCTTCCGCCCTCAACGGTGGCGGCTCGGGTGCCCGTCTGGCCTTCCCCATCGACTACTTCGACCATGTGAAGGTGTTCGACAAGGAGGGCACCGAGCTCCGCTATAACGTCAAGGGCGACTACCGTGCCTACCAGGCCGACGCGTTCCAGGGTTGGGGCGCCAGCTACGACCTGGCCGTGCGCCTGCCGCCAGTGCCGTCGGGCCTCTATGAGTTCCGCCTCTTCTACTCGCCCATGGGCCACGGAGGAATGATGCAGTTCTACTGGGGCACCAAGCCCGACGCCCAGAGCATGACGGCGCTGAGCATCCCCCTCGACGTGCGTATCGACGAGAGCGACCCGAGCATCGGCTGGACCTCTTTCTATGAGGAGGACGACAAGGGCATCGCCACCGACGAGGCCATGCACAACCGCGGCTACATGCGCGGCCCGTACAGCTTCTGCGGACATCCCGGCGACGATGGCGACGAGACCACCACGAAGAACTGCCGTGGCGACGGAACGGTGACGCTGCGCCGCGTGCTCGGACGCATCCGCGTGCGCCAGGGCGACGACTTCTGGTTCCGCTTCAAGAACGTCATCAACGACGACCCCGACCTGAAGTGGCAGCTCGACTTCGTGGAGTTCGTGCCCGTGAGCATCGTCGACAACGACAAATACAGCGAGGACTGGTATTAAAAAAACAAAACAAACCCAAACAACAGCATATGAAACGTACAAGATATATTGGACTCATGATGATGGCCGCCTCCATGGTGGCGGCCACCTCATGCTCCGACTTCGACGACTACAACGAGGGCCCGCTCGACACGTCGGCCTCGGCCAACAAGACGTTGTGGGAGAACATCTCGGCCAACGAGAGCCTCACCGACTTTGCCGCACTGGTGAAGAAGGCCGGCTTCGCCGACGAGCTTTCCAGGTCGAATTTCTACACCGTCTGGGCTCCCCTCAACGGCACCTACGACGCCGCACCCCTGCAGCAGCTTGACTCGGTCACCCTGCTGAAGCAGTTCGTCGAGAACCACATCGCCAAGTACAACCACCGCATCTCCGGTGATGTGGACGAGCGCATCCTGGCCCTCAACGAGAAGAGCTACGACTTCAAGGGCAGCGGCACCTACACCTTCGGAAACATCGCCGTGGCACAGCCCAACCTCCCCAGCATCAACGGCGTGATGCACACGCTGAACGGCGAGGTGGCCTATCATCCCAATATCTACGACTACCTCTTCCAGCTGCAGGGCATCGACTCCGTTGCCGGCTACTTCAAGAAGTATGAGCACAGCCGACTCGACACCGAGAACTCCGTCCTCGGACCCGTGGTCGACGGAAAGCAGACCTACATCGACTCGGTCTTGGTCACCACCAACGACCTCTTCTCACGCCGCGAGCTCGACGCCCAGCTGGCCTCCGAGGACAGCTCCTACACCATGATCCTGCCCTCTGACAAGGCCTGGAACGACCTCTACAGCAAGATCAAGTCGAACTACAACTACATCACCACCACCAGCTATCAGGATGTGCCCAACGCCACCAGCTCGTCGGCATCGGGATACAAGACGCAGACGGTCACGGTCAATGCGGAGTACTACAGCGACTCCATCGCCAAGCGCATCATCGCGCAGTCGCTCATCTACAACAACAACCAGCGTCTGAACCGCTGGCTCGAGAATGGCGGCGCCTATACCGACACGCTGGTCTCCACCAACTTCACCGTCCTCACCAATCCCCGCGAGGTGCTCGCCGACATGCGCGACCGCGAGGAGATGAGCAACGGCGTAGTCTATCAGACCGACACACTGGCCTTCCATCCCTGGGAGGTTTACAGCCCGCGCGTCTTCTGCCGCTCGGTGGGACACGTCTGGCCCAACTCCGTCTCGGTGGAGCAGGTGCGCGTCGACCATGAGAACATCGACCAGACCAAGGTCAACCTCCTGCCCGGACAGACCACGCTGAGCTACATCTCGGCCAAGGCTTCGGGTACGCGCGTCAAGCCGCAGCTCGACATCATGCTCCACAACATGCGCTCCACGGCCTACAACGTCTATTGCGTCATCGTGCCCCCCAACGTCGACAAGACCGACACCAACACCGTGGTGAGGCCCAACCAGCTCGACTTCGAGGTGAGCTACTGCCGCGCCAACGGAACGCTCATGGCCACGCAGAAAATCAACTCGAAGCCCATCGAGAACGACCCCACCCGTGTGGACACCGTCTACGTGGGACGCATCACCTTCCCCGTGTGCTATGTGGGCCTGGGCGAGAACGTGGCTCCCAACATCAAGATCAAAACCCACTTCGGCGTGTTCAGCTCGGCTGACATGGCCAAGTACACCCGCGACCTCAACATCGGCGCCATCATCATGGTTCCGCAAGAATATGACAACTATTACGGCAAGAAGGATTGAATATGAAGAGCACTATGATAGAAAAATTGCAGAGGCTTAGTCTCAGACTTGTGCTCTGCGCCGGTGTTTTCAGCGTCACTGCCGCCGCCTACGCCCAGAGCGATGACGACGACATGCACATCGCCGCACCGAAACACAAGCGCGTGGCCAGCGGCAAGTACCCCACGGTAACCCTACACGGCACGGTCGTCGACCTGGCCACCAAGAAGCCCCTTGCCGGTATCCAGTTGCAGATGCTGGGCAACAAGCGATATACGGGCATGTCGAAGAAGGACGGCTCCTTCACCATCAAGGTGCCCGTCTTCGCCACCTCGCTCTATGTGCACTCGCCCCAGTACCTCGACCAGCAGGTGGCCGTCGTCGCCGGCGACTCCGCGCAGACCATCCGCATCGAGATGGTGAGCGACAAGTTCCGCCCCATGTATGGCAGCGGCACCACCTACACCGCCACCAACAGCTTCACCGCTGAGGGCAACACCACCGTCATCGACGACGAGATACAGCAGAACTTCATGGGCGACGTGCTCACGACCAACCACAGCGGAGCGCCTGACAACGGCGCCTCCATGTTCATCCGCGGACTCGGCTCGCTCAATGCCAACGCGCAGCCCCTCATCGTCATCGACGGGGTGGAGCAAGACATGCAGCGCAACCGCCTGAGCCTGCACGACGGACAGTTCAACAACCTGCTGGCCAACATCTCGCCCGAGGACATCGACCAGGTCAAGGTGCTCAAGAACGCCACCGCGCTCTATGGCGCGCGCGGCGCCAACGGCGTGATCCTCATCACCACCAAGCGCGGACACTCCATGGCCACGCGCATCGAGGCCAACGTCTTTGCCGGCGTGACCCTCGTGCCGCAGCTGCCCACGATGATGGGTGCCGACAGCTATCGCAACTATGCCAGCGAGATGCTCGGCACGGTGCCCGCCAACACCCAGCTGAAGAAGCCCATCGACTTCCGCTTCCTCAACGACGATCCGACCAACTACTACTATCGCACCTATCACAACAACACGGATTGGAGCGACTATGCCTACGAGTCGGCCATGACCACCAACTACAGCATCAACGTGCAGGGTGGTGACGAGATCGGCATGTACAACCTCTCGGCCGGATACCAGGATGCCGACTACACGGCCAAGGAAAACACCTTCAACCGCATCAACGTCAGGTTCAACACCGATATCAACATCCTGTGGAACCTCAAGACGAAGTTCGACATCTCCATCTCGCGTACCACCAACGACATCTTCGACGACGGCGTGCCCGCCGACCTCACCGCCGGTGCCGTCACGTCGCCCACGTTCCTCTCGCTCATCAAGGCGCCCATCGTCTCGCCCTACCAGTACAACGCCGTCATCGGCGGATTCTCGTCGCTCCTCTCCGGATACGACGAAATCTTCGGCCAGCTCGGCCCCGAGTACTCGCTGGCCAACCCCGTGGCCATCCTGAAGAACGGTAGCGGTGACAACAAGAACCACGCTGAGACCACCTACTTCAACGTGCGCATCGAGCCCACCCTCACCCTGGGCGACTTCAACATCACCGAGCGGCTGAGCTACAACCTCGACCGCATCGCGCAGCGCTACATGAGGCCCTACAACGGCGTGCCCGAGTTTGAGATCCCCAACCTCGGAACGGTCACCAGCATGACCGCGTCGCTCTATTCCAAGGAAATCAACCTCTTCAGCGACACGCGTGTCGACTGGGCCAAGGAGTTCGGACGCCACAGCCTCTCGGCTTTCGCCGGCTTCCGCTACAACTACTTCTCCTACGACCTCAGCGACCTGAGCACCGAGTACAACGGTACCACCAACGACAAGAACCCCTCGCTCTCGGCCACCAACGGCTACCAGTATGTCAAGGGTGCCAACGACGAGTGGAAGCTCATGCAGTGGTACGGCAACGTCGACTATAACTACATGAACCGCTACTTCGCCACCCTCTCGCTCCTCGGCGAGGCCAACAGCCGCTTCGGCGACCATGCTGACGGCCTCGGACTCCTGGGGGTGAAGTGGGCCGTCTATCCCAGCGTGCAGCTCGGATGGGTGATGACCAACGAGAGCTGGTTCCCCAAGAACTCCTTCGTGAACTATCTGCGCCTGAACGCCGGATACGACATGAGCGGCAACGACGACATCTCCAACTATGCCGCCAAGACCGGATTCTCGGCCGTGAAGTTCCTCTACCGCGCCACAGGTTTGCAGATGACCAACATCGGTAACGACAAGATCAAGTGGGAGACCACCCACAAGTTCAACGTCGGACTCCAGGCCTACATGCTCCACAACCGGCTGGGCTTCAACTTCGACGTCTACACCCACAAGACCAACGACCTGCTCACGCTCCAGCAGTTCAGCAACCCCATCGGCGGTATCAACAACTACTGGACCAACGGCGGCAGCCTGCGCAACACGGGCTTCGAGCTCGGCATCAATGGCAAGCTCGTCGCCACCAAGGACTGGCACGTGGAGCTGGGCGCCACCATGGGACACTACAAGAACGAGGTGAAGTCGCTCGACGGAGGTTCCGTCCTCAACTCGATCTATGGCGACAAGAACATCATCACCCAGGTGGGCGGTCCCGTCGGACAGTTCTACGGCTACGAGACGGCTGGTGTCTTCGCTGACGATGCTGCCGCCAAGAGCGCCGGACTCGGAGGCACCGACTATCTCTACATGGTTGACGAGGCGGGCAACCGCAACGCCTTCCGCGCCGGAGACATCCACTTCGTCGACCGCAACGGCGACGGCATCATCGACGAGGCCGACAAGACCGTCATCGGCGATCCCAACCCCGACATCTATGGCAACATCTTCGCCAAGGTGAACTGGAAGGACTTCACCCTCTCGCTCGGATTCAACTACAGCGTCGGCGGCGACGTCTACAACTACCAGCGCTCCGTGCTCAACAGCGGCTCCACGCTCTACAACCAGCAGGTGGCCGAGGAGAACCACTGGCGCTACGAGGGACAGGTGACCGACCTGCCGCGGCTCAACTATGGCGACCCCATGGGCAACAACCGCTTCAGCGACCGCTGGATCGAGGACGGCTCCTACCTGCGCCTGAAGACCCTCTCGCTGAGCTATCGCGTCCCCGTGCCCTCCAGCTGGTCGTGGCTCCAGGGAGTCACCGTCTGGGGCGAGTGCCGCAACCTGCTCACCCTTACCAAGTACACGGGCAACGACCCCGAGTTCTCGGTTGGGAATGGTGTCCTCTACCAGGGCATCGACGCCGGCCAGCTCGCGCTTGGACGCTCATTCACTTTCGGAGTAAAGATCAATCTCTAATCGAAATATATGAAAAAGTTCATCATAGCTATCGCAGCGGTGCTGGGAATCTTCTCAGCCACCAGCTGCTCCGACATGATCGAGGTGGAGTCCACCAACCAGGTGTTCAATCCCGCACTCGACAACAAGACCGACTCGCTGTTCTATGCCTTCGGCATCATGCAGGCCATGCAGCAGTTGGCCGACCAGTATGTCTTCCAGGGCGAGATGAGGGGCGACAATGTGGCCACGACCACATACACCAACACCAACCTGCGGCAGCTGGCCAACTTCACAGCCACCACGGCCAACAAGTATGACAGCGCATACGTCTACTACCGCGTCATCAACAACTGCAACTACTACATCGCCCACCGCGACACCACCCTGCTCACCGGTTCCACCAACGTGGTGCGCAACGAGTATGCCGCCGTCAAGGCGTTCCGCGCCTGGGCCTACCTGCAGCTGGTGCGCAACTACGGACGCGTGCCCTTCTTCACCGAGCCGCTTACCTCGATTTCGCAAATCAACAACTCCAACTTCCCCGAGCTCGACATCAACGGCATCACCGCCCAGCTCGCCCCCGACCTGCAGCAGTACTCGGGACTGAACGTGCCCCACGATGGCTCGGCCAACTTCTCGGCCGGTAGCACCAACTGGGGACAGAGCAAGACCGTCTATCGCGCGCTCTGCTTCATTCCCGTCGACGTCATCCTCGGCGAGCTCTATCTCGAGGCAGGCGACTATGCCAACGCGGCCAAGTACTACACCGTCTACCTCACACAGACGCCCATGCCCTCGGTGCTCTCGCGCTATGTGGCCAATCGCAGCCAGTCGCTCCTCTCGGCCGACCTTCCCGATGGGGTCATGCTGCCCAGCGACATGGCCAGCATGACGACGGCGGGACTGAACTGGAGCTCCATCTTCACGGCGAACAACCCCACGGAGGACATCATCTCCTACATCCCCATGGCCGTGAACTACCAGCGCGGCACCACCACGCAGGTGCCCATCACCTTCGGCTTCAACTACTATTCCACCGAGAACGGGGCAAGAAACCTCTATGTCGACGAGGTGCAGCTCCTGCCCTCGAAGCAGCTCCAGACGCTCTCTGACACCGCCACCTACTATTACTACCGGCAGGTGACGGGCGGACTGCCGCAGCAGTATGTCAACGGCTTCAAGGCCGGCGACCTGCGCCTGAACTCCATCCTGCGCAAGGAGGTCGAGAACGACTCCACCAAGATCTGGATACGCAAGTATGAGAGCGGAAACATCATCCTCTTCCGCAACACCACGGTCTATCTGCACCTGGCCGAGGCCCTCAACCGGCTGGGCTATCCTGACGCGGCTTTCGCCATCCTCAAGGACGGTATCAACCAGAACATCGCCGACTCCACCTGCACCTATGTCTCTGGAGCCTCGAAGGCGCTCCTCGCCACCACTTATCCCTTCCTCGGGACGGCTTATGGCTCGCTCTTCCCCAAGCAGGCTTCGGGTGCTGCGGCCAGTGCCACCAACTGGGGCGTGCACCAGCATGGCGCCGGCATCACCACCGACGGCAACTATCCCAACCGCGTCGGCTCGCCCATGTCTTACAACTATGCCACCGAGATGAGCAACAAGCTGGCTTACCTCCGGGGCAAGTATGGCGAGCAGATCGGCGCCACCAAGGCTGACAGCATCAACGCCATGGAGGACCTCCTCTGCGACGAGTATCAGCTGGAGTTCGCCTTCGAGGGCACGCGCTGGTATGACCTCATGCGGCTGGCCCGCCACAAGAACCAGGACGGAACCTACGGCTCCAACTTCGGCTCGCTGTGGCTCTCTGACAAGCTCAGCTACAAGAATCCCCAGGTCGACCTCACCAACGAGCAGAACTGGTATCTGCCCTTCAAGTAAGGGCGGGGTGGGGGCTGCCCCCACGGACAATACAGAATAGCGTCCCCCCGGGAAGACGGTGCTCCTGCCGCCTTCCCGGGGGGCGCCTTTTCTCCTCCACTCCGGCCCGCGTCACCCTCCGGCGCGTCCCGCAAGCCTTGTCATGCCGGAAAACAAAGAAAAACATGCCGGAATCATCGATTAACGCATTTTTTGTGTACCTTTGCATCCGGATTGAGGGAGCTCGGTCCAAACATGATTTAAAAAGGAAGAAGCGTCGTGCTTATCTTGTAAGTTGGGAACGTAGGAAATTTCAAACGCGGCACAAGAGATGGCATTGTGGTTCTCATGCTATAGCGTGGGCTGCTATTACCATATCCGTGCTAAAGGTTTTCCTACGACCTCCAACTTAGACGTGGCATATGCAGTTCCACGCTTCACGTTTAAACGAAGGCCCTTGGAGGAGCTGCCCGGGCAAGCATGAAAAAAATGATGAGTGTGAAAAGAGTGATGGCGGCCGCAGTCTTGTCGCTTCTGGTGTTTATGCCTGCGTCGGCGCAGGAGGTAGGAACGGATGCCGGCCAGGGAGTCACGGTGACGAGCCTGGAGCCCGACACCCTGCGGGCCATGGCGGGCGAGCTGGACCAAGTCAAGTCGCGGCTGGGCGCCGTGGAGCAAGAGCAGCTGTATGAGAGAATATGGCGCCGCAAGAAGTTTCTCAAGTTGGGCTATGCCAATCCGAGCATCGACCGCACCGATGGCGAGCCGATGACCTGGAAGACCGATTTCTCCGTCTTCCTGCAGAGTGGGCGTACCATTTACTTTCACCGCAAGCCCGTGGGCGGAATGCTCAAGTTCGGACTGGATGTCGGCATGGGAATCGACTACTCCAAACTGAAACTCGACGAGGCCGCGCTGGAGGCTTCGGGCGGCTATGACGACTATGAGGACGACTACGAGGACGACGGAATCAATCTGGGCATGCACAAAATCGAATACAGCCTGATGGTGGGGCCGAACGTCAGTTTCAATCCCTGGAACCACCTCATCATCTCGGCTTATTTCCATGCCAGGCCGACGGCCTCCGGAATCATCGAGAATGACAATTTCTCTTATGGCTTCGGTTGCGCCATGGCGGCAGGCTTGTCGGTTTCTTACAAGTTGATTTCCGTCGGCGTGGAGGGCTTGTGGAGCACCATCAAGTACAAGCAGCCGTCGTTTGACGATGACGATGACGACGACGAGCCCGGCCTGTTCACGACCAAGGACTTCAAGTTGAAACAGAAGGGCCCCCGTTTTTACATCGCCTTCAGATTCTAAGGCAAACGCACATTCTGATTTCCAAGGAAGCGGATGTTCAGATTTTAAGGGAACTGATGTTCAGATGCCAAGGCAAACTGGCATTCTGATGCAAAAAAGGCAAACGGCAAGGGCTTCGTGGGGCGGGTTCAGTCCCCCACGAAGCCCTTGCCCTTTTTGTCACGTCGCGCCTCCGACGCCCGTAGAGGTCCGTCACGGCGTTTGTTTCCGTCCGAGGAGCCGAGCCCCGTCCTCCTTCCTTTCTGGCCGCAGAGAGCCTTTAAAACGCCTTCTCAGCCCGTCTTGCCCCGTGGGGCACGCACGGCAAATGCATGGAGGGGGCCGCTCCCCACCCAGATGCCCCTTGCCCTCTAGTCGGCGAAAGGCAAGTCGGGTCCGGGTTCCGGCTCGGAAACCCCGTCGAGGCCAAAGCCGTCGGCCGCTTCCTCCAGTTTGGCAATGTCGTGAATCTTCATCCTGTACGTGCGGAAGGTCTCTTCAGATTCAATCTCCCTTTTGCGTGCTACGCCCATGTCCACATATTCCGTTTCTTTCTCAATGCCCAGAAACCGCCGGCCCACGAGGTTGGCGGCGATACCCGTGGTCGAACTTCCCGCAAAGGGGTCCAGCACCCAGGCCGCGGGCCTTGTCGAGGCCATGATGATGCGTGCCAGCAGGGCCAGCGGCTTCTGGGTGGGATGCTTGCCACAGCCCTTCTCCCACCTCGCTATGGCCGGCAGGCGCCACACGTCGGTCATTTGCTTGCCGTCGTTGAGCGTCTTCATCAGTTTATAGTTGAAGAAGTGTGGTGTTTTCTTGTCCTTCCTCGCCCAAATCACGAATTCCGTGGAGTAAGTGAAGTATCTGCATGAGATGTTTGGCGGCGGATTTGTTTTCGCCCACGTCACGACATTGAGAATCTTGTAGCCCAGTTCCTGCATGCATGTTGCGACGGAGAAGATGTTGTGGTAGGTTCCCGACACCCAAATGGTCCCGTTCTCCTTCAGTTTGTCTCTGCAGAGCTCCAGCCAGTTATAGTTGAACTCGTGCATTTGCCGTGGTGTCAGTCCCCTGTCCCATTCGCCCTTGTTCACGCTGACCACCTTGCCGCTCTGATAGCTTATTCCGCCATTAGAGAGGAAGTAAGGCGGGTCGGCAAATATCATGTCGAATTTGAAATCGAACAGCTTGAGCAACTCAAGGCAGTCGCCGTGCAGCAAGGTGAAGGCATGGTCGGCGGAGCGGAAGTAAGGCGCGGGGTGATGTTCGTCGTCAGACCGCGCGCTTATATCGACTTGCGTGAAGTCGTTCCAGTCAAGTACGATCGCTTCTTTGCGATAGAGGCTTCTGACCTTGTCTTCAGCTTCTTCGGCAGATGACGATTCTATGTTTACGACTCGCGACAGCGTTTCTGTTACCGTTACTTGATACTTCATCTTGACTGCTTTCCGAGTGCAAAATTAAGATCAAATTACGGTAAAAGGGCAAGAAGATCATTCTTTAATATTTTTGATCAATAATGATCATTTCGTTCTCCGTCTATAGGATGACGCTTTGCTTTTGCGTGGAAAGGGCCGTTTTGTATTGAGACACCAGGCTTTTATAAGAGAGAAACTTCACCCGTTTTTCCCTGCTTAGGTCCTTGAAGGCCGTCTCGTGATATTTCTTCTCAAACTCCGGTTCGCGTTTTTCGTCAGCGACAATCAGCATCCTGGTGTTGAAATCTTGTAGGTCAACGAATTTGAGCAAGGAATTCTGAATGTCCGTGGAATGTTCAACCTCAAAGAAAGAGGCGGGCATCTTTCTTTCATTAAACCAAATCACGTCTATCGTGCTGCTGCGTTGTACCAGGTTCTGATAGCTGAAGTGGGGAATTTCTTGAAAGCTTCGCATTTGTCCCAGTGTCAGTTGTTGGGTGTAGTGCTTCCGCCTGTCTTGGTTTGGTACGAAAGTCCCCATTCCTTTCATATTGCCGATTTCCAACAGCAAGCCTTGGTAGTAGGCATGCGTAAAGTTCTTCAAGGCTTGTGATGTGGCGTTTCTTTCGGTCTCAACGATAAAGCCGTTTGCCTCGAGTTCCTTTCTGTGACTTTCCAAGGCGTAAAGTCCGGGCTTTATCCGATAGATGCCCGCCGTGTGGCGCACGATTCGACGTATGGACGCGAAGGGCGTCTTTGATTTCCATTGGCAATCTTTGATTTCAAAGACATGCTGGTTGATAAGGCCAAGCGTGGCAATGCCGCCCAGGTTTTCGATGGTTTGAATAACGGCTTCGTACTGTCTCATCTTTTGATAGTTTGGTTTTGATGATTTCTTTTCCTTTCGCCATGCAAAGATATAAAAAAATCAATAGACTTTAGCCACATAGTCCGATATTTTCCCGTTGTACCCTTGGAGCGTGTCGGCGGACAGGTGCATTGTCCTGTTGTTTCCCGTCTTGGCCCTCATCCGCCGTGTCGGATGAAGGCCATGACGGGCCGAGCGAAGCGGTGCGAGTCGGCGATGTAGATATACCGGGGCAGGAAGGCGCATTCGGGTTGTTTGCGGAGCTGTCGCTGCCGGAGGAAGCAGGAGGCCTTGCCCATCCTTCGGATGCCCACTTTCTCCCTGGCCCTTGTGAGCAGGGCCTTGAAGGAGAAGGGGCGGCCCATGTCGTCGAGCATGGGGTCGCGGGGTCCGAAGGTGGCGAGGTGGACGAACTCCACGAGGTCTGATTTCGATGAGGTCCAACAGATGTTGTCGGGGCAGTCGGTGCCGAGCAGCCATTTCAGGTCGTCTCGCATTTGGCTGAGGGCGTTGATTTCTTTTTCGCTTTTCATGGTTTCGGGGTTTGTGCCATGCCGTTGTGCGGCTGTTGGCGGGTTAGGATTTGCTTTTCGTTTCTCATGGGCTGTGTGAATTTGGCCATGCAGGCTGAGACGTACATCTTCACGTGGTCCACCTGGTGTTTCTCCACCCTTGCGAGCACGTCGCAGAGCATGTCGGCGGCCCGTTGCGCGTTGTTCTTGTTGAGGGGCGCCAGGAGCCGGCCCACCTCGTCGTCGTCGAACTTCATCTGCCGCAGCAGGTGTCCGCAGAGCCCGATGCGCGACTGCGTGGCCGTGTCCTCGCGTGCCAGCGCCTCGGCCCTGGGGCAGTCGACGAAGAAGTCGATGATGCGGTCGCCGTTGTCGGCCGGTCTGACGGCGAAGGTGAAGGCCATTTCGCTCTGCTGCCGTTGCATCTTCTCGCGCAGGTTGTCTTGCGGTTTTTTCAGATAAGCCCGTTTGAACAGCCTCCATCCCGTTCCCGTGTCGGGCGGCAGTCCGAGCATGCGCCTGATTTTCCGGTAGCTCACCTCCAGTCCTCCGTTTCCGGCCCATTTCTTCAGCAGGAAGTACATCTGCCTGGTGTGTGTCGCCCTGAGGTGTGCCAGCGTGTTGCGCGAGGCCCTCATGTATCCGCCGCGCATGTCCACCATCCGGAGCACCAGCTCCTTGGACACCGCCACGCGCACGGTGCGCTCGTATTGCGGCAGCGTCCATTCCACGACGCGCAGCAGGGGCAGCTTGGCCTCCCGTTCCCTCTTGTCCCGGCAGAACAGCATGCGCACCGGCCGCCCGTCGAGGCCGAGCAGCACCTGCAGCGTGCGTTCGTAGTGCCGGCCGTTGTTCTTGATGAGCCGCAGGGGCAGGTCCATGAGCACGTCGTCGCCCTGTGTGGGGAACAGCTGCCTTGCGATGGCCGTGCGCCTCTTTGTGAGCAGCTCGATGTTGCGGCTGATGGTGGGCTGCAGCAGTTCGGCCAGTCCGAGCAGCACCTGTTGCTCCTCGGGCTTCAGCCTCGTGCAAATCATGCCCATCGTGGCCGACAGGAGCAGTTCGTCATTCATGGTTTTCTTTTCCATGGCTTTTCTTGTTAGTGGTTAATAATATTTTTTTCATCGCAATCGTTCCTTCCGTCGGCCTCATGGCCGCCGTTGCCGGTTTTCCCTGATTGTTCTGATGTCTCGTTTTTTTGGTGGTCGTGAGGGAGTGTAGTCCCTGGTCCGGCGGCAAAGATATAAAATTTTGAGGGCATATGCAAGCTTTTTCTGATTTTTTTTGCTCCAGCACCCCAAGATTCCCCCAAGCGGTACCCCCCTGGTCGAG
>CAYQUN010000040.1:0-29061 GCA_964420715.1 uncultured Prevotella sp. | reverse complement strand
ACCTGCTGCACCGACGAGCCCTCGACGGGCGAATAGCTATAGGCGTAGGGCATGCGCGACGTGGTGGCGAGCACGTCGAAGCTTTCGGGCTCCTCGCTGCTGAGGCTCTTGGCCCAGAAGGAGACTTCCTGTGCGTTGCCGCTGAGGAGGGGCGAGCAGAGATAGTCGTCGCTCTCGACATTGCGGGCGCAGAAGCTTGCGGCATATTGCTTGCCGCTATGGGCGCCCACGACGAGCAGGTAGTCGGCGTCGGGCCAGGCCACATCGTCGGTGTTGAACATGAGATAGGCCATGCGCCCGGTGTTGTGGGGGAAGACGATGCCATCGATGCCCCAGGTGTCGGTGTCGTCCATGTCGATTGTCGTCCAGTCGCCGAAGTTGTTGCGCTCCCAGGCCTCATAAGACTCGAAGTCGTCGGTGACCGTCTCTGGAGCTTCGGGCCTTGTCCAGGTGAGGACGACGTTGCCGCCCTCGACACGCGCGCCGAGGTCGTCAATGGCGGGAAGGGTGCTCTGGGTCACCTTGACGTCGATGGTCTCCGTGGTGTTGTTGGCGGGGTCGCCGTCGCCGTCGAGCGTGGCCACAGCATAGAGGGCGAGGGTGCCACCGTCAATGGCCTTGGGCTCGACGGAGAAGTCGACCGTCACCGAGGAGGATGCGGGCAGGTCAGCGAGGCTCTCCGACCCCACCTCGCGGGTCCCGTTGTAGAGGGTCACCATGGCGCCGCGGGCCGTTTCCTCGCCTACATTGTCCACCTTGACGGTGGCGACGATGGTGGTGCCGATGCGGGCCTTCGTAGGCGAAGAGAGCGTGGCGGTGATGTCGAGGGGCTTGACGTCGGCGACGTTGATGTTGTCTATCATGACGGGGGTGAGCACGTCGTTGCAGATGGCGTGGAACTTCAATATGACATACTCGGCGTCGAGCGGGCGGAGGGGGACGGACAGCGTGCGCCATCCGGCCGAGTCGGCAACCGACGCGTAGTTGACTTCGGCGAGCAGCACGCTGTCGGCCTTGTCTGTCGAGACCTCTACCCGCAGGGTGTTGTCGACGCCGGGCTGGACGTAATGGCTGAACGTGAGCTTCGGGTTGCTTCCGGTGATGGCGATCTTGCCGGAGTTGATGGAACTTTCCTCGCCGGCCCTCCGTGCCAGATAGTAGAGGGCGCCACCATCGTCGTCGGCCGTGGACAACGTGTTGAAGCCCCACGTGTTGGAGGCGTCGCTCCCGACAATCCACCAAAGGGGATAGTCTTGCGACCCGCGGGCGAAGCTCTCCTGGAAGGGCATGGGCCACGGCTTGCCCAACACGACGGTGTTGCTGGTCACCACCCCACTCTCCAGGCCGTTCGACTTGGCGGAGAGGCCATAGTGGGTGAGCCGTTGCGATCCGGTGTTGTCGACGGTGGCCGACCATGACGTACCGTCGACGTCGGCCTGGACCACGTGGCCGTCCTTGTCGTAGACGTCGTAGCGCAGGGCGAGGGTGTCGACGAAGCCGTTGTTGGCGCCCCTGGCGCCTGGCGACGTCCAAGTGAGGGTGGCCGTGTTGCCGTCCAGGCCCAGACGCAGGCGGGACGGCGGAAGGGGCGTGTCGTTGCCCGTGAACATAGAGACGCGCGCGGGTTGGCCGTCACCATTCTCATTAGCGGCCACGACGGTGTAGTCGTTCAACCCGTCGGCGGGGTTCTCGTCCTCATAGGCATAGGCCTCGCCGGGCGTGGGATCGCTCCACGTGTTGACGACCGAGCCGTTGCGGCTGAGCGTGATGGCACGGAGCGTGGTGAGCGGCCTGCCGTCGATGCGCCTGAGAGGGGCGCGGAACGACACCGTGGCGTGGCGCGCACCGTGGGCGCCGGGCGTGGCCGTCAGGGCCGTGACGGAGTCGGGGGCCGTGACCAGGGCCTGCTCGGTGACGCTGATGTCGTCGACCTTGATGTCATACTGCTGGGGCGCGCTCGTGGCATGGAAGGCCAAGACATAGTTGGCCTCGACGGAAGGCCGGATGCTATACGAGAACTGGCGCGGCCCCTTGAGGGTCAGGTCGGTGGTGGGCATGATGGTGGTGTAGTTGTCGAAGTCGGCGTCCGTGCCATAGCTCAACGACAACTGCTCGGTGTAGGCCTCGCCGCCGGTCTCGACGACGAAGGACACGTTGTAGGTGCGGTCAGAACGCAGGTGGATGAGGGGGGTGAGGAGCCAATCGTCGAGGCCGGCCGAACCGCTGGAATAGATTCCCGCCGCCCCGCTCATGTATTGCCAGGTGTTGTTGTCGACGTTATAGTCGAGCGGGGTGTAGACGTCCATGGCGTTGTCGTTGTCGAAATTCTCCCGATAGGGCACTTCGTAGGGATTGCCGGAGATGAACTTGCCGGTAGTGGCCGTGAAGCCCCGCATTGCCCCGCAATAGGGGGTGATGGTGTAATAGTAGGCGGCGACGTGGCTGTCGGGGAGGTGGTCGACGAAGGTGCTGTCAGTGACCCTGGGGCCCACGACGGTGCTGTCGGGCATGCGCGTGACGACATAGTAGACGGAGTCGGGGTCGATGTATCCGCCGTGCTGCCCCGTCCGGGTGGGTATCCACGAGAGGCTGGCCGTCCGTGCCGCCGTGTCGGGATAGAGCACCAGGATGGTGGGGCGCACCGGATAGTCGAGGCCGATCCACTGGTGGGCCGTGGCCTCGGCTCCCGTTCCGGCGGCGTTACTGACGGTGACGACGACCTTCGTGTCGCCGGCGGGCAGTTCGAGCTGGTCCACGGTGACGGACGCTCCGCGCAAGGCCGTGCCACGCCTCACCTCGGTGCCGTTCGCCGTGATATGGTAGGTCAGCTCGCCCACGAGGGCGTTGTCGGCGTTGTCATTAGAGGGCATGGTGAACGAGATGGTGCCGACGTGCGCTCCACGGGGATAATCCAGAGCGAGGCGGGTGACGGCGCGGGGCGTCCCGTCATCGCTCTTCTTGGCAATGTAGAGGGCGGTGATTTCCTCGCAATCGGGATAGTTCACCACCATCGTGGCCGTTCCCGTCTGCGGGTCCACCTCGTAGAGGCCTCCGGTCTGGTCGCTGCGGAAGGCCGACCAATAGAGGCGGCCGGTGTTCGGGTCGAAGGTCATGCTTTGGGAATAGCCGCCGGGGAGGACGCCGGTGGGACCGACGAGGGTCAGCTGGCCCGTGGACTTGTCGACCTTATAGAAATTGCCGTCGAGGCCGATGGTGTAGAGCTGGCCGTCGAGACCGGCGGCGATGGTCACGAAACGCTGCGACCCATAGCCACCGCCGATGTCGGTGCGCGTCATGGTGGAATAGTCGAGCGTGGCGAGCTGCATGTAGGACGAGTTGGCATCCCAGAACAGGCCGTAGACGGTGTTCGACGTCGGATCGAGGGTCAGGTCCTGGGCCACGTACTTGTTGTCGCTGAAAAACTCGAAGTCCTTCTCGCTCCAGTCGTCAATGTCGTAGGCATAATACGAGGCGATGACGAGCGTCGGCGAGAGGGCCGTGTACCACACGAAGTGATAGGTGTCGCCGACGACCACGCCGCCACCATTGGCGTTGAAGCCGGGATCCTCGTAGATGGGGGTCAGCGTGAAGCCTCTCGACGAGGCGGGAAACGAGTAGATGCCGTAAGGATACTCGTACGTGTCGACCAGGTTTTCCCACGAAGCCCGATAGAGCAGGTTGCCCCAGATGGTGGTTCCGTCGGGGGTGGCCAGCAGGGGGGCGCGCTGCGGCGCCTTGGGAACGATGGGTGACGGATGGGCGAACGCCCCGCGCGTGCGCTGCCCCATCTCGTGCATCATGGCCGACGGGCGCGTCTGCACGGGGCCTACGCCCTTGCGCAGGAGGACACTCTGGGCCGACAGGGGAAGGATGGCTGCGGCCAGTAGAAATAAGACGAAAATCTGTTTCTTCATTGGGTTACGGTTTTCTTTTCCGTCGCCGCTTTCACCACTCCCCCGGAGAGGTGGGGGCGGGCACCACGTGGGGCCGGAAGGATTGCGGGCTCGGAGTTAGTGTTTTTTTGAGCGAATGTGCGTGTCCCAAGATTGAGCCGGACTGATTCGCATGAAATATAAAACTATCAAGTCCGTGACGCACATAAGACTATGGCGACACGGACTTGTCTTGGGGAATGCTATTTACAATTGATGTGTCTCATCATTTCACGACAACCTTCTTTCCGTTGATGATGTAGATGCCGCGGCGAAGGGTGGCCTTGTCGACATTGCGGCCGACGTACTGGCCTCCGATGGTGTAGACATCACCCGTGGCGGCCTTGCCCGTGGATGTGCCGACGCCCTCGATGCCGAGCACCTCTTGCGTCTTCAACGTATCGCTCAGGGCGATATCGGCGCCACCGGCCGCTACGGCCAGGGTGTCAGAGAGGTAGCCTTCGGCGGAGAACTCCAGGGTGTAGTCGTTGCCCTCAAGGAGCCCGTCGGCCGAGTAGTTGCCTTCGGCGTCGGTCGTCGTGGTGGCAATCGCCTGCCCGGCGGCGTCCTTCAAGGTCACCGTGGCGCCGGCGAGGGGCTGGGTGACGTGGGCGAGCGCCTGCACGGTGGTGCCATAGACGACGCCGCTGACGCTGACCACCTTGTAGAGCGTGACATGGGCCTCGACCGTAGCGCCGACGCCCAACACGATGTTAGACGTGGTGTCGGCCTGGTAGCCGGGAGCCGTGGCGACAAGCTCGTAGGTGAGCGCGCCCTTGGCCACGTCGATGCTGAAGTTTCCTTCGGCATCGGTCGTGCCGTCATACTCCACATCGCCGCTTCTCAAGACCACGGAGGCACCGGCAATGGCGGAGCCGTCGGCATGGGCGGTGACGGTGCCGGAGACCGTCTTCTTGGCATCGATGGTGAGGTAAAGGACCGGTGTCGACTGGACAAGACTCCAGTTCTCCTCGTCAATGATGCCGCTGTCGGTGCGGCGGCTGACGCCACGGCCCGACTTGTTTCCGTCGACAACCCACTCTATCTGGTTGTCGTCCTGCCCGGCATGGTTGCCCAAAACGGTGATGCGGATGTTGTGACCGGTGTAGACAAAGCCGGCGGGAACGGGCACGGAGAGCACGTCGTGGACATAGCGGATGGGCGTATCGCCATAGGCGACGGAGTCGTCAAGAATCTTCGTCATCGACGTTGTGTCGTGCAGGACGTAGCCCTTGCTGTCCTCGTAAACGGTGGCAGGCTCGTCACTGGTGTTCTCAATATAGACCCGTACGGCCTCCTTGCCGGTGTTGCTGCTCAGGAACTGCCCGCGGAAGGCGACGTTCTTGATGACCGCGCCATTGTCGAGCCCGAGGTCGGCGGCCGTGTAGATCAGCTCTGACTGGCTGTACTTGTACCAGTTGTTCCAAGGCGTGGCACTCGTGCCGCCGGCCATCGCGGTGGAGTCGCCCACCTGGACAAGTCCGCCGAAGCTCTCCTCGGCCACGGTGATGGTGTCGACGGAGGTCGTATAGACATTGTCGCCATAGGCGAACTGGATGTAGGCGGGCTGGCGGCCGGCCTCGTGGGGTGTGAAGCCGAAGGTGAACTTGGCACTCTTCATCGACTCGATGTCGACAGTCTCGGCGGTGCTCACGGGCTCGCCATTGACAAACAACCGCGCGGTGTAGTCGGCGGCGCCTATGGTCGTCGTGATATCATTCAGCACGGTGGCCGTGGCCGTGTACTTGGAGTTGACCTCGCCCTTGGCCGGTATGTCGTGGCCCTGGATGAAGAGACCCGTGCCAGGCTCGAGAACGATGTCGCGGGTGGCATCGGCAACCACCGAGACGCCCTCGACGCTGTAGGGCACATAGCCGCCCACGCTGACCGTGAGCGTGTACGCCAGAGCCTTCTGTATGACGGGAATGGTGTAGGCGCCCTGGGCGTCGGTCGTGTCGGCATATTGCACGCCGCCGGCATGGAGCACGACGGGAGCGTTGGCCACGGGCTCGCCCTGCGCGTCTTTGACCGTGCCCGAGAGCTCGGGCGTCTTGGCATCGACGTCAAAGTAGACCACGGGAAGGTAGGTGGTGGTCCAGCCAGAGGCGTAATCCTCGTTGTCATAAGACTGGATGACGGCATTGGAGGGATAGTCGACATCGGCCTCGAAAACAGCGGTGGCATAACCCGACGGATTGCTTGCAACGGCCGCGATGACGAGGTTGCCACCCGTATAGGTGAATGGCTCGGCAAGCGGTATGGTCAGCACGTCTCCAGCCGTGGAGATACTCCGGGCCGCACCCCAGCCCGACGACTCGCCGGCGGGAACGAAATTGTAGTCGGCATCATACACCTTGGTGAGCGACGTGGTATCGACGACATCGGAAATGGCGGTGACGGACGACGGAAGGGCGGTGAGGGTGCTGTTGCCTATCCACAGCTGGGTGGCGAAGGTGATGTCCTTCTCGGAGTAGCCCTTGAAGGTGATGCCCTTGATCTGGGTGCCGCTGGGCAGGCCGATGACCTCGGACGGATACAGCGAGACGCTCTTGGAATAATGATAATAGATGTTGGCTGGTGCGGTTGTCGACGTTCCCGCGGGACTGGGAGTACCAATCTGCACGTCGTTCGAGGCCACCTCGGGGACGATGTCGATTGTGTCGGAGTCGCTGGCGAACTCGGTTCCGTCCGCGAAGACCACCTTGGCATAGACGGGCAACCGGCCGGCCTTGTGCGGGGTGTAGCTCACGGCATACTCGGCGTCGGCTCCTGCTGCGAGGTCCTTGCCGTCATATTGTGCCACGACCTCGTCGCCAACATAGTAGCGGAAGGTGTAGCCGGCACCGGACTCGGCCTTCAAGTTGCTGTTGTGGATGACGACCTTGTCGGTGACGCCATAGTTGACCATCGCGGAGCCTTGGGCCTTGGGCTGGGTTGAGAAGTAGATGTCGTGGGCGACATCGGCCACCTTGTAGCCCAGGATGTTGTCAATGACGACGTTGCCGGCACTGAACGCGACGTAATACTCGCCTGCCGGAATCGTATTGACCTGGTAGTTGTGGAAGTAGTAATACTTGAAGTAGCTGCCGTCGCCGTTCTGGTCGAACCAGTTGTCGGCCGTCGCCGTGGAGTCGCTGACGATGGTGTAAGCCTTGGTCCAGTTCTTACGGTCAGCCGAATAGTAAACTTCGAGCGTGGAGCTCGTGCCGCGCTGTGCGGCATCGAACGTCAGGGCCTCTCCTGCCCCGATGACGAGTTTCGGCGAGATGACCTTGGTGAAGACCGACTCGCTGTTGTTCATCAGCGCCAGTTTGTTGCCCTCGAGTTCGAGCGACTGCGGATAGTTGCTGATGCTCCAGTCGGAGAAGGGCTGGTCAGCACGCACCTCGGCGGTGAGGGTCGCGGGCAGGACGTGCTGGTTCGCATAGTCCATATTCTCGAAATCAACAAACCATGCGGCGGCATCGACAATCGTACCCGAGACGACGAGGTTGAAGTCGCCGGCGTTGGTCGCCACGACGAGGTCGCCGCTATAGGTGCCCGGCGTGGTGTTGGGCAGCGTCACGATGAGGGTGTCCGACTTGTGCGGCTGGATGGTCGACGCGGTGCGGCCATGCGACAGGGAGCCGGTGAACGGGGCCGGAACGCTTACCGACGTGATGCTGAGTGGCGAGGCGCCGTCATTGGTCAGGATGACCTTGTGGGTGATGGCCTCTTGGGAGGCGCCGAAGGAGAACGGGGCGCCCGCCTGCTTCGTGTCACCCGAAATGGTAACGGTGAGCACGGGGGCGTAAGGCACCACCTTCACCGTGCTCGCATAATGCTGGGTGCCGGTGATGTTCTCCTTGATCCATGCGGGGAAGCGCTCGGTGCCGAGGGTGGCGGCGGGCAGGTCGTAGCCGACGTGTATGGTGTCGGTGGCACCCACGGCAAGAGGCTTGTCAATGTTGTAAGTGCCTATCACCTCGCCGTCCTCGCCACGGGTGAGGGTGAGCGTGTAGTTCTCGTCGCCGGGATTGAAGGCGACAAGGCCGCTGTTGGTGAGCACGACGTCGTATTTCAGACTGACTTGGCCCTCGGCGTCGGCGTCGTTATATTCGCCGTTCTTGTCGACGACGCTGGTGATGGCGAGCTTCGGATTCTTCTCGATGACGGCATGCCCGGCCGAGAAATTGTCTACGAGGGCGTCGCTCATGCGCAAGCCTATGTAGGTGGGCTCGTCGACGGTGAGCGTGTAGGTGCTCCACTCCCCATAAGAGAGCTCCACCGCACTGGTGGGGGCTATCTCGTCGCCACGCACCCACGCGCCGCCGCGTTTCGTCATCTTATAAAAGGTGACTTCGGGCGTCGAACCATACGTGTAGCTCGAGGCCGAACTGGCCACTACCTGCACCGTCCCGCTGACCAGCGGGGTGATGAGCAGGTCGTAAAGGTTGAGAGACTCGAAGGTGTCATAGTCCATGGTCACCTGTGACGACGACTGCAAGCAACCGCCTCCCGTTCCCAGGCCGCTACGGAAGCGATAGTTGACGTAAGTCGCACTGCTGCCATAACCGCTGTTGTTTTGATAGTAGTCAATGAGGTGGTCCCATCCGGCAGGTGCGAAGTCGTGAACGAAGTAACTGGAAAGTGATGAGCCGTCGACTTCGCCAATACTGCTTTCGCTGTCGAAGCCGAAGGAATAGTTTTCAATCTCCTCCGTCGACTGTGCCATGGAGACCGTGACACCCAGCAACAGCATTGCCACAAGCGTCACCAATGAGTAGAGTCTCTTCATAAGCATAGGTCTTTAAATTTATATTTTTGTTTCAACTAGATTTTCCAAACTTTTGCAAATTTGCGCAAAGTTACTGCTTATTTCTATAAAAATACAATAAAACATAATATTTTGATGCAATCACCGCAAAAAATACCAAAAAATAGGTATTAACCACCAAATCACGAACAAAACATTATATGGACTATAAACCAAGACAAAACGCATCTTCATGACCAACTTCACCAAGCCGCAACCGTATAATTTTTAGACAGGAAAGTCCTCTTTTTAAAACATTCAAAAAGATAGCCAACAGACAAGTACGCGGCGACCCGCGCCAGCGTCTATTTCTTTTCCACCACTTTGGAAAGACTTATAAAGAAATCCATCCCTCACATGCCAGTGAGGACTATCACCCACCATTCGGGGGCAAGCGCGTGTTTGGAGGTCATGGGGACGCGAAGGAGCGAGAGGTGGGGGGAAAAAATAACGGACGGCCACGAGGACCGTCCGTATGACGAGGGATGGGGGGACGGGCAAGGCCCATCCCCGCTATGGATTAGGGTGATTATCTCACCAGCACCTTTCTTCCGTTGCGGATGACGACGCCCTTGTAACCGGCGCCGACACGCTGGCCGGCAAGGTTGTAGACGGCATCCGTGGCCGGAGCCTTCGCCGCCGGGCGAACGGAAGTGATGCCCGTGGGCGTAGACGACGCGCCGAACATCCACATGTCGTCGGTATCGGAAGTGAGGGTGTAGTTGGCACCAGACTTCACGATGAGGGTGCTGTTCACCTTGCCCGCAGGAGCGTGGACGGGACTCCACGCCTCGCCGGCACGCGTGGCGATGAATATGCGGTAAGTGCCATCAGGCTTCTCCGACAGGATGTCGCCATAGCGCAGCGTGCGGATGGTCAGGCTGGCCGAGTTGTTGTGGAACAGGTCATAGTCGACGGGGGTGTCGCTACCGCGCTTGGAGGCGTTCGTGAAATACGTCACCACCTGCCGGTTTCCGCTTTCATCGGCAAGGACGAGGGCCATGGGGCCGGTGTAGCGGCTGCGCCCGATGTTCGTCACCGTGCCATTGACGGCCATCACGTCCGGCGTGACCGTGGAAGGCGTATAAGCCACGTCGCCGTTGCAGAACAGCTGCGTCTCGCCGGCAATGGCGGTTTCCGGCGTGGCGATGCCCATCACCATCTCCTGCCCGACGCTGAACTGGAAGCCCGTGGGATTGAGCAGGGCGATATCGAAATACCCGTCGGCCGTGCTTCCCCAGCCCCAGTTGATATGCACGAATCCATCGGCATTATAGCCGTCGAGCACGAACTCGTGACCGCCCGAGGCGGCGTCCGCCCCCGCATACATGATGGGGCGGCCCGCATCAATTTCCGTGAAGATCTTGCGCATCCACAGGCCCTCGGAATAAGCCCTGCGGGTATAGAGTTGCAGGTTCTCGTTATAGTTGAAGTATTCCACCAACGCGTTGGCGGCCTCGTAGGTGTAGGCGCCGCTTCCGTCCTCGTTGTACTGCATGGAGCACGACACGCCGGCATCATACATCAGCTTGGCCACCTCGAGCTTCGAGGCCTCGCTCTCGCCGCCGGTGTACGTGTCCGTCATCAGCGACCAGTCGTATGTCTCCTGCCCGTAGTCGACCGTCAGCTTGAGGTTCTCGCCATTGGACGGTGTGAAACTATAGGTGTGGGTGTTTCTTCCCCGCGAGGGGTATTGGTGGAAGTACATCACCTGCGCCATGGCGGTAGCCACGCAGCCCGTGACATAGTGGGCCTTGTTGGCGCCATAGGTCGGCGTAAGCAGGTTGTAGGGGTAGCCTTGGTTCCATGTGCTCTTGACCAGCGGCCCCGCCTCGGGCTTCAAGCCCTCGTATTGCGAGGGAGCCACCACCTTGACGGGTTGTCCGGCCGCGGCGGCTGAAGAAAGTACCTCGTCGGCCGCCGAGAGAAACCAGCGCAGCCCGGGATTGGAGGCCTCGTCGAAAGTTCCCGAAGAATATCCCACCAAGGGAGCGGCCTGGTCATCGTTGCTGACAATGGCGAAGCCGCCATCCTCGCAACCAATGACGGAAAGGGCCGAGCCCGACTTCAGCGCCTTCAACGCGCGCGGCGTTCCGCCATGCGACTTGGCAGTCGCCGTGTTTTGTCCGAGTGCGGCGGCCGCGATATCCACCTTCTGCTGCCAGGTGCGCGGATTTGCCATGGCGATAGTGGCAAAAGAGGCAAACATTAAAAAAAGACAGACGTGCTTTCTCATCGTAAAATCACTTATAAAGAAAGAGAATTAAAGAAAAGAGGATTAAAGAAAGAAAGAGGATGCGTCCGTCAAGGCACACATCCTCTTTATATAAATCATTGCTGAACGCTCTGCTTAATTATCCAATGGATAGCCGTCAAGCCACTCGAAGATGAAGTTACCACCCGTGTAGAGGCTCGTTCCCTGCAGGATGAGGAAGTTCCAAGTCAGCGTTCCGTCCTCGTTGCTCACATTGCAGTAGCCGGGATAGTTGCCGTTATCGAAATACATCTCATAGCCGCTGGCTCCGAAGATGTCATAAATGCCATCGCGGAATCCCACGGTTCCATCCTCGGCCAGGGTGAACTGCACGTGCTCCTTCGATGCGAAGTCGTCGGGCGAAAGCGTGTTGTAGGGCGACACCAGACGGTAGATGTTGGTGCCGTCAGCATGCTGCACGACCACCGTGGTCTGTCCCACGCCGAAGGTGTTGTCGGTAAACGTACCCGAGCCGGCAGCCTTCCAGTTGTAGTCGCGCGATACGCGGATGGTCAGCGTGTCGTTGCCATAGACCGTGGACTGGGCCGAATCGGCCAGAGCCACATGCAGCGTCTGCGTCGTACCGGCGGGGATGTTGAACGTGACCTTGATATCCTGCTTCGTCTCTCCGGCGGCGAAGTTCACTGCCTCAGGCACGACGAAGGCGTCATTGTCACCCGAGAGGGATACGGTTCCAGCCTCGGCGGCGGCACCCTGGGTGCGGCCTACGTGAATCGTGAAAGACTGCTCGTCTTCGGGCAAGAACGAGAAGGAAGTAGCATCGGAGTAGAGAAATGCTCCGTCGTTCTCCTCACCGGGACCCGACCAATCATCATCGCTGCACGCAGTGAAAGCAAGTCCCGTGGCGAGCAATGCACCTATTGCGAATAATTTGTTTATCTTCATTTGAATTGTTTTTTAATTGATGAAACTATATTAGTCGGTCACCCCGTCACGAAGGTCAGGGTTCTGTCCGGACACGGGCAGCGCACCGCCCTGGTTGTCCACAATGGCGGGGTTGTTGTCCTTCTCCGAGGTGGGGAAGCGCATGTTCAGCCATCCGTCGTTAGCAGCCACGTTGAACACGAAGGCATCGGGGAAGTTGGTAGTGCCCTCGCCATGGAAGCGCACCAGCGGCTTGTGCAGGCGCTTCATGTCAGCGGTGAAGAAGCCCTCACCCCAAAGCTCGACACGACGCTGGAACCAGATTTCGTCAGCCAGCGAGAGGCCACGTCCGTTGGCCGAGTAGCTGGGGTCGCGGTAGTTCTTGACGAAGTTCTCGAGCACCTGGCGTGCCTCAGCCTCATGGCCGCTCTTGAGCAGTCCCTCGGCGCGGGTCAGAATCATCTCCTCGACACGGATCAGGGGGAAGTCGTTGCTGTTGTCGGTGGAACCGACACCGGCCTTCTGCCCGAACTTGATGCTCATGTAGGGGGCGTAGGCGTTCTTCACACCGTCGAGCACGAGGTCGGCGATGGCGTCGCCCTTGGCGTCGCCCCAGCTCAGGTTGGCCCAGGCGTCAGAGTGCTTGTTCTCGTCGAGCCACCAGCTTTTGCGGACGTCGGTGCTGGGAATCTTGTCGTAGAGCAGCTTGTTGATCACGGGCACGTTGTCGGTGGCGGGAGCATATCCGTCGCCCGAGAAGGCGCTAATCCACGAGGAAGCCGTAGCATAGCCCATGATGGAAGCCTGGTCGGGAGTGATGTCGATACCCCAGATCCAGTTGTGGGCCGAGATATCGTCGAATCCGGGCTCGGACACCTCGGCACGCGAAGCCGGCGTGTAGCCCTCCAGGGCCTTCTCGGCGTCGGCAGCGGCGTCGGCATAGTTGCCCATATAGAGGTTGACGCGTGCGCGGAGGGCGTAAGCCACGTGCTGGTCAATCTTCTGCTTGTCACCGCCACGGTCGTATCCGGCAAGGTTCTCCACGGCATAGTCGAGGTTGTCCTTGATGATCTGGTACACCTGGCGCACGGTGGCACGCGAGTTGTTGGCGGCGTCGAGCGAGTCGGCAATGATGGGCACGCAGGGTTGGTCGGCGGCCTCGTCATAGGCGAACTGGTAGTAGGGAGCCAGCATCAGGTAGTCGAAGGCGATGATGGCGTGAGCCTGCGCGCTGTTATAGAGCAGCGTCTTGTTGGTGGTATTTTCCGGAACGGAGGCAATCACCTGGTTGGCGATGCCAATCTCGCGGTAAGGCGTCACATAGCGGATATAGGGGTTGGCATAGTCGGCGTTGCGCGAAGAAAGCTCGGAAGCCACCGAGAACCAGTTGTAGCCGTTGTCGCCCATGGCCATGTCGGCACCCTCAAGGTCAAGCGAGATGCTGGCCATCACCATGCCGAAGTCGTCGGCGCGGCCCTGCGACGTACCAAAGGTTGAGCAAGGCGTACCCAGATAGGAGAACATGCCCTCGAAGGTGGCGTTGGCCTTCTTGGTGTCGGCGGAGTTGCTTTCCTGCAACCGCGCCGTCGACAAGGTTCCACCCTCAAACTCCTGCTCGTTCAAATCATTACATGATGTGGCAAGCAGTGCGCCGCCAAGCATCATCAATACGATTTTATTGATTTTCATATGGATATTCTAGATTTACGTTCGACATTTAGAAAGTCAGAGAAATGCCAGCCGTGATAGAGCGCATACCGGCATAGCCACCACCACTGATCAGGGCAGCACCCGAGGTGAAGCCACCCACGGCCTGCGTGACGCGCGGGTCGAGACCCTTGCGGGCGGTGATGATGAAGAGGTTCTCGGCAGCAACATAGACGCGCACGTTCGACAGCAGCGCGCGGCTGGTGAGGCTCTTGGGCAGCGTGTAGCCGAGCGTGAGGTTGTTCAGGCTCAGATAGTCAGAGCTGGTGAGGAAGCGGTCGATGGCCGACTGCGAGCCCACTCCGGAGTCGTCAGCCGAGGCGATGCTCAGCAGAGGAATGTTGCTGTCGCGGTTGGTGAAGGGATCCCATGCGTCGAGCAGGTCCTTGTGCATGGCGAGACCCGCGCTCTGGCCACCGTGCATGTACTGCTGGTACTGGCCGTCGTAGATCTTTCCGCCGAGCTGGTAGGCGAACTGCATGCTGAGGTCGAAGCCCTTCCACGAGAGGCTGGTGCCGAAGCCACCATACACGTCAGCGTGGATGTCGCCGAGGTCGTACTTCGTAGCCACGGTCAGGTCGTTGGTGGTGCCGGTGGTCTTGTGGTAGTCGGTGATGCCGGCAGCCTTCAGGTCGGCCTCGGTGCGATAGGAACCATCGCTATTGGTGTAGGCCTCGCCGTCGGCGTTGGCGAAGTAGTCGACATTGTAGAGGGCCTGTCCGTTCTCCTTGTTGGTGCCTGCATACTTGTACATGTAGGCCTCGTGGAGCGAGCCGCCCACGCGCAGGATGCTGCTGCTATACTTCAGACCGTCCTTGGCGATGGAGGGGTCGAGCTCGGTAATCTTGTTCTTGAACCAAGTGATGTTGGCGTTGACGCTCCAAGTGAAATCCTTGCTGCGGAAGATGTCGCCGTTGATGGTGAACTCAAGTCCCTTGTTGACCATGGCGCCCACGTTGGCGGGATAGTCAGACACGGCGATACCCGACGACAGGGGCAGGGTCTTCCAGTAGAGCAGGTCGTGCGTCTTGCGGTGGAAGTACTCCAAGGTACCGGTGATGCGGTTCTTGAAGAGTCCGAAGTCGACACCGACGTTCCACTCGCCGGTCTTCTCCCAGGTGAGCGAGCTGTTGCCACGATAGGCCATCGAGCTGGAATACTGCTTGGTTTCCTCGTTGTAGGTCACCTTGTAATAGTCGGCATAGGGCGTGTACTCGTTGTAGGGGGAACCACCGCTGATGTCGTCGTTACCCATCTCGCCATAGCTGACCTTCAGCTTGAGCAGGTCGACCCAGTCGGCGTTGAACCAGTTCTCCTTGTTGATCTGCCATCCACCGGAAAGCGACCAGAAGGTGCCCCAGCGATGACCGGGAGCGAAGCGCGACGAACCATCGCGACGCACAGACACCTCGCCGAAGTACTTGTCGGCGTAGCTGTAGTCGCCACGGAAGAAGTAACCGTCGTGCACCCAGTTCTGCGTGTACGAGGACAGGCCGATGTTGGCGATGTTGCTGCCAAGGGCGTTGTCGAGCTCGGCCACGAAGGGATCGTAGAGGTGGGCGTTGGAGCCATAGAGGAAGTTGTACTTCAGCGAGTAGTGCTCGTAGAGGGCGGTCAGACCCACGGTGTGCTTGCCAAACTCCTTGTTGTAGTTGGCCTGGTAGATCTGGTTCAGCGTGAAGTAGCGCGTGTCATAGACGGCGGTGGCGCCATCGACACCCGAATAGGAAGCCGAGAACTGGCTGTAGAGTCGGTTGTTGTGCGAGTTGCGGTTGAAAGCCGTCACGTTGGCAATCAGGTCGAGGCCCTCGACGGGGGTCACGGTGAGCACCCAGTTGCCACGGAACTGGTCGATGGCCGACTTGCTGCGGTTGTAGTGGTTGTCGCCAATGGCGTTGCCCATGATGTTAGGACGCGTCTGGTTGGTCTGGTTGATGTCGTAGACGCGGTCGCCCAGTGCGTTGGTGGCATAGGAGCCGTCAGCATTGCGCACGTAGAGGGGATAGATAGGAGCCAGGTTGTTGGCAATGTAGAAGACGCTACCCGACGAGCCGTACTCCGTAGCATCGTACGAGGGGCTATTGGTGTCGATGTGCGAATAGTCGAGGTTGGAAGCGAACTTCACATACTTGTTGATCTTGTACTCCACGTTGGTGCGGGCGGTGTAGCGCTTCAGGCCCGAGTTCTCCACGATACCTCCGTCGTTGAGGAAGCCGAGGCTCGAGAAGTAAGAGAAGCGGTCAGTGGCTCCGCTCACGCTGGCGTTGTACTCCTGGCGGAACGAGCTCTTGTCGATCTCGTCATAGTAGTCGTCGGGCTGATAATAATAGGTGCCGTCGCTGTAGCCCAGCTTGGCGTTGGGGTTGAGCTTGAAGTTGCGTCCGATGAGGTTCTGTCCCTCGGGCACGGTGTAGACCTGGTAGCCCAGACCGCCGTTGTTGCCGTTGTAGAGGTTGGCGTTGGCCCATGCGTAGGCCTCGCTGGCCGTCGAACCGTGCATATAGCGCGAGTTGAACATGGCCTTGTAATAGGTCTCGTAGTACTCGCCCGGATCGGTGATGAGGTCGTAGCGGGGAATGGCGCGGTGGTTGCTACCCCACTTGGCATCGATGGTGATGCGTGCGGGCTGTGCGCCGCGCGACTTCTTGGTGGTGATGATCACCACACCGTTGGCACCACGCGAACCGTAGGCGGCCGTCGAGGCGGCGTCCTTGAGCACGGTGATTTCCTGGATGTCGTTCGGGTTGATGGAGGCGATGCTTCCGTCATAGGGAGCGCCGTCGACCACATAGAGGGGCGACGAGCCGGCGGCCATGGAGCCGATACCACGGATGCGGAACGTGGGGCCCGATCCGGGCTCACCGCTCGCGGTGATGCTCTGCACACCGGCGACGGCACCTGTCAGGGCGCTTGTGGCGGTGGAGACGACGTGCTTGCTGATGTCCTCCGCCTTGATGTCGCTGGCCGATCCGGTGAAGGTGGAGCGCTTCTGCGTTCCGTAGGCCACCACCATGATCTCGTCGAGCGAGTTCTCCGTGCTGGCCAGGCGCACCTTGATGTTGGTACCGGCCTTGACGGTCTGCGGCTTCATGCCGATGTAACTGATGTTAAGCCGTGAGTTGGCTGGAGCAGAGATGGAGAAATGTCCATTCAAGTCGGTTGCCGTACCGGTGTTGGTACCGTCAACCCTGACTGCTGCGCCCACGATTGGCTCTCCGTTTTCGTCAGTGACGGTTCCGGAGACTGTAGATTGAGCCAGAGCCACCCCCCCCATGAGGAACAGCCCGGCCAAAAGCATCGTAAGTCTTTTAACCATAAATTCTCTCTTTTTTAAAAACATTAATAATCTGTTTCTTTCTCTCTTATTTTTTGCTTTCTGTTACGTCAAATAGCAGAATATGTTACTATTTTCAAGAAATCATGCTGCAAAAGTATCATATTTAAATGAAAAATCCAAATTTTATTGTAGAAATGTTTCAAAAAGTAGTGATTTCTTGTGCAAACAAACGCAAATATACCTAAAATTTGGTATACTGCCGCCTATTTGTGCGACGCCAGCTCGGCGGCCGCGTATTCCCCCATGAGTCTGTATCCCTCGGCATTGGGGTGCAGCCAGTCGCTCTGCAGGTCCTTGCGCAGGCGGTGCGGGTCGGCCGGGTCGCGCAGCAGATTGTCAAAATCCAAGATAGCGTCCACCTTGCCCCGCTGGGCCCTGACCCACTCGTTCACCGTCTCTCGCGCGGCCTCGTGGAAGAGGGAGTAGTATCCCGCCCCCTTCATCGGGGTGATGGTGGCCAGCACCACGCGCAGGTGTCGGGCGCGGGCCTTGGCAATCATGTCCTGATAGGCCTCGATCAGCAGCCGGGCCACGGTCTCGCTGTTGCCGCGGGCCGCGCCGATGTCGTTCACGCCCTCGAAGATGACCACGGTCTCCACACCGCTCTGTCCGAGGATGTCGTGGGCAAAGCGCTCCCTGCCCATCGTGCCCAGCCCTCCGGCGGTGACCACCCTGTTGCCGCCTATGCCGAGATTGAGCACGCCCACGTGGCCCTGCTTGTGGCGCACCTGCAGATACTCGGCCATGCGGTCGGGCCACCGGTTCTGTGCGTTGTCGGTGGAGTTTTTCCCGTCGGTGATGGAGTTGCCCAGGATGGCGATGGCGTGGGCGTCGGCACGATACACCTCGACGGCGTCGATGTTGAACCAGTGGTTCTCTCTGAAGGCGCGGGCGAAGCTCGTGCGTGCCGTCGACCGTCCCTTTAATATATAAGAGGTGGTGCGCGACCCCATGTGCACCGTGGGCACCCGCGGCGCCTTGGTGTAGTTGATGGTGATGGCGAGGCGCTCCAGTGGCCGCAGGGGATACTTCAATGCGTCGCTGGTGGCCGTCTTGCCCGGGGCGATGGTGAGCTCGTGGCGGCCGTCGAACCTCAGCGTGGCGGCCGTGCGGGGCACGACGTCGCACGAGTCGGCGGCCTCGGCAATATACACCGAGCTGATGACGACGGGCTCGGTGCCGAACTCGTTGCTCAGACGGAGGCGGAGCACGTCGCCGCCGATGGACACCCTGACCACCTGGCGCACGGAGCGGTCGGTCATGTTGTTGTTGTGGGGCATGTACGACTTCACGGGCAGCTGTTGCGCCGTGGCCCATGTGCCCACCCAGCGGGGCGCGACCACGGGCACACGGGGCTGGGCCCACGTGGCGGCACACGACAGCAGAGACAACATGAAAAAGATGATTTTCCTCATAACGCAGCGTTCCTTTCTCTATATATCCTTCCTCCTCCGGGGACCGCCACGCTACCCATCCTTGGGCCCGTGACGGCCAATCACGATGCAAAGTTACAACTTTTTTCCTTTCGACGCATCGCGAACGGAGGATTTAACGCGGATTCGTCCCCCCGGACCTGACGGACCCGACCCGCGCAAGCCTGATTCGCCCCCGCACGACAACACGCGCCTGGCGGTGGAAGCCGGGGATGAACGGGCCGGCGGCGGGCGGAACGCCATGTGAGGGCGGCATGGAACGGAGGGGGGTAAAAAGCAGGGTGTCGGGAAATGGAGAGAAAAAACAAACTTGTGGAAGGAAAAACGGAGGAAACGCTTACGCCTTTGTAAAGTTTGCGAAAAAACGGGGGACCTTGTCTCTCTTGGGCCTAACGAGACGCTCTCAACGGCCTTCAGACGTCCTAAGAAGGCCGTAATGACGGGGCCTCAACGGTGCTTACACTTGCGCAATCGCAAACCCGGCGCGGCACACACCTTTGCAATAGGAATGCTTAAAGACTGTAACCAAGTGTTAATACGCCTTAAATGATTGGCCCAAGGCATACGACTTTTCCTGCAATGTCTTACCTTTGCAGTGTATTAGTAAAGTAGTACACTAGAATTGAACTAAAAGGAACAAGAAAGAGATTTCAAATCCGCCATGCTGGCGACAAGCAATCAAAAAAAGCAAAACAGACATGATTACCATCAACCACCTCACCTACGCCTACCGGGGAAACCGCTCGAACGTGTTCGACGATTTCTCGCTCACGTTCGACCACAACGGCGTCTACGGCCTGCTGGGCAAGAACGGCACCGGCAAGTCCACCCTGCTCTATCTCATCAGCGGACTGCTGCGCCCGGACAAGGGCATCGTCGCCGTCGACGGCATGAGGAGCTTCGACCGCGCGCCCCAAATGCTGGCCGACCTCTTCCTCGTGCCCGAGGAGTTCGACCTGCCCGAATGCACGCTCGGCCAGTTCGTCAAGGTGAACAGCGCCTTCTATCCCCGCTTCAGCCACGAGCTGCTCGCATCGTGCCTGAAAGACTTCGAGCTCGCTCCCGAAATCAACCTCAAGGGCCTCTCGATGGGCCAGAAGAAAAAGGTCTACATCAGCTACGCGCTGGCCACGAACACGAGCCTCGTGCTGATGGACGAGCCCACCAACGGCCTCGACATCCCCTCGAAGCACCTCTTCCGCCAGGTGGTGGCCAAGCACATGACTGACGACCGCACGCTCGTCATCTCCACACACCAGGTGCACGACATCGAGAACCTGCTCGACCACATCGTCATCATCGACCAGAGCCACGTGCTCCTGAACGCCAAGGCGGGCGACATCACCGAGCGATACGCCTTCCGCACCATTCCCACAACCGAGGCGGCCACGGCCCTCTATGCCGAACCCAGCATGGGGGGCATGAACGCCATCGTCTGCCGCCAGCCCGGCGACCCCGAGACGCAACTCAACCTGGAACTGCTCTTCGACGCCGCCATTTCCGGAAAAATCAACCAAAAATAAAAAAAAAGACACCCACTTCACTATGCAGAACTTCGACCTCAACCGATTCTATCATACGCTGCTCCACCAGCTGGTCAGCCATCGGCGCCTGTTCCTCAACCGCATCGCCGTGCCTTTCATCTTCACCCTCGTGCCGTGCTTGTGGATCCTGCTGCGCTACGCCACCCACCTCTCGCAGTATGCCAGCACGGACTACCTCGACGTCCTGGCCGCCATCTTCGACGCGGCCCTCTTCGTCTACCTGCTCACCTGCGGGGCCTTCATCGTCGACGACATCGCCACCAAGAAGCGCCGCACCGAGACCTTCCTGCTGCCGGCCAGCCGCCTGGAGAAGTTTGTGGCACGATATGCCTTCATCCTCCTGGGCACCACCCTGGCCTTCATGGCCGGCATCGCCATGGCCGACGCCGCGCAGGCCCTGCTCTTCCAGCTCTTCACCGGCGACTCCAGAAGCCTGCTGCGAATGATGTTCCAGCCTATGACCTCGTACAGGGCCACCATCTTCGCCATCAACACCTCAGGACTCGTCGCCTGCGCCATGTGGTTCGTCCACTCGCTCTACCTGCTGCTGGGCACCATCTTCCGCCGCCACGCGTGGATCAAGAGCGGACTGCTGCTCGTGGGAATGACCGTGGTCCTCGGCACACTCATCCCCCTATGCGTCATGGGCGCGCTCAACCTGATCTACGGCGAGGGCAACTATAACATCGTCCTGATCAACGCCTCGTGGATCACATATGCCTGCGACGCCGTCCTCCTGGCGCTCATCGCCTTCAACTACTGGGCCGCCTTCCGCCTCTACTCGCGGATGCAGGCCGTCGCCAACAAATGGTACAACTTCTAAATGGGAAGCAACCCCATCCTCTTTTCAAAGCAAACAACAAATATCCAACCCTTCAACAACGATTCTCATGAAAAAGATATATTTCCTGCTGTTAGCCCTCGCCACCCTGACCGCCACCTCCGCATGCCGCGTGGAAAAAGCCGATGACGGCGAGCCCTCCATCACGCGCCACATCGAGGCCAAGGACTTCGAGAGCATCGCCATCGCCTTTCCGGCCGACGTGACCTTCATTCCCTCAGACACCTTCGGCGTGGACGTGAAAGCCCCCGACAAGCAAATGGAGAAGGTGGACATCAAGGTGGAGGACGGCCAGCTGCGAATCTACAAGAAAGAAGACGGTGAGGATAGGCACTACATCGTTCTCAACAGCAGAGGGGAGATGCAGGTCACCGTACGCGCCCCACGGCTCACAAGCGTGAGCCTGGCCGGTAGCGGCTCGTTTGTCTGCAACGACACCCTGCGCTCCGACCATCTGAATCTCTCCATCGCCGGATCGGGCGACATCAAGGCCAAACACATCGAAGCCAAGGTGGTGGAAATAGCCATCGCCGGATCGGGCGACGTCGAGGCCGCCCTGGCACACGTGGACAACACCAACATCAGCATTGCCGGATCGGGCGACGTGGACGTGGACTTCAAGGCCTGCAAGAGCGTAAACGCCAGTATCCTAGGATCGGGCGACATCGACCTCAGCGGCGACGTGGAAAGCCTGACGAAGAACATCGGCGGATCGGGCGACATCGACACCCACAAACTCAGAACAAGAGAATAAGCACACACCCTATATGACTTTCAACGACAACAAGGCTATCTACCTGCAAATGGCCGACCGCCTCTGCGACGACATCCTGGCCGGTCAGTACAAGGCCGACGAGCGCATACCCTCGGTCAGGGAATACGCCGTGAGCCTGGAGGTGAACACCAACACCGCGGTGAAGGCTTACGACGAGCTGGCACGCAACGGCATCATCTACAACCGGCGCGGACTGGGCTACTTCGTGGCCCAGGATGCCAACGAACGCATAAGACGGCAGCGGCGCAACGAGTTCTTCGACGCCCTGCTGCCCGAAGTGTTCCGCCAAATGCGCATGCTGGACATCGACATCGACGAGGTGGACAGCCGGTGGCGGGCCGAACAGGCAACACAGATAACAACTTCACAAGAACACAAATAGACAACAACGCAATGAGACACATCATCCTGGCCACGGCATCCCTGGCCACAACGATCACCTTGCAGGCGCAGAACGCAAACACGCGGCACGCGGCAACGGCGGACAACGGAACGACGGCCGTGGCCGACACGGTGAGCGCCGACAGCACCTCCACCCCACCCGACTCGGCCAGCTACTGGAAGCAGTTCGAACTGGGCGAGGTGAGCGTCACCGCCGCCAGAAGGCTGGTGAAGGACGACATTGACAAGATGACCTACGACATGGCCAACGACGAGGAGTCGAAAACGAAGAACACGCTCGAAATGCTGCGCAAGGTGCCCCTGGTGACCGTCGACGGACAGGAGAACATCAAGGTGAAAGGGTCATCGGACTTCAAAATCTACCGCAACGGACACCCCGACCCGGCGCTCGAAGGCGAAAACGCCAGCAAGATTCTCAAGTCGATGCCGGCCAACGCCATCAAGAAAATCGAGGTCATCACCGAGCCCGGGGCCAAATACGACGCCGAAGGCACGTCGGCCATCCTCAACATCGTGATGAAGGAGAACACGGCCATGCAGGGCCTCTCGGCCACGGTGGAGTTCCGCGCCAACGAGTCGGGAAGCTGGCAACCGGGGGCCAACATCACCACGCAACTGGGCAAGCTCACCCTCTCGGCCGAATATGGATTCATCAACGCCAAGGGAAACACCACCAAGAGCAAGACGCACACGCACAACTTCTTCGCCGACAACAGCGAGCAGATCACTGACCAACACATGGAAGGCCCCATCAAGATCCACTACGGCGACCTGTCGGCCTCTTACGAAATAGACTCGCTCAACCTGATCTCGGTTTCGGGAGGCGGCTACTACGTGCTGCCCGGCATGACGGGCACGGCTGACGAAGAACGCTACCGGGGCGACGGCTCCTTGGACTACAGCTACACCACCACGTTCTCCACACCCACATACAAGCAGCAAGAAATCTACGGACGAGCCGACTTCCAACACAAGACCCGACTCGACGGCGAGGTGCTCACGCTGAGCTATATGGGCATGGCCAAACGGCAGGACCAGAACGTCGACGCCAGCTTCAGCGCGATGGTCAACACGCCCTTCGGCTACACCGACATGGCGCAGCGACAGCACGAGAAGTCGCAGGAGCAGACCGTGCAGGCGGACTATGTGCGGCCGCTGGGCAAGGTGCACAAGATGGAGGTGGGCGCAAAATACATCTACCGGTCGAACAAGAGCCACACCGCCCTGGACTATGAGGGCGACGAGACGCCCGGCGTCAATTCGCGTTTCAACCACACCACGCAGGTGGCCGCGGCCTATGCCGAATGGATGGCCAGCGTGGGACGCTGGAGCCTGAGGGCGGGACTGCGCTACGAGTTCAGCCACATGAAGGCCAAATATCCCGACCACTCGGCCGAGGCCTTCGGCAAGGACCTGAACGACTGGTGCCCCTCGGCAAGCGTGCAGTACAAGATTGACGACGCGAACTCGCTCCGCGCCAACTACTCCACCACCATCAACCGCCCGGGCATAGAATATCTGAACCCGGCACGCATTGAGAGTCCGAGCTCCATCAGCGAGGGGGCGCCGGGACTGAACAGCTCGCGCAACCAGCGGATGGGAATCACGTTCACGCACGTGGGACAGAAGCTCACGTTCAGCATCAATCCCTCCTACAACTTCTCGAACAACCAAATCGGCGCACTGCGCGCCGTGCAAGACGGCAAGACGTGGAACAGCTATGGCAACGGGAACCGCGTGCGCATGTTCCACACCTCGGCCTACGCACAAGCGAACCCATGGACCACGGGCACGTTCTCGGTCAACCTGGGAGGAGGATACTGGTGGTTCAGCAATCCCAACCTCGACATGGAGCTGGGACGCTGGAACGGCAGCATGAACGTGAACTACCAGCAGAAACTGCCGTGGAAGCTCGTGCTCGCCCTGGGCGGGGGATGCAGCTTCGGCAAGGCGGTGAGCTCGGTCTACGCCGTCGACGGCAACTGGGCTTACCACTACGCCACCCTGCAGCGCAGCTTCCTCAAGGACGACCGCCTCACCGTGCAACTGGCAGCGCAAAGCCCCTTCGAACGGCACGCGGTCTATCAGCCGCAAACGGTGCAGGGCGACTACACCGGCTGGCAGCGAAACATCCGCACGTCACAACAGTTCGGCGTCACGGTGTCCTACCGCTTCGGCTCGCTCAAGGCCCGCGTGAAAAAGGCTGACCGCACCATCGAAAACAACGACGTGGTGGGCGGCATCGAGCAGAAGGGCGCGAAATAGGCCGCACACACCGCAAGGAAAATCCCAAATAGCAAGGCGAAAGGCTTGGTATTTGGGATTTTTCTTTGTAAGTTTGCAACCGGAACGCATCACGCCCTTCCCCCTATGACGGAATCACTGAAAGAGAAAACGGCCAAGGGGCTCTTCTGGGGAGCCCTGAACAGCGGCGTCACACAGGTGCTGAACCTGGTGTTCGGCATCGTGCTCGGACGCCTGCTCACCCCCGGCGACTACGGGCTGGTGGGCGTGCTCACCATCTTCACGGCCATTGCCGGCAACTTGCAAAGCAGCGGATTCACCCAGGGACTGATCAACCTGAAACACCCCACAAGGCGCGACTACAGCTCGGTGATGTGGTTCAACATCCTCGTTAGCGTGGCCTGCTACGCCGTGCTCTTTGCCGCGGCACCCCTCATAGCACGCTTCTTCCACGACCCACGGCTCACATCGCTTTCGCGGCTGGTGTTCGTGACGTTTGTCATCTCGTCGCTCGGCATCACGAGCAACGCCTATATGGCCAAGAACATGATGAACCGCGAGCTGGCCGTGTGCGGGGCGGTGGCGCTGGCCGGCTCGGGACTGGTGGGCATAGCACTGGCCGTGGCGGGCTATGCCTACTGGAGCCTGGCGTGGCAGCAAATCGTCTACATCTCGCTGCTCAACCTCTGCCGGTTCCACTACACGCCGCGGCTGCTGTGCCGGAAGATCGACTTCGGACCGGTGAGGGGGATGTTCCGCTTCAGCGTGAAAATCCTGCTGACCAACATCATCAACACGCTGAGCCAGAACCTGCTCACCTTCATCTTCGGACGCCTCTACCCCATGCGGGCCGTGGGCAACTTCTCGCAGGCTTACAAATGGAACAACATGGCGGGCAGCGTGGTGGCCAACACCGTGGGACAGATAGCCCAGCCGGTGATGGTGGCCGTGAACGGCGAACGGGGACGCGAGGCGCAGGTGTTCCGCAAGATGATGCGCTTCACGGCCTTTCTCTCCTTCCCTGTGCTGCTGGGACTGGCCCTGGTGGCCCGTGAGTTCATCCTCATCACCGTGGGACCACGATGGGAAGGCTGTGTGGTGCTGCTACAACTGCTCTGCGTGGGCGGGGCCTTCTTCCCCTTCTACACCCTCTATCAGAACCTGGTGATCAGTAACGGACGCTCCGACCTCTACTTGTGGTGCAACATCGGACAAATCGTGTTGCAACTGGTCGTAATCGTCGCCTTCCACCAGGCGGGCATGGTGGCGATGGTGGCGGCCTACTCGGCCACGATGGTGCTTTGGCTCGGCGTGTGGCAGTGGATGGCCCGCCGGCTGGTGGGCGTAAGCCTTGCCGACACACTGCGCGACCTGGCGCCCTTCTTGCTGGCGGCGGCGGCCACCATGGCGGCCACATGGGCGGCCACATGCTGGCTGCACGGCGTGGCCGTGCTGTTTCTGGCACGCGTGGCCGTGGCCGCAACACTCTATTATGCCATCATGCGGGCGGCTCACGTGGTGATCCTGGACGAGTGCGTGGCCTTTCTGAAATCGCGCCTGAAGGGGCGCAAGGCATCTGACAACGGCAGCCAAAAACGATAGAGCCGCTTCAACACCAAATAGAGTCCGCGCGCCAAGGGCACCGTGGACTTATGGGAAAGCAACGCGTCGGCCAGGCGGAAAAGCATGCCATGCGGGCCGAAACCCAGTTGCCGACGAACCTCATCTATTTTCATTCCGGCCCTGACGGCCTGCCAACAGGCGTTGACGATTCCCACGCGGGCGGCATAACGACAGCGGTGGGCACGGTCCTCACGGCGCAAGAATCCGACGACCAGCCGGTTGGCGCCAAGCACCGAACGGACATGGCGGGGCGAGACGCCGTCAGAAAAGGAGCCTTCGCGGTCCATGCGGTAATGATAGACCACGTCGGGCACCGTGGCCCGCACGGCATAGAAGCCCAAGCGGGCCATGACCGAATAGTCCTCGGCCTGGTTGACGCCCTCGACGAAGGCTATGCCGTGGTCGGCGAAGAGCGAGCGGCGGATGAGGCGCGCCCAAAGTTGGTGGCTCACGGTGTTCTGAAGCACAAGCAACTGGGCGTAGTGGGCATCGCGCGAAGGCTGTTGGGGAGCTGAGAAGGAGCCGTCAACAAAGCGGTCGAAGGCTCCGTCGACCATGTCGGCACCCGTGGCCGACTGGCAGTCGACAAGTCTCTGCACGGCGTCGGCGGGCATGAAATCGTCGCTGTCGGCAAAGCAGACGAAATCGCCCGTGGCGTGATTCATGGCCGTGAGGCGAGACGCTCCCGAGCCCCGGTTGCGGTCGTGACGCACGATGCTGACGGCCGCGGCACGCTCGGGATGACGGGACAGGACTCCGCGCAGCACGCCAATGCTGCCGTCGGGCGAGCAGTCGTCGACAAAGATATATTCAATGTTCTGATAAGTCTGGCTGAAAAGCGACTCGGCACACTGGCCGATGTAGCGCTCCACGGCATAGACCGGAACGAGGATGGATACTTTCATGATTCCTGCATAGGTTTTAATTTTCATGCGCCTCAAACCAGATAGTTCACGACGAGGGTCAGATTCCACGCCCAAAGGAACACGGCCAGGACGCCTGCCAGCCCCCGCAACGCCTGCCTCCACCACCCTTGCAGCCGCAAGAGCGCATAGCCCAGCCCGACGGGAATGATGAAGGCCCAGCCCGACGTCAGGATGTAGACCTCGTTGACGGCAAAGCCGAGCACGAGCGTGAGCGTGGCGTCAAGGGCGTACCACGACAGTATGAGCCGGAAGAAACGGCGGCGCAATCCAACGACGATGCCGGCCAGGAAGAGCGCGACGATGAGCACCTCGACCACATCATTAGCCACCCAGCGATAGGATACGAAGACGGGCCGCGTGTGGAACACGTCCTCGAGCGCATGGTCGGAATGCAGCTGGAAGCCCTCGCCGAAGTAGTTGTCCACCAGCGTGGGCACGCGGGGCGTGGAGAAATCCATCAGCATGAGCAGTCCGCTCTCGGCGGCACGCTGCATCCCGTGCGACTGGCTCCATGCCTCGTGGGCCGCCAGCTTCTTGGGATCGGCCTTCTTGGCATTGGCCTTCACCACACGGGCGTTCTTCTCGGCCAGCGGCACCTCCAGCGTGTAGTATTGCACCTGCCTGACGGCCAGCAGCAGGGCCACGGGCAGCAATACGCCCACCAGCAGATAGCGTGGGCGGAAGAAGCGGCGGCCGTTGACGAAGAGCCCGGCCAGAAAGGCCTTGACGATGTTGGACGAGGCCATGCCGCCCGTGAAGAATGCAAGCACGAAACCCTGCCAGGGCTTCAGCGTGATGCCTTTCAGCATGCACTTGCCGGCAATATAAAGCAACAAGAGCAGGAGGAAGAGCGATATGGCAAAGTGGTCGGGCACCATGGTGGCCACCAGCACGTGGGCAAACGAGAAGAGCAACGCCGTGAGCAGCAAGGCGTCACGACGCGCCACTCCCACCACCTCGTGCATGATGCGATAGAAGAAAAGCACGGCGTAGGTGGAGACGGCCACGAGGACGATGGCCATCATGAACACGGCAAAGTTGACTCCCGTGAGCTCGATGAGACCTTGGTTGAGCCAGTGCATGGGATAGAGAAAGGTGACGTAGAGCGGATGCCGGATGGTCTGGAAGTCGATGCGTCCCTCTGAGATGGTGAGCCATGAGAAGCAGTCGTAGCCCGAGATGCGGAACCGGTTCATGAAAATGCTCCAGAAGCCGGCATGGGCGCCCTTGGTGTAGGCCTGCCAGTGGCTGGCGATGGTGAGGGCGTTGAGGGCCGAGAACACGATCAGGGCCAGCAGGGCCAGTCCGCGCTCCTCGTGCCTGATGCGGAAGACCGAAAAGGGGCTCTTCCCCGCAACCCTCAAGCCGATGGCTTTCTTCATAACGTGGCTATTTCGTGTGGAACAACAATTTCATCGGGCGATGGCTGACCCGCTTCTCGGCTGGCGGATATTTCTCCACATGGCCATAGTGCAGGAACAGATAGGTGTCCATGTCGGGCATGGCCTGCACCATGCGCGGCCCGAACCGCACGGGGCGCGTATGGTCGATTTCGTTGGCGGGAATGAGCTCGTTATTGATGAGCAACAGTCCGTAATTCTTAGAATCGCCCTTGTCGCACAGCGTTTCCACCCACTGGAACCAAGAGAAGATGCGGCGCTTGCTGAACAGGGTCACAATCAGGCGTTTCAACAGCACGCGCCCCCGGCCCTCCCTCCACGGACGGCTGATGTCGCAATGGCCGAAATACTTGTAGGGCCAGATTTCCTTGCACACGAAGCAGGTGTTCAGCATGAGGGCGGCCTTGCGCTGGATACGCCTCAGAAAGAGGTTGTCGGGCACCTTGTCGTAAGGGAAGATGTCAACATAGATACCCTGGTGCATGTCGATGTTACGGCAGACCTCTTCCATGAAGAGCGTGTTGTTCTTCCGCACCTTGGCAAAATAGAAAGGCGTATTGGGGTCGGTGCCAAACCATTGCAGGAAATAGTCCTTGCCCAGCACTGCGGGAGCCTCGCGCAGAAAGCGTTCATAGTGCTCGCGCCTCATGCCCAGGTCTATATCGTCGTCCCATGGGAGTATGTCATCAAAAAACTTCGCTCCAATCACCGTTCCCCCATTGATGAAATAGGGAATGTGGAGCACATCGCACACGCGGATGATTTCGCCAAGAATTTCATGAAGCACGGCATGCAACTCTTGCAGTTCGGCGTCGCCATACCCCTGCGGGGCGTCCGAAGCCGGGTTTGCAGCCTGACTCGTCAATGATCCGCTCTGTTTTGCCTTTGTTTCTTCGTTGTTCATGCTGCAAAGATAGTGCAAACCGAAGACAATACAAAATGAATCACATTCATTTTTATTGT
>CAYQUN010000039.1:21219-29326 GCA_964420715.1 uncultured Prevotella sp. | reverse complement strand
AAAAAAAATTCAAGAGGAGAGGGTATGAGGAAGAGGAACAACGCGTCGGTGGTGGCGATGAACTTTTCGGGAGTGTACGACATGGAACGCTTTGCCCACACGCCGGGGATTGTCAGACTGGATTTCAGCCAGTTGCGCGGGACGGCGGGCTACTGCTCGCAAGAGGCGGCGAGAGTCATCAAGGAAAGGATCAGGCCGTATGGGCCTTGCGGCATACACTTTCTCGACTCGGGCGACTACCATTACGTCTCGAAGTTCTGGACGGACATGATTACGGAGCCGTTCTCGCTCGTGCTCGTCGACCACCATACGGATATGCAGGACTCCCGTGCCGACGGCGTGCTTTCTTGCGGCGACTGGGTGAAGGCCGTCATCGAGCAGAACAAGTATCTTGAGAAGGTGATCGTGGTGGGCGTGCCCCCCGAGTCGGCCTCGAAGGTGTCCGGCGAGCTCCTTTCGCGAGTGGTGTTCGTCACCAGACAGGAGTTTGCGGACATCGCCAGGGGCCGGAGGGCGATAGGCGGCAAGACCGTTTACATCTCGATAGACAAGGACGCCCTGTCGCCCGAGGACGCCGTTACCAACTGGGACCAGGGCGATATGCGCGAGAGCGACTTGAGGAGTTTCCTCTCCCGCCTGGTCGGGCAGGAAGACGTCATCGGCGTTGACGTGTGCGGCGAGTTCCAGGTTGGCGGCAGCTATTTCGCGGACGAGCGTGCCGCGGTGAAGGATGATGTTGCGAACGAGGACATCCTGTTCGCCATCGACACGGCCGCGAGGGAGAGGAAGGCGGAGGAAGGATAGTCCCCCCCCGGGGCGCGCCTCCCGTTTTTTTTCCCCCCGCTCCCGCTCAGCTCAGCCCCGTGACCTTGCCGTCCACCACGTCGATGTGTCTGGCCTGGGGGTTTCTGGGCAGGCCGGGCATGCGGAGGATGTTGCCGGCGATGACGACGATGAGCCCCGAGCCGCTGTTGATGACCACGTCGGCCACGTCGAACCGGAACCCGTCGGTAGGTCCGTAAGCCTTGTCGTTGGTGGAGAAGCTGTACTGGGTCTTGGCTATGCAGACGGGCAGCCTCCCGAGTCCGAGCCGGTAGATGTTCTTCAACTGGCTCTTGGCCCTGCCGGAGTAGGTTATCGTTCCGGCGCCATAGATGTTGCGCGCCACGGCCTCGATTTTCGCCTCCACGCTGTCGTCGTCGTCATAAAGCAGCCGGAGGGGCTCGGAAGGATTCTTGTCGATGGCGTCGGCCACGGTGCGCGCCAGCTCCACGGCCCCCTCCCCCCCCAGGGCGAAAGCCTCGTTGACGGCGAATCCCACGTGCAGCTCGTCCTCGCAATGGCGTCGCACCAGTTCGATCTCCCCGTCGGTGTCGTGTGCGTACTTGTTGAATGCGACGACGACGTGCTGCCCGAATCTCCGGAGGTTTCCGACGTGCTTGTCCAGGTTCCAGAACCCGTTGGCGACGCCTTCGGCGTCAGGCTCCCCGATCTCGTCATAGGGCACTCCTCCGTGCATTTTCAGCGCCTGCAGGGTTACCACGAGTACGGTGAGGTCGGGCTGCAGTCCGGCGCGCCGGCATTTGATGTCATAGAACTTCTCCGCCCCGAGGTCGGCCCCGAATCCCGCCTCGGTGATGGCATAGTCGGCGCAGGTGAGCGCCATCTCGGTGGCCACGAGGCTGTTGCATCCGTGTGCGATGTTGGCGAAGGGCCCGCAGTGTACGAAGGCGGGCGTGCCCTCGGTGGTCTGCACGAGGTTGGGCTTCAGCGCGTCCATGAGCAGTGCCGTGACGGCCCCCTCGACGCCCATGTCGCGCACGAAGAAAGGCTTGTCGGCATAGTCGAAGCCCAGGAGGATGTTTCCAATCCGCTCCTTCAGGTCGTCGACGCTTGTGGCGAAGCACATGATGCCCATGATTTCGGAGGCGGGAGTGATGTCGAAGCCCGTCTGCGCGGGTATTCCGTTGGTCGCGGGTCCCAGTCCGGTGACGATTTGCCGGAGGCTCCGGTCGTTGATGTCCTCGACCCTCCTCCACAACACCTGCTTCAGCCTGAATCCGTCGGCGGCATGCTGGTAGATGTAATTGTCGAGCAGGGCGGCGATCATGTTGTTGGCCGCGGTGACGGCGTGGAAGTCGCCCGTGAAGTGCAGGTTGATCTTCTCCATGGGGAGCAGCTGCGCGTATCCGCCTCCGCACGCCCCGCCCTTCTGTCCGAAGCACGGCCCCAGCGAAGGCTCGCGCAGGGCCACGGCGGCCCGCTTGCCTATCTTGTTCATTCCGAGGGCGAGGCCCACGCTGACCGTCGTCTTGCCAATGCCGGCCTTGGTGGGCGAGATGGCGGTTACGAGGATGAGGTGGTGCCTGCCCATCTTCTCCCTGTCGATGCATGACAGGGGGACCTTGGCGACGTGGCGGCCGTAGGGCTCGATTATGCCGGGGTCGATGCCGATTTCCCCGCACACCTCGGCAATGGGTCTCAAGGGTGTGCTTTGGGCGATTTCAATATCTGTCTTCATATCTCATAAGAGGTTCCGCCCGTGCCTCGCCATGCGTGGGCGAGTGAATGCAGACATTCAAGGGCTGTCCGAACGTGTTTCTATGTTTGCGTCGGCAAAGATAGTCATTTCTTTCTATTCTGTCAACATCAGGCGCCCATATATTCGCCGTGCGGCCCGCAAAACTTGCAAGTGGGGCGGGCGGCAACGGAGCTCCGGGCGACGCCGCCCCGCAAAGGAATCGCCCCGGGTGGGGTGTCGGGCGGAGGCCGTTTCCGTCTGGGAACCAGCGCTTTCGAAGGCCTGCCGCGTCCGTGCGTGCAAAAGAAAAAGCGCTGATTATTTTGCAATGTCGCCCTTTTTCCGTACCTTTGTAAGGTTATTTTTTCAAGAGGCAAGAAAACGCGATGGACAAGACGAAGATCCTTTTTATATGCCTGGGCAACATCTGCCGCTCGCCGGCGGCCCACGCCGTCATGCAGGCTTATGTCGACGAGGCCGGGCTGGGAGACCAGTTCGTTATCGACTCGGCGGGCATCGGCCCCTGGCACGTGGGGCAGCTGCCCGACAGGCGCATGCGCCGTCATGGCGCGGCGCGGGGCTACAAGATAGCCCATATCGCCAGGCAGTTTGACGCGGCGCGTGATTTCGCCGCATTCGACTACATCGTCGTCATGGACGAGGACAACTATCAGGACGTGACCCGCCAGGCTCGTGACGACGCGGAGCGCGGGAAGGTGATCCGCATGGCGGACAGCTTCGCCAGGTACAGGGGCCGTATGAGCGTCCCCGACCCGTACTATGGCGGGGATTCCGATTTCGAGCAGGCCCTGGACCTTGTCGAGGACGGCTGCCGCGGCCTTCTGGACAGGCTGGTCCGGAGGCGGGGCGCGGGTCCGCGCACCTGCGACGATCGTTTCAACAAATAGCGCGCGAGGGGGGGGGAGGGACAAAGCCCCCTGCCGCATTTCCCTTTTTTTGCATCCATAGAACAAAATGAGACAAAAAGACCTTTATCTGGCCTCGAAGCCGAGATATGAGATCCTGGACGGCCTTCGCGGAGTGGCGGCCCTGACGGTGGTGCTGTTCCATTGCTTTGAGACCTACATCCCCGTGTTCGGCACCCAGCACATCAACCACGGCTACCTTGCCGTCGACTTCTTCTTCATGCTGTCCGGCTTCGTGATCGGCTACGCCTACCAGGACCGTTGGGCGCGTATGGGCATGTGGAACTTTGCCAAGCGCCGCCTCATCCGGCTCCACCCCATGGTGGTCGCGGGCACGGTCATCGGCGCCGCCCTCTTCTTTTTCGGCGAGAGCGGATACTTCCCCCTCGTGGCCTCGTGCGAGCCGTGGAAGTTCTTCCTCTGCCTCGTCCTGGCGCTGCTCATGATTCCGGCCACGCCGGGACTAGACATCCGCGGATGGCAGGAGTTCAACTCCTTCAACGGTCCGAACTGGTCGCTCACCTTCGAGTATGTGGGCAACCTCTTGTACGCCCTCGTCTTCCGGCGGCTGCCCACGTCCGTCCTCGGCCTGCTGTGTGCGGGCAGCGTCTTCTTCACGCTCGACATGACGCTGGGGTGGGATGCGTTCCACTTGTTCGCGGAGCCCAAGTACGACGTCATCGGCGGTTGGAGCGTCACGCCCGCCCAGCTTTATATCGGTTTCGGCCGCCTGCTCTATCCGTTCCTTTGCGGCCTGCTCCTGTCCCGTCTCCTGGCCCGCCGCGCCACGAAGGCGAACCCCGGCGGGAGCCCCCTCGCCGCGCGTGGCGGCTTCTGGTGGGCCTCGGCGCTGCTCGTCGTGCTGCTCGCCATGCCGCAGGTGGGTGGCGGGCCCGGAGTCGCCGACGGCCTTTACCAGGCCTCGGTCATTGTCGTGGCGTTCCCCCTGGTCGTCCTCATAGGTGCCGGCAGCAAGGTTGCGGACGCCCGGAGCGCGCGATGGTGCGAGGGGCTGGGGCGCCTCTCTTATCCCCTCTACATGGTGCACTATCCGCTGCTGTATGTGCAGATGGCGTGGGTGTACGACCATCCCGGGGCTCCGGCCTGGCAGCACGTCGCGCTGAACGTGGGCGTGGTGCTCATGTCGCTCGGCCTGGCGTGGGGCTGCCTGAAACTCTATGACGAACCCGCGCGCGCCTGGTTGAAGAGGAAGCTGTACGCCAAGTGAGCGCCCGGGGCGGAGCCGGTGGGCGTGAAAACAAAGCGAGGACGGCAAAAAGGAATGTATCACAAGAACAAGAAGGAAAAAAAGGAAAAATGATCAGGAATGTCGTATTTGATTTTGGAGGCGTGCTGGTGAGGTATGATTTCCCCGCATACTTCGCCCGGGTGCTCGGAAGCCGCGAGCGGGCCGACGGGTTCATGCGCCAAGTTCTCACGGACGAGAACAACGACAAGCTCGACAAGGGCGAGAAGCCCTTCGGCGAGTATATGGCGGAGTGGAAGCAGAGGTGGCCGGAGTATGCCGGGGCCATAGAGGCCTTCGACAAGCACTACGCCGACATCTTCACCGGCGAGCAGCCGGGGATGAGGGAGCTGATGACGGACCTGAGGTCGAGGGGATACCGCCTGCTGGGGCTGTCCAACTGGTCGGTCAAGGTGTTCGACGTCATGGCCAAGTTCCCCGGGATATTCGCCCTGCTCGACGGCTGCCTGGTCTCCCACCAGGTGCGCCTGCTCAAGCCGCAAAGGGAAATCTACGAGGCCTTCTGCAACAAGTTTGATGTGAAGCCCGAAAGCTGCGTGTTCATCGACGACAAGGCGGCCAACATCGAGGGCGCGGAGTCCGCCGGCATGAAGGGCGTCGTGTTTGAAGGCGCGGAGCGGTTAAGGGGCGACCTGGAAGCCCTGCTCGGGCAATGACGGCGCGCGGGTGGCAAGGGCCCAGCCTTCCACCTGTGGCAGATGCCGGAGATAGAAAAGAAAACAGCCTGTTGGGATTTTAAAAAAAAAGAAGAGAAATGAAGCATACTCAAAAGCCATTCGTCAGCCTGCTCGTGCTCGCCGTCGGCACGTTCCTCCTGGGCATGTCCGAGTTTGTCATGGAGGGCATCCTCCCCGACCTGGCCCGCGACCTGTCCATCACCATTCCGCAGGCCGGCCACGGCATCTCGGTCTACGCCCTCGGCGTGTGCGTGGGCGCGACGTTCCTCATCGCCCTGCACAAGCTTCCGCCCAAGCGCATCCTCCTGGGCCTCGTGGCCCTCATCCTCCTCGGCTCGGCGCTGTCCGTCGCCGCCCGCGGCTACTGGTGGCTCATGGCGGCCCGCTTCATCAGCGGCCTGCCCCATGGCGCCTATTACGGCGTGGGCACCATCGTGGCCTACCGCCTTGCCGACGAGGGCCACAAGACGAGGGCCGTGTCGATCATGTGCGCCGGCATGACCTTTGCCAACCTGATGGGCAACCCGCTCGCCACGCTCCTCTCGGGGGCGTTGTCCTGGCGCCTTGCCTTCGGCGTGATTGCCGTGGGCGGCGTCGTGGCCCTGGCGCTCGTGGCGAAGTTCGTCCCCGACCTGCCGCCCCTGCCCGACAACGGCTACAAGGGGCAGTTCAGATTCCTCAAGCACCTGGACCCCTGGCTCATCATCCTCGCCACGATGTTCGGCAACGGAGGCATCCTGGCATGGTATAGCTATATCTCGCCCGCACTGGTCGTGACGGGCGGGCTCCAGGCCGGATTGCTGCCGCTCTACATGTCGTTCGCGGGGCTGGGCATGGTCATCGGCAACCTGCTCAGCGGATACCTGTCAGACAAGTACCAGGCCGGTCTGACGGCGGCCCTGCTGCAAGGGCTCGCCGGAGTCGTGCTGCTGGCGATATTCTTCGCCGCCCCCTGCGGCCGCCTGCACCTCGTGCTGATGTTCTTCTGCTGCGCCTGCCTCTTCGGGATGGGCACCCCCGAGCAGATGCTTATCATCGAGCACTCGAAGGGCGGCGAGATGGTGGGCGGATGCTGCATACAGGTGGCCTTCAACTTCGGCAACGCCGTGGGGGCCTTCCTCGGAGGACTGCCCATCTCCGCCGGACTGGGCTACGCCTACCCCGCGCTGGTGGGGCTGCCCTTCGTCGTCACGGGATTCCTGCTGCTGGTGTGGTTTCACAAACGTTACGAAAGCAAGGGAAGGGGCGCGTCATGAGGGCATACACGCCATACTATCGGCCGCTGGTCCTCCTCGGACTGCCCATCGTCATCGGGCAGCTCGGCTCCATCGTGCTGGCCTTTGCGGACACGCTCATGATTGGTCACCACGCCACGGTGGAGCTGGCGGCGGCGGCCTTTGTCAACAACATGTTCAACCTCGTCATCATCTTCGCCCTCGGCTTCTCCTACGCCATCACCCCGACCGTCGGCACGCTCTACGGACGGGGAGAGACGGCGAAGATCGGCGAGGTGGTCAAGAACGGCGTGGCGGCCAACCTCGGGCTCGCCGCCCTGCTCGTCGCCACCATGTCGGGCTTCTACGCCTTCATCGGCCGCATGGGGCAGCCCGCCGAGCTGCTGCCTTACATCCGCCCCTACTTCCTGGTCCTGCTGGCCTCGCTGCCCTTCGTCTGCCTGTTCAACGTCTTCAAGCAGTATGCCGACGGCATCACGGACACGTCGCTCTCGATGTGGGTCATCATAGGAGGCAACCTGCTCAACATCTTCGGCAACTGGGTGTTGATCTACGGCCGCCTCGGCGCACCCGAGCTGGGCGTCGTCGGAGCGGGCATAAGCACCCTCTTCGCCCGGATCGTCATGGCCGCCGCCATGGCCGCCATCTTCATGTCGGCCCGCAGGTACCAGGCCTACGCGCGCGGCTTCAGGGAGGGACGCGTCAACCGCTCCGACATGGGCCGCCTGTGCAGGCTCGGCGCGCCGATCGCCTTGCAGATGGGCATGGAGACGGCCGCGTTCAGCCTCACGAGCATCGTCGTCGGCTGGATAGGCACGCCGGCCCTCGCCGCCCACCAGGTCATGCTCACCATCAGCCAGCTCGGGTTCATGATCTATTATGGCATGGGGGCCGCCGCGGCCGTAAGGATAAGCAACGCCGTGGGGCAGCGCGATTGGGCGTCGGCGCGTGGCAACGCCTATGCGGCCCTGCAAATCGTCCTGGTGATCGGCGTGGTCGTCAGCCTTGCCGTCTTCGCCCTGCGCAACGTCCTGGGCGGCTTGTTCACCGACAGCGCCGAGGTGGCCCGCCTTGTGGCGTTGACCGTCGTCCCCTTCGTCGTCTATCAGTTTGGCGACGCCCTGCAAATCATTTTCGGCAACAGCCTTCGCGGACTGAGCCACGTGCGCCCCCTCGTCCTTTACGCCTTTGTGGCCTATTTCGTCATCTCGCTCCCCCTGAGCTATCTTTTCGGAATCGTGATGGGTTTCGGGCTCGTGGGCGTATGGTTCTCGTTCCCCTTCGGACTGACCACGGCCGGCCTGCTTTACCTCATGGCGTTCCGGAAGCGCCTGGCCCAGATAGGGCGGTCTCGTTGAGCTCCGTCGGGGGCACGCCCGTTCCGCCCTGGCCCCGCCCCATAGTCACGCCCTCTCGCGGGCGTCACCCACACCCGCTTGCGGGTGGGGACGTCCGTCTTGTCCTAGAACGTGTGTGTACGC
>CAYQUN010000039.1:0-21119 GCA_964420715.1 uncultured Prevotella sp. | reverse complement strand
AAGGAAAAAATGGGGGCGTGTGAAGGCGGTTTATTCCTGCGCCAAGAGGAAGTCCTTGAAGGCCTGGAAGTCGTTCGCCATGGGCACGCTCTGCTTCTCGCCCCGCATGAAGGCCTCCAGCCGTGCGGGAATGGCCACGTTGCCCGCCGTGATGGCATCCACCTTCTCCTTGAATTTGGCGGGGTGTGCCGTCTCCAGGAAGACGCCGGTTTCCCCGTCCCGCAATCCCTGTCGCAAGGCCTCGTATGCGCAAGCTCCGTGAGGGTCGAGCAGGTAGCCCGTGTCAGCCAGGCATTGCCGCATGATTTGCGCGATCTGGTCGTCGTTGTAGGTGGCTCCGCTCACGAGCCTCGCAATCTGGTCGTGGCTGCCGCCGAAGAGGTCGTAGATGCGCGCGAAGTTGCTGGGGTCGCCCACGTCCATCGCGTTGGCCAGGGTCTGCCGGCTGGGCTTGGGATGATATTCCCCCGTTTTCAGATATTGGTAGAAGATGTCGTTGGCGTTGTTGGCGGCAATAAACCTCTTCACGGGTAGTCCGGCCTTCCATGCGAAGATTCCCGCGCAGATGTTGCCGAAGTTGCCCGAGGGGACGCTTACCACCACGTTTGACGTGCCGTCGTGCATGGCGAATCCGGGAGTCCTCTTCAATTGCGCGTAGGCGTAAAAATAGTAGAAGGCCTGTGGCAGGAAGCGCGCCACGTTGATGGAGTTGGCCGAGGTGAGCCTCATGTGCCGGTTCAGCTCGTCGTCCATGAAGGCGTTTTTCACCAGCGTCTGGCAGTCGTCGAACACGCCGTCGACCTCGATGGCGGTGATGTTGCGTCCCAAGGTGGTGAATTGGGCCTCCTGTATGCGGCTGACCTTGCCCTTGGGGTAGAGCACGTAGACGTGGATGCCGTCGACGCCGAGGAAGCCGTTGGCCACGGCCGAGCCGGTGTCGCCCGACGTGGCCACGAGCACGTTCACCCTGGGCAGCCCCTCCTGGCGGATGAAGTATTGCAGCAGTCGCGCCATGAAGCGCGCCCCCACGTCTTTGAAGGCGAGGGTGGGGCCGTGGAAGAGCTCCAGGCTGTAGATGCCGTCGGCCACGGGGCGTGCGGGCACGTCAAAGGCCAGCGTGTCGCGCACGATGCGGTCGAGGTCGTCGGCCTTCACGTCGTCGCCGAACCACGCGCGGGCCACCTCGCAGGCCATGTCCTGGAACGAGAGCTGCTCGATGTGGCTGAAGAATTCCGCGGGGAGGGGCCTGACCTCCTCGGGCATGTAAAGCCCGCGGTCGGGCGCAAGTCCTTTCACCACGGCCTCGTGAAGCGTGGCCAGCGGTGACTTCTTGTTCGTACTATAATAAAGCATATAGCAGGGTAGGTTTTGTTTTTTAACAATTCATAAACTTTTCCATAAACTCGTTGAGCCGCAGCAAGCCGTAGGCGCCGCTCACGCAGCTCACCTCGTCGTAGTGTTGCACGTCGTCGGGCTCGATGCCCTTGTGCCAGACGAGGAAGGGCACGGGCTCCTTCACGTGGGTGCGCACCTCCACGGGCGTGGGGTGGTCGGGGAGCACGGCTATGGCCACGGGCTCGCGCCATTGGCTCACCTCCTTGTAGATGGGCTCCACGATGCGGTGGTCGAGATATTCTATGGCCTTGAGCTTCAGCTCCAGGTCGCCGTCGTGCCCGGCCTCGTCCGTGGCCTCCAAATGGAGGTAGACGAAGTCTTGGCGGCGCAGCGCGTCGATGGCGGCCGCGGCCTTCCCCTCGTAGTTGGTATCGGCCAGCCCCGTGGCCCCCGGCACCTTCACGATGTCGAGTCCGGCGTAGTGTCCGATGCCCCGGATGAGGTCTACGGCGGAGATCACGCTCCCCGTCTTCACTTGCGGGAAGAGCTGCATCAGCGTTTGCATGCTGGGCCTGTAGCCCCCGCTCCATGGCCAGATGCTGTTGGCGGGCCGCTGCCCGTGGGCGACGCGTCCCTTGTTGTAGGGGTGTCCGGCCAGGAGCTCCTGCGACTTCAAGATCAGGCGGTTGAGCAGCTCGGCCGTCTCCCCTCCGCTCATGCGTACCTCCCCCGTGGGTGTGCCGTCGGCGGAGAGGACGGGCTCGTGGCGGTCTTCCCATCCCGGCTCGCTCCTCACCAGCAGGGGGCGCCACGGCTCGCCGGGATGATCGTGCGGCGGGGCGCACACCACGTGCTTGCTGGCGTATTTCAGCACGAGCAGGTGGCGGTACTGTATGCCGGTGATGAAGCGGATGCGCTCGTCGCCCAGGTGTTCTTGCAGGTATCTCATCAAGACGTCGCCTTCGCTGGTGGGAAGGTTACCCCCGTTGTGAGTCAAGATCCTGCCATCGGCCAGGGTGATGAGGTTGCAGCGTATGGCCATGTCCTCCGGGGCCATGTCGTAGCCGATGGAGGCCGCTTCCAGGGGTCCTCGTCCCTCGTACACCTTGTTCAGGTCGTAGCCCATGATGGCCGTGTTGGCCACCTCGGACCCCGGGTGGAAGCCCTCGGGCACGGTTATGAGTCGTCCCGTGCGCCCCATGCGTGCCAGCAGGTCCATATAGGGGGTGTGCGCGTATTGCAGGAGCGTCTTCCCCCCGAGGCGCTCCACGGAGTGGTCGGCCATGCCGTCGCCAAGAATGATGATGTGCTTCATGGCCTTGTCAGATGTTTGCAATCGACATGATGTTTGCGAAGACTCCGGCCGCCGTCACGTCGGCCCCCGCGCCATAGCCCTGTATGAGCATGGGGTACTTGCGGTAGCGCTCGGTGGTGAGCAGCACGATGTTGTTAGAGCCCTCCAGGTCGTAGAACGGGTGGTGTTGTCCTACGGCCTGCAGGGCCACCTTGGTCTTGCCGTGGTCCATGGTGGCGACGAAGCGCCACCGCTTGCCCTCGGCCTCGAGCTTGCGTCGCTTCTCCTCGAAGGGCGCGTCCAGCTCGGGTAGCCGCCGCCAGAAGTCGGCCACGCTGCCGTGGAAGTATTCGTCGGGTACGAAGAGTTCTTTCTCCACGTCGTCCTGCGACACCTTGTATCCGGCCTCTCGCGAGAGGATCACCAGCTTGCGTATCACGTCGGTGCCGCTCAGGTCGATGCGCGGGTCGGGCTCGCTATATCCCTGCTCCTTGGCCCGCCGGACCGTCTCGGAGAAGGGCACGTCGGCGGAGATCTCGTTGAAGATGAAGTTGAGCGTTCCGCTGAGCACGGCCTCGATTTTCAGCACCTTGTCTCCCGAGTTCCTCAGGTCGTTGATGGTTCCGATGATGGGCAGGCCGGCGCCTACGTTGGTTTCGAAGCGGAACTTCACGCCGCGCGTCAGGGCGGTGCGCTTTAGCCGGACGTAGTTGTCATAGTCGCCCGAGGCGGCGATCTTGTTGGCCGCCACGACCGAGATGTTGTGTTCGAGGAGGCTGGGGTATAAGTCGGCAATCTCGTGGCTGGCCGTGCAGTCGACGAACACGCTGTTGAAGATGTTCATCGCCAGCACGTGGTCGCGCAGCAGTTCGGGGCTGCTGGGCTCGGATTGCTTCAGGTGTTCCCGGTAGTTGTCCAGGTCGATGCCGTCGCGCGAGAAGATGGCGTTGTGCGACGAGGCGATTCCCACCACGTTCAGCTTCAACCGGTTTCTTTCTTGCAACTCGGCGGCCTGGCTCCTTATTTGCTCGATGAGCTTGTTGCCCACGGTGCCCACCCCGCAAATGAAGAGGTTGAGCACTTTGTATTCGGAGAGGAAGAAGCTGTCATGGAGCACGTTGAGCGCCTTGCGCAGCGCGTCGGCCTTGACCACGAACGAGATGTTCGTCTCCGAGGCGCCCTGTGCGCAGGCGATGACGCTGATGCCGCTTCGTCCGAGCGTGCCGAAGAGCTTTCCGGCGATGCCCGGCGTGTGCTTCATGTTCTCGCCCACGATGGCGACGGTGGCGAGTCCTTGCTCGACATGCATGGGAAACATGGCGCCGCTGGCGATTTCGGACCGGAACTCATCGTTGAGCACCGTCACGGCCTCGTCCACGTCCTCCTCGCGCACGCCGATTGACGTGGAGTTCTCTGACGACGCCTGCGAGACCATGAACACGCTGATGCCGTTGTCGGCCAGGCGTGTGAAGATGCGCCTGTTGACTCCGATGACGCCCACCATGGACAGTCCGGAAACATTGATCAAAGCGGTTCCCTTGATGGAGCTGATGCCCTTGATGGGCTTGTTGTCGTCATTGATCTTCTGCTTGATGATGGTGCCCGGAGCGTCGGGGTTGAAGGTGTTCTTCACCCTGATGGGTATGTTCTTGACGCATACGGGGTAGATGGTGGGTGGATAAATGACCTTTGCGCCAAAGTTGCACAGCTCCATGGCCTCGACGTAGCTGAGCGCGCTAATGGTGTAAGCAGAGGAGATGACCCTCGGGTCGGCCGTCATGAACCCGTCCACGTCGGTCCATATCTCGAGCACCTCGGCGTCAAGGGCGGCCGCGATGAGGGCGGCCGTGTAGTCGCTGCCGCCGCGCCCCAGGTTGGTGATCTCGTCGGTGTCGCGGTCGCGGCTGATGAATCCCGGCACGAGCGCCACGCGTGGGTTGTCGGCGAAGGCCTTTTTGATCAGTTGGTTCGTGAGGTCGCTGTCGAGTATGTTTTTGCCGTTGCGCCGCTCGGTCTTGATGAACTCGCGCGCGTCCATCCATCGTGAGCCACGGATGAGGGTCGACACGATGTTGCTCGACAGGCGCTCGCCGTAGGAGACGATGGCGTTCTGTGTCTTCTCGCTCAAGTCGTGGATGAGGTAGACTCCGTAGTAAATGCTGTGCAGCTGGTCGAAGAGGGCGTCAACCTTGTCAAACAAGTATTCTTGAAGGGTTGTGTCGTCAATGATTTTGTCAATCATGGAATGGTGTCGGTCCACCATGGCGTCGAATTCGCTCTTCCAATTCTCGTTGTGGTCCAGCGCCAACCGGGCCGTGGACAGGAGCTTGTCAGTGATGCCGCCCAGTGCCGATACTACAACTACCACCGGCTGCCGTTTGGCCTCGTTTTCCACAATTCGCTTCAAGCTCAGAATGCTCTTTACGGAACCTACCGATGTTCCGCCAAATTTCAATACCTTCATTTTTGTTTTTTTTAGTAATGCCCCGCACCCCTCGAGACAAACGAGGCCGATGCGAAACTTGCTTGCAAAAGTATTAAAATTGTAAGATAACGCCAAAAAAAAACGTCTGTTTATTTATTTTTTGTGAAGAAAAGTCGTCAAAATGTCGCCGTTATGTTTTTTTTCCCTACCTTTGCCATCGCAATGAAAATGGGAAAAAAGCTTTTCACACCATCCCCCGTCCCGGCCCCGTGGCTCATGAGGACGCTTGTGTCGGGCGTGGTTGTCTTGGCTTGCGCATGCTGTCCGGCGCAAGAGTCGGGATCGGCGTTGCGCGACAGCCTCGCCCGGGCTACCGACGTGTTGGCCTATCATCCCGACAGCATCGACCTGCGCCTGAAGAAGGCGGCGTGGAACATCCGGCTGGAGCAGTGGGAGTATGCCAAGGACGACCTCGACAAGGTGCTCTTTCTTGACGGCCGCAATGTGGCCGGACTTTTCTATCGGGCCTACGTCAACGAGAAGTTGCGCCGATACAACTTCGCGCGTCTTGACTATCAGAACCTCTTGCAGGTGGTTCCCGGCAACTTTGAGGCCCAGTTGGGTTTGGCCCTGCTCAATCAGAAGGATAGCCACTTCACCGAGGCCCTTGACGGGCTCAACCGGCTTGTCGAGGCTCATCCCGACAGCGCTGTCGCCTATGCCGCGCTTGGCGGCGTGGAGAAGGAGCGTGGCATGGCCGAGGCGGCCGAGTTCGACTATGCGCGGGCCGTGGCCCTGGACCCCGCCAATGCGGACTACAGGATTGAATTGGCGGGCCTGCAAATCGCACTGGGACGCAAGCGGGAGGCGCGCAAGTCGCTCGAGGCCCTTGTGGCTATGGGCGTTTCGCGGGCCGAGCTGCGCGGGCTTTTCGACGAGTTGAAGAAGAAGTAGCGGGCGTAAGCGCGGACGCCCGTCCCCCTTCCCCCCTGATGTTATTTTTTCCCCCCTCTGCTGCCTGTATATCCCCCTTGCGGGGCTTTTCTTGTGGGCTTCTCATGCGGAATGTTGTGGCGGCTCGTGCCGGTGGCGTGGCAAGGAGGAGGGGGTGTGGCAAGGAGGAAGGCGCGTCGAGGCGGAAAAAGAAGCGTCGAGGCGAAAAAAAAGTGTGCCCGGGGAATTGGCTCCTGGGGCACACTTCTTGTGTTATGGGGGGTGAGCGGAATTATGATTGGTAAAGATACCGTTTGATGGACCGCTTGGGCGTCTTCTCAAATTCCTCGTTTTGTATGCGTATAGAGGAGACCTTGCTATAGGCCGGCATCATGCTGTTGAGCTCCACGCGGTTCTGGTCCATGATGTGCTCGATGTCGTCTTGAGAGAGTCCGAGCGTCTTGGCCTCGTCATAGTCGGGATAGACCAGTCCGACCAGTTTCTCGCCCTCTTGGATGACGACGCTCTCGCTCACCAGGGCCAGGCTGTTCAGCTTGTCCTCGATTTCCTCGGGGTAGATGTTTTGCCCGTTGGCACCCAGCAGCATGTTTTTCGAGCGTCCCTTGATGAACACGTTTCCATCGGCGTCCATGGTACCCAGGTCACCCGTATGGTACCATCCGTCGCTGTCGAGGACCTTCTTGGTGGCCTCGGGGTTCTTGTAGTAGCCCAGCATGACGTTTGGCCCCTTGGCCAGAATCTCTCCGGGCACGTTCTCGGGGTCCTGGCTGTCGATGCGTATCTTCATGTGGAGCGCGGCGCGTCCGCAACTGCCCTGCACGAAGGTGTGCCAGTCAGCGTAGCACATGATGGGAGCCGTCTCGGTGGCGCCATAGCCCACGGTGTATGGGAATCCGATCTGCTTGAGGAAAGTCTCCACCTCCTGGTTGAAGGCGGCTCCTCCGACGATGATTTCGTAGATCTTGCCTCCGAAGGCGTTCCTGACCTGCTCCTCGATCTTGTCCCGCACCTTCTTGGCAATGACGGGCATGTGCAGGAGCATCCTCATCCGGTTGTTTTGGATTTTGGGGAACACTTTCTTGCGGATAATCTTCTCGATGATCAATGGCACGGCGATGATGATGACCGGCTTGATGTCGGCGAAGGCCTGTGCGATGATGGCCGGTGAGGGGAGCCGTGTGAGATAGAAGATGTGGCAGCCCTTGAGGAATTCGAAGATGAACTCGAACGACATGCCGTACATGTGCGCCATGGGCAGGATGCTGATCGTGTTGTCGCCGTCCTTGACTTCCTTTGCCAGCACGGATTGCGCGAAGTCGGCGTTGCTCCACAAGGCCCTGTACGGAATCATCACCCCCTTGGAGAATCCGGTGGTGCCGCTGGTGTAGTTGATCAGGGCCATTTCGTCGGGGTTGTTCTCGCGATAGTAGTGCACATGCTCCTTGCGGAAGAATTTGGGATATTTCTTCCCGAACATCTCGTTGAGGTGTTCGCGTGCGAAGGTGAGCTTGTCAGTGCGCGACAGCACGAGCGAGTAGTCGGGGATGTAGATGATGCCTTCGAGTTGCGGCATCTTGGTGGCGTCCACCTGCGTGGCGACCACGTCGCCCACGAAGAGCAGCTTGGCGTCGCTATGGTTGACGATGTTGTGGATCTGGTCGGGGGTGAACTCGTGAAGGATGGGGACGGCCACGCCGCCGTATGTGAGCACGGCCAGGAAGGCCACGGCCCAATTGGCGCTGTTGCGGCCGCAGAGGGCAATCTTGTCGCCTCTCACCACACCGCTGCTCTCAAACATGATGTGCAACTTCTCGATTTTTCGAGCTACATCGTGATACTGCAAGGTAGTGCCCTTGTAGTCGGTTAGAGCATCGAGGTCCCAGTGCTTGACGATGCTCTTTTCGATTAATTCGTTAAAAGATGGTATCTCCATAATTAAATGGCGTTCTGATATAGATATCGTTTTATAGATTTCTTGGGAGTTTTCTCAAACTCCTTCTCGTGTAGTTCTATTTTTGAAATTTTGCAGAAGGGAGGCAGCTGCGCGTTGAGCGCCTTCCTGTTCTGCTCCATGACGTCGGCGATGTCCTTGTCGGAGAAGCCCAGCGCGTGAGCCTCTTCCAGGTCGGGGTGGACGAGTCCGACCAGCTTGTTCTCCTTTTGCAGCACCAGGCTCTCGTTGACCATGGCCATGGAGTTGAGCTTGTTTTCGATTTCCTCCGGATAGATGTTCTGCCCGTTGGCCCCGAGGAGCATGTTCTTGATTCGTCCGCGGATATACAGGTTGCCTTTCTCGTCGATGGTGCCCAGGTCTCCGGTGTGGAACCACCCGTCACGGTCGATGACGGCCTGGGTGGCCTCGGGGTTCTTATAGTATCCCGACATCACGTTGAGGCCTCGCGTGAGGATTTCGCCCGGCACGTTTCCGGGGTCCTGGCTGGCCACCTTCACCTCCATGTGCTTCACCGCGCGTCCGCACGAGCCGGGAGCGAAGGACTTCCAGTCGCTGTAAGAGATCATGGGGCCCGTCTCGGTGGTGCCGTATCCGATGGTGATGGGGAAGCCGATGCTCACGAAGAAGTCCTCCACCTCCTTGTTGAGTCCGGCCCCGCCCACGATGACCTCGTAGGCGTTGCCGCCAAACTCGCGCCGCACCATGTCGCAAAGGTGCGCCTTCACCTTCTTGTGGATGATGGGCATGTTGAGGAGCAGCCTGATGTGGTTGCTCTCTATCACGGGGAATATTTTCTTCCGGACGATCTTTTCCACCACCAGGGGGACCGAGACGATCAGCGCCGGATGGATTTCGTTGAAGGCCTCGGCGATCAGCGTGGGGCTTGGCAGGCGTGTGAGGAAGTAGATGTGGTTGCCCGCAATGAATTCGAGGATGAATTCGCAGCTTAGTCCGTACATGTGCGCCATGGGCAGGATGCTGAGCACGTTGCTGCCCGAGGGCACGTTGTCCCTGAGCACGGCCTGGCTCAGGAAGTCGTAGTTGCTCCAGAGCGAGCGGTAGGGGAGCATCACCCCCTTGGAGAATCCGGTGGTGCCGCTGGTGTAGTTGATCATGGCGAGCTCCTCGCTTTGGTCTTGGTGGTAGTGGATGTGGTCTTTGCGGAAATATTTGGGATATTTCTTTCCGAAGAGCTCGTTGAGGTGCTCGCGTGCGTAGGCCAGCTTCTCCGATCGCGAGACGACCAGCGACAAGTCGGGCAGGTAGACGATGCCCATCAGGGCAGGCATCTTTTCCGGGTTGATTTCGGTGGACACGATGTCGCCCACGAAGAGCAGCTTGGCCTCGCTGTGGTTGACGATGTTATGGATCTGCTCGGGTGTGAATTCGTTCTGGATGGGCACCGCCACGGCCCCGTAGGTGAGCGTGGCCATGAAAGCCACGGCCCACATACTGCTGTTGCGCCCGCACAAGGCCACCTTGTCGCCTTGCGCCAGTCCGGTTTGCTCAAACAGGATGTGGAGCTTTTCGATTTTGCGTGCCACGTCGTGGTATTGGAGCGTGACCCCCTTGTAGTCGGTGAGCGCGTCCCGTTCCCAATGGTCTTTAATGCTTTGTTCGACGAGCGAGTTGAAACTTGGCGTTGATCTCATTGCACAAAAGTTCAAAGTTTGTGCAAAGGTAATGTGTTTTTTGCACAAATCAAAAAAAACTGTGCAATAATTTTATTTTTATTTTCTTTTTCTCCGTTTTGCACAGTAAAGCGCCTTGTGCAATGTTCTTTTTTACGGGTTTTGTGTCCCATACTTTCCTAAACCGCATCAGGTTGTGTAAAAGGGCGCGAGCGTCGTCGCCGCCTTCCGTTCCTATTTTTCCCACGGCGCGAGCCCACGTCATTGTAAATAGAAAAAAAATCTTAAAAGGTATGGATTTTGAAATAAAAAGACGTAACTTTGTCGTCCCATATATGGAACGCAAGTGCAAAATGAGCCGTTTGAAAATTAAAAACTTAAAGTTGCTTCCCGACATAGCCTCCTTGGGCAGCCTGCCCGAGGGGAAGCTTCTCATCAATACCATCAACGCCCACTCCTATAATGTAGCATGTCGTGACGCCGCCTTTGCCGAGGCGCTGACGTGTGGCGGCGTGCTCATTCCCGACGGCATGAGCATCGTGCTGGCCTCCCGCTGGACGGGCAACCCCCATCCGCCACGTGAGCGTGTCGCGGGGTGGGACCTGTTCACCTTTGAGATGCGGCGGCTCGCCCGCACGTCGGTGGGGCGCCGTCCCAAGGTGATGTTCCTGGGCTCGTCGCCGGCCATTCTCGACCTTGTGAAGAAGAAGATGGCGGAGGCGTATCCGGAGTTGGAGGCCGTGGTGTATTCGCCCCCCTTCAAGCCCGTGTTCAGCGACGACGACAACCGTGCGATGATCGGCGCCGTGAACAGCTGCAACCCCGACCTGCTATGGATCGGCATGACCGCTCCCAAGCAGGAGAAGTGGGCCTATGCCCATTGGGACCAGCTCCACGTCAGCTGCCACGTGGGGACGGTAGGCGCGGTCTTTGATTTCTTTGCCGGGACGGTGCGTCGCGCCCCCCTCTCGTGGCAGCGGGCGGGCTTGGAGTGGCTCTACAGGCTGCTCAGGGAGCCCCGCCGGATGTGGCGGCGCTATATCGTTGGCAACATGGTGTTTGCCGGGCATGTGTTGAGGGAGAAAATCTTCGGCTGATGAATCATTCCACGCGCGTCTTCTTCCAGGTGTTGCGCTTCGTGCTGGGTACGGGCGGCACCCTTCCCAAGTTGTCCCTTGACGAGTGGGAGGAGGTGTTCCGTGCCTCTTCCGACCAAACGATAGACGGGCTCGTAGGCTTGCTCTTCACCCCCCTGTGGGAAACCAAGGACCAGGCGGCCAAGGCGGAGATGGCGGCCGCCTTCCTTGACGTCAGGCAGCCCGGGGACGTGGCGCTCTTCCTGGACTTGCTCGCGGATTTCCAAGACGGCGTGATCGACATCGTGAAGACCAACCTCTTGGTGAACGACAGGGTCGGCCGCGCTTTCCGCTTTTTCCGGGGGGCGGGCATAGAGTGCTGCCTGCTCAAGGGGCAGGGGAACGCCTTGATGTATCCGCATCCCGACCACCGCACCTCGGGCGACATCGACCTGTGGGTGAGGTGGGGAAAAGAGGTGCCCGAGGTGGTCAGGAAGGCCGTCGCGCGCATCCGGGGGAGGAAGAAGGCCGACGAGCCCGTCAGGGAGCTCATCCGCTTTGTCCAGCGCGCCTATCCCCGCAAGCGCGCCTATTACCATCACGTCGAGGCCCCCAACATGCGCGGCACGGCCGTGGAGATGCATTACAGGCCCCAATTCCTGCATTGCTTCTTCTATAACAGGCGCCTGCAGAAGTTCTTCCTTGAGCGGGCCGACGCCCAGTTCGCCCATGTGGTGCCCTTCGGCAAGGGCGCGGGCATTGCCGTCCCGACACATGATTTCAATGTCGTGTTGCAGCTCAGCCATATCTACAAGCACCTGCTGTTCGAGGGTATCGGCCTGCGCCAAATCGTTGACTTCTTCTACCTCATGCGCGCGTTGGACGAAGACGAGCCGCGCGAGGGCAGGAAGGAGCGTTGGACGCCTCGCCTGGAGTATTTGGGGATGCGCAAGTTGTGTGGCGCGCTGATGTGGATCTTGGAGGACGTGCTGGGCATGGACGGCGCGTGGGCCATCACGGCGAAGGACGAGAGGCGCGGCCGCCTGGTGCTGAACGAGATCATCCAGGGAGGGAATTTCGGGCAGAAGGACCGCCGCCTGTTCGGCCGTGAGTGGCGGAAGCCGGGCGAGGGGCGCGAGGGCGGGTCCGGCTCGTTGTCGGGGCGCTTCCGGATTCGCCGCAACTTGCAGCGCTTCTACCGCGATTTCCGCATGTTGCGCGCCTTTCCCTCGGAGTCATTGTCCGAGCCCGCGTTCCGCTTCTGGCACGCCGTCTGGTGCCATCGCCACAACGGCAAGCGCGCGTGAGCGGGGGCGCTCCGGTCCGTGGTTTGCAAGAAACGTAAATATCTAGAGCCTATGAATACAAGGAACATTATCCAGCGGTTGTTTAAGAAGGAGCGCCGTGACGTGGCGCTGGTCCTTTCAAGTGGCGGGGCGCGCGGCTTGGCCCACGTGGGCGCCATCGCGGCCCTGCAGGAGCGCGGCTTCCGCGTCACGTCGGTGGCGGGCACGTCGTTCGGCGCCATCGTGGCGGGCATGTACGCCTCGGGCCACTTGGACGATTTCCAGGAGTGGATGGAGACCATCAACCGGAAGCGCATATTCGAGTTGACGGACTACTCGCTCTCGCTTTCCCACTTCGTCAAGGGCGAGAGGATTATCGAGGAGATGAAGCGCTTCGCCCCCGACCGCCTCATCGAGGACCTGCCCGTGCCCTTCGCCGCCGTGGCGACCGACTGGAAGCGGGGGCGCGAGGTCGTGTTCACCAAGGGGAGCATGTGGCACGCCATCCGCGCCTCGATCTCCATACCGGGCGTGTTCGCGCCCGTCGAGGACGCCGGACGCATCCTCATCGACGGCGGCATCACCAATCCCTTCCCCTTGGACCGCGTCCGCCGTTCGGGCACCGACCTGCTCGTGGGGGTGAACGTGAGCGGGCACGACTATGGCCGGATGTGGGAGCGGCGCGAGGCCGTGAAGGCTCATCAGATCAGGAACTCGAAGGCCTTGCAGTTCCTTTCCAAATTATTGTCGGTGGGGAGCGGTCCCGACCTGAATTACTACACCTTGCTCAACCAGACCGTTTCCATCTCCATCGCGCAGAACGCGCGTCGCGCCATCCAGATCAATCCGCCCGACGTCTTGGTCGACATCCCCATGAAGCGTTTCAGCGGGAGCGACTACGACAAGTTCGAGCAAATCAGGAAGGTGGGGTGGCAGAAGACCATGCGCCAGCTCGACCATTTCATGAGCTGACGCCTCGGCGCCATTTCCGGGGAGAGCCGGCGCGCGCGGGGCGGGCTACACCTCGCGGTAGTCCACGTATTCGCCCTCGTCCTTGGGTATGATCTTCTGTTTGGCCTGCCCGGGCGGTCGGGTGTCGGTGATGCTGCTTCCGTCGGCAAAGGTCTCCTGCCGCCGGTAGCGCCCTTCCTGTCCCTCGAAAGGCCGGCGGAAATGCTTTGTCGCGTTCCTCACCTGGCGGAAGACGCGATAGGCGAAGACGCCCGCCATGAACAGCATGGTCAGGATGATGATGAGGAGGAATTGCAGGAAGGCCATCTTCTTCGTTGTTGTTTTCTAATTCCGGGCGTGTTTGCGGCCAAGGTGGTTGGTGATGAGCGAGAGCGCCACGTACCACGCGATGATGAGTGCGAAGGCCGAGACGCGGAGGATGACGAGGGGCGGTATGGAGGTGAGCAGGAAGATGTATTTCACCTCGTTGCCCTTCCAGCCCCAGTGCTTGAACTTGAGCGCGAACATGGGCACCTCGGCCACGAGGAGCCAGCTGCTGACCAGGACCATCGCCACCAGCAGGGGTAGGGCCCACGCCGAGAGCGACTCGATGAAGCCGTGCGCGCCGACGATCAGCGCGCCCCAGAAGAGGGCGTTGGCGGGCGTGGGCAGGCCGATGAACGAGGTGGCCTGGCGCGTGTCCAGGTTGAACTTGGCAAGGCGCAGGGCGGAGAACGCGGCCATGACGAACGCGACGAAGGGGATGATGTGGCGGAGCGGCTCCAGGACGGGCGGATACTCGATGACCCACAGCTCCGTGAAGATGATGGCCGACGGGGCCACGCCGAAGGTGACGTCGTCGGCCAGCGAGTCAAGTTCCTTGCCTATCGGCGAGGAGACGTGGAGCAGGCGCGCGCTCATGCCGTCGAAGAAGTCGAAGACGGCTCCGATGATGATCCACGTGAGCGCCAGCTTCGCGTTCTCGGGAGCGCTGAGCGCGAGAACCGTGGCGATGCATCCCGAGACGAGGTTGCAGCACGTGATGCAGTTGGGTATGTGTTTCTTCAGGCCCATTTATTTCAGTTTTGCGATGATGGTCTGGTCGCCCGTGGTGCTCTGGCCCATCTTTACGCACACCTCGGTGCCGACGGGCAGGAACACGTCGACGCGCGATCCCAGCTTGATGAAGCCCAGGTGCTCGTCGATGTAGCACTCTTCTCCCTCCTTGGCGTAGGTGATGATGCGGCGGGCCATGGCTCCGGCGATTTGCCTGCAGAGCACGTCCACGCCCTCGGGCGTGGTGATCATGATGTCGGCCCGCTCGTTCTCCTCGCTGGCCTTGGGGAGCCACGCCTTGTGGTAGTTGCCGTCCTGGTGCCGCACGAACTTCACCTTGCCGTCCACCGGAAACCAGTTGGCGTGCACGTTCCACGGGCTCATGAAGATGGAGATCATCAGGCGCTTGTCGTGGAAGTACTTGTCCTCGTCCACCTCCTCGATCACCACCACCTTGCCGTCGGCCGGAGCCACGACCAGCTTCTCGGTGTTTTCCACCTTCAGGAAGCGTTTCGGGCAGCGGTAGAAGTTGAGCACGAGGGTGTAGGCCACGCCGAAGACCACTACAAAGCACCAAAAGGGAACCTTTGTGTCAAAGTTGCTCCACAGCAGCATGGCGATGGCCGCTATGGCGACACCGCCGAGCAAGATCTGGTCGTTGCCCTCGCGGTGGATTCTGATATTCTTGATTTTCCTAATTTTGTTTCCCATGTCAGGAGTTCGTCTTTCAGTTTGCAAAGGTAAGTTTTTTTTAGGGAAGAAACAAATTTTTCGTTTCCTTCTTTTGGTCATTAACGAAAATAGGCGTAACTTTACACTCGAATTCGCAATTTCAGGAAAGAAATACATGGAAGATTTCGTTCATCTGCACGTACACACGCATTACTCCATCCTTGACGGCATGTCGAAGATACCCAACCTCGTCGACAAGGCCGTCGGCGACGGCATGAAGGGCATGGCGCTGACCGACCACGGCGTGATGTACGGCATCAAGGAGTTTGCCGACTATTGCGCCAAGGTGAACAAGAAGCGCGCGGCCGACGGGCTGGAGCCTTTCAAGCCCATCTTCGGGTGCGAGATGTACGTGGCGCGCCACCGCAAGGAGGACAAGGTGAAGGAGCACGGCGACAACGGCGGCTACCACCTGATCGTGCTGGCGAAGAACTATCATGGCTACAAGAACCTCATCAAGCTCGTGAGCCGGGCGTGGGTCGACGGCTATTACTACAAGCCCCGGACCGACCGCGCCGACCTGGAGAAGTATCACGAGGACCTGATCGTGTGCTCGGCCTGCCTGGCCGGCGAGGTGCCGTCAAAGATCCTCAAGGGCGACATCGAGGGCGCCCGGGAGGCCGTGGAGTGGTATCGGAGCGTCTTCGGCGACGACTACTACCTCGAGCTGCAGCGCCACCAGGTGAAGGACCCCGGCGTGGTGGCCAACCGCGAGACCTACCCCCTGCAGGAGAAGGCCAACCGCGTCCTGGTCAGGCTGGCCAGGGAGTACGGGGTCAAGCTCGTGTGCACGAACGACTGCCACTTCGAGGACAAGGAGTCGGCCGAGGCACACGACCACCTGCTCTGCCTCTCCACGGGAAAGGACCTGAACGACCCCAACCGCATGCGATACAGCAAGCAGGAGTGGTTCAAGACGCGCGAGGAGATGAACGAGGTCTTCGCCGACATTCCCGAGGCGCTTTCGAACACGCTCGACATATTAAACAAGGTCGAGGCCTACAGCATCGACCACGGGCCCATCATGCCCTTCTTCCCCATCCCCGAGAGCTTCGGCACCGAGGAGGAGTGGCGGGGCAAGTTCACCACCGAGCAGCTCTACCGGGAGTTCACCTCCGACGAGAACGGGCAGAACCCGCTGCCACCCGACAAGGGGCAGGCGGTCATCGACCGCCTGGGAGGCTACGACAAGATCTACCGCATCAAGTTCGAGGCCGACTACCTGGCCAAGCTGGCCTACGACGGCGCCAGGAAGCTCTATGGCGACCCCGTGCCCGAGGACGTGGGGGAGCACATCAACTTCGAGCTGCACGTGATGAAGACGATGGGCTTCCCGGGCTACTTCCTCATCGTGCAGGACTTCATCAACGCCGCACGCGAGGAGCTGGGCGTATGGGTGGGGCCCGGACGCGGGTCGGCCGCGGGCTCCGTGGTGGCCTACTGCCTGGGCATCACGAAGATAGACCCGCTGAAGTACGACCTGCTGTTCGAGCGCTTCCTGAATCCCGACCGTGTGAACTTGCCCGATATCGACACCGACTTTGACGACGACGGACGCGGAAAGGTGCTGCGATGGGTGATGGACAAGTACGGCCACGAGAATTGCGCGCACATCATCACCTATGGCACGATGGCCACCAAGAACTCCATTGCCGACGTGGCGCGCGTGGAGAAGCTCCCCCTGGAGCGGTCGAACGCCTTGAAGAAGGCCATCCCCGACCGCCTGCCCGACGGCATGAAGATGAACCTCGCCAACGCCATCAAGTGCACCCCCGAGCTGAGGATGGCCGAATCGTCCGACGACCCGCGCGAGGCCAACACCATCCGCTACGCCAGGATGCTCGAGGGCACCATCCGGGGCGTGGGGCTGCACGCGTGCGGATTCATCATCTGCCGCGACCCCATCAGCGACTGGGTGCCCGTCTCGACGGCCGACGACCCCGACTTCCCCGGGCTGAAGTGCCAGGTGACGCAATACGACGGACACGTGATCGAGTCGACGGGATTGATCAAGATGGACTTCCTGGGGCTGAAGACCCTCTCCGAGCTGAAGGAGGCCGTCAAGGTGATCAAGCAGACCACGGGCGAGGACGTCGACCTCGACACCATCCCCATTGACGACCCCCTGACCTACAAGCTCTATCAGGAGGGGCGCACCGTGGGAACCTTCCAGTTCGAGTCGGCCGGCATGCAGAAATACCTGCGCGAGCTCAAGCCCACCGTGTTCGAGGACCTCATCGCCATGAACGCGCTCTACCGCCCCGGACCCATGGACTACATCCCCTCGTTCATCGCGCGAAAGAACGGCAAGGAGGAAATCAAGTACGACATCCCGTGTATGGAGAAGTACTTGAAGGACACCTATGGCATCACGGTCTACCAGGAGCAGGTGATGCTCCTCAGCCGGCAGCTGGCCAACTTCACGCGGGGCGAGAGCGACGCCCTGCGCAAGGCCATGGGAAAGAAGAAGAAGGCCATCGTCGACGCCATGAAGCCGAAGTTCATCAAGCAGGGCACGGAGAACGGCCACGACCCGAAGGTGCTCGAGAAGATCTGGGGCGACTGGGAGAAGTTCGCCTCCTACGCGTTCAACAAGTCGCACGCCACCTGCTATAGCTGGGTGGCCTACCAGACGGGCTACCTCAAGGCCCACTACCCCTCGGAGTACATGGCCGCGCTGATGACGAGGCGGAGGTCGGACCCCTCGGAAATCACCAAGCTCCTGGAGGAGTGCCAGGCGCTGAACATCAAGAACCTGGGGCCCGACGTGAACGAGAGCCGGGCGGGCTTCGGCGTAAACAAGAACGGGTCCATCCGGTTCGGGCTGGCGGCCATCAAGGGCATGGGAGGGGGCGCGGCCGACGCCATCGTGGCCGAGCGGGAGCGAAACGGGCTCTACAAGGACATCTACGACTTCGCCGAGAGGATCGACTTCTCCGCCGTCAACCGGAAGGACTTCGAGAGCCTGGCCGTGAGCGGAGGATTCGACAGCTTCGGCGTCCCACGGGAGAGCTTCTTCGGCGTGAACGCCAAGGGCGAGACGTTCCTCGACACCATCGTGCGCTACGGGCAGAAATACCAGCTTGACAAGCGCCAGCAGCAGAACTCGCTCTTCGGATTGATGGACGACGCCACGATAGCGCGGCCGCCCATCCCCAAAAGCGAGCCGTGGAGCAACATCGAGAGGCTGAACCGCGAGAAGGAGCTGGTGGGAATGTACATCTCGGCACACCCCCTCGACGAATACCAGCTGGTGCTCGACAACCTCTGCAACACGCGCTGCCCGGAGCTGGAGAACAAGGACGCCCTGGCACAGAAGGAGGAAATCGTCGTGGGGGGAATCGTCACCGACGTGAAGTCGAAGTTCACCAAGACCGGGAAGCCCTGCGGATTCGTCAGGCTGGAAGACTTCGAGGGGGCGGGCGAGCTCGCGCTCTTCGGCGAGGAGTGGGGGCGATGGAACGGCATGCTCGCCAAGGGATGCACGGTCATGGTCACGATGAAGTGCGTGAAGCGCTTCCGCGACAGCAAGTTCTACGACCTGCGCATACAGGGCATCGAATACCTCCAGACGGTCAAGGACAAGCGGGTGAACCGCATCACCATCGACGTGCCGAGCGACTCCGTCGACGACACCGTGGTGACCGACATCACCACGCTCCTGTCCGACCACCCGGGAAACACGGAGGTCTTCTTCCAGATCGAGGACGCCAGCTCCAGGCGGAAGGTGCTCCTCAGGGCCGGAAGGCTCCGCGTCGACGTCAGCCACGAGCTGGTCAGCTATATCAACCGGAATCCGAAGATGTCATACCGCATCAACTAGCCGCGCCAACGGCTTTTGGCACGGTATTTGATGTCACGGAATATCAGATTTCAATATAACCATCAAATCAAACAAAGGAAAGGAAAAAATGGAAGTAACTATCACAAAAGACAATTTCGAGAGCTACAAGAACGGCGACCTCCCCCTGGTTGTCGACCTTTGGGCCACGTGGTGCGGGCCTTGCCGCATGGTGGCCCCCATCATCTCCGAACTGGCCGGGGAGTATGATGGAAAGATCGTCGTGGGGAAATGCGATGTGGAGGAAAACGACGACATCGCCATGGAGTATGGCGTGCGCAACATCCCCACGATTCTTTTCTTCAAGAACGGGCAGCTCGTCGACAAGTTCGTGGGTGCCGCCGGAAAGGACGTCTTCGAGGAGAAGTTCCGCGCCCTGCTCTGATCAGGCCCGCACGGGCGCCCGCCTTGCCGGGCCAGAGTGAGGAAGCGCCATCCCCCTTGCGGGGAGGGCGCTTTTCTTTTTTCCTCCCCCGCGCGGAGTCACAACCCCCGGCCGAAGGGCAGGCGGAACGCGCACCCCTCCCTCCACCGGCTGCATCCGTAGGCCGTGCGCCCCTTGATGATCGTCCCCCTGCCGCACAGGGGGCAGGGCCTGCCCACCGGGTCGCCCACCGGAGGCGCCGGCTTGCGGGCCGCCCTCCTCGCCACGCCCTTCGGGGCGGGAGCCTTCTTCCTCCCCGCCTTCTTCTTCAGGTCGTCGTCGGTCGTCACGGCCACGTGGCGGTTGCTGCTGTCGGCGAGCACGTCGTTGACGATTTGCGCTATTTGCTCCTTCAGCTCCTGGATGAACGTGGCCGCGTCGTATTTCCGGTGCTCGATGTCGCGCAGCTTCTTTTCCCAGATGCCCGTGAGCTCGCAGCTCTTCAGCAGCTCCTCGTGAATGGTGTCGATCAGCTCCACGCCCGTGGGCGTGGCCATCAGGTTCTTGCGCTCGCGGCGGATGTAGTGGCGCTTGAAGAGGGTCTCGATGATGCCCGCGCGGCTCGACGGCCTTCCTATGCCGTTCTCCTTGAGAGCGGCGCGCAGCTCCTCGTCGTCCACGAACTTCCCCGCCGTCTCCATGGCGCGCAGCAGCGTGGCCTCCGTGTAGTATTTCGGCGGGGTGGTCATCTTCTCCGTGAGCGTGGGCGTGTGCGGCCCGCTCTCCCCCTTGGCGAAGGGCGGCAGCGTGCGCTCCTCGTCGGCCCGCCTCTCCTCGCCGGCCGGGGCGTCCCTGCCGGCGCCGCGCGCGTAGACGGCCCTCCATCCCGGGTCCACAATCTCCTTGCCGCTCACCTTGAACTCCACGTCCTCCACCTTCCCCGTGACGGTGGTCGTGGAAAACTTGCAGTCGGGATAGAACGCGCTGATGAAGCGCCGCGTAATCAGGTCGTAGACGTGCTGCTCCACCTGCGTGAGGCCCCGTGCCGGCACGCCCGTGGGGATGATGGCGTGGTGGTCGGTCACCTTCGACGTGTCAAACACGCGCTTGCTCTTGGGCAGCTGCCTGCTGATGGCGGCCAGCCCCCTCACAAGCTCCAGGTAGGTGCGCCGCCCCCCGTCCACCGACTGGCTCACGCCGTTCAGGATGCCCGGGCACTTGGGGTAGATGTCGTCAGAGAGGTATTGCGTGTCCACGCGCGGATAGGTGGTGAGCTTCTTCTCGTAGAGCGCCTGCACGGTGTTGAGCGTCATCTCGGCCGAGAAGGAGAACTTCTTGTTGCAGTCCACCTGCAGCGACGTCAGGTCATAGAGCCGCGGCGGCGCCTCCGCGCCCTTCTTCTTTGCCACCCCCGTCACCGTGAAGGGCTTCCCCTCGATGGTGGCGAAGGCCTTCTCCCCCTCCTCCTTGCTGTCAAAGCGTCCCCGCGTGGCGGTGAACTGCGTGTCGCGGTAGATGGTGGCGAGCACCCAGTAGGGCTCGGGAGTGAACCGGTCTATTTCCTTCTGCCTGTTCACCACCAGCGCCAGCGTCGGCGTCTGCACGCGTCCGATGCTCAGCACCTGCCTGTGCTGTCCATACTTCAGCGTGTAGAGCCTCGTGGCGTTCATGCCGAGGAGCCAGTCGCCGATGGCCCTCGAGAGTCCCGCCATATAGAGCGGCTGGTAGCTCTGCTCGTCCTTCAGCTCTTGAAAGCCCTGCCTGATGGCCTCGTCGGTCATCGACGAGATCCACAGCCGTTTCACGGGGCACCTCACCCCCGCCTTCTGCATCACCCACCGCTGGATGAGCTCGCCCTCCTGTCCGGCGTCGCCGCAGTTGATGATTTCGTCGGCCTTGCTGTAAAGGCGCGCTATCGTGTCGAATTGTTTCTTGATGCCCTTGTCGTCGATGAGCTTGATTCCGAAGCGTTGCGGAATCATGGGCAGTGCGGCCAGGCTCCACCGTTTCCACATGGGCGTGTAGTCGTCGGGTTCTTTCAGCGTGCACAGGTGGCCGAAGGTCCACGTCACCTGGTACCCGTTGCCCTCCATATATCCGTCGTGCGACTGCGTCGCACCCAGGATTCGCGCGATGTCTCGGGCCACGCTCGGTTTCTCTGCGATACATACAATCATATTGCAAAGGTAGTGCAAACCGAAGACAATACAAAACAAAACC
>CAYQUN010000038.1:0-29512 GCA_964420715.1 uncultured Prevotella sp. | reverse complement strand
AGTCAAGGAATGGGATGAGAAAGGCCTGTAGGCGTATTTTTCCGACAACGAAAAGGGTGCTACCTTTGAAGAAATTTCAAAGGTAGCACTTTTTTATGGCAAGCAATACTCAGAATTTCCAGACCGTCATCACGCTCAACACCCAGCAGGCGAAAAATGAGCTCGACGCGCTCAATCAGAAGATCAAAGATCTAGAGGCAAAAAAGGCCGCCGCACTGAAAAGCGGTGCGTCATGGTCGAAAGAGGACGCCAAGGATCTCCGGCAGGCACGTGCTGAAGCGAAAGCCTACCAGTCGACGGTGATGGGCACCATCAACACCCTGTCCAACCTTGAAAATGCCAAGATAGGCGATGTCAAGGCTGCCATGAGATCGCTGAAGAAGGTGATGGACGAGACAACTGACCCGAAGGACTACCAGGCGCTTGAGACTTTTCTCGACCAGTGCAAGCTGCGCATCAGCGGCATGTCGGACGCCACGCGCGTGACCGCCGATGAAATGCGCAAGCTCATCAATGAGTCGCAGGCCGTGGCCCAGGTGCTCGGCAACATTGACAACGCCTCGCTGCAACAACTGCGCGAGGCACGCTCGGCCTTGCAGAACGCCATGGCACGCGCCGTTCCGGACTCTGATCCTTACAAGCAACAGTCGGAGAGCCTTGCAAAGGTGCAACGGCGCATCCGCCAGATTGAAGCATCGCAACAGAACGTCAACACACTCGTGGAACAGTACGACAACGAAATAAAGAATTGTCAGAAGTCTACTGAAGAGATACAGAAAGAGAATGACATCATCAGCAAGACCTTGAAGAGCGTCTCGAGCTCGTCGATAAGGCAACTTGAACTGGCGCGAGAAATGGTTAATGATCGACTTCAATATACGAAACAGGATTCAGACGAATTCAAGAAGCTGACACAACAGGCCAAGCAACTGAACACACAATTGGAAATAGCAAAGGCCAAGTCTGCGTCCACTCGCAGCATCTGGGCGAAGACGGCCGACTTCTTCAACGAGAACTGGGGCTTCTTCACACAAGCCATCGGAGCCGTCTCCGGCCTGACGATGACCATCCGCCAGTGTGCGCAGGCATACGCCGAGATGGAGGACACCATGGCAAACGTGCGCAAGTACACAGGACAGACCGACGAGCAGGTGCGGCAGATGAACGAGGACTTTAAAAAGATGGACACACGCACCTCGCGAGAGCAGCTCAACGAGCTGGCCGGGGCGGCCGGACGACTGGGCAAGCAGAGCAAGGAGGACATCGAAGAATTTGTTGACGCTGCCGACAAGATTAACGTGGCCCTGGGTGACGACCTTGGCAAGGGCGCCGTTGACAAGATTGGCAAACTGACCAACGTCTTCGGCGAGGAAGAACGGCTGGGGCTGAAGCAGGCCATGCTCGCCACAGGCTCGGCCATCAACGAGCTGGCGCAGAACTCGTCGGCCAACGCCGGATACATCGTCGACTTCACAGCCGACCTCGCAGGTGTGGGAAGACAGGCTGGAATGACACAGGCGCAGATCATGGGCCTCGCGTCCGCGCTCGACCAGAACATGCAGGAGGAATCCACCGCATCAACAGTGTTCTCGCAACTCATCACGAAGATGTTCCAGGAACCGGCCAAGTTTGCGGGAATCGCCGGTATTGAGGTGAAGAAATTCTCCGACCTGCTGAAGAAGGATGCAAACGCCGCCATGCTCGAGTTCATGCAGAGCATGCAGGACAAGGGAGGATTCGCGCAGATGGCTCCTATGTTCGAATCGATGAATCTTAATGGAACACGCGCCGTCGGCGTGCTGTCATCAGTCGCCACGCACCTTGACCAGGTGCGCACGGCGCAGAACCTGGCGGCAAGGGAATACGAGAAAGGAGAATCCATACTGAACGAGTTCAACACAAACAACACTACCGTCAACGCCGAGCTAGACAAAGCAAAAAAGAAATTCAATGACCTTACCATTGAACTGGGTCAAAAGCTGAATCCGGTGGCAAAAGCGGGCATCACTTCGGGGTCGCTGCTCGTCAACGTACTAAGTGTTCTGGCTACGGTCGTAGCGAAAGCGAGGGCTACACTTATCTCGCTGACGGCGGCCATCGTGCTCTACAATATCGCCATCAACCTTTCCATCATCAAGACGAAACTGCTTGTCTTCTGGAATGAGAAAGTGGTGCTCTCTTTCAAGAAGGCATGGGCGGTGCTCAGAGCAAACCCCTATGGTGCGATGATGGCCGCCATTGGACTTGTGATAGGTGTCGTCATCGACCTCACAAGACACAACAACGAGCTGAGCCGTTCGCTGCAGTCGCTCGCCAAGGTAGAGGACGAGGCGGCGGTGAAGGCTGCCGAAGAGGGCGGAAGAATGGAAAGGCTGCGCAAGATTGTCAACGACAACACACGCTCGGTGAAGGAGCGCAAGGCGGCCATCGCCGAGATACAGAAGGTGATTCCCAACTACGTGGCCACCATCAACGGCGAGGGCAACGCCTACAAGCGCAACACCAAGCTGCTCAACGACTACATCAACAAGCTCAAGGAAAAGGCCCTGGTACAGGGTGCCAGGAAGGAGATGGAGAAACTCGGGCAGGAAATAGCGCACACCACGGTGGAGGTGGCCAAGCAGGAGGCTGCGCTGGAAAAGGCCAGGAAGCAGCGCGAGGCTCTCAGGGACGCGCCTGCCTTCACCACGAGCGCGGGCACGTCGGCCACCGGCGCCATGGATGCCATGATGGGCGGACAGATTGCCGGCATGCAGTCGCGCCTGGACGGATTGAAGGAAACAGCAACAGAAGCCTCTAACGCCCTCCAGACACTGCAGGACAAGTTCGGGAAGAGCATCGCGGAGGACGACCTTTCGCTACGCGATGGTAAAAGCGGCGGGAGCAACGCCCCGACCAACTATGAGTCGGAGAGAGACCGGAAGAAACGACTTGCGGCAGAGGCCAAGGCCGAGCGAGACCGGAAGCGGCAGCGCCGGGAGGCCATGCAGGCCGAGATAGAGGATGCCAAGAACGCCACCGACCAGCTGCAGGCCGAGAACACGCTGCGCTACTATCGTGGCGAAATCGACTATCGCGAGTATACCAGGCAGCAGCGGCAGATTGCCATCAATGGACTGCAGAGCCTGATGGATGTCTACAAGAAGTATGGCGACACTTCCAAACAGCTCGAGGCCGAGCAGGCCAGGGAGCTCTTCGAGCAGAAGCGCGACGAGAGCAAGCAGAACGTGGCCGAGCTCGACAGGCAGTATGCTGCGGAACAGTTGAAACTGAAGTTGGCGCTTTATGATTCCTCTTCCGGACTATACAAGAACGAGGATGCGGCCAACGAGGCTCTCTTCCAACTGCAGATCGATTATCTCGATAAGAAGAAGGACTTGCAGATAAAAGGCTCGGAGGAGCGTGCCGACACCGAGGCAGAGATTCAGGAACTGGAAGAGAGGCACCGTCTGGAACTGGCACAGCGTTACGAGGAGCGCCTTCAACAGTACCGCGAACAGTGGGGCCGCAAGTCGGCCAGGGAGCAGGAGGACATCGCCATGAAGGGCCTCGACGACCTGCACGCAAAGGGGCTCGTCAAGGAAAAGGAGTACCAGGAGATGCTCAGGGCCATCCGCCTGCACTACGCCAAGGAGCAGAGCCAGGACAGCCTGGAGAACTCAAAGGGGGAGCAGTTCAAGCGCAACGCACACGATGCCTACGAGACGGCGTCCAACAACGCACAGGCCGACTACCAGAACGACCACCCCACGGGGACGGGCGTGCTGGACTACATCACCTCCGACGTGACCATCTTCTCCTCCACGCTCGACAACATCAGGAAGATGGAGAAGGATGGCGTCATCTCGCACGAGGAGGCCATGGCCGCCATGGGAGAGGCCACGGGCGATATGTGCAACGGACTGGCGGCGAAGATGCAGGCGGCCTACGACCAGGTGTCGTCCATCATGGACGGCATGTCGTCCTACTACTCGGCGCAGTCGGACTATGAGGTCACGGTGACGGAGAAGAAGTACGACAAGCTCATCGAGCGGGCTGGCAGCAACACCGCCAAGACCAAGAAGCTGGAGGAGAAGAAGGAGAAGGAGGTGGCCAAAATCAAGACCAAGTACGCCAAGAAGCAGGCGGCCATGCAGGTGGCGCAGGCCATCGCGCAGACGGCCATCTCGGCCATCGCCGCCTACGGCTCGGCCATGGAGGGCGTGCCCTACCCGGCTAACCTCGTGCTCGCGCCCATAGCGGCGGGCATCGCCCTGGCCGCCGGGGCCGTGCAGATTGCCACCATCAAGAAGCAGCAGCAGGCACAGCAGGCCGGCTACTACGAGGGTGGCTTCACCGGCGGCAGCAGCTACCGCCGCGAGGCCGGCGTGGTGCACCAGGGCGAGTTCGTGGCCAACCACAACGCCGTGAACAACCCGCAGCTGCTGCCGGCACTCCGACTCATCGACATGGCGCAACGCAACAACACCGTCGGCGCGCTCACCGCGGCGGACGTGTCGAGAGCCATGGGCGTGGGCTCCGCGCCCATCCTGAGCCAGCCCACCGTCGTGATCAACAACGACAACCAGGAACTCGCGGCAACATTGCAGGAAGCCCGAGACACCATCGGCCGCCTCGGCGCTCTGCTTGAAAGTGGGAACATCAACTGCCGTATGCCAGACTGGGACGAGTTCGACAGGAGCAGGAAGCATTTCGAAAAAATAAAATCCAACACATAAAGCCATGATCATCTGCACACTCGACGGAAAGAAGGCCTATCCGCTTACATCGGAGAAAATCAAGATCACTTATGCGAACCCGTACGTCAAGGACTCGGGAACATACACCTACGACATCACCTTCCCCATGGCCGTGGCACAGAACAGGAGGGTCTTCGGAAACATGCAACGCCTCGACGTGGGGAAGCGGCTGCACGGGTTCGAGGAATGCCGCCTGTATGCCGGAGGGAGGCTCGTCATATCCGGCAAGGGAACCGTGACGTCGGTCACCAACGAGAAGGTGAAACTGCAAATCGTAGGAGGCTGCTCGCGAATCAAATACAACTCGAAGTTCGAGAGACACTTCATCGACGAAATCGACTATCCCTCCGTGGTGCTCGACGCAGGGCTGCGGGGGCGGATGTCTTATCATGCGGACGGGAAATCATTCGAAGACCAGCTGCCGGACACGGTGGCGCTGGACGGGAAACTGGACTTTGTCATCATCGACCTGGCATACGAGAACTACGTGGGCCAGAGGGGCGTGTGCGTGCTGGCGCCCGTGGAGGACGAGACGAACGACAGGATGGCTAACAGGGTGGCAGTGATGAGGTCGCCCGTGAAATGGAAGGGGAAGACGTGGTGGAACTACCCCTACATACCCTGCCTGCTGCATCCGGCACCACAGCCGTACTTGTTCTACATTCTCGGGAAGGTGTTGGAGTACGAGGGGTTCAAGCTAGTACGGAACGACTTCGACAGGGACCCGTGGAACCGCCTGGTCATCGTGAGCGCGTGTACTACGCAGAGACTGAAGGATACGCTGCCGCACTGGTCGGTGTACAAGTTCCTGGACGAGGTGCGCAAGTTCTTCAACGGGGCGTTCGTCTTCGACGAGGTGCACAGGACGGTGCGCCTCGTGGCACAGAACGAGATGCTCGTCAACGACGTGGTTACAGTGGCTCCGGAAGACGACTTCTCCGTGGATTACGACAAGGACGGACTGGACTCCCTCGCCACGAGGAACGTGGAATACAACCTCGGGGCGTCGGCGAACAGGGACTGGAGGGAATACATCACGCAGGACGTGAGGAGGCAGTTCGACGTCATCCGCTTCGACAACGAGGACGCGCTGAGGAAGGCGCTCCCGGCCATGACGGACCGCGAGAAGCGCACGCGCATCTTCCTCGTGGGGAGGAACGACTACTACATCATGGCCGAACTGCCAGAGGACGGAGACCCGGAGAACGAGACGCTGACGTGGCAGCTCACGAGGTGCGGGCTTTTCAATCCTTATATACGGGATATGGAAAGCGACGACTTCCAGGAACTGGAAATCATCCCGGCGGCGGTCTACGAGCGCAGGAACAACGACGACGCATACAAGGAGGAGCGACGCTGGTACGACTTCGACAAGGTGGGAGACTGGCTCGTGACCGTGCCCTCGGTGCCGAACGACAAGGAGGCGGGGTACGAGGCCATGCTGGAGGACGAGGACGGAGCGTATTACTCGACCGTACAGGACGCAATGCAGGGCGCGGAGACAGCCGCGCAGGACGAAGGAGAAGATGACGGGCAGATGCCCGTGGCCTTCCGCCCGAACAACTCGGTAAACAGGGAGTGGGAGTCTAAGAACATGTATGCGGCCACATGCGCGGGCGTGGAGAACCCGGAGGAGGAGGAGCTGTTCCGCGCACCCGTGCTCTACACGGACTACAGGATGTTCCCCCGCAGGCTGGCATACAACGAAAGGGACGGGAAGCACACGATGTCGCTCGAGGACGCGGGAGTCAGAAGCTTCGACGCCACGGCGGCCGACCCGCACGACGTCTACACCGTCAGATTCGTCACAGAGGACATTCCGGACCCGTCGCGCATCTACGTCATCAAGAACAAGAGGTTCGTCTGCGAGAAGGTGGAGGTCTCCGTGGCCAACGATGGCGTGGAACCCGAGAAGACCGGCTACTTCTACGAGCTGTAACACATCAAAGGTCATCCTCATAGTCAAGGATGGCCTTGCTGGCTTTCTTGTTGACGGAGGGCGTGTACATGTCCGTGATGGAGATGGACGAATGCCGCGCCTGGTCTCTTACTGAGAGGACATCAATATTTTTCCTCAACATGTTGGTGATTCCAGTATCTTTCAGGCTGTAGAACTTGAATTCCACCGGAAGCGATAGGTCCGCGCGAACATGCTTGTTCCAGTAGTCACGGAACTGTTTCTCACTGCAGCGATCACTGCCAGGCCTGCAGTCCGTTGAGAACAGATAATAAGATGAAGGCTGCTGCAACACCTTGAGGTCGAGCATCAGCATGACTACCTTCTTGGGGACGGTGACCGTCGCGTCGCTCTCGTTCTTCGTGTGCTTGCCATGAAGTTTCAAGGTAGGCCCCGACAGGTTGATGTCCCCTACTTTGATGAACGACATCTCCCTCGGACGGACGAACATGTAATGCAGGAAGTAGCAGGCAAGCAGGAAGTGCCGGTTGTTCAACTCAAGATAGTCGTGCACACGCCTGAGGTCGCCGTCACCAATCACCGTCCTGTTCTTGTTCCGGTTGCGTTTGTTGATCATCACAAGTCCTGCTGTGGGATTTTCGTTGACGAAACCGCGTTGCAAAAGCCAGGAGCAGAAAGTCTTCAACCAGGCTAAGTAATTATTCCGGGTCTGGATGCTGTTGTTCCTATCGATGAAAACATAATCGAGAAACTCGGCAACAGTCTTCTTGTCCAGCTGGAACACATACCTTAGCCTGCTCTTCGACCATGACTCGAAAATCCTCATATATGAACTGTAAGAGGCGAAGGACTCCTCACGCATGCTTCCCTCTTTCGTCATCCGAGCGATATATATCTTATAATCACTGCAAGCATCTTCGAAAGAGGTGTACTCAGCCTCACTACACGACGCTATCCATGGGTTCCAGCCCCCAAGCAGCTTTTCCGTCAGACGTTGGATAATGCCATTAGCGTAGTCACGCTGAGCCTTCCTTCCCTTTATACGACCAAGCATTATCTTCTTGCGCTTCATCTTTCCGCACAAGGGGTCGTAGGCCGTGAAGTCGACATACGTCTCCTTCCCTATATGAAGTTTAGGAGGAGTCCACGACTTGACCTCAGCTATAACGTCACACCCGTCCTTACTTGCGGGGTTTACACATTTTCCGAAAAAAATATTTTTTTTTGCCATTTCTATATTTTGAAACGGCCTCGCATGATTTCCTTTTTCCAATATCGCGTCCGACTTTTGTCCGAGCGATAACACTCTAAATAAATACAAGCGACTGAAATTCAGTCGCTTGTTTTATCAATCGTCGGGATTACTGGACTCGAACCAGCGACCTCACGCCCCCCAGACGCGTGCGCTACCAACTGCGCTAAATCCCGCTCTTTGTTGATTTCGGGTGCAAAGGTAATGCTTTTTTTTGAAACTCGTGCAACTTTTCCCCATTTTTTTTGCAATAATCATTAAAGAACTTCTCTCCGAGGGTCTCCGGAAGGACGCGCCATGCCGTCGGCGACACGTCCCGGCCCGACTGACGGCTTGCGGGAGTGGGTAGTTTTTTATCGGAATAAGTTCACTTTTGTACGGCTTCGGAGCAAAAGGAGTCGTTTCGTTTGTCCGATTGAGGGCTTTTCCTTATTTTTGCCTTTGATTTTCAACGAACTGTTGTGCCTCGGCATTGCCGACACCTAAAAAAAAGAAACCTAAAGATATGAAAAGACAACTTCTCATGACGGCTGTCCTCGCCGGCGCCCTCCCCCTCCACGCGCAGCGCGTCGACTTCAACCTTCCCGGCCGCCAGCCCGCCCAAGTCACCGAGACCGGATACACCCCGTGGGCGGTGAAGCAGGGCGTGAAAGACTCTCTCGACGTGGAGTCCGCCCATGGCCCCGTGCGCATCGTGATTGCCAACGGCCCTCTTTCGGCGGGCAAGACGCTGCGCTCCAACTGGTGGAAAGACGGCGTAAACAAATACAGCAAGCTGGTGGGCGACGGTGTGGCCGTCTACCTGCTCGACGCCAACAACAACACGCCGCAACTGCAAGCGGGCTCGGCCGAAATCACCATCACGCTGAAGGGGCTGGCCGAGGGCGAACACTCCATCATGGCCTATCACAACAACACTGACGGCTACACGGCGCCGCCTCTCAACGTGTATGTGGACGGCGAGGAGAAGGCCACGGGGGTGGCGCAGACATCGCGCGCCCAAAGCGTGCTCGACGCGGGAATGTCGTATGTCAAGTTTCACGCCAAGGCGGGCAAGGACGTGGTCGTGGCCTATAGAAGCGTGCCCGAGGCGGGCGTGGACTACACTTCGGGCTACCGCACCACCACGGTGTTCATCAACAGCATCGTGCTCGACGAGCCCAACCCGAAGACCACGGCGCAACATCCGTCGCCGGCCAACTATGACCTGCACGCCGATGCCGACGGGGGAAGCATCGTGCTGAAATGGAAGCCGGCCCTTTCGGCCGTCAGGCACCACGTGTACCTGGGCACTTCGCCCGAAGCCATGGAGCCGCTGGCCGTGAAGGACGGCGCCACTGACACCACGCAGACGGTGGAGGCGCCGAGCAACCTGGACACTTACTACTGGCGCGTTGACGAAGAGGACGCACAGGGCAACGTCTACACTGGCGACACGTGGGTGTTCCGCCCGCGCCATCTGGCCTTCCCCGGCGCCGAGGGATACGGACGCTTCGCCATCGGCGGGCGGGGCGGAACGGTGTATCATGTGACCACGCTCGACGACAACGGCGACGACACCAACCCGCTGCCGGGGAGCCTGCGCTATGGCGTCAAGAAGGTGGACGGGCCTCGCACCATCGTCTTCGACGTGGCTGGGTTCATCCGCTTGAAAAGCCGGCTCACCTGCTCCGACCCCTATGTCACCATTGCCGGACAGACGGCACCGGGCAACGGCATCACCCTGCGCGACAAGGCTTTCGGCATGGCCTCGGACGGTATCACGCGCTTCCTGCGACTGAGGCTCGGAGGTGGCGACAACTGGGACAGGCAATCGGGCAATCCGGCAACGAGCGACGGCATGGGCATGGCTGGCAACGATAACGCCATCATGGACCATTGCTCTATCTCATGGACCATTGACGAGGGATTCTCAAGCCGCAACGCCAACAGCATCACGCTCCAGCGCACTCTCATCTCGGAAGCGCTGAACTATGCGGGACACAACCACTACTGGGAACAGGACGGACGACTGGTGAGCCACGGCTATGCGGCCACCATCGGCGGAGGACAGGCCGGAGGCGTGGGGTCGTTCCACCACAACCTGCTGGCCCACAACGCGGGGCGCAACTGGTCAGTGAGCGGAGGACTCGACGGAGCGGGATTCTATGACGGTCACCACGACATATTTAATAATGTGGTGTACAACTGGGCCAGCCGCGCCACTGACGGCGGATCGCACGAGGTGAACTTCGTGGGCAACTACTACAAGATGGGGCCCGCAACGACTAAGACGGTCATCTTGCAGGCTGACCTTGAGGGCACGGGAAAGGGCTCGCAAAGCTACTACGTGAAGGGGAACATACGCGAGAACCTGAACGGATCGCAACAGGCCGACGCCTATGGCAACACATACAAGGAGCGGCTCACCAACGGACAGGTGGTCGACTGGACGGTGTTCCACACGGACAAGCCTTTCTTCGACTCTTATGCCACCGTGGAAAGCGCACGGGCCGCCTATAAGAACGTACTCTCGGACGTGGGTGCCAACGAGCCCGCCCTTGACAATCACGACACGAGAATGGTGGACGAGACCATCCACCGGACCACAAGCGCCAAGGGATGGCACACACAGATGGAGGGCATCATCGACATGGAAAGCGAATCGAACCATGGCTTCGACGGGCTAGACATCTTCGAGGCCTGCCGGCCCGAGGGATTCGACACCGACCAAGACGGCATGCCCGACTGGTGGGAGGAGGCAAGGGGAACCGACCCGGCCACGCCCGACAACAACGGCGACCCTGACCAGGACGGCTATACCAACCTGGAGGACTACTTGAACTATATGGCCGAGCCGCACTTCGACTTGCAAAACGGCAAACCGCTGACGTTGAATCTGAAGGCGTATTTCGCCGGATATGTGAATAATCCCAAGTTCGACATAGCCTCGGCCTCCGACGACGTGACCTGCACGCCAGGCCAACACGAGGGCGAATATGTGTTCGGCGCCATTGGCGGAAAGGGCATTGCGGACTTCGCCGTCACGGCAAGCGACGATGACAACACGGGCACCTATACGCGCACGTTCCACTTCTATCACTCGGACACGCCCACAGCCATCACCGCAACATCCGGCGCCAAGTCGCCCATCGCCTACGAGGTGTTCACTCCCGCCGGCGTGAAGGTGGCCTCGGCACTCTCGCTGGCTTCAATACGACTGGCCCCCGGAATCTATATCGTGAAGTCGACAACGGCTTCCGGACAGACCACGGCCAAGACCGTCATCAGCAGATAAGGGGGCGGAAGGACACTTCCGCTGACCGCAACCCACACGAGGGAAGCCGGTCTCCGCGCAGGCGAACTGCACCTGCATGGAGACCGGCTTTCTCTTATGACTGACGCCCCGTTGGCCGACGGGCCTCAACGGAGCGTCTTGATAATTGTCAGAACAGGTCCTCGCCCCAGTGCTTGATTTTCTCAAACACATTGCTCCAGCGATTAGTAACCTTCGAGGAACTGGGCGTGGCTTTCTGTGCCGCCCCACGGGCCGTCGTACCGGGCCGCCGGGTGTTGTTGCGAGGTGGCGTTTCACGTTGCTTTCCAGGGTGTGCGGTCTCTGGCTTGGCTTCCTTCGCCGTCTTGGGCTGGGTCTCGGTTTGGGCGTCCGAGACGTCCGTAGGGGTTCCCCGCTCCTTCCAGGAATCTATGAAGCTGTAGCCCACCTCGGCCACTTCGAAGTCGACCCTGGGCAAATTCATCTCGTCACTGTTGCGGAAGGGCACGCCCGCATTGCCCACCACCTCCACCTTTACACGTCCCACACCGGCGGCCAGCATGCCAATGGCCTTGGCGGCGGCATAAGACAGGTCGATGATGCGCCCACGGCCGAAAGGACCGCGGTCGGTCACGCGCACCACCACCGTGCGGTCATTGCTGAGATTGGTCACGCGGAGCAGGGTGCCGAAGGGATAGAAACGGTGGGCGCAGGTCAAGCTGTCGTGATGGAGGCGTTCGCCGCTGGCCGTACGCGCGCCGGTGGAACGCCTCGAATAATAGGAGGCCTTCCCGCTTTGCGTCTGGGCCGCAAGGACCATCGTGAAAGCCATAAGCATCGCCGTGGCAGCGGTTCGTCTATAGTTCATTCGCAATGTCAGCTTGTTTAGGTAATACGTTTTCGTGGGCAAAGATAACAAAAAAACGGGAAACAACCAAGTAAATAGTTAAAAACCAGACCTTTTACCCCATCGTGGAACACTTACACGCCCTCGCAAAGCGGAAAAAGCGCACGTGGCCGGCCCGATGGCGAGTTTTCGCACGTCCCACGACACACCACGCCATACAGGAAGATTACGGCTGCGAAATGGAAAACACGCACAAATTCAACGAGAGAATGTTTCGCCATTTGAAAAAAAAGCCGTAAATTTGCATGGTAATAAGAAGGCCAAAATGCCGTAACGGGCACGCAAAGGGCTTCAAATCGAATTTTAACACAGAAAACAATAGTAAATAGAAATGGATGAAAATCTGACCATCGACAACGACCGGATTCTCAAAATCAACATTGAGGAAGAGATGAAGTCGTCGTACATCGACTACTCCATGTCGGTGATTGTGGCGCGCGCACTGCCTGATGTGCGCGACGGATTCAAACCCGTCCACCGACGCATCCTCTACGGAATGCTCGGCATCGGCAATACCAGCGACAAACCCTACAAGAAATGCGCACGCGTGGTGGGCGAAGTGCTTGGTAAATACCATCCACACGGCGACTCTTCGGTCTATGGCGCCCTCGTACGCATGGGACAGAACTGGAACATGCGCTACACCCTGGTAGACGGACAGGGCAACTTCGGCTCTATCGACGGCGACTCACCGGCCGCCATGCGATACACCGAGTGCCGCCTCTCGAAGATGGGTGAACACATCATGGACGACCTGGACAAGGACACCGTGGACATGATGAACAACTTCGACGACACGCTGCAGGAGCCGACGGTGATGCCTACGAAGATTCCCAACCTGCTCGTAAACGGCGGAAACGGTATCGCCGTGGGTATGGCGACCAACATTCCGACGCACAACCTGGGCGAGGTGATCGACGGATGCTGCGCCTATATCGACAATCCCGATATCGACACCGACGGACTGATGAAATACATTCCCGCGCCCGACTTCCCCACCGGTGCCTATATCTACGGCATCCAAGGCGTGAAGCAGGCTTACGAAACGGGAAGGGGACGCATCATCATGCGTGCCAAGGCCGAAATCGAAAGCGGAGAAAGCCATGACAAGATCGTTATCACGGAGATTCCTTATGGAGTAAACAAGCAGCAACTCATCGAATATATTGCCGAACTGGTGAAGGAGGGCAAGCTCGACGGCATCTCCAACGCCAACGACGAGTCGGGACGCCAGGGCATGCGCATCGTTATCGACGTGAAGAGGGACGCTAACGCCAACGTCATCCTGAACAAACTCTTCAAGATGACGGCCCTGCAAAGCAGCTTCTCGGTGAACTGCATCGCACTGGTGAAGGGCCGTCCGCGGCTGCTGACGCTCAAGGATTGCATCAAATACTTCGTGGAACACAGGCACGACGTGACCATCCGGCGTACGAAATACGAACTGAAGAAGGCACAGGAACGGGCCCACATCTTGGAGGGTCTGATCATTGCCTGCGACAACATCGACGAGGTGGTGCACATCATCAGGGCCAGCAAGACACCCGCCGAGGCTCAGCGCAACCTGGAGAAACGCTTCGACCTGGACGAACTGCAGAGCAAGGCCATCGTGGACATGAGGCTCTCGCAACTCACCGGACTGCGCATGGACGAACTGCACAACGAATACGAGGAACTGGAAAAGAAAATCAACTACTACAACCAAATCCTGAACGACCCCGAACTCTGCAAGAAGGTGATGAAGGACGAATTGCAGGAGGTGAAGCAGAAATACGGCGACGACAGACGTACAGAAATCAAATACTCGTCTGAGGAATTCAATCCCGAAGACTTCTACCCCAACGACCCGGTGGTCATCACCGTGAGCCACCTGGGATACATCAAGCGCACGCCGCTGGCCGACTTCCGCGAGCAGGCTCGCGGAGGCGTGGGAAGCAAGGGTGCCCGCACACGTGACAAGGATTTCACAGAGAACATCTATCCCGCAACCATGCACCAGACCATGCTCTTCTTCACCAAGAAGGGACGCTGCTACTGGCTGAAGTGCTATGAGATTCCCGAGGGCGACAAGAACTCAAAGGGAAGGGCCATACAGAACTTGCTCAACATTGAGCAGGACGACGCCGTAAGCGCCATGCTCCGCATCCGGGGACTCAACGACGCCGAGTTCATCAACTCGCACTTCGTCGTGTTTGCCACGAAGAACGGAACCGTGAAGAAAACGTGCCTCGAGGCCTATAGCCGGCCCAGGGCAAACGGCGTGGCCGCCATCAACATTGCCGAGGGTGACGAGGTGGTGGACGTCAGACTTACCAACGGACACAACGAGCTCATCCTGGCCAACCGAAACGGAAGGGCCGTGAGATTCAATGAAAACGCCATTCGCACCATGGGACGCACGGCTACAGGCGTCATCGGCATGAGGCTGGATGGTGGAGACGACGCCGTCGTGGGCATGGTGGTGGTCAACAACCCCGACACCGAGACCATCATGGTCGTGAGCGAGGAGGGCTATGGAAAGCGCTCGCAGGTGGAGGACTACCGCACTACCAACCGCGGAGCCAAGGGCGTGAAGACGCTTAGCATCACGGAGAAGACCGGACGACTGGTGGCCATCAAGAACGTGACCGACCAAAACGACTTGATGATTATCAACCGAAGCGGCATCGTAATCAGACTGGCCGTGTCGGACGTGCGGGTCATGGGACGTGCCACACAGGGGGTGAGACTCATCAACCTGGCAAAGAAGAACGACATCATTGCCAGCGTGTGCAAGGTGATGAGTAGCGAGCTTGAGGCCACCGTGGAGGAACAGAGCCGCGCACAATGGGCCAAGAAGAGCGAGGAAATCCAAGCCGACCAGGCCGATGCGGGCCAAAAGCCCGTGACCGACGGGGACGTGGTGCCTTCGCCTGACGAAGAGACTCCGGGCGACAACAACCTTGACGAGGCCGACGACACGGAAACGCTAACTCCCAACACGGACTTCGAATAGTACGCCAAGGGGAAAAAGGCAAGCAAGACATGCTGCTATGCAAGCCACGGAGGGGAAAGCAAGCCCCCCTCCGGGCTTCTGCAACGGCCTTCGTAAATGTTACAGAGCTTAAAATAATCTTAAAAATCAACCCAAGAGCGTGGAGATATCAGAAAAATTGATGTTATTTGCGCTTGAGAAATGATCCATCGAAATTGTGATCAACCTTTAAAAACAACGAATATGAAAAAACTGATGATTGCCGCCCTGATGGTGCTGGGCACGGGCTCCGCCTTTGCCGGCAACAGTGATCAGCTCAAAGCTGTGCTGGGCGCAAAAACTTTCAGCGAGGCACAGGCCCTGCTGAATCAGAACCTGAATGGTATGACCGATAACGCCGAAAAGGCTAAGGCATACAACCACTTGGTCGATTTGGCCATGAAGCAGTTTGACGAGCAGAATGCCAAGTTGCTGGCCAACCAGGCTAAGGAACAACTGGGACAGAAGGACAAACTGGAGCCTTTTGACACCCTGGCCATGAACGAGGGGGCCTACAACGCCTTGATCAGCGCCATCGAGTGTAACAAATACGACCAGCTGCCTAATGCCAAGGGCAAGGTGAAGCCGGCTTTCGCACAAAGCAACGCACAACGCGTATGGCCCGTGCGTGTCGCCCTGGTGAACGCCGGACAGGAGTCCGCCCGCAAGCAGGACAACCAAGGACTGCTGAAGTACTGGGGCGCCTTCCTCGACAGCGACAACGACCCGCTCTTCGCCGGACAGGACAAGAAGACCGAGCAGAATTTCTTCGGACAGGTGGCCCGCTTCGCCGGTGTCTATGCTTACCAAGCCAAGGATTACGCACGCGCCGAGAGGTATGCCGACATGGCTTTGCAGGATCCCAACGAGGCCAAAGAGGCCCTGAACCTGAAGATTGGCGTGATGCAGGCACAGCTGAAGACTGCCGCCGACACGGCCAACTTCACGTCGAAGGTACGCGAACTCTACGACAAGGACCACACCAACGCCGTGCTCTTCGGTACGCTGGTGAACTTCTACTCTCAAGGCCGCGACTCCGTCAACCTGAACAAGTTGCTTGACGAAAAGGAGAAAGAGGATCCGCAGAACTTCGTGGTGCATGCCGTCCGCGGACAAAACTACATGATTGCACAAGATCTTGAAAAGGCCATCACAAGCTTCCGCAAGGCTCTCGAAGTTCAGCCGGAGAATGCCCAGATTTTGTCTTACCTGGGCGCCTGCCTCTTCGACCGGGCACAGAGGGCCGAAGAGCGCGCGGCTGGCACCTCGGGACGCATTCCGCCAGCAGCACGCCAGCAGATCGAACCCTTGTTCAAGGAGGCCGAGACCGATCTGGAAAAGGCCAAGAGCCTTGACCCGAACCATGAGAATTCCAACTGGCCCTATGCGCTCTACCGCGTCTACTACCGTCTCTATGGTCCTACAGACGCACGCACCGTGGAAGCCGAGAAGCTGACACACTAATCATTTCAAGACACAAGCAAGTCCGTAGGGACTCTATTTATAATCAACCCCGGAACACGCCACCAAGGATGTTCCGGGGTTGATGGTATACAAGGGGCCTGCTTAAACCCGCTTCCTCATTTTTTATCAGCCGACCTTCACTTTCGAAGACATGGCCTCAAGCCTTCTTCCCATATTTCGACGGTGTCACGCCATAAGCCTTCTTGAAGCATTTGCTAAAATAGCTCTGATCTTGGAATCCCACGCTGAAAGCCACCTCGCTGATGTTGGCCTCGCCCTCAAGCAACATCTGGGCAGCCACACGCATGCGTTCCTGCATAAGATAGCGGTTGGGCGGCATCCCCGTGACCTCCTTCACCCGGCCATAGAAACGCGTATGGCCCATGCGCACCTTGTCAGCCAACACGTCCACCGTGAGGTTGGGATCACCAAGATACTGCGCAATGAGATAATCCAAACGTTCCTTAAAGCGCTTGTCTTGTACCGACTGAAACTCCGTACCCTCGATTTCTGAGTCCGCCACTTGCGAGGCTGTGTCCGACGACTCGCCCGGCAGCGAAGCCTCCACAGGCGAGACCTCAGCCTTCGCCCGTGCCCACGTGATGAGTTGTACGGCTCTGGCCAAGAGCAGATGATAGTTGAGCGGAGCCGCCATATAGTCGTCAACGCCACTCTCATAGGCCGTAAGCTGGCTAGCCTCGTCGTCTCTTGGTGCCAGCATGATCACGGGAAGATGGCTGAACAGTTTTTCTCCCTTCATTTTCTTCACCACTCCAAGCCCTTCTCCGCCCAAAAGGCGGGCGTCGCACACCACCAAGGCGGGCATTTCCTGTGGGGCACGGGCCACGAGCTCGTCGGCCGACGCATAGCGGCAAAGATGGAAATAAGGCCCCCAATGCTTGGCCAAGAACCTCAACCGCCGCCCTTCGGCCATGACGAGGGCCACGCGTTGCCCCCTCAACTGCTCCGGATGATATTCACGGAGTATCTCGTCGGCCTGCCGATTGACACGCTGACGCACTTCCCAACGCCTCACGGCCCACCATCCCAGTCCGCCAAGCAAGAGGGCATAAATCACAATCGCCCACCACGTCGCATACCACGGACAAGGAATGACAATGCTCCACGTGAGTTCCCTACTTACGCGATGACCATTCACCGAGCGCAGGTGGAAGCGGTATGTGCCTGGCGCAAGGGTGTTGTAGGTAGCACAATTGCCGTTTGTTGGCTCCCGCCACGTGTCTTCCGCCCCTTCGAGATAATATTGATAGAGTGTAGCGTCGGCATCCCGATAGTCGAAATTAGAGAAAAACAGTTCCAGATTATCATCGCCGGCATGAAGCCGTATGGCCTTCCGGCCACCCTGCGAGAGACTACGGGGCGCTCCATCTGACTGCAACACGGACACTCCACCCACCTTGAAATCGGTGAGCAGAGGCGACCGGAGGGCACCAGCCACGGCCCCAGTCCCCGTTCCGGCATCTATCAACACGACACCATGACGCGTGCCGAAAAGCAGGCGGCCGTCGGGAAGCAACATGCTGCAATTCTCGCTATACACATTGCCGGGCAACGAGGGACTCAGCTGAAACGACCGGGCATAGTGATGGCCATCCACCACGGACAAGCCTTCCTCGGTTCCAAGCCACAACCGGCCTCGCCGGTCTTCCACCATAGAGACCACATTATTGGTGGCCAATCCGTTGTCACGCGTCACGGCCCGATAATGCAACTGTGTGTAATCAGCCGAGAAGGTGCAATCGAGCACACCCCATCCCTGGCACCCCACCCACAGATGCCCGTTACGGGCGGCGTGCAGACAATAGATTTCATTTCCAGGCAACTGCCCGTTGCCTAGGTTATAGGCCTTCACCTGCCTGGCCGTAATGGCCTTTTTGCGGGTGTCGACAGCGTAAAGACCATCATAGGTAGCCACAAAGAGCTGTCCGTCGGGCATGAGTTCCAAGTCGTGGATACGGCTTTGGTTGAAGCTGCCTGTCAACAACCGATGAAACTTCAGCACCCCCGAGTTGGTATTTTGCGTCCAAAGCAATCCCCCCCGCCATGTAGCCACCCACATCCGGCCACGTCCATCGGCCACAATATCAAAGACATCATCGACAGGAATGTGCCGTTTCTCATTCGACGAGCTGTAATGGTCGCTCCCCACGAAGAGTCCGTCGCCACGTGTGCCGACCCATTCTCGTCCGTATGAGTCGACGAACCGGGCATAGACATTGGCCCGCGACGAGGGCAAGAGATTCGTCCGCAGGGTCTTGGTGTCGAGGGCATAGCGCTGGTTGTCCATCGTAGACAACTCCACCCCACCCTCTTTCATGGGGAAGACAGCCCTCACATAGTTGGCGCGTGGGTTGCCGTCGGCAGGTGCGGGAACCACATAGACCGCTTTCGGCCCATGGTCAGGGACGAGGCATGCCACTCCCGCCACAGCCGTGCCCAGCCAGACGCATCCGCTCCGGTCGCGCATCAGCGTGTAAATCTCGTCTGACCAGAAAAGGGGTTGGGCGTCACGCGAGGTGTAACGGACGACCTTGCCTGTCTTCAAATCAACCACGAAGAACCCTCCTCCGTAAGCGGAGACATAGAGCGTACTGGCTCCGGCAGGCAACACATTGAAGATGCGGCCCTTCTCGGCATTGGCCCCGAGCCCCGGGAAGAGATTGAGACGGCGCATGGGCCCATGGTCGGGAAAGAGGTCAAGCGTGCCTTGATACCTGTTAGCCACAAACTGCCAGCCCGGAAGCGAGCCTTGTCCCAAGCCTTCCCGAAGCTGCAATTCGGGTGGACGGCTGCTCTTTCCCGTACGCAAGTCCACCTGTACGACGCCATTGGGCGTGTAGACCAAATAACGATTCTGCCATATCAGCGAATGGGTGATGTGCGGCACCCGCCCTCCAGGCCACGATAGGGACCATTGCCCCAGTTGGCGGAAATCCGTGGAAAAGAGCCGGACACGCCCGTCGGCCGTAAGGACGGCTATCTGGCGGCCGCGCACACGCATGTCGGCTATGGCCGACCGGAGATTTCTCACCTCACTGCGTCCCTTGGCATCGATGCGCTGGATGCGGCTTCCCCCATAGCTCCAGACATTGCCGTCGGCGTCACCCGAGACGTAGGCCACATCACGGATGGCCCGATAGTCGGTCGTGGCAAACTGCCCGTCCTGGCAATGGACACGGCGTATGCCGAACCCCTCGGTATAGAGCCACATGTCGGGATTGGCAAAATAATACTTCCGGAAGCTGCGCCCCGCGTCGCCACGGCCCGTGTAGTCGACATAGCGCCCTGTGGAAAGGTCGAGCAAGGAATGAGTGTAGGTGGACGACGTCACCCAAAGAAGATGATTCTTGGAATCATAGTCGAGCAATCCAATGTGGCGCGAAGTGCCCGCATTGGAATCGATGCCCGTGCGTGTGAAATCAACGAAGGCGTAACCATCATACCGGCTCAAGCCCCCCGTTCCACCCATCCATATGAATCCATCACGGTCCTGCACCATGGCCTTCACGGTGTTGCCCCCCAAGCCGTCTACCACCGAGAGCCTCCGACTATGAAACAGAGGCTGCGCGGACAGCCCGACAGACAGCAACAAGAAGGAGACAAGGAAAGCTAGAGGACGTAGATTCATCGGCAAGAGACTATCGCTGTGTGGGAATGTTGAACACGCTCACCTTGCTGATGGAATGACCGCCCTGCACCACGCTGACGCAGAATCGCGCCGAGCCCTTCTTCAGTCGGCGGTCAGCCCGTACCACGGCCGTATAGCGGATGCCCCGGCCGGGCTCAATCTTCTCAATATGGATGCTCGGCGAAATATAGATGTGCCGGTTTCCCGTGGTTTCCACCACCGTGGGCACCACATCAAAGAGGGCCTTCTGCCCCTTGTTCACCACCTCAAAGATGATCTTGCACACCTCGCCGGCACCTAGTTTCCCGTCCTGGTTGTCGTCTACGAATCGTGCATTGCGCACCACAAGATTAGGCTGATACGACAGACCGTCGGTCATCTCCTCCACGTTCGACTCATCGGGATTGGTAGTCACGGGCTGTTGGGCACTATAGTCACCGCTGTAGTCGCTTCCGTTGAAGTCGTAGATACGGTCGTCGCCACTGTTTGTCGAATCAAATCCGCTTCCCTGGGCCCCGCTCTGCTCATACGTCTGGTGCTCGTCTCCATAGGCCGAATCCGCCTGCTGGCGGGCCTGCCGCTGGCGCCGCGCCTGCTGGCGCTCGGCCTTGTCGTGATGATACTGGTCAAGGTCGGCCTGCCGTTGCTGGTCGGCCTGGTTGCCAATGGCCGCGCCAACCACGGCGCCACCCACCATGCCCACGATGGTGCCCACATCCGAACCGCGTGGGCCGTCGCTCAATCCGCCGATGGCCGAACCAAGAATGGAGCCGAAACTTCCTCCGACATAAGCTCCCGATGCCGTATACGTGTCGCAACTGGCAAGCAACAGACTTGCCGAGACGGCCCAAACCATGTACTTTCTCATCGCTATCATTTTTTTTATTGCTTTCATACCCAGTTTCGCACAGGCGACGCGACAGGCGCCTCCACACGCGACATTCCCAGTATGCTTGCTGCAAAGATACGAAAATAGGGAAAAGATTCCAAATATCTTTTCCCTATTTTCATGTAGGAAAATCCCTATGCGGCATTGTTTTCCCACTTTCCTGCTATCTGAGAAGGACCTTCCGGCCCCGATGGATGTACACGCCCCCCGCTTCGGGAGCGTCGACAAGCATACCCGAAAGTGTATACCAGCGTCCCTCATCTCCGCCGATGCCAGCCCCAAGGGGGCGCACACCCGTGGCCGGCATCGCATCGGCAACACAAATCCGGTAGATGTAGAGTCCGGCCGTGGCCTGAAACGAGGCATCCACCGGACTTTCAAACGTGTCTTGAATCCACCAGACGTTGGTCATCCGCTCGGTCGAGGCATAGCCTCCCTGGATGGAGTCAAGACTGCTACGGCTCGCCTCGTCAGGCACGATGCCACGTGCCGTGCCCTGACGTGCCGTGACCGACTCGATGATGACATACTGCCCCGGCTTTACCTGCGGAATGGTCAGCGTGAAATTGCCGCCATAAAGGCCTATGTTCTTTCCCGGATCAATGCATGCACGGTTTCCCACCCCGCTGAAGTAAAGCCCTTGGGTTTCGGGGAACACATAGCCCGCCGCCGTGTGCAGCTCGGCACTCTGCCTCATGGCATCCGTGTATCTATACCCCCAACCCGAGCGGGCGCACCAGTGGTCGGCATCAGCCTTGAGCGCCTCGACCGACGCCTCGCTCCACGGCTTGGTGAAATCCCACACGCGAGCCGCACTGAAGTCATCTCCGGCCCATTGCGAGGGAGTTTCCCTGTAGGGCAGTCCCGTAGCCACGGTGTCGCCTTCCACGGCCCCTATTTTCACCAGCACATTGTACATGGCCTTGCCCAGATACTCCGTGGACAGGGAGTCAAAGTGCAGATTGTCGCTCCGAAGCGACGCCCGGCTCATGTCGATGAGGTAAACGTCGGCGTCCTCATTGGCTATCCTGCGTTGCGCTTCCTCCACCTTTGCATTATACTGCGTGCTCTTCCTGCACACCGTTCCCATGATGAACGGCGTGCGCAACGCCTTGGCATCACCAGACTTCTCATAGATGGCCCTGCGCATATAGGCAATGAGCGTCTTCAGGTTTTCATAATATTGCTCCGCCGCCTTGCGGTCGCTCTCGCCCTGGTGCCACATGATGGCCTTCACCTCATATCCGTCGGCAAGCCGCGAGAGTTCCCCGTCGGCAAGAGCCGAGAATCCCGACGCAAACGATTTGGCCAGCGAGTTGCCCTCCACAAAGGGCCACGCGCCCTCGCCCCCGGCGATTTGTCCACGATAGGCTCGCGCCGTATCAACATATTGGGTACTTGCATTCCACACCGGCACCTTGGGCGCCGTCTGTCCCAAAGCTATGGCCGTACCGCCATACGTGCATTTGACGGCATAGAAATCTTGTTTCGAGACTTGGTCGATCCAGTAGTTACACACGTCTTGGAAAGCATAGCGCTTGCCTCCGAGCAGGTCGCGGTCAGCAAAGGCCGATGGGGCGGAGTCCGTCACATTGGCAAAGCGCAGGTGATGATACTGTCCCGACTTCAGATACTGGGGCAAATTGGCCACATATTCCCGTCCGTCGGCATTGCTTTGTCCGGCCGTGATAAACACGGCCCGTTTCTGTGCTACGGCGCTGAGCATGCCCAACAGCAGAGTGATGAGGAGAAGATACTTCCGCATGGTTGTCATTTTTTTGTTTTCTGTTTTTAAGTTTGAAGGTGAGTGTTTACTCGGTAAAGAATGTTTTATCATGGGCAAAGGTAAGGGGAAAACAGCTTTCCCCGCTGTGAAAAACATTCAAATCAAAGTAAAATCGTACACTCACCCCATGCGGAAGAGCCACACCACGCCCTATTTGCCACTCTCGCCGAGCAGGACGCGCCCGTCCGGAGTGATGCCCGCCAGGCTCACCTTCACCCTCGTGTCACGCCCGTTGTTGTAAAGCGTAGCCGAGAAGGGCTTTCCCGGAGCAATGACCACGTTGGGATTCCAATAGAGCGTGCGCCTGTAATCCTTGGCATTGTCGGGCTTGCGCTGGCTGTAGTCGGGCGAATAGAACTCGTCAGGGGCCGCGAAGCCCTGCATCACGTAGCGTCGGTCGCGATAGCTGTATTGCTTGCCATCATCGGGAAAGGTTTCGAAGAGCATCGTCACCGACGGACTGTTGACGTGGAACACCATGCCGTCGTCAAGGCGTGGCTCATAGTCAGTGTAGATTTTCACCTGGTCGAGGCGGTCGATGCGCAATTTGTCGAAGATGAGCGTAGGCGTCTGCAGGCGGTCGTACTCCATGCTGGTGTGCTCATAGTTGCGGAAGAAGGATGTTCCGTCAATCATCGCACGAATGTTGATGCGGCGGTTCATGCCCAGATTACCATATAAATAGGTGGCGGCCTGCATGGGGAACTGGTTTGCCTCGAAGATGCCGAAACTCAATCCATAGTCGGTGACGAGATTGTAGAGCGAATAAAAGTCGAGCACCTGCGCCGGCTTGTTATAGGCAATGCCCCGCCTCGTTCGCGTACTGGCAATCACCTTCACCGTGCCGAGCTGGTGCTCGCCGGCCAGGCGGCTGTTGGCGGGAGCACCACCACCGTTCTCGTCGAATCCGCCCGGCAAGGCGAGTTCGGGCTCGGGCTGGTGGGTCTGATACCAACTATACGGTTTGGCGAAGACAGGATAGAACATGTCGCGCTTGACATAGAATTCGGGATAGGCCCGCTCGTCGCGCCAGTGCTTGTCGCGTCCGGCCGACATGGCATAGCGTGCGGAGTCTTTCTCCTTGTAAGCCTTGATAAAGAGGATGGCATCGCCATAGAAGGCGGGAATGTTGAAGAGGAAGCGCCCTTGGGCATCGGTTTTCTGGATGGCGCCCACGCTTTGCGTACCCTTCTCCAGCTCGGCCTCCACGAGTATTCCCTTGGCATTGCCATGCTGGTTTACGGCCTGCTCCGTCTCGCGGTCGGCGGCGCCGTCGTTCTCTCCCAAGCCCGTCCCGTCATCGCCGCCCTCGCCGGCCCAGTTGTCATCATCGGCGACGGTGGCGTCCTGTCCGTTCTCGTCCACGCCGCCCGTACTGGTCATGCTGGCCAGGTTGGCCTCGGTGAGTTGCTCCATGGAGTTGTCTTTCGAGGCGTCGTAGATTTGGTCCACCTCGGTGAACTGGGTAAAAGACGGCAACTTATAGACATGCCCCTCAACGGTGAGGGCCACCTCGGGAGTGTAACGCAAGCGGTTCACCCGCTTGTAGCGCCGCCATCCCTGCACCATCATAAGCACGTCGAGGGCCCGGCGGTGCTCGTCATCGTCCTTTTGGAAATACCACCCTGGATAGGCGATGAAGCCCTTGAGCTCGCTGGAGAGGAGCAGGTCAGTGAGCATGTTTCCGTCATCGAAGGACGCGTCATCGGTCCGTCCGTCGCGCACCGACACGCTCACCGACACGGGTACCTCCACCTGGGCCCCGGCGGTGAGTCGGATGGGCTCGTAGGGGGCATAGTCGGTCTTGTCAGTGGCAAGCGTCATGGGCAGTGACCGGTCGTGATGGTTGACGAAGAAAAGACGGCTGGCCACGGGGCGTGCCTGCGCGTCGAAGACCACCACCTCGTTAATGCCCGTGGGCAGCGCGGCCTCGTCGATGCTGATCGGCCGTCCATCGCTTGCGCCGACGCGTTCCATCCGGACAAGCCTGCCGCGGCAGAGCAAGGCAAAGGCCGCGGCTCCCCGGCCGGAGAGGGTGAGCCGTCCGGGCTCGTAGCCCACCACCACGCCCTCGTCGGCAGCCTTGGGCAGCTTGAAGGTCCAAGTCTTTCCATTCCACTGGAACGAGGCCTGCGCACGGTCGCGCCCCGGGGTGACGAAGAAGGAGCCCCTCCCCTGGTGCTCGGTGGCGAGCCGTGTGCCGTCGTCAAGCTGTCCGGCAATGTCGACCCACTCCCCGTTCTGGTTGGTCACCTCGAAAGCCACCCGGCTTCTCACGCCTTCGACAAGGTTTCCCCCCTCGGGAAAGAAAGCCACGTGCAGGGCGGGCGCGGCCGGCTTCATCAGGTCCTCCTTGGGCCGGTTCACGATATATTTCCCATCATAGTCGCCCGCCTCTTCGGGCTTGGCATAGATGGGCACCACCCGGCTATAGAGTCCGTCCCACTGGCGGAAGTAGTCGGCCGCCATCTGGTTGTTGTAGAACTTGCGCCGGTCGTTCACCAGATAGTTGCGGTGACTGACGTTGAAGTTCAGATTCCATCGCGTATAGGCCCTGAGCTCATAGTATCCGCTATACAGGCTGTCGCCGAGCACGAAGTCGCCATGGGTGTAGCCGCGGTCCGAAGCCACGAGCCTCTGCCGTTGCACCACGATGCCCTCGGGGCTGACAAGCTCCACATAGAGAATCTTGCTGATGTCGGTGGGTTGGAGATTGTCACTCCGCAACACGAAGGCCCTATACCACAACGTGTCGCCCACGTAGTAGCAGGTGTTGTCCGTGTGGATGAACACCTTCTCCTGCACTTGCGGATGTTCGCGCAACTCGGCCTCGAGGCTGTCGATGGCGTCGGCCCGCGAGTTCGTCGGCCATGCGAAGAGTGCGGTCAGAAGGGAAAGGATGAGAAAATGTCGCATGATGGAATCGCTGTTTAAAAGGTTGGGTGGTTATTGTGTCGAGAAAGGAGCGGGCCCCACGGAGCGTGCTCCGCGGGGCCCGTTTCGTCAGAGCGCAGTATTGAGTTTCAGCCTCTGTGTCTTGAATCCGGGAGCCGAGACGCGCAGCACCACGTTGCCCGGCTTCTGTCCGGCACGCAGGATGACGAGGGCCGAGCCGTTGAAGAGCTTGCGCTGGTTGCCCACGCTGAGCTCGTTGCTGGTGATGTCGCCGTTGTCGAGTCCCACGATGCGTGCGTCACCCTCCACCTCGAAGGTGAGTTGCTGGTTGGCGGCATAGACGCGGCGTCCCTTGCTGTCGACCGCCTTGACGCGCACGTGCATCAAGTCGGTGCCGTCGGCCTTCCACGTCTCCACGTCGGGCGTGAGCGTGAGCCTGGTGGCCTTGCCCGTGGTCTCTATGCGGTGACGGGCCACGACCTTTCCGTCCTTGTAGGCCAGGGCCTCCACGTATCCCCGCTCATAGGGCACGTCGTTCCACTTCATCTTGTTGCGGCGGTTGGGGTCGGTGGAGTTCTCCTTCACGCCGATGCTCTTTCCGTTCACCAGCAGTTCCACCTTGTCGGCGTTGGTATAGGTCCAGAGGGTCACCCGGTCGCCCTCGTGCCGGTTCCAGTTCTCGCTCATCAGGTCGGTACCCACCTTCACATTGTTCCACTCCTTGCCGTTGGACTCGCGGTCGACGATGCCGATGTGCACCACGGGCTCTTCGGGCTTGAACATGGAGCGCAGCAGCCACGCGATGGGCTTGGGCTGGAGCGAGATGTCAAACGAGCCCTGCGCCCATCCCTTGGCAGGCCATCCCTGGCTCTCGCCGAGATAGTCGATTTGTCCCCAGTAGGCCACACCGACGACCTTGTCGAGGTTCATGCCGAAGAAGTTCGGCCCCATGTTGCTGGTGTTGGCCTCGCTCTGATAGAACGTCATCCAGGGGAAGCGCCGTCCGTCGCCGTCGAAATACATGTAGCGGTAGTTGTAGGACTGCACGTCGGTGATCATGGCCAGGTCGCAGGGCAGCGAGTCGGTGTCCCAGTTGCGTCCCCGCGGATGCATGGCGACGGTCACCTTGCGTGTGTCGTCATAGCGTTTCAGCACGGGATACATCATGCGGTAGGGCGTGACCCCCCAGTCGCCGAAGGGCAGGTTGGCATAGGTTTGCAGCTCGTTGCCCAGGCTCCACATCACCACCGAGGGATGGTTGCGGTCGCGCTTGATCCATTCGGGCAGGTCCTTGGGCCACGTCTCGGTCCAGTCGGCGCGTCCGCCGGTGTACTGCTTGAGCCACTTGTCGTAGAGTTCGTCAACGACGAGGATTCCCATCTCGTCGCACAGGTCGAGGAAACTCTCGCTATAGGGGTTGTGCGAGGTGCGGATATGGTTGAATCCGAAGTCCTTGAGCATCTGGAGTCGTTTCCGCATGGCGCGCGGATAGGCCGCGGCACCGAGCGCGCCGAGGGTGTGGTGGTTGGCGTTGCCCTTCAGGAGCACCTTCTTGCCGTTGAGCCTGAGCCCGAAGGCGGGCCCGATTTCGACCGTGCGCACGCCGAACCGCGTTGCAGCCTGGTCTACGGCACGCCCCTTGGCATCGAAGAGGGTGACCTCGGCAGTGTAGAGATAGGGATCGTCGCAACTCCAGAGGTGCGGGTTGTCGATGACGAAGGAGTCGAGTTTGATCTCGTTTGTCCGCATCCTCCTGAGGAAGTTATAGTCCTTCTTCTGTGCGAACACCTCGCGTCCCTGTGCGTCGAGCACGCGCTGGAGCATCGTCACGCGGTTGGCGCGGGTGTAGTTGGCCACCTCGGCCTGCACCTTCACCACGCGGTTTCCGGTGGTGGTGACATAGAGCGGATGACGTGCCAGGTAGAGTTCGGGGTTGGTGACGACGATGCGGACGTCGCGGAAGAGTCCTCCACCGGTGTACCAGCGCGACGCGTTGACCTCCGACGTACTTGCCTTGACGGCGATGGTGTTGTCCTGGCCATAGCGCAGCAGCTTGGTGATGTCGATTTCGAAGCCCACGTATCCGTAGTCGGTACCTCCGATGCGCCGTCCGTTCAGATAGACGTCGGCCACATACATGATGCCCTCGAAGTCGAGCAGCACGCGCTTGCCCTTGAGCGAGTCGGCGGGATGGAACACCTTGCGGTACCATCCCACGTTCATTTCCTTGAATCCGCGTGGCGACAGGCGGCTCACCACGTTGGCGGCCTCGTCGTGGTTGTCGGCCTTCTCGCCGCTGGCCGGAGCCGTCCAGGGCTCCTCGATTTGGAAGTCGTGGGGCACGTCGATGGTTTTCCAGTCGTCCAGCTTGTCGAGCGAGGCTATGTCGGCATCGCCAAGATGGAACTGCCAGCCGAAGTTGAAGTTGACCACCTGCCTGTCAGAAGCCCGCAAGCCGATGGCGGCAAGCAGGAAGAGGGATAGGAAGAGGATTTTTCTCATGATGAATCGTTTGGATTATTCTTTTTAAGTTTGTTTGTTGAATTCTTGTTTTCCAGCCTCATCTCGCCTTCAGCTCGACGAATCCCACGAGCCTGTCGGTGCGCTCGCCCACCCCGCGATAGTAGACCAGTGCGTCGTAGTTGTTGCGCGTCTGGTAGAAGTTGCCCTCGCTGGGCACGGGCCCCATGATGCCGCGGGCGTCGGGAGTGAGGTAGGTGTAGCTGTAATATCCCTGCTTGAGCAGGAGGGTGAGGTTGTAGCACTGCTCCCCGTCGTCCCACTGCATCTCGTATTTGGGCAGGAAGCGTCCGAGCGTCCAGGCCGCGTTCACATAGACTGGCGTTTGCAGTCGTGGCGACTTGAGGGTGAGGTGGGCCTTGAGGTATTCGGTTTGCGTGTCGTTGTCCACGTTGTCGCTGTTGCGGATATAGAAGCTTCCGTTGGCACTCTCGTCGTAAACGTAGTTGCGCCTCGGCTCGTCGGTTTCCACATAGGCGTGGTAGAAGGTGCCGTCCCAGTCCATCTTCTCCAGTCCCATCGTGGTGTGGTCCACGTCGAGCATCTCAAACTTGCGGTATTCGTTTCCACCGGGGAAGATGAGGTTGCGGTCGTGGCTCCAGCGCAGGCCGTTGGCCATGACGTATTGCGGCTTCGAGTTCCACACGGCGTTGTCCCACCGTCCGTTCTGCAGCACCACCGTCTTGAGCTGCTGTCCGGGGTTGGTCACGCTCAGCGCGCCGTAGCTCAGCTCCATCTCCAGCTGCTGGAAGCGGTTGTTGATGCCGGCGTCGGTGTTGGTGGTCATGCTTAGCCGGAGGCCCGCCAGCGGCTGCACCACCATGAAGCAGGCCGTGAGCACGGGCCGCTCGCCGTCGTTCTCGTCAATGATGGTGAGGCGGTAGTTGCCGGCGAGCTTGACGCGGCACTGCTCGTTGGGCAGCGTGAGGCGGTAGTGGGTGTAGAGCACGTTGGTGTTGAGCGACTCCTGCACGTCGTCGATGGTGAGCCCCTCGCTGAACCCCTCGCAATAGTCGCTCGTGAAGAGCTCCTTCGACACGGTCCAGTCGGCCTCGCAATGCTCCAGCCGGTAGGTGTAGCGCCGGTATTCGTGGGTGAGGTCGTCAAAGGCTATGTGGACGGCGTCCTGCCCGAGCACGGCCACGGGCATCGACTGCCACTTGTCGCCGGCCACCACTTGCAGCGACTGTATGCGGTCGCTGTAGACTTCGCTCTGCTGGGCGC
>CAYQUN010000037.1:28108-29930 GCA_964420715.1 uncultured Prevotella sp. | reverse complement strand
TGAACGGGCGCATGCAGGGCAAGACTTGCTATCCCGGCTATGAGGACGCGCCCGGATATGGCGTGTGGAACCTGAACACGAGCCACAACGTCGTGGTGAACAGGCACCTGGCCTTGGAGCCGAGCTTCGGCATCGACAACATCTTCAACCAGGTGGACCGCCGCGTCGACTGGAACGACCGCCGCTATGCCAACTACTCGGCGGGCACGGCCTTCGTCTTCGGACTCAGGGTGAGGTTCGACTGACCTAGCGCCGCAGCAGATGGATGTAGCCTCCCGCCATGGGCTTCACCACGCCTTTCATCTCGAGCGTGAAGAGCGTCTTGGGCAGGGCCTCTATGCCGAGGCCCGAGAGGGCGGACAGCTGGCTCGCGAGCAGGTCGTTGGTCTCTGACAGCGCGTCCACCACGCTTTGCTCCGCATCGTCGAGCTGGGGGAAGAGCTGCCGCTCTATGCCCTCGCGCCTGGCTTGCGTGAGGCGGGCGTCGGCGGTCCACCCCAGGGCCTTCACCATGTCGTCGGCCGAGGTGATGAGCGTGGCGCCGTTGTCGCGGATGAGGTTGTTGCAGCCTTCTGACCATGGCGCGCCGACGGGGCCGGGGAAGGCGAAGACGTCGCGGCCGTAGCTTCGCGCTATCGTCGTCGTGATGAGGCCGCCCCCCTTGCTGGCGCTTTCCACAAGCACCACGGCGTCGGCCATGCCGGCCACGATGCGGTTGCGGCGCACGAAGTTGGCCGCCACGGGTTGTGTGTGGGTGGCGAACTCGGTGAGCACGCCGCCGTGTCGCGTCATCTCACGTGCCAGCTGCTGGTGCGCGCGAGGATAAATCATGTCAAGGCCATGGGCCACGACGCCCACCGTGGGGAGGCCCGAAGCCAGGGCGCCGCGGTGGGCGTCGGCGTCGACGCCATAGGCCAGTCCGCTCACCACGAGTGTCTCGGGACAGCTCCGCGCCAGCGAGGTGGTGAACGACTGGATGAGGTCGCGCCCGTAGGGGGTGACCTTGCGCGTGCCTACCACGGAGACCACGTGGCGCGCGTTCAGGTCGGCCGTGCCGCGATAGTAGACCGCGAGGGGCGGGTCGGCGCATTGGAGCAGCCGTTGGGGATAGTCTTCGTCGGCGATGGTGAGCACGCGGCACCCGTGATCCCGGGCCCAGGCGAACTCGTCACGGGCCCTGTCGAGCCCGCCTTCGGCTTCGGCCAGCAGTTGCGGGAGCCGTGGCGGGGCGTCGGCTATCACCGAGGTGATGTCGGCGGCGTGCTCCGCCAGCGCCGCGAGGCCGCCCAGACGCTCGCAAAGGGGGTGGAACGACATCCGGTGGCGGCACTCCACACGGCTCAGGGCCATGGCCCAAAGGGTGGCTGGCGTGGGGTCAGTCATCGTCGTGGGTGTAATAGGGGCTGAAGGCGCGGTCGTACTCCTCGCTGTTGCCGAGCTTCCCGTTGACGAGGCACACCAGCTCCACCACGGCTTGGCAGCACAGCCGGTCGTCGCTCTCGCGATAGATGTCTTGGTGGAAGATGTAACGCAGCCCTTCCTTCTCTATCCACAGGCGCGACACGAGCCAGTCGTCGCAACGCAGCGGGGCCTTGTATCGAAGCGTCATCCGGGCCACCACGGGGTCGATGCCGCGTGTGTGCATCTCGCCGAAGCTTAGTCCCACGTGTTGCAGGAAGCGGTGGCGCGTGTGCTCGAAGTAGTGCAGGTAGTTGGCGTTGTTCACTATGCCTTCGATGTCGCACTCATAGTCGCGCACTTCCATTTTGGTTTCAAAGATGTATTTTTCCATGTTCTGAGGTTGGTTTCTTGTTGTTTTTTT
>CAYQUN010000037.1:0-28008 GCA_964420715.1 uncultured Prevotella sp. | reverse complement strand
GGGACTAATCCCCTTGGGGTGTGCCGTTCCTGGTCCGGTGTTTCAGGTATTCGTATCCGAAGCGGCACCGCAGGCAGTCCTTCCGGTCGCAATATTCCTTCTTCAGTTGGATCAGGGCCTGGCTGTCGCCGGCGTTGTCGACGTCGAGTCCCGCCTTCCGCCACATCCTCACGATGTAGTTGTTCTCGGCCCGCAACTGCTCGAGGATGTCGAAGGCGCGGTCGCAGAGCCGGTCGTCGAGCTTGTGCCGCCCGTAGGCGAAGAGCACCGGCACGGCCGTGTTGATGAGGAGCAGGTTGAGCGAGAGCGGCGAGAGTCGCTTGGCGTTGTGGCGGCTTTCCGCCCCGAAGGCATAGTGGGTTTCCCAGTAGGGCGTCACCGCCACCTCGAGCATCTCCTCCAAGTCCTTCACGGTGCCGGCCTCGACGAGCTGGCCCAGTCCCGCCTTGCGCTGATAGTAGAGGTTGGCGAGTTGCGAGATGCGGATGTGGGGGAAGTTTTGCGGCCTGAGCCGGAGGAAGCGCCACTGCCGGGCGTCGATGGGGTGGAGCGAGAACTTGTGGGCCAAGTACAGGTATTCGTTCCTGAGCCGCGTGAAATAGCCCTCCCTCAAGGCCTCGTCGCGATGGCGTTCGGGCACGGAGTCCAAATCGAGAAGTCCCGCCTGGCCCATGAAGATGGCCTCGATCTGGAAGAGGTCGTCGCGGTGGTGGGCCACGTCGTGCAGCGGCAGGTTGAGCGCCCATTGCTCGAAGGCGTCCCCGTTGATGCCGAAGCCGTAGTTGCGGGCCAGGGTGACGAAGTAGGCCGCCTCCCACGAGCCGTCGCAGAGCCCCACGCGGCGCGTTATGGCCTCGGTCTTCTGCTCGAGGCGCTCGGTCTGCAAGGCGCTCATCCACGAGTGCGCGGTGAGCTTGGAGAGTTGCGGGATGACCTGGTAGCACGGCGGATAGCTGTCGGCGGACAGCAGTTCGCGGTAGTTCCGCTCCACGTCGGGCGGCACGCCGAGCTGCATCTGCTTGGGCTGCCGCCCGCTCTGCGTGGTGGCCACGGCGTCGACGACGCCGCAGACGTGGAGCACCACGTTGTTGTAATGCTCGTCGGTCTGGTGCCCGTGCAGGAACCAGTCGCTGGCCCGGTCGTGGATTTCCACGTTGCCCACCCACAGCACGCCGCCTATCTTCAGCTTGGCGTTGAAGAAGTCGGGGCCGGCGTTGCGGTTGTGCAGGCCGGGGTCTATCACCTCCACCGGCTCGCCGTCGGTGGTGGCGAGGGGGGCAAGCGGAAACATCTTGTGTTTCCAGACGTAGTGCAGCAATTGTTCCATGGTGTGCTTACTTCTTCGGTTGTCCGGCTTGTGCCTTGAGCATGGCCCGGCACTGCTCCAGAAGGTCAAGGAGCTCGTCGCGCCGCCCGGCCCTGAGCATGGCGATGCGCGTGGGCCGGAAGTTGGCTATGCCCTTGAACAGGGGGCTTGCGGCCAGGTGCCTGCGCGTGTGCAGGATGCCCCGGTATTCGTCGATGCGCCTGATGTTGATGTCGAGTTGCTCCTCCAGGATGTCGACTTTCTCGTCGATGGACAGGGGCGCGAGGCTCTCCGGGGCGTCCGGGGTGTCGAGTGCGGCCCGCATGTCGCGGAACAGCCACGGTTGGCCGAAGGTGGCCCTTCCCACCATCACGGCGTCGACGCCGTATCGCTCGAAGGCCTCGCGGCAGGCTTCGGGCGTGGTGATGTCGCCATTGCCGATGATGGGGATGTGGATGCGCGGGTTGCGCTTCACCTCGCCGATGAGCGTCCAGTCGGCCTGTCCCGTGTACATTTGCGAGCGGGTCCGGCCGTGGATGGTGAGCGCTTGTATGCCGCAGTCCTGCAACTGCTCGGCCAGCGTGGTGATGACGAGGTCGTGCTGGTCCCACCCCAGCCGTGTCTTCACCGTGACGGGCGTGTGCACCGCCTTCACCACCTCGCGCGTGATGTCGAGCAGGAGGGGGATGTTGCGCAGCATGCCCGCTCCGGCGCCCTTGCCCGCCACCTTCTTCACGGGGCACCCGAAGTTCAGGTCGATGACGTCGGGGCGCGCCTCCTCCACCACGCGGGCCGCCTCGACCATCGAGTCGACGTCGCGGCCGTAGATCTGGATGCCCACGGGGCGCTCCTCGTCGTTGATTCTCATCTTGTCAAGGGTCGACTTCACCGAGCGGATGATGGCGTCGGCTGAGACGAACTCCGTGTAGACCATGGCGGCGCCAAACCGCTTGCAGAGCATGCGGAAGCCCACGTCGGTGACGTCCTCCATCGGGGCGAGGAAGACGGGCCGAGGCCCGAATTCTATGTTTCCTATCTTCATTATCTTTTCCTTGTGGCGCCCGGACTTGTGACGCGGGGGCTTGGGCGCTCCGCCGCCCGGACTTGCCGATTGCTTTGCAAAGATAATAAAAATGAGAGGAAGTGGAAAGAAGAATACAAAAAAAGTATCGGCACGCCCTTTCCGTGCCGATACTTCCTATTGCTTGACGTGTGTGACGTTCTTTGACGCGCGCACGGGGCGGACGAGGTATCCGGAGAACCGCATGCTGCCGCCGCCCACGCCGAAGCCTTGGAGCGAGTTGGGATTGTTCCGGTCGCCCAGCATGTTGCCGTAGTCACTGCCAAGGTAGGTGTCGGCATGGGTGCCGGCGGGGACTTTCCCGTCGGGCCCGGTGCCGCCGCTCCGGTAGAGCTCCTTGCCCCAGTAGTAGGCTCCCTGCCCGTAGGCGTAGGTGCTTCCGCCATATTTGAATCCTCCGAAGGGGAAGAAGACGGAGTTGCCGTTCGCGAGCGAGGTGACCTTCTCGCCCAGGATGTCCTCGCCATAGCTGTCCTTCATCGTCGTGAGGGTGTGCGTGTACCTTCTGCCGTCGGACAACCGCCAGATCTCGTCGGCGTAGGGCATGCGCCATGGCGCGCCCCAGTTGGCGGTGGCGGCGTCGTCGGCGTCGTCGAGAACGTATTTGTGGTCGTTGTCGTTGTACTTCGTGATGCCTTCTCCGGCGCATCCCCACTTGTACATGTACTCGTCGCCGTAATATTGCCTGTAGGACTCCGGCAGCCAGTAGTAGTATACTTTCGGCTTCGTCTCGCCCCACGCGAAGTAGTCGCCATAGTCGGCAGGCGTCTCGCCCCCGACGTTGTGCGTGCCCCATTCCACGGTGTCGCCCATGTTGACATAGTCGGCAAACTTCATCTCAAGCGTGATGGGATAGTAGGTGCCGGCCACGGCGGGAATGACCTTGTTCACGGTGAAGACGTAGCCGGCGGTGTCGCGGGCGCAGAAGGTGGCCCTCAGCTTGTGGTCGGCCGAGGGCACGGCCATGTAGATGCGGCCGTCAGAGGGCGCGTCGAGGTCGATGGTGATGGAGTCGGATGGATGTTCCGACGTGGAGGCGAGGACCTTGGTCACGGGGTTGAACACCGTGCGCGTGGCCCATCCGTTGCCCTCCTCCTTGTCGTAGGCCGAGAGGGTGAGCCTGCTCACGGTCATGGGCGTCTTGCGTGTCTCCTTCACCTGCTCCGTGTCCTTGTCCTTGATCACGTCGACGCGCACCACCTTGATGCCATAGAAGGCCGTGCCAAACGCTTCGCCGTCGCCTCCCGCCACGGGCGAGGACATCTTGATGCTGTGTTGCAGCGCGGCCCCGTCCTCGCCGATGGCGGCCAGGGCCGACGAGCCCGAGCTGGGCCCGAGCCTGTCGAGCGACTCCACGCGCCCGTCCTGGTGGCCGTAGTCGATGACGAGCGAGCCGTCGGCGGCGAGTGTCGGGGCGTAGGCCGTGATCGGGTCGCCCGCAGATGCCGAGGCGTCGAGCGTGGTGGAGAAGAAGGCGCGCGTGCTGTCGGCGTTGATTTCGGTGAGTGTGGCCTTGCTCGTCGAGAGGTCGCCCCCGTGGTCGAGCACCATCGTCACCTGGTCGTGAGCGTCCCAGTAGGCCTTCAGCCGGTCGTAGCCCTTGCCCTCCAGGGCCTCGCTCTTGATGGCCCGCGTGGCCGCAGGGCCGTTGCCGAGTGCCACCTCGAAGCGCAGCGGAACGCCCCTCGTGGCGGGTGTGGGGTAGGGAGTGGGCTCGTCGTCGGCCGACGAGCACGATGCGGCCAGCAGGGCGGCCACGGGAAGCCAGCCGGCCCAGCCTCTGGCGAGCCGGCGGAAATGTAGTGTCGTGTCTTTCATCATCATGTCATGTAAACTGGTCCCACATTGATTTCAACGCGTTGTCGTCGGCGTCCCACACCGATTTGCGCGGCTTGGCCGGCGACGTCGGGTCGTCATCAAAGTCCTCGAACTCGCTTTCGGCCTGTTCCTGGGTCTTGTTGTCCAGTTCGTAGACGTCCAAGGTGTTTTGCCCCGTCACTCTTAGGAGCGGGGATTCCGTCTTCACCCTCTGAATGCGGATCGAGGGAGAATGAGCATAAATTTTCCTCATATTCGAGTCTGACCTATTTCTTTATTTTTTATAAGGCAAGGTGGTGCGGGCTGGTATGTAGATTAGTTGTTCAATAAGAGCCATATAGGCACCCCCGTTATAGTCGTGGCAAAAATAGTAAAAAAGTGGTTTAAACTGGTTGTTTTTAGGGTTAAATATTCTAAAAATAGTCTTGTCACGTTTGTGCTCCCCCCCCTCCGCCGGTCCGCCTCGTTCGCATGAGGCGCGAGGGCCTCGCCACGGCCCCTTTGGGCATGGTCGTGGTTTTGTCGTGAGATTTCAAGACCTTCGGAACGCTTTCCCCCCTATGGCCCTTTTACAATGTGAAAGCGGCCTTTTGAGCGTGTCTCAAGGCCGTTCACAGGTCCCCACCCGGCCCAAGTGAGGGCCTGGTTTGGCCCGAATGAGGATGTCAGGAGATATTTTCCTTATCTTGACAAATTCGTTATTGTGACGCCCCTTTTCCTTTTCATTCTGCTCGTAGAATCCCATGTTTTGTGTCATCTTGGCTTTCGTGCTTTTCCGGTTCGGGAAGCAGGCTTGTCCATTTTGTTCATAAAAAAAGGGATTCGGCACGCGGGTGCGTACCCAATCCCCTTTTCCTTTCTTTCCGGGTCGTCGCCTTGGCGCAGGCGCAGACCCGTGGCTAGATGTCAAGTGGTGTCGGACGGACACGCCGTGCGTGCCGTTCCCGTCCGGCTCCGGCCTACTTCTGCAGATACTTCTTGCCGTTCACGATGACAATGCCCTTGTATCCGGCACCCACGCGCTGTCCGGCCATGTTGTGGCGGGGCGCGGTGGACGGCTTGCCGCCGGCCGTAATGGTGCTGATGGCCGTGGTCACGTCGTTGATGCTCACCAGCGCGCTGCCCTGTGCCACCTGGTTGGCGCCGTTGTAGACGGCCAGCTTGCCCCGGAGCACCACCACGTCGCCGGTCTTGAGCGACTCGGCCGAAGTGAAGTTGGCGCCGTCGAGCCACTTCCCGCGGAACACCTTCAGCTGGCTGGCGGTGGCGTCGTCAGCGATGTAGTAGTCGGCGTTCTTATACTGGTCAGAGCCCGTAGCGTCCTTGGCCACGACGCCCTTGATGTAGACCTCGGCCGAAGGCAGGTTGGTCAGCGCGAGCACTTCCGACGGCGTGTAGGGGTTCTCGGCGGTGCCCTTGCCGGTCACCACGGGGCTGTCGCCGCCCACTTCCTTGCCGTCGCGCACGAGCTTGAGAATCTTGCTGCCATAGGTGTATTCCAGCACCTTGTTATTATAGAAGATGGGGTTGCCGCTCACCGTGGCCACGTCGCCCACCTTGATCTGGTCGTCCGAGGTGAACTTGGCGCCGTTGAGGTAGAGTCCGCTGTAGATGTAGAGCGTGTCCTGGCTGCCGGGCGTGGTGAGATAATAGTCCATTTCCCCATACTCCTCGTTGAAGGAGCCCAGCCTGGCCACGGTTCCCGTCACCACGGCACTGGTCTCGGGCAGGTTGCCGGTGTTGTTGAGGCTCACGATGTCGGTCACGGTATAGGGGTCTTCGGCGGTGCCCTGGCCCGTGAGCGAGCCCGTGAGCCGCTTGAAGGTCTTGCTCACCACGTCGCTGGCGTGTCCCTCGGCGTCATAGGCGATGGCCTTCACCGTGGCGGTCCTGTCCAGCGTGAAGGGGTCGGTGTACTCGTTGCCTTTCTCGTTCGGGGTTGACCCGTCGGTCGTGTAGTACACCGTAGTGCCCTCGGCCCCCGTGATGGTGACGATGGTGGTGGCGGCGAAGGGTGTCTCGCCTTCAATGGTGGGAGCCTCGGCCTTCTGGACGGGGGCGCCGCTGGGCGTATAGGTCACCACGATCTGGGTGGCGCGCACCTGTGCCGGGACCGACGACAGGGTGAACGAGGCGGCGTCGCCCGTCCACGTGCCCGTCTTTCCGCTATAATCATAGTCTCCGGTTGACGGATTCTCAAAGTTGCCCGGGCCATACTTGGTGGTGCCGGTGGCCGTGCAGGCGAACTCCACCTTGGTGATGTTGCCCACCGTGGAGGTGAAGGTGGCCGTCGCCCCCTTGGCAAAGCGGAATTGTGCGGCGTTGAAGGCACCTGCCGTCACGCTGATGGTGATGCCCTCCTTGCTGACCACGTCGGGATTGGTGGCCGCGGTGCTGCTTCCCTTGTCGGTTCCGGCGACGAAGGTTACCGTTTGCTGGGCAAAGCCGAGCGATGAGACCATCGCCAGGATGGCGACGAGCGAAAAACGTAGAATTTTGTTCATAAGCTAAAGCGTTAAATTAAAACTTCCTTGTTTAGTTAGTTGTTCGTTAATTTATATTCGGTGACAAAATTACAAAAAAAAGCGAACAAAGCGGCCCTTTCGGAATGAAAAGTTAATAAAAATGCGATTTTCCCCGGCAGTGCGGGGTGGGGGCCGACGGCTCACCCACCCACCTTCATGCGCCGCCACAGCCATCGCGGCACCCTCCTCCACAAGGCCGTGAGCAGCCGCCAGCGCGCGTCGATGACGGCCACGTGGCGCTTGTCGCCGATGGCTTTCACGATGAGGGCGGCCACGCGGCGCTTGTCCATGAGCATGGGGTAGGGCTTTCCGCCGAGCAGGTCGGTCTTGACGAAGCCCGGGCGGATGTCGGTGAAGCGGATGTCGAGCCCCCGCATGCGGGCCTGCTGCTCCAGCGCCTGCACGTAGACGGCGTCAAAGGCCTTAGACGCGCTGTAGGCGGGGGCCGCTCCGAGCCCCTTGGTGCCGGCGACTGACGACACCACGGCGATGTGGCCGCCCCCCGTGCGGGCGAAGTAGCGGTAGGCCTCGCCCACCAGTCGGGCGAAGCCCAGGGCGTTGGTCTCCACCGTGGCCAGCTCCTTGTCGGCCTCGAGGCTCATGTTCTGCCATCCCACGCCCGACACGTGCAGGTAGAGGTCGGCGCCGCCGAGGGCTTCGATGAGCGCGAGCAGGCGTGCCCCCGCCTCGCCGGCGTTGGCGTCGATGGCGGCAAACTTCACTTTCCCGGGCCATTCCCGGGCCAGCTGCTCCAAGGGAGCGGTGCGGCGGGCGGCCACGCCGAGTGTCCACCCGCGGCTGAGCAGGAGCCTCGCCACCTCGTTGCCGATGCCCGACGAGGCCCCCATGATGATGGCTTTCTTGTTCATATCAGAATGGCTTTCTTGTTGATATTAGAAAAAATCGAGAGTGTGTCAGAAGTTCCAGAGTGTGGCGGAAAAGCGCGATTCCACCTGCTGTTCCAGTTGGTCGGGCAGGTTGCAGAAGAAGTCGAAGCCCGTGCGGCGTTCCAGCTCGTCAATGCTGAGCACCTTCTTGGTGTCGGCAAACTGGTCGAAGAGGAGTCCCACGGACTGGTAGTTGCCCCCCTTCACCATGAGCAGGGCCACGAAGAAATAGCGTGGCACGACGAGTCCGTTGCCCCGCCGCTCGTAGACCCCGTTGCCCAGCGTCCCCGTGGTGGCCCCGATGGTGCCGCCTTTGCAGACGAAGATGGTGTCGGCAAACTGCCGGTTGCGTCCCAGGCGTTGCAGGCGCTGCTCCATCTTCAGCCAGATTCCGGCGTTGAAGCGGTTCAGCTGCGGGGCCATGTTGGTGAGATAGAACGTCTGCATGTTCTGGTAGTCGCTGCGCTGGCGGTCTTGCGAGGCCACGAGGTGGCCGTGGTCATAGCCCGACCGGTAGAAGGGGTCGGCCTTGAAATAGAGTTCCGAGGGCAGGTCGGGGTCCTCGGGGTACGTGGGCGAGTTCGCGGGCTTGCGGTCGTCGTATCGTCCCACGTTGTTGTTGATCATGTTCGAGGCCGTCATGGTGTAGCACACCCATTGCTGCGCCTTGAGGCTGACGTTCCACTCCACGGCATAGTTGGGCTCGCCGAAGTCGTCGGTGTGCTGTATGATGAGGTTGCCCGCGGGCCGCACGTGTGGAAATTCGAGCCTGGTGGTGCCCGCCAGGGTGTTGGCGTTGGCGTTGGCTATGCTTGGGCTGTTGTCGTTGTCGTCGTTGCTGCAGGCCGCGAGGGCCAGCGCGGCGACGAGAAGGAAGGCGTGAAGATGTCGCATGGGTTGGAAGAAAAAGCAGTGGCCGGAGGGCCGGCCACTGCGCGTTGACGTTGTTAGGTGAAAAGTCATGGTTTTCTTGTGGGAATTACAGGGCGTAGGTCACCTTGATCTTCTTCACGCGGAGCTGCACGCCGCCCCCCGTCGTTCCTTCGAAGACGTTGTTGTAGAGGGCGTCGTTGCCCGAGAAGGTCACCGTGGCGGTGTTGTTGCCCACGTAGTCGACACCGTTGTAGGCGTCGCACTCCATGATGACCGAGGCAATCTTCTGCTTGCCGTGGAAGGTGATGGTGTTGTTGGCATACACGCGCACGCCCTTGGTGCCGTCGTAGTACTTGGGCGCGTTGCGCTGTCCGTTGCCCGAGAACTCGATGGTGGAGCCGTCGCTGAGGGTGATGGTGGTCACGTCGTCGGCGTTTTTGAAGCCGAGCGTGCTCAGGTCAACGCTGACCGACGAGGCCGACGCGCTGACGCCGCCCTGCGTCAGGGTGACGGTGGTGCCGTTGATGGACACGCCTTCGGATGCCGCGGGCGTATCCGCGGGCTTATCCTCGCCACCTGCTGAGTTGATGCTCACGATCTGGCTTCCCTGCTTCATCTCCTTGGTGGAGTAGTAGAGGACGAGCGTTCCCTTGACGACGACCTTGTCGCCCAGCTTGATTTCGTTGCCCGTGGCAAACTTGTTTCCGTTCAAGGCGTATCCGCGGTAGATTTCATACTGGTTGTTGGTGGTTCCGTCGTCACTGATGTGATAGGTGGCGTTGCCGTAGGTGCCGGTGTCTATTTCGTCGATCTGGCTCACGATGCCCACTACGTAGACGTCGCTGGCGGGCAGCTCGCCGGCGTAGAGTTCCAACACCCGGGCCACGTTGTAGGGGCTGGCGGCCGTTCCGTCGCCCGTGGGAACCACTTGCTCGGTGTCCACGTCCACCTTGGTGGTGTCTTCCTTGGCCTCGGGATAGTCGTAGGGGGTGGGCACGTCCTCGCACGCGGTGAACGAGAGGGTGGCGGCGGCCATGAGCATGAAGATATAGAATAGCTTTTTCATTTTCTTTTTCTTTATGATGTGAGGTTTCTGGTAATGTTGTTAAAGTTGTCGGATGCGGGGCTACTCCGCGGGCTGGATGTCGTCGGTGCTCCTGATGATGAGTTCCCAATAGCGGTTGTATCTCTTCATGATGCCCGTGATGTTGAGCCGTCCCGTGGGAACGAAGTCGGCGGCGAAGTCGGCGAAGTTGCTCGTATAGATCTCCGTGTTGGCGTTCACGCCGTCTCCGGTCATGTAGAGGATCTTGCTTCCCGATCCCGCGTTGGGCGTGGCCCACGTGGTGGAATCGTTCTGCACCTTCACCTTGACGTTCTTCAGCACGGCCAGCTTTCCGCAGTCGTCATATCCGTTGGCGTCGGCCTGCATCTTCCAGGTGTTGGCGTTGAAGACGGCGGGCTCCACCGTCTTCATGTTGCCCGTGTACTTGAAGTGCTGGTTCCACACGATTCTGCTCATGCGGCTCACGTAGGTGTTGCCGCTGCTGTTGGTGTAGGGCGTTCCGATTTCGGCCTGCAGTCCGTAGTTGCCCACGTAGAGTCCCTTGAGCTCCACGACGATTTCGGTGCCCACGGGCAGGTATCCGCAGATTCCGCCCTCGCTGATGGCGATGATGATGGCGCCCGTTTCGTCCTGCAGGGCGATTTCGTTATATAGGTTTCCCTGGATGTCGTTGCCCGTCACCACGCCCTTGATCTGGGTGGGCTTGTCCACGCGCGCGTAGGCCACGCCGTCCCGGTAGTCCTTTTGGATGTAGTTCTTGTAGGTTTTCTTGAGCTGTGCGATGGTCACCAGGTTTGTCTCGATGATGGCGGTGTTGCCTCTGCCGTCACCTTCAGGCTCGTCCCAGCCGTCGTTCATGCATCCCGAGAGGGTGACGATGAGGGCCAGGAGGGGCAGGATGTATTTTATGGTCTTCATATACTTTAGAATCGATAAGAAACTTGTAACATTCCGTTTGTTCCGTAAGCATGATACTTCTTGGGGTTGCGCGAGAAGACGTAGCTTCTTGCGTTTCCGCTAGCGGTGTCGTCGCTCCGGCTTTGCTCGTATCCTCCGGTCACGATTTTCTGGTTGTTGAGGATGTTGGTGACCATGAGGTTGATGCTGAGCATGCCTTTCTTCAGATAGATGCTTTTGCCGATGGAGCCGTCGAGCATGAATCCTCCGTGTCCCTTTTGCTGCTCGGAGACCACGTAGTGCGTTCCGTTCTCGTCGGTGTAGACGCCGTATCCCTCGCCCTCGGCGTAGGCGTGGCTTTCCACCTTGCTCTTGTATCGCCAGTAGGGCGAGTAGCTGAGGTAGATGCGGTCATAGTAGTTCGCGTTCAGGTTGATGTACCATCCTCCCGTGTGGAAGTCGAGTCCGAGGCTTCCGGCGGTGAGCGGCGTACCGCTTTCGCGCATGTCGCGCACCATGGCCACGTCGCTGTTGTACGTGCCCTGTGTGGAGTTGAGGTAGGTGACGGCGGCGTTGTTGACGTTCTTGGCCTCGCTGACTTGTCCGACGGCCTTGAGGTTGAGCCAGCTGGTGAGCTTGAAGTTGAGTCCGAGCTCAGCTCCGTAGTAGCGCTTCTTCAGTCCTGTGAGCGAGTTGTAGGAGAAGGAGTTGATGTCGTCGAAGTAGAAGCACGTCCACTCGGTGGCGTGGTCGATTTGCGAGAAGTATCCGGCGAGGTTGGCGTGCAGCCACGAGTTGGTGTACTGGTAGGCGAGTTCGGTGCTCAGGACCCGTTCGTTCTTCAGTCCGTCCACGAAGTCGTTGTTCATCTCGGCGGCGATGAAGGCCACGTTGGCCAGGGGCGCGTTCCACTGGTATCCGGCTCCGAGCATGACCACGTGTCCGCGTCCTGCGTCCCAGCTCACCGATCCCTTGGCCCCTCCGTCGAGGAACTTGCCCGTTCCGCTCTTGCCATACGAGTTGTTGGCGAAGAGTCCGTTGCGCATGCGTCCCTCTCGCTGCATGGTGGTGCCCCCCAGGCGCCCGCTCACATTGAAGTGGAGCCGGTCCACGTTGGTGCTGTAGTTGGCCCAGAGGTATCCCTTGTTGGTGAAGATGTTGTAGTCGTAGGCGAACCGGTCGCCCTCGCGCACTTCGGCGTTGGGGTGGTTCAGGTCGTATTGCACGGCGTCCGAGTTGGGCGCGTAGTTCCCCACGGCGTAGGTGTTGATGTTGTGATAGAACTTTGCGCCGAGCAGGTCGTCCATCGTCTGGTAGTGCATGCCCTTGTTGGTGAGCAGCACCAGTCCGGCGTTCCACGAGGTCTTCTCGCTTTCGCGTCCCGTGAGCGTTGAGGCCAGCGTGAGGTAGAGGTTGTTGTTGTGTCGTGCCTGCACGTAGTACATGGCGTCGGTGCCTGCGCTGTTCATGTTCCTGTTGGCGGCATAGAGGCGGTCCCAGTTGATTTGCCGGTTCGCCTTGGAGTACATCAGGTAGTCCACGGCGCTTTGGAAGTTGTAGAAGTCGGCGGCCGAGGTGTTGCTCTGCCCCCTCTGCCACACGTCGTAGAACGAGCTCGGCATCACCTTCCAGTAGTCGGGTGCGGGATTGTCGCTGTTGTTGTAGTTCAGCTTGGTGCTCTTGTACATGCTGTACTTGCCCAGGAGCGTGGTGGTGAGGTTGTGCTTGCTGTCAATCTTGAAGTCCCAGGTGAAGAGGGCCGTCGGCGCGAAGTCGTTCACCACGCGGCTGTTGCGCTTCTTGCCGTTCTGGTATCCCCAGTAGGGATTGTACTGGTAGTCGTTGGCGAGCCAGAAGCTCTCGTCGGTCGCGGCGCCCTGCGAGGCCCTTTCGGTGGGGCTTCCCCATGTGGCGAAGCTGAGGTGGTGGCGCTGCCCGATGATTTTCTCGAGTCCGAGGTAGTAGGATAGCGAGTTGTAGAAAGTGCCCTCGACGTATCCCTGGTCGGCCCATCGGTAGGTGATGTTTGCCGTGACGGCCCATCCCTTCTTGTTGAATCCGCTTCCGTAGGTGTACATGCCCCGCAGGGTGTAGTTCCGGTTGGCGGCTCCGAGCGAGAACCTGTGTCCCACGCGTTGCGCTCCGGCGCGGAAGTTGTAGTTGTTCGAGCCCGCCATGCCGGTCATGGCGTAGTCGGAATTCTCGAAGGGCAGCGAGAAGTCGACGCTCCGCGTGATCTGGTTGAGTCCTCCCACCGAGGAGAACGAGAATTGTCCGCGCTCTACATCGTTCACCGGTGCACCGTTGATGAAGATCTCGTTGTACTTCTGGTTGAAGGCGCGGTAGCGGAACCTTACAGGCGAAAAGAGGTAGCCCACCTCGTTGGCATAGGCGTTGGTGGTGGAGTTGAGGATGGTGATGCCCTCATCGAGGTTCTCGTCCTCGCCCATCTGTGCTTCTGAAAACGTGAAGGCGTTCTCGTCGAGGGCCTTGGCCTGTTGCTGCGAGTCGTTGCCCGTGTTTTGGGCAAGGAGCAGCGGCGTGTAGAGAAGCGCTATCACGGCAGTTGTTACCTTGTTACGCATAGATTGATGTTTGATGATGTAATTTGTTTATGATGCAAATATACGAAATGAAATTCAAACTCTTGTAAGATATTTAAAGTATTTTTACGAAAAAGTTGAAAATCCCAATTTAATTCCTTAAATTTGCCTCAAAATCAATCCAAAGAGATGAAACGACTATTATTTTTGGCCGTCGCGCTGGTGCTGGCGCTGTCGGCCGGGGCCCAGCGCCAGTACCGGGCCTACGCCATTGGCTTCTACAACCAGGAGAACCTTTTCGACACCGTGCACGACGAGGGCAAGATTGACAACGAGTTCCTGCCTTCGGGCTCCTACCACTGGGACGGGTTGAAGTATGGCAACAAGCTCCACAACATGGCACAGGCCCTGGCCGACATGGGCACCGACGTCATCAAGGGAGTGGGGTGCGCCCTGATCGGGCTTTCCGAGGTGGAGAACGACCGCGTGCTCGACGACCTCGTCGCCCAGCCCGCCCTGGCCGAAAGGGGCTACAAGTATGTGCATATCGAGGGACCGGACCTGCGGGGAGTGGACTGCGCGCTGCTCTACAATCCCGCGCTCTTCACCCTGGAGAGCCAGGAACTCTATCCCTACGTCCAGCGGATGGAGGGCAACCCCAACTTCGTGACGCGCGGATACCTCGCCGTCACGGGGCTCCTGGCGGGCGAGCGGGTCACCGTCATGGTCTGCCACCTGCCCAGCCGCTTCCACGGGTCGCCCTATCGCGAGCAGGGCGCCGAGCAGATGAGGGCCATCAAGGACTCCATCCTTGCCGCCGACCCCGCACGCAAAATCTTCATTATGGGCGACATGAACGACGACCCCACCAACAAGAGCATGCGCGTCGGGCTCCGTGCCAAGGGCAACAAGGAGGAAGTGAAGGAGGGCGACACGTTCAACCCGTGGTACAACCTGCTCGTCAAGGAGGGCAAGGGCACGCTCATGTACCGGGGCAGCTGGAACCTGTTCGACCAAATCGTGATGACGCCGAACCTCGTGGAGCAGAAGACGCCCATGGACTTCTCTACGCTGAAGTACTGGAAGTGCCGCATCCAGCGCATGCCCTACCTCTTCCAGACCGAAGGCCCCTACAAGGGAAGTCCCAAGCGGACCACCGCCGGAGGCGTGTGGCTCAACGGATACAGCGACCACCTGCCCGTGGTGGTGTATCTGATGAAGGAAAAGAAGGAATAGGCCCCGGCCGTCTCCCCCGCTGTCAAAGATTCGGAGCGCGGCCGCCTCTTGGCCGCCCTCGCAATGTGTAAGCGCCTTTCCGAGCCCCTCGGAAAGGCGCTCTTGCGGTCTGTGAGCGGCCTTCAGAGGCTCTCCGAAGCACGTAGTTGCACACGCCCTTCGCGTTTTTCGGATTCTTTACAAATGTGAAATCTTTCGCCGTGGAAAACCTTCCATTGTGTCATCAGGAAGGCCCCTCGCCCTGACACTTTGCCCGCAACGGGGTGAGGCGCGGCTTGCGAGAATGTAGCGATTTTTTGCAATCCGGACGCGCCGGAAGCGGAATGGCGGTCGTCCCCCGCGATTCTTTGCCCGCGCCCCCCCCGCGGGACGCCCCCTCCTCGCCGGCCCACGTGCGGAACAGCCGTGCCGGTTTTGGCGACGGGCATGGCGCCATCCCTCTTTCGCCGGCTCGCGCCGGCCTGCAAAGTTGCGGGTTCGCGGAAAACTAAATCCAAATAATTTGGAATTGTCTCTAGATTGAAGTATCTTTGCAGTCGTAATAATGAAAAGTTAATTTTTCGGTAAATGATTAGATTGTCGAAATCGGTCGTCGGCAAAGCCGAAGCCGAAGCCGTTGCCCATGTCATCGAGGACATCGGCTATTTGGGAATGGGCGCCGTAGTAGGCGAATTCGAGCATGACCTTGAGGAGTATATAGGCGGCGGACGCCGCGCGCTCTGCGTCAATAGCGGCACGGCGGCCCTCCATCTGGCCGTGCAGGCCTGCACGCGCCCCGGCGACGACGTCCTCGTGCCGTCGTTCACCTTCGTGTCTTCTTACCAGGCCATCACGGGCGCCGGCTGCCATCCGGTGAGTTGCGACATCGACCCCGAGACGCTGACGCTCGACCTCGAGGACGCCGAGCGGCGCATCACGCCGAAGACCACGGCGATGATGCCCGTCTATTATGCCAGCAACTGCAACCAGGTGGACGCCTACCAGGAGTTCGCGCGCAAGCACCACCTCCGCCTCATCGAGGACGCCGCACACTCGTTTGGCTGCAAGCACCAGGGCCGGCGCATAGGCTCCTTCGGCGACGTGGTGTGCTTCAGCTTCGATGGAATCAAGAACATCACCTCGGGCGAGGGCGGGGCCGTGGTCACCGCCAACCCCGACACCATACAGAAAGTCAGCGACGCGCGCCTGCTCGGCGTGCAGAAGGACTCGGAGAAACGCTATGCCGGAAAGCGCAGCTGGGTGTTCGACGTCACCGACCAGGGCTACCGCTACCACATGAGCAACATCTTCGCCGCCATAGGCAGGGTGCAGCTCGGCCGGCTGGAGTCAGAGTTCGCACCCAGGCGCCGCCACGTGGCCAACCTCTACGTATCCCTGCTCAAGGACAACCCCGCCGTGCGGCTCACCCCCATGGACTATACCAACGACATCATCCCGCACATCTTCGTCATCCGCATCACCAACGGCACGCGCGAGCTGGTCGAGGAGGAGTTCCGCAAGCGCGACATACAGTTCGGCGTGCAATACCGCCCCAACCACCTGCTCAGCTATTTCAAGGCCGGCTACCACCTGCCCGTCACCGAGAAGGTCTACGGCGAAGTGCTCAGCCTGCCCATGCATCCCGAGCTCACCGACGACGAGGTGCGCGAGATCAGCGCCATCATCAATAACACGACATTAAAGAAATAAAAAAAAGGCGGACGCCGCCTTGCGCCCCAAACTCCGCGAGGGAGGGCGGCCCCTGACAAAAATAGAGTATGAAGGTTATCATTCTAGCCGGTGGATTCGGCACGAGGCTGTCAGAATACACCAAACTCATCCCCAAGCCCATGGTCGAGATAGGCGGCAAGCCCATCCTGTGGCACATCATGAACCATTACGCCAGGTATGGCTACAAGGATTTCGTCATCGCGCTCGGCTACAAGGGCGAGGTCATCAAGAACTACTTCATGCAGTATTATGCGCTGAACAACGACTTCACCATCGACCTGAGCAACAACCACGTCGACTTCATCAACGAGCGTCCCACCGACTGGAAGGTCACGCTTGTCGACACGGGGCACGAGTCGCTCACCGGCGGACGCATCAAGCGCCTGCAGCCGGTCATCGGCGACGAGGACTTCATGGTCACCTATGGCGACGCCGTCTCCGACGTCGACATTGACAAGCTCGTGAGGTGCCACTACGCGGCGGGCAAGCTCGCCACCGTCACCGCCGTGCATCCCGCGGCCCGCTTCGGCGAACTGCAGCTGAGCGGCGACGACCTGGTGACGGCCTTCAAGGAGAAACCCCAGGTGAACCAGGGATGGATCAACGGCGGATTCTTCGTCCTCAGCCCAAAGGTGTTCGACTATATCGACGGCGACCGCACCACCTTCGAGGCCGAGCCCTTGGAGCGCCTCGCCGCAGAGGGACAGCTCAAGGCCTATCTGCACGACGGGTTCTGGCAGTGCATGGACACCGTGCGCGACCGCGAGAAGCTCAACGAGATGTGGAGCTCAGGACACGCCCCGTGGGCCGATTCTCCCGCCTCGGCCAAGAAGGGCGAGTAGGCGCGGGACCGTGAGTCATCAGAATGAAAAGAAAATAAAACTGAAAACATATAAAGATGATACTTCAAGACGACATCAAGCACACCCTCGCCGGACTGACCGGCGAGGAGCGCGCAAAGTTCAAGGGCTCTACCGTGCTCATCACGGGGTGCGCCGGATTCCTGGGCTATTACATGATGCACTTCTTCGCGCAAGAAGCCGGCACGCTGGGCATCAACAAGGTCATTGGCCTCGACAACTTCATGCTCGGACGGCCGGGATGGATTCAGAAACTTGAGGAGAATCCGAAAATCGAAATCCGAAAGTTCGACATCATCAAGGACGACATTGCCGACGTGGAGGGGGCCGACAAGGCCGACATGATTATCCACATGGCGTCAATAGCCTCGCCCATGTTCTACCGCAAGTACCCCATCGAGACGCTCGACGCCAACATCTGGGGACTGCGACGCCTGCTCGACTTCTACTCGGAGAAGCCCCTGCGTGGGTTCCTCTTCTTCTCGTCAAGCGAACTCTATGGCAACCCCGACGCCGCCCACGTGCCGACATCGGAGGACTACTACGGCTATGTCTGCGCCACCGGACCGCGTTCGTGCTACGACGAGTCGAAGCGCTTCGGCGAGACGATGTGCATGCTCTTCGCGCAAAAATACAACCTGCCCATCGGCGTCGTGCGCCCGTTCAACAACTACGGGCCCGGCATGCGCATTGGCGACAAGCGAGTCCCCGCCGACTTCGCCAAGGCCGTGATGGAGGGACGCGACATCGAAATCCTGTCGAACGGAACACCCACACGTACGTTCTGCTACATCGCCGACTCGGTTTGCGGCTACTTCAAAATCCTGCTCCATGGCTCTTACGACTACTTCAACATCGGTATCGAGAAGCCCGAAATCACCATCGCGCAGCTTGCCGAAATCTATGCCAAGGCCGGAAAGGAAATCTTCGGCTACAAGGGGCAGGTGAAGTATGCTACATCCGAGGACAAGGAGTATCTCACCAACAACCCGCAACGCCGGTGCCCGGACATCAGCAAGGCGCGCCGCATCCTGGGCTACAACCCCACGGTGCTGGTCGAAGAGGGCGTGCACCGCTTCCTGCAGTTCATCAAGGAAAGCGAGGAAGGCGAATACAAGTGGTAACTTTTTTTGATTTATAGTTTATGACGATAACTGTTTTTGGTCTTGGATTCGTGGGACTCACCACCTCCCTCGGATTCGCAGAATACGGACACAAGGTTTATGGCGTCGAGGCCAGCAAGGAGCGCCTCGACACCATCAGCGGCGGCAAGCTGCCGTTTCTCGAGGAAGGACTCGACGAGGCGCTGAAACGCCACCTCGGCAAGGGATTCTTCCCCATCGGCTCGTCAGAGCTCGCCAAGGCGGTCGCCGAGAGCGACTGCGTGTACTATTGCGTGGGAACGCCCTATGGCAAGGACGGGCAGGCCGACCTCACCTATCTGCTCGGGGCCGTCGACGAAACCCTTGCCGTGCGCCCGAAGGACAAATACCAGGTGCTCGTGGTCAAATCGACCATTCCGCCGTCGACGACGGAGCGGAAAATCATCCCCCATCTCCAGGAGAAGGGCGTCAGGGTGGGCGAGGACCTCGGCGTGGCAAACAATCCCGAGTTCCTCCGCGAGGGCCACTGCTGGGACGACTTCATGAACGCCGACCGCATCGTCCTGGGCGTTTCTGATGACCGTTCGGCTGAAATCCTCCGCAAGATCTACGCGAGTGTCAGCGAGCCTGTGTTCTGCGTGTCGCTCAACACGGGCGAGTTCATCAAGTATCTCTCGAACACGTTGCTCGCAACGCTGATCAGCTATAGCAACGAGATGAGCGTCATTGCCGATACCATCGGGGGCATCGATGTCGCCAAGGCGTTCCACATCCTCCACATGGACAAGCGCTGGACGGGCACGCCCGCTGCCATGTCGACTTATGTCTATCCTGGATGCGGCTACGGTGGATACTGCCTGCCGAAAGACACCAACGCCCTCTACGCCGTCGCCAGGACGGCGGGCTTCGACGCTCAAATCCTGAAGAATGTCATCGGCACAAACGACCGCATGCCCGAGCTGGTCGCCGATAAGATCGTGCGCCATGTCGGTGAAGACAAGGACCAGACTATCGGCATCCTGGGGCTGTCGTTCAAGCCGGGAAGCGACGATGTGCGCGACACGCCCAGCGCAAAGATCGTGCGCGAGCTCAACCGCCGGGGATACAAGAACATCGTGGGCTACGACCCCGTGGCCACCGACGAGTTCAAGAGGGTGTATGGCGACCTGGACATCAGCTACGCCTCGTCCCTCGATGAGGCTGCCGCCAAGGCCGACTCGCTCGTGATCACGACGGCATGGCCTGAGTTCAAGGACGTGGACAAGAAGGTCGGGAAGCCGGTCGTTGACTGCCGGTATATGGATTAGGCCGTCGTCCGGCCCCGCCTGCCCCCTTCCCGGGGGCGGGCCGACTGGCGGATGTGAATAACCAATTGCAAGAACATTTTTAAAATCCACTCCCTTTGACGGGAACTCCACATGGACTTAGTAAACTTAGAACCAGAAACAAGAATCGGCTATCATATTTCGGCGGAGATGAAGAAGATTTGGAGCGTGCAGCTTGATATGTTCCAAAAACTCATTGACGTCTGTAAGGAAAACAACCTCCGCCTGTGGTGCGACGGCGGCACAATGCTCGGCGCGGTGCGCCATAAGGGATACATTCCATGGGACGACGATATGGACATCAGCATGCCGCGCCCCGACTTCGACCGGCTGGAGGAAATCGCCCCCAAGTACTTCAAGGAGCCCTACTTCTATCAGACCGCCAAGACGGATGTGCACTACGCGCGCTCTCACGCACAGCTCCGCCGCAGCGACACGGCCGGCATCCGCCCGTCAGACTGCTACCGCCCATGGAACCAGGGCATCTTCATTGATATCTTTCCTTGGGAGGGCGTTCCCGATGACCCGCAAAAGGTGAAGGACGTGCTGGGGTTTGTGCAAAAAAGGATGAAGAGGCTCCGGAGCATTGACTATCCCATCCTCTGGTCGGGACGCCTGGGATTGTTGTTCCGCAAGTACAAATGGCGCCGGAAAGTGGCCAGGGAGGGCTTCTACAACCTTTTCGAGCCTATCAATGACATGTTGCGCACTTGTCCGTGGGACGGCGCCAGCCGCGTGGCGCAACTGGGAAACGACGGCGACAGGCTGGTCTTCGACAAGGACATCTTTGACAAGACCTTGTGGGTGCCGTTCGAGAACATGGAGGTCCCTATCCCCGCGGGCTACGACAAGTTCCTGCGCACGCAATATGGCGACAATTACATGACGCCCGTCATGGCTCCTACGAACCACGGCGAGCTCGTCATGGATCCGGACCACAGCTACACGGAGCTCCTGCCCGCCGTGCGTAGGGAGTACCGCCGATCGGCGCTGAGACGCCTGTATAAGAAAATATAAGGTAAAAAAAGGGAGGCCGCTTCTTGCTTGGCTCCAACTCCGCATCAAGCCAAGTGGCCTCTCTGAATCATCATCCCCCAAAGAACAGCTTTTGAAATACAACACCTTTACCCTTGCCAACGGCTTGAGGGTGATACAGTTGCCGTCAGACTCGCCCGTGGTCTATTGCGGTTACCAGATGGACGCCGGCTCGCGCGACGAGCTTCCCGGCGACGAGGGGCTTGCCCACTTCTGCGAGCACACCACCTTTAAGGGAACGCGCCGCCGCCGCGCCTACCAGATTCTGAACTGCCTGGAGAGTGTGGGCGGCGAACTCAATGCCTATACCAACAAGGAGGACACGGTGTATTACGCCGCCATCCTCAGGCACGACGTGCCCCGGGCCGTCGACTTGCTCACCGACATGGTGTTCCATTCCACTTATCCCCAGGCCGAAATTGACAAGGAGGTGGAGGTGATTTGCGACGAGATAGAAAGCTATAACGACTCTCCCGCCGAACTCATCTTCGACGAGTTTGAGAACCAGGTGTTCCAAGGTCATCCGTTGGGGCACAACATCCTTGGCAGTTCGGACCGTGTGCGGCAGTTCACCACCGCCGACGCCCTGCGCTTCACAGGCCGGCTCTACCGGCCCGACACGGCCGTGTTCTTCATGTATGGAGGCGGCGACAGGCCGGCGAGGCTTCGCGCCCTGCTGGAGAAGGCCTTCGCCCGTGAGCCCTTGCGGTGCGTGGCACGCCCCGAGGCCCCCTCCCTGGCCATGACGCCGCAGGACGACCCGCTGGCCGGGAGCAGCACGCTCGTCGACCGTGGCACCCACCAGGCACACGTCGTTGTGGGCTGCAGGGCCTATGGGCGCGGCGACCATCGCCGGCACGCGCTCTACCTGCTAAACAACATTCTGGGCGGACCGGGCATGAACGCGCGGCTGAACGTGTCGTTGCGCGAGCGCAACGGGCTGGTCTACACCGTGGAGAGCTCCATGGCGTGCTATGATGACACGGGGCTGTGGTGCACCTATCTGGGTTGCGACCCCAAAGACGTGCGCCGGTGCTTGCGGCTCCTCAGGCGCGAGCTCGACCGGCTTGCCGACAGGCTCCTCACCCCGCGCCAGCTTCATGCGGCCAAGAAGCAGCTCCTGGGGCAGATCGGGGTGGCTTCTGACCAGCGTGAGAGCTTCGCGCTCTCCTTTGGCAAGAACTTCCTGCACGGCCACGTGGAAACGCGTCCTGAGGACATCCAGGCCCATGTGGAGGCCGTCAGCGCCGAGGAGGTGCGCCAAGTGGCCGGCGAGCTCTTCGCCCCCGGCCATCTGCAACGGCTCGTCTACAGATAGCACACGGCCTCGGGGCCCATGTTGAAGAGTAAGTCGAGAATGGAGAGGTTGGGCAGGAATCCCTGTTTCCGCGCGTATACCTGATAGTAGGGGCGCGGGTTGAAGCCGGCGTCGGGCAGGGGGCGCTTGGGCCTGATGGCCTCGCGGAAGTCGGCCCAGCCCGCCTTGCGGGCCTCGTCGGGGGCCAGATAGCCTTGTGAGGCCTCGATGGTGCCCCCGTCCTGATAGGCCTTGTCCATATCAAGCAGTTCCACCATCTTCATCGTGATGGCCAGGTTGAAATCAAAGAGCCTTTCCCATTTTTGTTCGAAGAACGGCCGCAGGTCGTCGGCATAGAAGTCGAAGAACGGGCTTTCGCCATAGGCTGAGCAGAGCGCGTTCCAGTGGAGGTGGCGCCAGTTGCCATGGTCGGCTACGGCCACGTCGGCCATGGAGGTGTGTCCCAGCGGCAGGGCGGCGTCACGGCGCGCCGGCGCCACGGGCACGGTGAGGCTCAGCGGCCCCTGTGTCGTGGCGATGACGCAGCGGTTGCGGTAGCTCTGTTTCACGTAGTGCTCGTCGCGGTCGAGGATGCAGCGGCCATAGCGGTTTAGCTTCTGATACCATTGCACGGGCCCGAAATAGGTCGAAGCCAGCAGTGCCGTAGTCACCATATTACTTTTCCCACAATTTGATGTTGATGAATGAGGCGCCGGCGGTGTGACGCTTCCACGAGATAAAGCTTGCAGTCGGCGCAGCCGCAACGGCGGCAGCACGCCTGGGGTATGCGGTATCGGCGTGTCCCCACCGTAATGGTGTCGCCGGGACAGGCAGTTACGCGCCCGATATATTCGGCGGTGGAGTCGGTCCATACCACTTCGTCGCCGTAGGTGATAGGGGTACGCGCCCACTTGCTCACCAGCATCCGCTCGCCTTCCGTCCTCGAGGGCAGAACACCGTCGGCAGGGATGGCGTAGATGGTGAACGCGTAGGCGCGTACCGCAAACATGATGATCATTGCCACGCCTAAAGTCAGCAGAAACTTCAGAACGTCCTTCAATTCTTATCTCACTTGATGTTGTCCACCAGGGTGAAGAGCCGCTTCCACCTGATGCCCGAGAATCCAGGATGGTCGGGGCTGTGGCTCCACCAGATGAAGATGGGCTTGCCCACCACGTGGTCTTCGGGCACGAAGCCCCAATAGCGCGAGTCGAGCGAGTTGTGGCGGTTGTCGCCCATCATCCAGTAATAGTCCATCTTGAAGGTATAGGAGTGGGCGAGCTTGCCGTTGATGTAGATTTGCCCGTGCTTCACCTCCAGGTCGTTGCCCTCGTAGACACGGATGGGCCGTTCATAGATGGCGATGTTTTGCAGGGTGAGCTTCAGTGTGGCCCCCTTCTTCGGAATCCACACCGGCCCGTAGTTGTCGCGCGTCCAGCCCGTATACATGTTGAGCGGGTAGATGAAGTCGTTGGCGGGCACGTCGGTGTTCAGGGCGATGCTTTCCACGATGTCCTTGCGCTTCTTCAAAGCGTTGTAGGCATAGTTGGTCAGGGGCAGGCAGCCCATCTGGTTGAGCATGGTCACGTCCTCCATGGTGATGCCCAGCTCGTCCATCAGTTCGGAGGGGATGTCCTGGCGCAACTTCAACTTGTAGGTGTATTGCACGTTGTCGGGCTCCTTGTTGGGCTTTCCGTCGAGGTAGACGATTCTGTTTTTGATTTGCAGTGTCTGTCCGGGGAGTCCCACGCAGCGTTTCACGTAGTTTTCACGTCGGTCGGTGGGTCTCGAGCTGATATCGCCGAATTCGTTCGGGTTGGCCGCGATGTAGGCCCGGCCCATGGCGCGCACTTGCGCGAAGAAGTCGCGTTGCTGGATGATGCTCATGGTCTGCAGGGTGGGCAGGCTGCCGTAGGCCTGCTCGTAAATCTGCTCGCCGATGGGGTAGACCAGTTGCCCGTAGTAGTCCTGGCTTGCGTAGCGCTCCTCGCCCACGATGGTGTCTCCGGCAGGATAGTTGAACACCACGATGTCGTTCAGCTTCACGTGTCCCAAGCCCTTCACGCGGCGATAGTCCCAGTGGGGCCAGTCAAGATAGCTCTTCACGTGGATCAGCGGCATGGTGTGTTGTGTCAGCGGCATGGTGAGTGGCGTCTGTGGGATGCGGGGACCATAGCTGAGCTTGCTCACGAAGAGATAGTCGCCCGTGAGAAGGCTCTTTTCCAACGAACTCGACGGGATGACGTAGTTCTGGAAGAAGTATAGGTTGACAAAGTAGACGGCCACGAGGGCGAAGACCAGCGCGTCCACCCAGCTCATGATGAACCTCACGGGACCCTCGCTGTCCTTCCACCACTGCCAACGTATTTTCTTCGTGATGTAGACGTCGTAGATGAAGGGCACCACCACGAGGCCCAGCCAGCTCTTGAGCCAGAGCAGGAAGAGCAGGTAGAGCGCCAGGACGATGGCAAACTTCGTCCACTGCACCTTCATGTTCAGTTTTGCTTTCTCTTTATCGATCATGGGTTAGAATTTAAACAAGTCCGACGTGGTGAGCAGTCCCGTGTGGTTCAGGGTGTATTCGGCGGCCAGCACGGCACCCAGCGCGAATCCCTCACGGCCGTGCGCGTCGTGGGTGATGGTGATCTTGTCGGCCTTGGAGTCATAGGTGACGGAGTGTATTCCCGGCACCTCGTCGTGGCGCACGCTGTCCACGAGCAGTTCCTCGGGCTTGTGGTCCTCGCTGCCTTCCACGCGGCCGTCGTCCCATGTGGTTGTGCCCATCTTCCAGTCCTTTTTCCGGTCGAGCCGCTCGCAGATGTCCTCGGCCAGCGTGATGGCCGTTCCGCTGGGTGCGTCGAGCTTGTGGATGTGGTGTGTCTCGGTGAGTTCGACGTCGTATTGCGGGAACTGGTTCATAATCTTGGCCAGATACTTGTTTACGGCTGCGAAAATGGCCACGCCGATGGAGAAGTTGCTGGCCCAGAAGAGCGTCTGCTTGCCGTCGTGGGTGAGGGCCTCCACGTCGGCCTTGTGGTCCTTCATCCACCCTGTGGAGCCCGACACCACCTTCACGTTGTGGGCGAAGGCTTTCAGATAGTTGCCGTAGGCGGCGGTGGGGTTGGTGAACTCGATGGCTACGTCGGCCGAGGCAAATTCGGGGCTGTCGAAGTCGTCAGGGTTGTTGATGTCTATCTTACATACGATTTCGTGGCCACGCTGCAAGGCGATCTGCTCGATCATGTGTCCCATTTTGCCGTAGCCGATAAGTGCTATTTTCATTTTCCAATATTTGTTTGTTAGGGTTCGGGAGCCCGAACCCTTGGGTTTCCTTGTTTTAAATCAGTTGCAAAGTTACGGTTTTTTTAGACTTTTCAGTTGATTTCGCAGTCTTTTATACTGTTTTTTAAGTTCTTTGCACATTTCTTCCTTATTTTCTGACCATTTTTTTCACTGATCCGTCCGAGAATTTGGCAATCACCAGTCCGTCCGAGTTCATGCTCACGGCTTGTCCGTCCACGCCGTAACAGGCTTCCATCCTGTTTTCCGCGGCATGTTTCTCCGTGGTGATGCCGGTGGGCATGTTGCCCGCCAGTCTGACAATGTCGGCATCGTCGAGCACGTGGTTGTAGATGCGCACGTCCTGGAGCGAGGCCATGAGCAGCGGGTCGGCGTCATACTGGCTTCGTCCGAGATAGTTCAGCACGGGGCCAATGTCGCCCGGCTTGATGCTCACCTGGCCCTGGCCCACCTTCTCGCCGTCGGTCCAAAGGGTGGCCTTGCCGTCGCCCAGGGTTACGGCCACATGCACCCATCGGCCGGTGGGCAGCCCGTTGGCATCCACATATTCCTCGTCGCCACCATTTTTCAGAGCCAGCCGCATGCTTTGTCCGGCCGTGCGGGGAGTGAGGAAGAGGTAGCGGCTGGTACCGTTGCCGAAGTCGAAGATGCGCTGCCACGATTTGGCCGAGCCCAGCTTCACCCAGGCCGAGAAGGTCAGGGCGTTGAGTCCACCCAGCGTGTAGGGAAGTTGCACGAAGTTGCTTGTGCCGTCGAGTTGCAAGGCGCGTGACCCGTCAACGTGTCCCTCGCCATAATTGGCGGTGCCAAAGAGGCTGGCGTCGAGGTTGTTGTCGGTGGTGTCGGCCAGAGACCCGTCCATGGTCCAGCGGGCGACGAGGGCGTCTCCGGCGAGCGTGGAGGCCTCGGCCTCGTCTGTCGCCTTGCGTGACAGGTTGTCACCCCGGTCAAGGGTTCTCACCTTGTAAAGATAGCGTGCCCCTTCCACCACCGAATTGTCGATGAAGGTGGTGTCGGCAACGCCGCGGGCGATGGTGTTCCAGTCGGTGGTGTCGGCGGGCGATCTTAGCACGTTGTAGCCAATGGCGTCGGCCGACGTGCTCGGTGTCCATGTCAGCCGGATGCTGTGCGAGGCGCCTTCGGCTTTCAGCATGGAGGGCGGTTGCGGTGCCGAGACCTCGCAGGCGTTGTCCACCGGCATGATGCGCCACTGCAAGGCCGGCAGGTTGGAAATCGTGCGCTGTACCACGGCCGATCCGTCACTGCTGCCCGCGGCGGCAAGGCACAAGCCGCTATGGCGGTTCACGATGTTATAGTAGCCGTCGCCGGCATATTTCAGATACCATTGTTCCACGTTGCCGCCATCGCCCTGGTAGATGATAGTGCCCGTGCCAGCCACCAGGCTCCAGTTCTCGTTGTCGAGCAACAGGTTGCCTTGCTTGATGATGTAGTAGCTGAAGTCGCCGCCCACGCGCTCGCTCACGGGAGTGATGGTCCACTGCTGTGCCGTGTTGCCACTGATGCGCGAGCCGATGTTCACGCTGTTGCCACTGCCTAGATAAAGTCCGGTGGGTTGCAGGACGCGCCTCGATTGGCGGTTCATCAGGATGTAGTCGCCGGTGGTGATCTCGCGGCGGGGCACATCCTCGCCATACTGGATGCCCACGAGGCGTTCGGCATTGGTCTGTCCGGTCTGGTAGCCCGTGCCGCCCGGCATGTTGACAACTACTTGGCGCAAGGGCCCACGCCCGTCGTAATAGACATCGCGGTCGAGCGATACGAATTCGTAGCTGTGACTGTTGGCTTGACGCTCTGATGAGCCTACGAAGCCTTCCACCACTCCGTCCACATGGTTGCGGTAGACGGCGGCCGAGGTCCACGAGTCACGGTCTTCGGCATAGCCCAGCCGCTCACCCGGGTTCTCGCTTGATGTGGCCCGGCAGAATTGGCCGCGGGCAATGCCGTCGAACGACCACCAGATGCCCATCGTCATGCCATACTGCTGTCCCACGATGGCGTCGTTCACATTATGGAGCTCGTCGCCGAAGCCCGCCTTGCCGTCATTAGCGACCCGGCTGAAAAAGCTGGCGTAGCTGTCGAACGATCCGGCCAGTTGGTGGGTCGTGCCATAGCTGAGGTCAGACGACAGATAATTGTACCAATGGAGTGCGTTGTCGCAGTTGAGGGTGTTGCCTCCCACGAATCCGACGTGTTCGAAGGTGGAACTATAATTCGTCTTTAGCAGTTGGATGATATTCTTAAAGTCGGCCTCGTTGCCCTCCTTCCATCCCCACGACTGTCCGGTGCCATAGTCGGGTTCGTTGAGAGGGGCCACGCCAATCACGTTGTACCCCCACGTCTGGAGCTGTCGGGTCGTGGCGTCGATGAGCGCGGCCCACCTCTCTGTGTTGGCGCGGTAGTTGGGCGAGTATTTGTCTACGTCCAAAGCTTCCTGGTCGCAGTTCAGAATCACGTCAAACTTGTTTCCCATCAGCCGCAGGTGGGTCATACGCGAGCGGAGAGCCTCCAGTTGGCGGTCGCTCAGTTTGCCGCCCGAGGACACCACGTCGTTGGGCTGGAAGGATGTGCGCCCGAGGGTGAGGTGGTCTTGGCCGATGAACGCCACGCCACGCCTGACATTCTGCTCGTAGTCCCACGACACATCAAGCCCCCAGCGAATCGACGATTTAAGGCCAGACTTCGACAAATCGAAGAATAGGGGAGTGGCATGGCGCTGCTGGGGCACATTAGAGAATTGTGATGACGCCGATTGGCCTCGGAGAGGGACGCAAAGGCTGGAAAGAAGCAATACGGACAGTGCCGAATGAATCGCATTCATATTGAGAAGGCTTTTATTTTATGGTTTAACGCCCACAAAATTACAAAAAATGAATGGAAAGACAAAAGAAAAAGTGAAGATTAGATTTGGCTGTTTAAAGGAAAAAGCTTACCTTTGCACTCGAAACGCCTTCTTTCCGGTCTTTAGCAGAGTGGCAGAGGGCTTTCGCAGGCTCTCTTCAGCCTCCTCCCTTATGTTTTTAAAAAGTCGGAGGAAAGCGTCTTGGGTGCAGTTGTTGCCTGCTTTGTTTTATTGGACTTGTAGCTCAGTTGGTTAGAGCAACAGACTCATAATCTGGAGGTCCTAG
>CAYQUN010000036.1:0-30132 GCA_964420715.1 uncultured Prevotella sp. | reverse complement strand
ATGAAGTCATTTACAAAAAGACTTCGTAATTTTGCACTTCCTAATTGAATTCACCGGTCTATTTCTTTCCGCTCTTCTGTGACGAGGCTTTCTTCGCCTTATGCTTCTTTTTTCCTCCGCCGAGCAAGTCACGCCATCCGTTGAAATCCTTCTTCAAAACGACGCCCAGCCCCTGCGTGTTGAGGCTGTTGCGGGTGAAATACCGGTCGTTGGCCTGGTTGTAGACGTGGATGGCGAAGTTGCCGTTGGGGAAAATGAGGTAGCGAATGTCGAAGTCGCCGATGAAACTGGTGTTCTCGGTGTTGGCGTTGTCGCGGTAGCCGAACTGCCCGTTCAAGAGCAGGCGGTTGTTGAGCAGTCGTCCGTTGAGGATGCCCTCGTATTCCGCATTGTTCCATCCCTCGTTGCCCGTGGAGATGTTGGCACCGAAGTTCCAGTTGTCGGTGTTCAGCGTCGACGAGAGCATGTTGTTGAGCTGCTGGCTGATGGTGCCGCTGAGCAGGCTCTGCATGGCGAGCGTCGTCTGGCTTTGCCCTTCGGGGGCCTCGTTGGCATTGTTTCCACTTTGCGAGCGGAAACGTCCCACGGCAAGGAGATAAAGCACCTGCTGGTTCATCTCCTCCTCGCTGTTGATGAGCGAATACACCATCTGCTTGGCATCGCTGTTCACCGTCGGCATATCAAGTGAGAAATCCACCTTCGGGTCTTGCGGCGTGCCCGTGATGTTCATCAGGCAGTCCACCCTGATGTTATTGGTGGAAAAGCTCCGCCCGATGTTTAAGTCGGCCAAGCTGACGGCCGCCAACGAGTATTTGGCCGCGAGATGGAGCGCCGCGTTGTATGGGTCGCCTCCAAAGGTGATGGTCCCCCCGGGCTGGAACAGGAATTGCCGCTTGATGATGTTTTGGATGGTAATCCCATACGTGCCATGGTCGACAACGAAATTGCCGAACATGTCAAAAGCGCCCTTGTTGAAATAGCTAGCCCTGATGGCCCCGTCTCCATTGAGTGCGATGTAGTCGCCCGTAGTGTTGTCCATAACCACCTTGAGTGTCAAGTTGGGATTGGCATTGATCAGGAAGTTGATACGCAAGTCGGAAGGGATGTTTGGCGCGGTGGCGGACAGGCTGTCAGAAACCGTGGAGGTCGCGGAGGCCACAGAATCCGGTGTAACGTCATGCCAATGGATAAACTGCCGATCGGACACGGCGTCAGGACTGGCCGCATTATATACGATCTGGCTTCCACTCTCGGGTGTGGCGTCTATGTCCAGGCTCACCTCCCCGCTCCGTCCCCGGATGGCGCAATTGCCCGTGGCATAGATGGTGCCATAGAAAGTATTGTCACCAAACTCACGCGTGTCAAAACCGAGCAGGTTTTGCGCCCTTACGTTCAGATCGTAGGTGAGCCGGGTGAGCGCCCTGTGATGGAGCACGCCCGAGAGGATTCCGATATGGCGGTCGCGGTCGTAGAGCGTGTCGCCAAGGAACGTGATTTCGTCGGGACGGGCCTCCACGCGCAGGTTGTCGAACGAGTATACCGTGCTCAACGGGCTGACCCTCACGCTTCCCTTTGCCCGCACGCTTCCCGTAAGATTGGGCTTGCTGAGCGGACCGATCAAGTCCACCTCGCCATAGCAATGAGCACGAATGTCGTCAAGGAAGCTTCCACAGAACCCCTTGAGGAAATCCAACCGCGTGCCATCGGCACGGATGGCAAGCCGTATGTCGTCGTCGGCAGGAGCCACATAGCCGTCAATGTGCGTAGTCACACCGGGACCATCATCGGCCACCGCCTTCAGTTCGATGGCCTTCTTCACCTTATTATATTCTACGTCGGCGTGGAGCGTGCCCATCTCGCCATCCTCAAAGCGGAAATCAGCTACCCGAAGCCGGGCCGTCGCCGACGGATTGCCAAGCACCGAGGAGAGAACGGCACGCCCCGAGGCCCGTCCGGCAAAGTCAACAGAGTGGAAGTTGACCAGGTTCAGGATATAGCTCACGTCAACATCATTCAAGTCGACGAGCAGAGAGTCGGCACTGCTGTGCGTGGCCTTTCCACTCACGGCAATGTGTTGCCGTCCATGGCTGATGGCGAAATGGTCGACAAGCAACCGGTTTTGACTGTAAACAATGTCAGAAGGCTCGACGTGCCACGTAGAGTCGCCCACCTGTACAAGGCTGGGGTGCACGGTGACGTGGGCCGCCGCCGTTTGGTCGACATCACGGAAGAAGAGCGTTTCCGCGTTTATGGTGCCCCGCAACGGAAGCGTGGCCGAGGCGTTGTCGTAGCCCAGTAGGGCGCGAAGGCGGTTGTTGAAGGCCGTGGCAGTCAACTCATAATGCGGACCATCAGAGGCATCGTCGGACCACCGCACCCCAGCCCGGGCCTTGAGCGTGTCATTGTCGGTGCTCACGTCGACACTGATTCCGCTCAGCGGAGTGTCCTTCCACACCACGGCCGGAGCCACGGCCGACAGTTCAACCATGCCCGTACGGTCGTCCATGGAGCCCTCGACGTGGAGGGGCTGGCGCAAGGTCAAGGGGATGCCCAGCAGTTGATTCATCCATGCGGCATCGTCAATGTCGGCTCGAAAGGCCAGTTCGTTGCCCGGTATGGCGTTCACCTGTGGCAACCCAGGCAACGTGGGCAGACGGCGTGCAATCAGACTGGCCATACTGGTCTTGAGCGTAGCATAGGAGAATCGGCCATCTGCATGGATTCGGGCAAAGGGCGCATCCACTTGCAAGCGTGTGTGTCCACCGTGATGGGCAGCATCGAGCGTCATGCCGGAAAGGGTAAAATCGGCCGAGGTGTTGAGTCGCAGCACGGCTGAGGGCGAAAGACGGTCAACCCGCGCATTCACATCATACTCCTTACTGTCGACATGATAGTTTCCTGAAAGTCTCAATTGCAATTTGGGATCATCAGCCGTGAGTGTTCCGGTGAGTGTCCGGCGTACGTACGACATGTTAGCGGCCAAATGCCCGAACGAGTATCCCCCATAATCGAAGCGCTTCAGACTGCCTTCAGCCGAGAGCGTGGCATCACGGTCGGAAAGCGACTTGGCCGTCGCCTTGGCATGTAGTCGAGCCTCCACGGTGCCCAGACGGTCATCGGCCAGAAGTCGTCCCAAGTTGAATCCTTCAGTCTCCACGTGCGCCGAATAGTCGTAGCCGTCGCGTCCAAGCGCCAAGCGAGCCTTGCCCGCGTCAGTGGAAAGGAGTCCGCGCAGGGTGAGTTGGTCACCCTTGCCTCCAAGGAATCCCCTGAAAGCTATAGTTCCCAGCCTCGACACCTCTTGCGGCAGTGCGACGTGGCCATCCCATTGGCCCACCCAATGGGCTATGGCTCCATCAGGCAAGGCCAGCTGCGTGACGTTGGCCACCCAACTCATATTTCGATTCCAGCCTTTCACGCTTCCGTCGGCCCGTAATTCTATTCCCGAGGGCCGCGAGCGCAGCTCGACTCCACTCACACGTAGGCTAGTGCTCGTGCCCGAGAACGAGGCCGTGAGGTCAACATCATCGGTAAAGCGCCCCAGCCGCGGCACAAGCGAAGACACGTCAGAAAGCCGTATGGTGGATGGCAGTATGCTCCCCTCATATTGCAATGACGGCATGAGGATTCCGTCGGAAAGGCGTGGCGCACCATGTTTGCCCGTTGAAGGCAGGGCATACGTGGCTGTGATGCTGCCTAGCTTCAGTGTGGTATGGGGCATTCGCAGGACAAAGTCGGCGAGCGTAGCATGGGTGCGGTCGGCGAAGAGTTCGAAAGCGAGGTCGTCGATGCGGAGGCCCGTGCCGGCGCGAAGGGCAAGTTTTTTTACCTTCAGGTTGACCAAATTATCGGTTAACCGCTCTAGAACAAGGTGCGCGCTAATGTCATCGGCCCGGTAACGGTGGTCCCACTTCAGGGCACACCGCCTAAGGATGAGCGACCCTACACGCACGTCCAAAGGCTTGCGGGCCGCCGTGGTGTCTCGCGAAGCCAGCGAATCGACCACGAACTGGAAGTTCATCTTCCCATCAGGCAGCCGATAAAGGTCAGCCCGTGCGCTGAACAGTTGCACCGACGACACCGAGACCTGTCCTTGCAGCAAGGGTAACACGTCTATATGAGCCGCCAGCCGCGATGCCACAAGCATGGAATCACCTTGCTGGTCGAGCAGGACGACGTCGTCGATAATGAGCCTGTTGAGGAAGCCCAAATCCACTCGTCCCACGCTGACCCGCGCGCCCAGTTTGTCCGACAATGCCGAAGCCACCCTCCGGCCCATAAGTTGTTGGCAGGAGGGCACATGCAGGAGCACCATGACCAGCACAAAGAGCCCGGCCAGGGTCCAAATGACAGCGTTGGCAATATGCTTTAACTTTCTCAGAAGGCCACCGACATTAGATTGATGCAACAAAATTATGAAAAAAAAGCGGCTTTAGAAAATAAAAACGGGGCAAATCGCCATTCTTATCAAAATTTTGCTTAAATTTGCAACCAAATGTAGAGGGTCCTTGCCGTGAAGGCCGGGGCCCATGCTACACCTTGTTTTTTTGCATAAGCAGTTTCAATATCAATCGTAAGACATCAACAAATTTAAAAGACCTAATATAGAATAATGTAGTTATGGCGAATGTAATCAAATTACGCAAAGGCCTTGACATCAACCTCGCCGGCAAGGCGGGACTCGAGTTGAAGCCTCTGCCCCTTCCGCCGGAAATCGGCCTGTTGCCGTCGGCCTTTGTCGGCGTGACGCCCAAGCTGACCGTCCACGAGGGCGACCATGTGCAGGCTGGCCAACCACTGTTTGTCAACAAGGCCCGCCCCGAGGTGAAGTTCGCTTCGCCCGTGAGCGGCACGGTATCGGCCATCGTTCGTGGAGACAGGCGCAAGGTGCTCTGCGTGAAGGTAAAAGCCGACGTCCAGCAAGAGTATGCCGACTTTGGCACGAAGGATGTCAGCAAGCTCGGAGCCTCCGACGTGACCGAGGCCCTGCTCCAAGCCGGACTTTTCGGCTACATCGACCAATTGCCCTATGCCGTGTCGACCACTCCTGACACTCATCCCAAGGCCATTTTCGTCTCTGCCTTACGTGACATGCCCCTGGCTGCCGATTTTGGATTCGAGCTCCAGGGCGACGAGGCCGCCTTCCAAGCCGGGCTTACGGCCCTCTCCAAGGTAGCCCCCACCTATCTCGGCTTGGGAAAAGGCCAGACTCAAAACAACGCCCTCGCCGAAGCAAGCGACGTGGAGGTGAACGTCTTCGACGGGCCCTGCCCCGCCGGCAACGTTGACGTACAAGTGAACCACATCTCCCCGGTGAACAAGGGCGAAGTGGTGTGGACCGTTGATCCCACGGCCGTGATCTTCTTCGGGCGTCTCTTCCTTACCGGTCACGTCGACCTGAGACGCAAGGTGGCCGTAGCAGGAAGTCAGATTGAGCACCCCGAATACGTGCAGACCGTGGTGGGCGCCCCCCTGTCGCAGATTCTTGAAGGACGCCTGAAGGCCCATGACCACGTGCGAGTCATCGACGGCAATCCCCTCACGGGGCGTAAGGCCTCGGCTGACGACTACCTCTCGGCCCATACCAGCGAGGTGACGGCCATCCCCGAGGGCGACGACGTCAACGAGTTGCTGGGCTGGATAGCCCCACGTACGCGCCAGTTCTCGGTCAGCCGCAGCTATTTCAGCTGGCTCTTCGGCAAGCATCGTTCCTACGATCTCGACGCACGAGTCAAGGGAAGCGAGCGCCACATGATCATGAGCGGCGAATATGACCGTGTACTGCCCATGGACATCTATGCCGGCTACCTGGTCAAAGCCATCATCGCCGGCGACATCGACCGTCAAGAAGCTTTGGGCATCTACGAGGTAGGACCCCAGGACTTTGCCCTGGCCGAATTCGTCGACTCGTCAAAACTCCCCCTCCAGCACATTGTCCGTGAAGGGTTGAACAAATTAAGAAAGGAAAACGCATAACAAAACAAGGTATGAGTTTACGAAACTATTTAGATAAAATCAAGCCCAACTTCGAGCCAGGCGGGCGTTTCCACGCCTTCCAAAGCGTCTTTGAGGGATTCGAGAGCTTCCTTTACGTACCCAACACCACATCGCAGAGCGGAGCCTCCATCCACGACCCCATCGACTCCAAGCGCATCATGTTCACCGTGGTAATCGCGCTGTTGCCCGCCCTGCTCTTCGGAATGTACAACGTGGGCTATCAGAACTACGCCGCCGCAGGTGTCGAGGCTGGCTTTTGGGAAATCTTCGGCTACGGCTTCCTGGCCGTGCTTCCGAAGGTCATCGTAAGCTACGTCGTGGGTCTGGCTATCGAGTTTGCCTGGGCACAATGGAAGCATGAGGAGATTCAGGAAGGCTACCTCGTCACCGGAATCATCATTCCCCTCATCATTCCCGTCACCACCCCCTACTGGATGCTAGCCATCGCCATCGCCTTCGCCGTCATCTTTGGCAAGGAGATTTTCGGCGGCACCGGCATGAACATCTTCAACGTGGCCATCCTCACGCGTATGTTCCTATTCTTCTCCTATCCGGCCAAGATGACGGGCGACAGCATATGGATTGCTTCGGGGTCCATCTTCGGACTGGGCAACACGCTGCCCGACGGCTTCACCACGGCCACGCCTTTGGGCGAGTTGGCACAAGGACTGCCCGTCGACGCCAGTCTGACCGACATGATACTGGGCTTCATTCCCGGTTCGGTGGGCGAGACATCGGTGATAGCCATCGCCTTGGGCGGGGCACTGCTGCTTTGGACGGGCATTGCCAGTTGGAAGACCATGCTCAGCGTCTTCCTTGGAGGCACGGCCATGGGCGCCCTTTTCAGCGCCTTGGGCATGACACCCATCCCCTGGTACGAGCACCTGCTGCTCGGCGGATTCTGCTTCGGAGCCGTATTCATGGCCACCGACCCCGTTACTTCGGCACGCACCGAGACGGGCAAGTGGGCCTACGGACTTCTCATCGGCGCCATGGCCATCATCGTGCGCGTGATGAATCCGGGCTACCCCGAGGGCATGATGCTGGCGATTTTCTTCGGCAACATGTTTGCCCCGCTCATCGACTATTGCGTGGTCGAGGCCAATATTTCCCGCCGCGCCAAGCGCAGCCGGGCTGTTGAACAACAATAAGTGACATGGAAATGAAAACAAACAGCAATTCCTATACCATCATCTATTCGGCCGTCATCGTCATCGTGGTGGCCTTCCTGCTGGCCTTCGTCTATCAAGTCTTGAAGCCTAGGCAGGAGGCCAACGAGCAGCTCGACCAAAAGAAGCAGATTCTATACAGCCTGAACATCCGCGACCTGGACAACGAGCAGGCCGAGTCTACCTACAACAAGTTGCTTAAGGGCGAGCAGAAGATGGGACAAGGCACCATCTATACCTTCAACATCGACGGACAGCCCAAATACGTGCTCACCATCAAGGGCATGGGCTTGTGGGGAGGCATCAGCGGATTCATCGCCGTGGATGCCGACAAGAACACGGTCTACGGCGCCTACTTCAACCACGAAAGCGAGACCGCGGGCCTCGGCGCCGAAATCAAGGACAACCGCAAGTGGCAGGAACAGTTCCGCGGGAAGCAACTCTTCAAAGGCTCCGACCGGACGAAAATCGCCCTGTCGGTGGTGAAGAACGAGACCGACCCGAAGACGCAAGTCGACGCCGTGACGGGCGCCACGCTCACCAGCAACGGCGTATCCGACATGCTCCACGACACGGCAAAGGGCCTCGGCCAGTATCTGGACTTCCTGAACAAGAAGTAGTCCTCCCTCCGTCCCACCAATGTGGAAAAGAACAAAAATGACAAAAACGTACAGCAATGTTATTATCCAAACAAAATAAAGCAGCCTTCACCACCCCCCTGCACCTGAACAACCCCGTGCTCGTGCAGATTCTCGGCATATGTAGCGCGCTGGCCGTGACATCACAGCTCAAGCCAGCCATCGTCATGGGACTGGCCGTAACGGTTATTACGGCCTTTTCCAACGTCATCATCTCCATCATCCGCAACACCATCCCGATGCGTATCCGCATCATCGTGCAGCTCGTGGTGGTGGCCGCCCTGGTCACCATCGTCAACCAGGTGCTCAAAGCCTTCGCCTACGACGTCAGCGTACAGCTCAGCGTCTACGTGGGGCTCATCATCACCAACTGCATCCTCATGGGACGACTCGAAGCCTTTGCCATGATGAACAAGCCATGGCCCTCATTCCTCGACGGTGTGGGCAATGGCCTCGGCTATGCCGCCATCCTCGTCATCATGGGGTCCGTCCGCGAGTTCTTCGGCCGTGGAAGCCTCCTGGGCTATCAAATCATCCCACAGAGCGTCTACGACTTCGGCTACGCCAATAACGGCATGATGACCATGTCGTGCGCCGCCCTCATCATCATCGGATGCATCATCTGGGTCAACCAGGCGTTCTTCGTCAAAGACGACGGGAAGAAGTAAACCTCAAAGCATCAAACAATGGAACACGCCATATCCCTATTTTTCCGGTCGATTTTCGTCGACAACATGATCTTTGCCTATTTTCTAGGCATGTGCTCTTATCTGGCCGTAAGCAAGAATGTGAAGACCTCGCTCGGACTGGGCATCGCCGTCACCTTCGTGCTGCTCGTCACCGAACCCATCGACTATCTGCTACAAGTCTACGTACTCGGCCCCGACTGTCTCGTCCAGGGCGTCGACTTGAGCTATCTCAGTTTCATCCTCTTCATTGCCATCATCGCCGGCATCACCCAACTCGTCGAGATGGCCGTCGAGAAGTTCTCGCCGTCCCTCTACGCCGCCCTCGGCATCTTCCTGCCCCTCATCGCAGTGAACTGCGCCATCATGGGCGCGTCGCTCTTCATGCAGCAGCGCATCCTCATGGACCCCTCCAGCACGCAGGCCATCACCAGCATCTGGGACAGCATAGCCTATGCCATCGGCTCCGGACTGGGGTGGACGCTGGCCATCGTCACCTTTGGCGCCATACGCGAGAAGATGGCCTACTCCGACGTGCCGCGCCCTCTCCAGGGCATGGGCATCGCCTTCATCACCGTCGGACTCATGGCCCTGGCCATGATGTGCTTTAGCGGACTGAAATTCTAGTTTCAACATCCAATCATTCCGAACATCATGCAACAACAATTCATATTCCTGAGCATCGCCGTCTTCTTGGTGGTCATCATGCTGCTGGTCATCATGCTGCTGGTGGCCAAACGCTACCTCAGCCCCAGCGGAAAAGTGACCATCACCATCAACGGCGACAAGAAAATAGAGGTGGAACAGGGCAACAGCCTCCTCTCCACACTTAACGACAACGGCATCCACCTCTCATCTGCCTGCGGCGGCAAGGGCAGCTGCGGACAATGCCGACTGCAAGTGACCGAGGGCGGAGGTGAAATCCTCGACACCGAGAAAGGACACTTCACACGCAAGGAAATCAAAGACCACTGGAGGCTGGGGTGCCAGACCAAGGTGAACGGCGACATGAGCGTGAAGGTAAGCGACGCCATCCTCAACGTCAAAGAATGGGAGTGCACCGTCATTTCCAACAACAACGTGTCGAGTTTCATCAAGGAATTCAAGGTGGCCCTGCCCCCTGGAGAACACATGGACTTCATACCGGGCTCCTACGCCCAAATCCGAATCCCCGCCTATGACACCATCGACTACGACAAGGACTTCGACAAGGCACTCATCGGCGAAGAATATATCGGCGCATGGAAGAAGTTCAACATCTTCAGCCTCAAGGCCCACAACCCCGAGGCCACCACACGAGCCTATTCCATGGCCAACTATCCAGCCGAGGGCGACATCATCACGCTCACCGTGCGCATCGCCACCACCCCCTTCAAGCCGCGTCCGCAAGTGGGCTTCCAAGACGTACCCACAGGCATCGGCTCAAGCTACATCTTCTCACTCAAGCCGGGCGACAAAGTGCTTATGAGCGGCCCCTATGGTGATTTCCACCCCAACTTCACCAGCGGCAAGGAGATGATTTGGATTGGCGGAGGAGCCGGCATGGCACCCCTGCGGTCGCAAATCATGCACATGACACGCACACTCCACTGCACCGACCGTGAAATGCACTTCTTCTATGGAGCGCGGAGCCTTTCCGAAGCCTTCTTCCTTGAAGATTTCTGGCAACTGGAAAAAGACTTCCCCAACTTCCACATGCACCTCTCGCTCGACCGTCCCGATCCCAAGGCCGACGAGGCGGGCGTAAAATACTATGCCGGTTTTGCCGTCAACTGCGTGCGTGACACCTATCTCAAAGATCACGATGCTCCCGAAGATTGTGAGTATTACCTCTGTGGTCCTCCCATGCTTATCAAGACGGTCACCGACTATCTCGACAGCCTGGGTGTTGAGCCCGAATCCATTATGTACGACAACTTCGGGTAATGCTATGCAAACCGTAAGAAACTACATACAAACCATAAGAAAGCCGCTGATTTCCAGCGGCTTTCGGCGTATATATACAACTTGGGTTGTTGTGGTTTGCACGCAGTTTGTTATGGTTTGTTAGGGTGGGTAATGTCACCCAAGTGTCACCGGAAAGTGTCACCCAAAACTAAGTTATGCAGGACGAAGCGACCAAGATTAAAATGGATTGCTGCCAACCTGCAACAACCCAATAAGCAAAAGAAGTCGCTCTTACCCCCGACTCCGACGTCCATGGGGTGAGACGCAAGGAGTATCTAAAGTTTTGCCTCTTGTCTGAAGACAGCAGGGGCGACAAGTCTGACATTCATGCATATCGCTGTCAAGTTCTTTAAGGGCTTCCATGGCGACTTGCCGAGATGGGTGTTTCTCAAAGCCTTTGATTCTTGGCAACCATACAGCAACAATAAGGCAATCTTCCACGAGGAGTGAAATAAAATAGGTAACAGAAACACGTGGAATCGCCTATTTCACATCAAGGAATCTCTTCCACATCACACCCGATCTTTTCTCCAGATATTCGGCAACTCATTCGGTTTCATCTATTTATAGAATACAGAGAAGTCTGGAATCTGACATTTCAAGCATGATGCGAAAGTCGGCAGCCGGTGCCCACGAACGATCTGTTTTCTTTCGGCCACAACGGTTGATACCAGTCCTTGATTTTATTCTGTTTTTTCAACCCTACCGGTCAAAACATTTTTCCCAAGCCAAATAAGAACTTTTAACTATTCAAAGTATATATTGTCGAAAAAACCATGTAATTTTGTGACGTCAACCTTTTCAAGGCATCAGGCCCAATAGAAAACTATTTTTAAACTAATACCAATACTTATGAACAAACTTTACTCTATGGCCCTACTGCTGGGTTTAGCAGCACTACCAACCCTCAACGCACGTGCCATCGACCCGCCCACAATCGGCACAGAACCTGTAGACGGTGGCGTCTACGTACTCTTCAATTACGAGTTCCCCAACTCTTATTGGTCAACGACGTCATGGGATGGCTCTTACTATCTCTTGGGATTCAACGACTCCAACTGGCGCAACGCAGCCTTCACGGCACACAAGGACGATACAGGCTGGTATTTCACCAGTAATGCCGGCACATACCTCGGATACAACCTGGGTGACGCCAACCTTAAGGGCAACCTCGCCAACATAGCCCACTACGAACTTCAGACCGACGAGGCACACAAGGGTTTCTACCGCATCGTCAACGGTAAAGACCAAACAGAGACACGCACCGTGGGACTACCTATCCACCTCAACAACGGCGGACAGTACGTCGTAACGACATTCGACGGCAACGGCTGGTTCCCGGACTACTACGGCGGCAGCCAGAAGAACGAAGAGACGGGATGGATAACGCCAGCCGACACGAATCACGAATACTGGGCTTTCGCAGATACTAGCGCCGTGGTAATCTATCACATGAAATACCAGCTCTATGAAATAATTGACGACGTAAGCTACGAGGTCGAAGACGAGGTCTTCGGCAATGGCTATCAGGGACTCGTCGATGCACTCACCGCCATCTACAACCGTGACAACTTCAGCGCCGCCGACTACAACGAGGCCGAGGAACTTGCCAAAGCCAAGGAGTCTTTCATGGATGTAATAGAAAAAGCTCAGGAAGAATTGGAAAAGAACCCCAACTCCCTCCTCTCCCAAGCTATCGAAGATGCCACCAGGGCTTTCAACTCTGACAACACCGTTGCCGCATTGACTTCCGACATAGAGGCCCTGACAAACGTCTTGAACAACTACAAGTCAGCACAGGGTGACTATACTTATCTCATCCAGAACCCGAGCTTCGAAGACCTCTCCGGACAGGGCGGCAGCAACTCCAACGGTATGGCCGGCGTGCCAACGGGTTGGACCCTCGTGGCTAACGGCACCGAGTACGCCGCCGGCACGACTCCTGGTTTCGCCGGCAACTGGTGCGCCATCAACGAGGGCGACGGTATAAACGTGCAACTTGACAATGGCGACATCGTAACCAGACAGCCTGTCGACGGCACTCACCTCTGGGGCATCTGGGCCGGCACGATGCCTACCGTGGAGTTGTATCAGACGATAACCGGCCTGCCCAAGGGCATTTACCAGCTCAAGGCCAACGTCATGGTGCAGAACTCTTGGGCCGGAAGCAACCTCACCACGCAACGCCTCTTTGCCAATGACTTCGTAGAGATGTGGGGACAGAGTTCTGACTACACCACCCTGCCGGACGATGCGCAGAGGGCGAAGGATATTGACGACCAGAAGACAGACACCATCGCCCACCTCAGCTATGCCGGATATGTGTGCGAAGGTAGCATTTGCGACCTGCTCCGCCCTATGAAGGTCAACTTCCGTGTCGGCGATGACGGTGTCGCAAAGATTGGTTTCCGCACCGAAGGTGACAACGCCGGCAACGGCCACGGATGGTTCAAGCTCGACAACTTCACCCTCGTTGCCAACAACGCCGCTACTGGCATCAAGGGCGTCAGCGACACCTCGAACACGAGCTTGACCTCACAGGAGTTCTATACCCTCGACGGGCAGAGAGTCGCCAAGCCCGAACACGGCATCGTCATCACGAAGAACCACTTCAGCGACGGATCCGTAAAGATTACCAAAAGCATTGTAAAGTAACGACAGTGTCGTCTTAAATACAAACCGACCAAACGAGGAAGCCGCCACGTATCAGAGTGACACGTGGCGGCTTTCTCGTTATTATATCGCCTTTCCTTATTTCACGTATTTATATCCCTTGGTTACATAGATGCCATGCCGCCCGGCTTCCTTGCCAGCAACCTTTGCGTCAAGGGTGTAGACCTTCGCGCCTTTCTTCCGCACATTCTTGACCGTCGCCAGACCAGTCGGCTGCGATGGAGCGACGTCTATGTAGTCGATGTCCGGCATCCAGTAAGAGTCATTATAAAGTCTGATGACATTATAGCCTTGATTAAGGTGGATTGCGATAGGACTGGACCGCTTCACTGTGTTCCACCCCCCGGAATTCACATTGACGGTCTTGACCTTCGCTCCGTTAACGTCTATTGTGACATTCCGGTTCTCTCCTGAGATAAAGGCTATCGTCAGATTATAGTCTCCACCCTCCTTGCTGTAGACCTTGCGGAACTGCAAGTCGTTCTGCCCGCCATATCCCAGCCATCCTGCTTTGAAATGTCCGCTGCAAGCATCATGCTGCTCGTAGATGCCGGTCTTGTAAGCCTGGTTGTTGTATATCTCCTGATAGTCACTGATGTAAGCCGTCTCAGCCTCATAGCGTGACTGCTCGATCCTCTCCTCGGCACTGAGCCTCATAATACTCGTGCCATGAGCCGGAACGGTGACCGTGTATTCGTCCACCGCCTCTCCAAGGTCTTCCTGTTTTACAAGGTCACGCAAGGTGACCATCCCGCCGAGGCAAAGGTCCTTGAAGCTGAAGGTCACCTTTCTCTGGCTGTCAGAGGGGTTGAACACCACGGCGACGCGCTGCTTACCTTGAGCTTCGTCAACATCACGGACCAGGACATAGCAGTTGTTGACATACTTCACGACATAAGCCTGTTCAGCCACGGTGTCCTGGTTCACTGCGATCAGCTCCTTGTTGGTAAGCAGCTTCAAAGCCTGTTGCTTTATCGTCGTCAGATCGCAACCGATAAGGAGTGGCGAGTTCATCACGCACCACATACCGAAATGCGTCTGGTCTTCTATGGCAGACATTCCACGCCCCACTTCCAGCATGTCCATGTCGTTGTAGTGGCCCTTACTGCTGTATGCGGCCAGCGGCAGGTTCTCCAGGATGATGTTTCTCACGGAGTTCCACGAGTTATTGATGTCTGACGTTGTACGCCAGGACGTGGCCACCTCGCTGACCCACGTGCCTGGATAGTTCCACCGGCAGACGTTGAATCTCACATCGCGCCCCGTGTTGGCAATGGCCTTGCTGATGTCGGAATAGCGTTGCCTTTCGTTGAGAGCGAGTCTCTCGGAGTTCTGCGGAGCGTCACCGCCACAGAAGTCGACCTTGATAAAATCGAACAGCAGGTCCTTGAAGAAATAGTCGCAGTCTTGCTGGTCATGCTCGTAAAGCCCCGTGCCGTCCTCCTGCTTCTCGCCGCCATAAAATCCGGCACACGTGTTATGTCCGGCATCGGAGTAGATGCCAGCCTTCAGGCCAAGGTTGTGGATGTAGTCCGACACAGGCTTCAGGCCACCGGGAAAGCGGGCCTCGTTGACAAGCAGCCGTCCTGTCTTGGCGTCCCGCCCGCTTTGGAATCCATCGTCTATGTTAACATATGTGTAGCCTACGGCCTTTAGCCCCTTCGACACCATGGCGTCGGCCTGTTTCTCTATGAGTGACGAGTTGATTTTCGAGGCGTAGGTGTTCCACGAACTCCAGCCCATAGTCGGCCCATACGCCTGCGTCTGCGCCCCAGCCGTCAGGGCGAAAGCAAGCATAGGAACAATCAAAAATGTTTTCATAAATATGACTTTAAATTATTGTTAGTACTGGTTTCTCCTTTTTACTCTGCAAAAGTAACAAATTTCTCAAGCAAAAACAAGAATCATGAGACTTTAAATTGACCATGGCAAAAATTTACAGCATCTATGGAACAAATTGATGGCTATGGCAGAAAAACATAATCTCAAATTCCTGAGGAAAGGCTGGATGCGAACAGATAGATTAGCGTTTTGCCCAAGATGATTGCAGACGTCCTACACGAGGACATTCTGGCAAGGTCTAAGAAAGAAGCCAAGGCCGGACCTACCTGTCGCCCCATGCCTCTCTCCCCCTCCGTGGAAGAGGGGAGTGGTAAATTTGATAAACAAAGCCACCACATTCCCCGCCTTGATGCGAAAAGCAAGATGTCGGAATACGGGCATATAAATGACATTCTGAAAGATTTTCCAAGGGGGGAACTTACACTTTTGTAAAGAAGCAAGAAACCGCGCGGAGCAAACGCAAGAACGCACTTCAGAGGACCTAAGAAAGGCCTTCAGAGGCTGCAAGAACGCACTTCAGAGAACCCAGGAAAGGCACTTACACATTGTCAAAGGGGCTTGGAGAGATTTTAATCTAAAATAGTTAACAATTTAAGGCCGCATCCCTCACCACATGGGACACCAGGGGCGGGCACGCCATGCCCGAGGCGGATTTATGGCGCGTGACGCTCCTTTTCTTATAAAAAAGCGGGGAAACGGACGTGTATTCGGAAAAAAGTCGTAATTTTGCACCAAACAAGCAAAAAAAATAATAATCTCAAACTCAATAGAAAGAAAGGAAACAAAGATGAAAGTAGCTATTGTCGGAGCAAGCGGTGCTGTGGGACAGGAGTTCCTGCGCATTCTGGCACAACGTGATTTTCCCATGGACGACCTGGTGCTCTTCGGTTCGAAGCGCAGCGCGGGACGCAAATATACTTTCAAGGGACGCGAGTATACGGTGAAGGAATTGCAGCACAATGACGATTTCCGCGACATCGACATCGCCTTCACCTCGGCGGGTGGTGGCACCTCGGCCGAGTTTGCCGACACCATCACAAAGTATGGCACCGTCATGATTGACAACAGCTCGCAGTTCCGCATGGACGACGACGTGCCCTTGGTGGTGCCCGAAATCAACCCCGAGGACGCCCTCAACCGGCCGCGCGGCATCATTGCCAACCCCAACTGCACCACGATCATGATGGTGGTGGCACTCAACCCCATTGAGAAGCTCAGCCACATCCGCCGCATCCACATCTCCAGCTATCAGAGCGCGTCGGGAGCGGGGGCCGCGGCCATGGCCGAGCTGGAACAGCAATACAAGGAGATGGTTGAGGACGGAAAGGTGTCTACCATCAGCAAGTTCCCCCACCAGCTGGCTTACAACGTGATTCCGCAAATCGACAAGATGACGCCCAACGACTATACGAAGGAGGAGATGAAAATGTATAACGAGACGCGGAAGATCATGCACAGCGACGTGCGTACCTCGGCGACGTGCGTGCGCGTGTCGTCGCTGCGCTCTCATTCCGAGAGCGTCTGGTTCCAGACGGAACGCCCGCTCACGGTCGACGAGATCCGTCAGGCCCTGGCCGACGCACCGGGGGTGTCGCTCGTCGACGATCCGCAGAACTATGTCTATCCAATGCCGTTGGAGAGTGCGGGCAAGGACGATGTCTACGTGGGCCGCGTGCGCAAGGACCTGGCCGATGATTACAGCAACACGCTCTGGCTCACGGGCGACCAGATCCGCAAGGGCGCCGCGCTGAACGCCGTGCAGATTGCCGAATACCTGATCAAGGTGGGCAACGTAAAATGACGGGGTGGCGGTTCTCCGCCCCATAAGGAAGGAGGAAGACAATGAAGGAGGAAGACCGGAAGGGACGACGACCGGCGGCACGGGCCGCCGGAACGGGACTGAGGCTCTTGGCGGTGTTGCTCGTGCTGCTCGCAGCCAGCACCGCCGTGGCCCAGCGCCGCCAAGACAAACGCCCCCGCGTGGGACTGGTGCTGGGCGGCGGAGGCGCCAAGGGAGCGGCCGAGGTGGGCGCACTGAAGGTGATTGAGCAATCGGGGGTGACCGTCGACTATATCGCGGGGACGAGCATCGGCGCCATCATCGGCGGACTCTATGCTTGCGGATACCGTTCGGCACAACTCGACTCGCTCTTCAGGTCACAAAACTGGAACCACCTGCTGGCCGACCGCAACGGCGACTTCGACAAGCGGCCGCTGGCCAAACACGACGGGACGACTTTTCTCTTCGGCTACCCCGTGGGAAAGAAGCATGACAAAGACAACGGCAGACGAAGGGGCATCATGCGGGGCGACAGCATTGTGGCTCTGCTCACCGGGATGACGAGACGGCCCGACTCCATCAACTTCGACCGGCTGCCCATCCCCTTCAGATGCGTGGCGGTCGACATGAACAGCCTTTCTGAGCACGTGTTCGCCTCGGGCGTACTGGCCAAGGCCATGCGGGCGAGCATGTCGATTCCGGTGGCATTCAAGACGGTGGAGAAAGACTCCATGGAACTGGTCGACGGCGGACTGCTCAACAATCTGCCCGTAGACGTAGTGAAGGCCATGGGGGCCGACATCGTGATAGCCATCGACCTGACTCAAAACCACCGGCCACCCACGGGGAAGGTGTTCAAACGGAAAAAACACCCGCTGGCCCAGCTCATCGAATGGGCCAAGAAACGACCCGACCTGGTGAAATATCACCAAAACCTGAAACTGGCCGACATCTATATCAATCCCGATTTGGAGGGCTTCGACGCGGCCAGTTTCGACAACGAGAAGATTGGCGAGATGATTCGCCGCGGCGAGACCGCCGCCGAGATGAAGCGTGGCGAACTGGACGCACTGGCCACCCGCCTGAAGAGGGCCGGCAACGCAAGCCGCCCCTCTAGGCGTAGATGACCCATCACCGCGCGGAAATCTCTCCTAGGCGTGGATCGTAATGACATACTCGCTCATAAAGCTGGCACCGGGCAAGAGTTGGTTCATGAGATATTTGTCACGGAAGTCGCCGTCATATTCGGCCCAGTCGTGAATGCCATACCACGGTTCGATGCACACGAAGGGGGCGTGCTTGCCCGCGGGGCTCCATATGCCCACGGCAGGCGACTTGATGTCGAGCGACACCACGGGGTTGTCGGCGTCGTCGAGCAAATCAATGTGCCTCAACTGGCTATGGTCGAAAATCACGGCGTCGTCGGCAAAGCTATCCTCGGTGAAGTTCCACACCCCTTGTTCTGTGTCTACTTGGTGATACCCTCTTGCAAGGCATCCACCCACATTGCCATAAAGCCGTTGCGGCGCGGGATTGTCAAAGCGCAGCCGGCCGCGCAGGGGCTCGCCCTTGCATGCGCCGGGGACGAGGAAGGCAGGGTGTCCGCCAATCTGGAAATAGATGGTTTGCGTGTCGGTGTTCTCCACATGCCACACCACGTGGATGCGGTTGCCCTCAAGTCGGTAGCTCACGGCAAGGTTGAAGTGATAGGGATAGTCCTTCAGCGTCTCTGGCGAGTCTGTGAGTGCGAAGGTGACGCGTGAGCCCGTGTTGGAAAGCAGTTTGAAGTCGGTGTCACGGGCGAATCCATGCCGACCAAGATGAAACTTCTTTCCGTCGATGCGGTACGTGTCGTTCCAAAGTCCGCAGACAATGGGGAAGAGGATGGGCGAATGGCGGTTCCAGTAGTCGGGATCGCCGTCCCAAAGATATTCGCGTCCCTGGGCGTCCTTAATGCTTTGCAGTTCGGCCCCGTGTTCCGACACGGAGAGCGTTAGTTGTTCGTTCTTGATTTGTTCCATATCTGTTTAGGTTTTTGTTTAAGTCACGGCTTTCTTTTGCAAAGATAGTGTAAACCGAAGACAATACAAAACAAAATGAAATTTTGTTGTTATTGTTGAGGTGCAACCTGTCTTTGTGCAAACCGAAGACAATCCCCCTCGTACACATGGCATTGTCATGCAAAGACACTCACCCAACAACAAAAAAAGCAGGATGCCAGATGATCCTGCTTGAAAGTCAGCCGCTATGCGACCCCAATTTCAAAGTATTCTTCCCGACAGGGCAAACTTCAAGACGGGATAAACCGTTATCTTGTCCACAAGGTCAGAAATATCGTCGTCGCCCTCCTCTAGGAGCTCGTTGAGGTCCACCTCCTTGTCATTCTGGTAAATCTTCATCTTCCCCATGAACTGGCATCCCAACTCCATACGGAATGCGACACGGTGTTTGGGCACCAGCCTTCCGAAGCCCAAGCCGAGATAAGGCCTGACCGCCTTGACGCGGATGTCACCACTGACATCACCATTGTCATCAAAGTTGAGCTCGTACCGGTCGATAGCGGCCACGATGTCGTCCCTATATTGAGGATATTGGGCGATGTAGCGCTCCACCTCGTCGCTATGGCCTTTCAGTTTGGCAATCTTCTTGCCACCGAAGGACAACCCAGCAGCCACGAAGAACGTCTTCTTGCGGAACGGATAACAACTGACCTTGAGATCAATGGTGGTGCGTCCCAACCCGCCTTCAATGTCAACGGTGGCATCATCAGGAAACGCCGGCGCGCCATCAGGCAGCGACGGGGCAATGTCCACATCGCCACTAACCTTAAAGTCTGGCATGAAGTTGAAACCAAGGCTGAGGTCGAGATAGTTGGTGATGGAGGTAGACACGTCAAAGCCTATGCCCTGCGTTCCCACATTGACATCGGCCCCGATATGCTTGAAGGCACCGAATTTTTCCACTTTCTGTGCCTGTGCGGTCGTGCATGCCACAATGGCGACAAGCAGCATGATTCTTTTCATTGATTTCATACGATTGGTTTTTAGGTAATTGATGATGTATTGGTTCCGCTTGTAAAGTTAGTTAAAAAAACGCAACAAGACAACAGCAATTAACCATGACCGGCACCCAAACACCCTGAAAAGGTGCTTAAGTGTTCTAAAAATCTGGTTAAATGTTCTAAAAAACAAACACCCACAAAACAATTATATTTCCATCGTGAATCATTGCGCATGCCCATGGAGCCCGCTATAGTGCGAGCGAGGCTCCTACCATGTAGACATTGGGCAGTCCGCTGGCCAGGCCGAACTTGGTGCCGACATCCACATGCACCCTGCCCATCCTCACGCCCAGGCCGGCACTAACAAAGTCATCGCCGTCGCCCGTATGTCCTCCGGCCCTTATTTCCACGCGTTGGGCAAAGTTGTAAGCCAGTCCACCGCCGAAGGTCCCCTTGCATGAGTTGCCGCCAAGGGGCAGATAGGCCCCTCCGTCGATAACAACCGTGAGCACCTGTCCGGCGAAGGCGGGCATGCGGAATCGTCCACCCCCATGGGCCAGTGGAGCCAACGCCTCGCTTTTATTGTCGGTCATGACGAAGCCCAAGTCGCGCACGGCCAGAGCCCCCTCCCACGTGGCCGCTCCCCAAGACCCCGTCAGGGCAGCTCCCAGACCGACCCTGCAGGCAGTGGCTTGCGCAACCGTCTTCTCCGAGCCGACGCCCATCTCACCATACAGCATCCAGGGGCCCACGGCCCGGACATAGCCCGCGTCGACAAGATAGGAATAGAGCCGCCGCCCGTGGCCGATGGGCTTCATATCGATATCCAACTGCCGCTCAAGCCTTCCCTGGGCATAGTATCGGACCCCGAGCATGAGCGCGCCTCGGCCCACGCGTTGCGACGCCGTGAGCGTGTGCAGATTCATCCGGCCCGCATCCGAGTCGACGAGTCCATAACTATAGCCCACACGCGTCGACGTCGTGTCGAGCGGGAGCAGAGCGGGGTCGGCATAGATGGAGCCCTCGGTACCGAGGGCGCTCCCTCCCAATGCAATGGTTCCAGGCGAGGCCGGCATGTCGGCAATGGCCAGGCTCCGGCTTTGTGCCATGGAAGTGAAGACAGAGAGTGCCGCCATTGCAGCAATGATATATTTTCTTAACATGAGCATACGAATCGTTATTGCTTTACAAATTTTTCCTCCCAAGTGTGGCCCCCGCATTTCAGCGTAAGGATGTAAGCTCCGGACTTCAATTCCGACACGTCGACGCGTAGCGTGCGCTTCACCCGGTCGAGCGACGTGGTGGAGAAGTTTCGTCTAAGGGCCTCCTTCCCGGCAGTATTGCGCACGATGATTTCGGCCTCGCCTTGCACGATGTCCCCCACCTTCAAATAGAGCGTCGTGGTGACCGTGGTGGGATAGAGGGCATAGATGCCTTCATTATCGTAGACGAAGACGGGTATGTCGAACTCGCCCGTCTGTCCGTGGATGTCGGTTGCAGCAAGGTGGAGCACGCCACCGCCCCAAGACTTCCCCTTGACGTGGAGCCAGGCGCCATCACCAGAGTCCGACACTTCCAAATTGTCGGACCCCGAAGCCTTCAGAGTGATTTTCGAGGGTTCCTCATCGTCAACGATGTCGGCCACGGCAATATTGCCGGTATTCCCAACACGCACGTGTATTTCGGTTATGCTGCTTTTCAGCGTCGGAGAGCGGTCGGCCACAATCTCCACGATGAAGTCAAAGGCCGCCGTGGCCCCATATTCGTCGGCCACGGTAAGCGTCACGGGATAGATTCCGGGCAGATAGCGTGAGGCGTCGATGACGACAACCAGGTCGTTGCCCTCCTCGGCGACGCTCATGGTGCCTGCATTGCTGAACGAATAGCTCATCTTGTGGTTTTCGGCATCAGACAGATGGAAGCGTATGGTGGCCCGGTCTTTCCCCGCCAGACGCACGCGGTTGCCCTGCAGTGACGAGGTGATGGTGGGCGGGGTGTTGCGCAGCGTGGCAACGCCTCCATCGAGAATGGCCGGAGTCGAAGCACGTCCGTTGCGCGCCACAGCCTGCACGGCAAAGTAATAAGTGGTATTGGCCTGCAGGTGGCTCTGTGTCCTACTGAACACCTCGCCCGTTTGGGCAAAATTGGCATTGACGCGGTGGCTTGACGCCGAAGCGTAATTCTGCATGGTGATGGGCTCCTCCGAGGTATAAAGCACATAGTATTGCAACGAGCCGTTGTCGGTGCGGTTGTCCGACTTCCATGCCAAGGTCACCGTTCCATAGCCCGCCCGCGTGCTGTCGGCGATGAATTGCGGAGCCGAGGGCGTCACATCGCGATCATAATCGGTGAGGGCGGCCAGGGCGTCGGCATAGCCCAGGCCCATTCCGTCGAAATATTGTGCGAGCACATAGTCGTTGTAGTCCATGGCCTTGGTGCCCGAAAGAAGGCGTTGCCGCAGTTCTTCGGCCGTGAACGAGGCATTGCCGTATTTCGAGACGACAAGGGCGGCGATGCCCGACACGTGGGGGCAAGCCATCGACGAGCCCTGCATATAGGCCCATCCGCCGCGTCCGTCAGCTCCCATCGGCACACAACTGAGCACTGCCGACGTGGGCAGCCCGTCCTCATAGGGATACCGCCCCCGTTCGGGCTGCGTTCCACCCGGCGCGCTGATGTCGACGGATTCACCGTAGTTGGTGTACCATGAGGCTTGGAAGTCAGGATTAAAGGCCGCCACACTCACCACATTGTCATCAGCGGCCGGGAACGAGGGTTGCCGGCTTCCGTCATTGCCCGCGGCAAACACGACGAGACCGCCTTGCATCAACGGCTTGCGAGTTTTCGAGCCCCCAGCATATTTGTTGAAATAATCAATCGCTTCCCTGATGACTTGCGGCGTGGCCGTATAACCAAGGTCGAATCCCCACGAGTTCTGGCTGATTACAGCCCCATTATTGGCACCATAGACAATCGCCGCGGCATCAAGGTTGCGGTCGCCCGTACCAATGGTCTCGCTGGAGTTTGGGTCGTCGGGGTCGTAATCGGGATTGTTCCGGAAGATCTGGCACGCCATCACCCTCACACCCGATTGTCGCGTCCCGTCGCCTCCTGCAATGCCACACACGCCGCGCCCGTTGTTGTTGCGTGCGGCAATGGTGCCTGCCACATGAGTGCCGTGGCGCGTAGGCGATATGAGGCACGTGTCGGCGGCGAAATTATATCCATAGCGATCGTCGACAAACCCGTTGTTGTCGTCGTCGATACCGTTGCCGGGAATCTCGTCTTCATTCACCCACATGGCATCAGCCAAGTCGGGGTGTGACGTATCTATGCCGCCATCTACCACAGCCACCACCACGTCGGGATCCCCCGTGGTGATGCTCCATGCAGGCTCCGCACTGATGTCGGCTCCAGGCACACTGCTCACCACCTTGCGTCCGAGGCTGTCGGTGGTGTTTCCCACGACGCCCTTGTTGCAGAAGTCCCATTGCCGGGCGTAGAGCGGATCGTCGAAAGGCGCCCCTCCGGCGGCCCTCGTAACCGACTGTTCGTCCACCGGAGTGTACACGGCCCTTTCCAGCCGTGGCGTATAGACAGGTTCCGTCAGCGAGGCCACGCCGTCAGCGGCCCCCTCGGCCAGCGCCTTGTCGACCGTGGCCCTTGTGCCGGGGCGGGAGTCGAGCAGTACGGTGTACCACAGGTTGAGTCCCTCACGCCTTTGCTTACCTTCGTCACGTCCCGCATAGGGGAAGATTCTCGTCATCTTCCGAGCCCCCACCCTACTCAGATAATCGTCAAGTTGGGCACATCCCGTGGGCACGCTCAATTCACGCGCCCGATTGTCAATGTCGTCCACGACTTCAGGTCGGAGCTTGATGCTGAATTTGTTCAGTGCATAGTCATGTGTTGCGGGCTTGCTCACCACGCCCTTGTCATTGTCGAGCTGATCGTTGCAAGCCCCCAATCCCAAGGCCGCAGCCAGGAGAAAGAGGAATTGGATATTCGCTTTTCTCATCTTTCTGTTGATGGTTTTCATTTTCAATTTAAAAAGTAAGGAATACGCCCGCCTCTACGGCCATCTGTTTGCGATAGTCGGAATTGATATAGGAGGCTGCCGCCTTGACTCCCACTTCGAGCCCTTTGCCCACGCCATGCGAGGCCAGCAGTGTCAATCCCAGTTCCTGATGATTCTCCCCCCGAAGCTCATAGGGCGTGATGGCCATGTCCTGTTGGAACGTATTGGTGGCCCCGGCCAGCGAGCACTCGTTGTCCCATCCCCCTTGTACGGCGGCATGGAACACCGATTCCATCTGCCAACTTCCCTGGTTGATACTCACTCCCGAAGCAATCGTTGCCGTAAGCGTCTGGTTGGTTATCTTTCTCAACGGACTCTTGTATTTCTCTTCATAATGCTGCCAGGCAGCCGCTCCTAACACGAACACCGACGCCTTGTCCGAAAGCGAGAGCCGCTCCTTCACCCTGATGTCGGCCGCACATGTGTTGAGTGTGTAAAGCTTGTTGGTGGCCACCTTCACATAATCGTAAAGTCCCTGTTCCAGGTCTTGCATTTCCTGCTCGTACACGTTTTCCTCTCCCTTCCTCTTTTGCTCCCAAGCCGACAATTGCACCATTGTGGTCCAAGGACCGTTGGCATGCGTCAGCACGACCTGCTGCCAGAAGTGGTTCGCAGACGAAGCGAAGAGATTGCGGAAGTTATATTCCTCGGTGTTGAGCCGGCGGTATCGCCATCCAGCATCAAGCATGACATGCCATGCGCCGCCATGCATATAGAGTGCCTGCGCGCCGACACCACGGATGGTCTGCTGCCGCGCATAGCTGATGGCCCCCTGGCTCTCGCGCCGATTGTAGAGTCCGAAGCCATAGAAGTCAAAGAAGCGCACACCTTCCTGCATAGAATTGGCCGATATGGCCTGGCGGCTCCATTCCGGCGTTATTTTGAGCGAGGCCATGTCCCGGCGCCACATTCGCGCCCCGCTCAGTCCGATGCGGATGAGGTGCGCATAATTAGTATGGCGCGGGTCCTGGTTTCTCGATTGCGCGATTCCCTCATAGAGTGCGTCAGTCCCCAGCGCCCATTGTCCCAATTGCAGACTGTATCCCCCCACAACGGTGTAGATTTCCCGACGCATTGTACTGGCGCCTAAAGAGTCACTCACAAAGTAAGGCGCCACGTCTTCGGGATGCAAGGTGTAGCTCAGCGCTACGCCATGTACCCCTCCGTTGCTGTATGCGGCCATGCCATAGAGCGTTCCCGCCCTTTTAAGCGAGAGTTGTCCTCCGGCCAGGACATTGCCGAAGGAACTACGCCGTCCGTCATAATGCAGGCTCATTCCTGTGTTGTTTACATTAGAGAACGAGGCCTCCACGACGTTACTCTCGTGACGCCGCAAAGGGCGGAAGGCGGTGGAGTCGGACAAGTGCAGCATGAAGTCGACCGGAGCGCCCATGTCGCGAGTGGCATAAGCCATAGAGTTCTCTATATCGAAGTTCACGGCCCGTTGCCAGTCCACTGCGGTCTGTGCCGACGAGAGGCGCATTCCGCCATATTTCGCCGTGTTGTACCCCAAGTCGGACTGAGCCATGAGCAGTGCCGGGAGCACGAAGGCCGCGGCAGTAGAAAGGAATCTTTTCATTTGATGGGATTTTCTGATATTTTCAATTGCACCGTCTTCTTGCGCCTCACATGAGCTAGAAGGTGTTCTAGAACGACATGGTAAGTTCGGCACCGAAGAAAGGCTTGTGCCAGTTGCGGCGCGTCTGTTCATAGTTGTCACGGTATTTGGGATTGATTTGGACTATGTTGTTGGCAAAGAAAGCCAGTTTGACATGCTCGCCAAACTCCTTGGTGGCCTTGATGTTCCACAGCAACGACACAGGTTCGCGAAGTTCCCTGTAGCGGTTGGACAGGAACGAACGTCTCAGGTTGCCCAACAATGCATCATTTTCGAGGTTGAAGGGGTGTACGTTGCCTTCGGTATCCATGTATCGTTGTGGATACTCGTCCACATCCGTACTCATCCGCGAGCGTTCGAACCACACCACCTGGATGAAGTTGGTGAAGATGAGCTTCCATTTGGGCAGGTGCGTGTTCACCCACAAGTTGGTATTGAAATTGGAAGCATATTGCTTGTCAAATCCGTCGTATATGCCCACATAGGGATACATCGCGTCGCCCACCATGATGGAAGGACGATACATTACCGGCACGCCACTCGAGTACACCGTATGATAGTAGGCCCCGTTGATTTCCAGTTCGCTCTTGATGACCTCGATGGTAGGGACATGAATGCGGTATTCCAAGCCGCGTTTGTCGACCCTGGCACTATTTTGCGGACTCCTCATCTCCATAAAGGTTCGCATTTCCCGACTGTAGAAGTCGTCGCGTGTCGGTTTCGAGTCGACATTGTGCTTCAACTCATAGTAGTACGTATAGGCCGTTGGCGTGTACGAGATGAAGTATTCCGCCCCACCCCTCATCCGTTCGCCAAAAGCCGTGAGGCTCAGTTCCCATCCCTGCCATTTCAGATCGTATCCCGTTTCCCACTTCACGTTCCTATTGGCCCTCAGTCCGGGGTTCACGGGATCTTGTATCTTGGTATTGGTGATAAGCAACCGCTTGCTTTCGTCATTGAAGTAGGCATTCAGTGCGATGAAGTCGTGATACACCTTGTCGGGATATAGATAGTCGGCCGAGGGCAGTTTGTTTTCCACACCATACCCAGCGCGCAACGTGTGTGCCATCTTTCCCGCTCCCGCATGATGATAAAAGGTGTATGCGCCTTGCAGTCTGGGTTCCCACAAGGCATGCCGCTCCAGCGCATAGCCGGATGGAAGGTTGAGCATCATCACCTCACGCAGTCCCCACGACGTATTCACCTCGTGTGCCCCGTGTCTGAAGTTCACCTTGGCCTCAACGTATCCCGCCTGGTTGACCAGGGCCGGAATGTCGCTGTTCTTGCGTGGACGGATGAAGTCGGCCGAGGGGAAGGGCGGCCGCATGGGGTCAACCACGGCCCCGTCTCCCCAGTTCTTTGTGTAGTTGATGGTAGACCCGAGCAGCGCACTGAGGTTCCATGAATTGCCCAGTGCGAGATACTTGCGCGCGTCGAGGCGTGCGAAGAGGTTTGCCGGCCGATTGTCTATCCTATAATAGGTGTCATAAGCCGAGGGCAGATACGTGCCCTCGCTCTCGCCCTCGGTGGTACTTTGTTGCAGAGGTGTCACGGTACGGTTGATGACATGCTTGTGATGCTTCAGCTCGTCGCTCGTATAGTCAGCCGAGAGTGCCAGTTCCAGGTTGTCCACGACGGGCTCGTTGAGCGTCATGTTCAATTTGGCCGAAAGCGTTGCCCTCTGATATCGACTGTTATATTTCTCATGATAAGCCTTGATCATCTCGTCAGACCGGTTGTTGCTGAAACTCGTGACATACGCTCCGAGCACATTCATGTCAACCTGCTTTCCCCACCACTTGCGCTGGTTGTTCCAGTTCAGTTGCGTGCTCACCCGGTTATATGCGCCTCGCGAGTCACTGATATCGGCCTGTGAGCGCACGATGTCGGCTCCCGCATAGAGGGTTCCCAGGGCATCACCCAGTCGGAATCCCTTTCCCACATAGGCCAGTTTGTTTTCCGGATCAAACTTCACCCTGGCCCGAAGCGGACTTGCGCCCTGCTTGGCGTTCACACGAATGGTGCCCGACGACAAGTTTCCCTCTGCGGCCGACGAGATTCCCCTGGTCACCGTGACACTTTCGATGTGGTCGGTCGACATGGTACGCAGGTCCACCCCCCTGTTCACAGCCACGTTGCCCTCGCCATCGGCGGTGCTTGCGCCACCGGTGACACCACTCATCTGTATGCGCATGCCATCGTTTTGCATGGGAATACCGTTCACGGTGACGCCCATACCAAACGCCGTCGACTCGTCCGTTCCCACCTGTCTGACGCTCACAAGTTGCGAGCTCTGCATATTGGTACCGCCCATCTTTCCCCCCGGCAACAAGGCGAAGATGTCATTGAGCGACGTGGGCTGGATGTACTCCAGCGCCTCCTGCCCGATTGTGGCGTCGCTCCCTGTTTTGTCCAGATACCTTGCCGTCACGGTGAATTCTTTCAGCGCAATGCTTTGGGCGTCCATCTTGATGTCAAGGCGGGGCGTACCGGCCTTGGCGACCACGTGCACTGGCTGGTATCCCATACAGGTCACCGTGATGTTGACATCATGCTTTCCCGACAGCGCAAGCCTATAGTTTCCGTCTATGTCGCTCACGGCCCCCTTGCTGTTCTCAACCACGTAGAGAGTGGCGAAGGCTATGGGGGCACCGTTTTTGCGATCGGTTATTTTCCCAGTGAGCACCGTTTGGGCCGAAGCCATCACGCCAAAGGCGAGCAGGGCCACAATGGCCAGTATTTTTTGTAACATGAAATGAGCGTTTGTTAGTGTGAGGAGACAAGCGTTGATGAGCAAAATTGCCATGCCCCTACACCTCGTTGATGCAGGGGCATGGCCCTATGCCAGAGCGGAGGGGCGAGCCCTCGCACCCGGATTTTTTGATTCTTTATTTCTTGGGATAGCTCTTTGCGCCGTTAGGCACCACCACGAAGTCGTTCTCTGAGTCGTTGGTGTCCTGCAGGTATCCCGTCGAGGCAGGCTTGCGCTGCACGAATTGTCCCTTGAAACCTCCGTAGAGGCCCGTATCGTCAATCAGGATACTGCTCCTGTCAACGCTTACAGGCAGCACCTTGTGCAGCAGATTGTCCTTCGAACCCGTTTCCACTCCATCGACAATCCAGTTTGTGGGGATGATGAGGTATTGTTGCTGCATGTTGCCATAGCCTCCCGACACAGCCATCTGCCGCTGGTGGGTGAGCACATAGTTCTGCCTCTCAGCCTGGCTGATGGTGGGCCGGAGGAGCAACAGCGGCGCGCCACCACCATAGTTCCACGAGAAGGCTTGGAACATGGAGTAGTCCACCGTCAGGTTGGTCACTTCGGGATTGTCCGTCGTCATGCTGTACTCATAGGGCACATAGATTTCGAAGTCGGCTCCACTCAGGTCGATAGCAGCCGCCTTGGTTCCACCCTCGGTATGGTCAATGGCCGAATGGGCGAAGACAAGCGATGCACCCGGCTGCACCAAGTGGTCACGTCCCGAGCCGGGAATGGTGTAGAGTTGGCTCACGACAATGGAATCCTCGGCAAGGAACGCGCTCTTGATGCCGTCGTCTTCGATAGCGTTGTAGTCACCACAAATGGCGAAGGCGAGTCCGTCGGCATAAAGGGGCCGGTCACTCACATTGGTAATGGTGAAGTATTCCTCATAATAGTTATAGTCCCACGAGCCGTTGCTACTGCAATTGAAGTTCAGCTCGTTCAGCACGAACGACTTTTCAAGCGAGCTCATGATGTCGTGCAAGTCCACGTTGCACGTTTTGTTATCACTGCTGAAGGTGAAGTTGGCTACCGAGCCGAACATGGTAGACGCCCCATTCAACAAGTCCTCTGCCTTAACCGAGTATTGTCCATAAGGCAAAGAGAAGAGCGCGTTGCCTGAGGCATCAGCCTTCGAACTATACACTTCGCCAGACCGGGCCTCTGTCACGGTGACGGTGAAATCACTGAGCGTGGCATTTGCATTGGCACTGTTCAGGTGTACGGTGAACTGGTTGAGCGCCGGGGTGTCGTCATCATCCGAACAAGACACGAACAGGGTCATGCCTAACATAAATGTTAATAGTAAATAAAGTTTCTTCATATCAAATCTTTATTAGTAGTATAATCGCGGTGCAAAAATATCAATTTATAACAGAGTACACAATACCTAAATGTAGGTAAAAAATAATTGAGTGTTTTGTCAATTTGTAGTCGACTATACAATACCTAAATATAGGTAAAATAATTGAGTGTTTTATCGTATTGCCTTCGGTCTGCACCTCCAGACCTTGTTACATGACACCTAGATTATATGACAAGTATTTATTTGGAGTTCTCCCCCCTATCATGGTTTCCACATTCTGGACAGCCATGCGGAATCATCCTCGGTTTGTAGTGCATTCTATTTAATCATCTATTTAATAAGGTGTACGGCACCTTAACAATAAAAACAAAATTTCATTCTGTTTTGTATTGTCTTCGGTTTGCAGTAACTTTAAATAAGGTATGCGGCACCTTAACAATAAAAACAAAATTTCATTCTGTTTTGTATTGTCTTCGGTTTGCAGTAACTTTAAATAAGGTATGCGGCACCTTAACAATAAAAACAAAATTTCATTCTGTTTTGTATTGTCTTCGGTTTGCTGTACCTTTAAATAAGGTGTACGGCACCTTAACAATAAAAACAAAATTTCATTTTGTTTTGTATTGTCTTCGGTTT
>CAYQUN010000035.1:0-31180 GCA_964420715.1 uncultured Prevotella sp. | reverse complement strand
AGAGACTTATAAAAAATATTAATAGCAAATTACGCACTTAGTTGCGGAATCAAGGATTAATATAATAATATAAGTTTTTAGTCATTCCTCATTCTTCCCATCCCCCTGTGTCTGCCTCCGGGGGTCCCTCCCCACGGAGTTGACATGGGCTCCGGTTCCGCATGCCGCTTGCCGTGAGCTTGCCTTTCCGGTTTTTTCCGCTCCATGAGCCGGCGCCGTGCCTCAAGTTTCCTTTTTTGTGCCTTTCCGAGCCGGACCCTCTGAGACTGCGGCAATCACAGGACGTACGTCTTTACGCCTCATCTTCAAGTTGTTGCATCTTTCTTTTTCGCTATATTCCGGCCTTCCGCCGGGGCTGTTTAGGCTTTTCCCCTTACGCGTCTGATGGCGCGTCAAGAGTGTTTTTCTCATTTTATGCTGCAAATTTAAGCGGTTTCCTTGTTAGTTGTACATTTTTTGACTTAAAAACAAGAATTTGTCCATGCAAACGTTTGCACCCCCGCGTAAAGAATAAAAGAGGCGAAAAGGTTCAAATTACGCAAGATTTGCATAACTTTGCACGGAGACTGGAAACCATGAGAGATTACCGACCTATCACAATGAAGGATATAGCCACCGAACTGGGCGTGTCGGTGGCCACCGTATCGAGGGCGTTGAAGAACAGCGAGCGCATCTCGAAGGAGCAGCGCGAGCGCATACAGGCCTACGCGCGCGAACATAATTTCTATCCCAACGTCATCGGCGAGGCCCTGCGCCACGCCCGCGTCATGCCGATGAAGATCATCGGGGTCATCGTTCCCGAATTCATCCACTATTACTTCGCCTCGGTGCTCACCGGCATCGAGGAGGAGGCCCGCGCCCGCGGCTACCGCATCATGGTGGCCCTGAGCGACGAGAAGTATGAGCGCGAGGTGAGGATTTGCGAGGACTTCTTCAAGAACAAGGTGGCGGGCATCATCGTCTCCCAGGCCAAGGACACCACGCAATACGACCACTTCCAGAAGCTCATCGACAACGGCGTGCCCCTCGTCTTCTACGACCGCATCTGCACGGGCGTGAACGCGAGCCGCGTGGTGGTGGACGACTACACGGGGGCCTTCACCGCCGTGAAGCACCTGATCGACACGGGGTGCAGGCGCATTGCCTTCTATGGCTCGTCGATGAACATGGAGATTGCCAAGAACCGGTATAACGGATACAAGGACGCCCTGCTCCAAAGCGGTCTGAAACCCGACGAGCGATTCGTGCGGCTGTGCGACAACCGCGGGGCGGCCGAGGCCATCACTCCCGACATCCTCTCCATGGACGACCACCCCGACGCCTTCTTCGCCATCAACGACGACACGGCCATCGGCATCCTCTACACGGCCAAGCGCATGGGATTCGCCGTGCCCGACGAAATCTCGATTTGCGGATTCACCAACGGCAACCGCGCCATCGCCTGCGACCCCATGCTCACCACCGTGGAGCAACGGGGCAAGACGGTGGGCGAGGAGGCCGCCAACATCCTCATCGGACAGGCGGAGGGGGCCTTCCCCATGGACAAGGTGGAGAAGCGGGTGGTGAGAACGCGCCTCGTCATCCGCGGCACCACAAGATAGGAGAAACGACAACGTGAACGTATAATCACCCTCGGCGCCGGACCGCCGCGGCGGAACCACATTCCGCCCCACCCCGGACGACACCGCAAGGACAACCAGAACTACAAAAAATGGAACAAGAACCTATTAAAAAGAATCATGACATTGCCAAGCCCGACATGAGCTTCTGGGGGTTGTGGAACCTGAGCTTCGGGTTCTTCGGCGTGCAAATCGCCTACGCCCTGCAAAGCGCCAACATCTCGAGAATCTTCGCCACGCTGGGCGCCGACCCGCACAACCTGAGCTACTTCTGGATTCTTCCGCCCCTGATGGGCATCATCGTGCAGCCCATCGTGGGCACATGCTCCGACCGCACGTGGTGCCGCCTGGGCCGCCGCATCCCCTACCTCTTCATCGGAGCGGCCATGGCCGTGCTCGTGATGTGCCTGCTGCCCAATGCGGGAAGCCTCGGGCTCACCGTCTCGGCGGCCATGGTGTTCGGCCTCGTCGCCCTGATGTTCCTCGACACGTCCATCAACATGGCCATGCAGCCCTTCAAGATGCTCGTGGGCGACATGGTGAACGAGAAGCAGAAGGCCAAGGCCTACAGCATACAGAGCTTCCTCTGCAATGCCGGAAGCCTCGTGGGCTACGTGTTCCCCTTCTTCTTCACCTGGCTCGGCATCAAGAACGTGGCCGAGAAGGGCGTCGTGCCCGACTCCGTGATCTGGTCGTTCTACGTGGGCGCCGCCATCCTCATCCTCTGCGTGGTCTACACCACGGCGAAGGTGCGCGAGTGGGATCCCGCGACCTACGCCCGATACAACGGCGTGAGCAAGGCCGCCGAGCAAGACGAGGACAAGGCCGGATGGCTCACCTTGCTGCGCCACGCGCCCTCCACCTTCTGGAAGGTGGGGCTGGTGCAGTTCTTCTGCTGGTTCGCCTTCATGTATATGTGGACCTACACCAACGGCACCGTGGCCGCCAACTGCTGGGGCACCAACGACGTGTCCAGCCAGGGCTATCAGGCCGCCGGCAACTGGGTGGGCATCCTCTTTGCCGTCCAGGCCATCGGCTCGGTGCTCTGGGCCCCCATCCTGCCCAAGTTCAGCAACCGCAAGCTGGCCTATGCCTTCAGCCTCGTGCTGGGCGGAATAGGATTCGCGGCGTGTGCCTTCATCACCAACAAGTATCTGCTCTTCGTGCCGTTCCTGCTCATCGGAGCCGCCTGGGCCGCCATGCTGGCCATGCCCTTCACCTTCGTCACCAACGCCCTGCAGGGCTACGGGCACATGGGAGCCTACCTGGGACTCTTCAACGGCACCATCTGCGTGCCGCAAATCATCGCCGCCGCCATTGGCGGAACGCTCCTCGGCCTGGTGGGCTCGGTGCAAAGCCACATGATGATCGTGGCCGGAGCGAGCCTCCTGCTGGGAGCCCTGGCCGTGAGATTCATCAAGGAGAAATAGCCCGGCGGAGCAGCGAGACCACCGCGCGCCACCCATGCCTCTCCCGGCAGCAAGAGACGGGAACGGCACCAGGGACGGGCGAGGACGTAAAAGAATGTAAACGAAATTCAAACCAGGCCCAAGTGAAATCCCCACTTGGGCCTTTTTGCAATGTGAAAGCACCGTTCTTAGGTTTCAAGAGAGCCGTTCTTGCGGCCTAAGAAGGCCTTAATGAGACCCTCGGAAGGCCGTTCTCAGAACCCGCGGACCGCTTTTTCAGAATCTTTACAAAGCCGTAAGCGGACCGCCCCGGATTGCCGTCAATGTGAAACAAGATTCCGCAAAACGCTTTCCTTTTGAAAAAGGCGTGCCTTCGCGGAACGCTCACAAGATTGCCGGAAAAAGTCACCGTTTTTCCTCACGGGCCGCATTCCGCCCTCGTCATGGCAGCAGCCACTGGCAGCGACGGGCCCAGTCCTGCATGGCCTCATCGCGCCAACGCCCCACGGTGACGGCCCCCTGCCATCCTCCCTGATAGAGTGAAGGGGCCTCACGGTCGACATACCAGTTGGGGCCCACCTCGTAATCGCCGGCACGGCGCCTTCCGGGGAAGACCTTGTCAACGAAGAACGCACCCCGCAATGTGTCAGAAGCAAGGGAGTCAAAGGTGAGGAAGTATGTCCGCAGGCCGGTCTTGTAGGTGCTGTAGCGCACCATATACCGGCCTTCGCCAAGATAATATCCATCCCATTGCTGCCCGTCGACCGTCATCTTCAGGCCGGGACGCCCCACGAAGCTGCCGGGACGCACCGGCCCGTCGAGGCGCAACTCCAGTATGCCGTCGTGCGGCACGGTGTCGGTGGCCACGGCCTGGCGCGTGAGCACCACCCGCGACGACCAGCCCGCCTTCTCAAAGCTGCCGCCCCACGACTCACCCCCGGGGTCGGCCGGATTGCCATGAAGCATATAAAGCAGCGAGGGCGTGTCGCCCAGCTTGGGTTGTCCCTGCTTGTAATTGTAGAAGTCGCGGCCCAGGAAGCCCCGCCCTTTCACGAACGTGTCATAGAAGAGCGCATGGTAGGGGGCCTTCTTCTTGTAGTCGGCAATGAAGCCGCGGTAAGAGGAGTTGTCCTCAATGAACCAAAGGCTGGGAAAGTTCTCCACGATATAGGCATACGCGTTGAGTCCCCACTTCTTGTTGGGCCCGCCAATCCAGTAGACGCGGATGTTCGGGGCAATGTCGGGGGCGTCGTGCAAAGCCTGGGCGAGGTCGTCAAGTCCGCCCCAGACCAGGACATAGAGCGGCCGGGGGTCCTTCCGCCGGGCACAGGTGACAATCCAGTCGGACCCCTCGGTGGCCGACTGGTATCCGCACATGGGCGCCGCTCCATGCCGTCCCTGCTTAGTCACCGAGCGCAGGAAGGCGGGCTTGGGCCATCCCTTGGCGTGCTTGCGGAGCCGGGGCAGGTCTTTCTCGTAGAGGCCTATCATGCGGAGAATCTCCTCCTTGGAACCGTCGCCGTAGGATGGCGACGAGACAAGGCCCTCGCAATCCACCATGTTGGAATAGAGCAGGAAGTGCATCATGCTCTGATTGTCGTCGGGATCGGTGCCGCCGATGTCGGTTGAAATCAACACGCGGGGCAGCTTGGACGGGCGCCGCGCAAGCGCCGGCAGGACAAGGAGCAACAGGAAAAGTATCATGAACTGTTTCATCGGGACACGGCATGGAATCGTGAGTCCACGTGTCAAGTCGCCGGAGCAGGGGGATGCCGGGGCGGCGGAAGGACGCGCCGCCGGATTCGAGGGCGGCAGGAAGGCTTTGGGTTTCATTCTCTAAGTAGTTTGTCTGGGTTGAATGGATTGTTCCTCATGGCAAAGTTATGAATTTTATTCTTATTCGGGCAACAAAACTAAACCTTTCTACGATTTTCACATCAAAAGGAGGAGGCTCCGTACGGCCGCCATCAAAAAACAAGATTGCCACGACAAGACATGACCGGGAAGGCTGGGACGCGCCTTGGCAAACAAGGCGGGCTCCTGTGGAAAATTATGGAAGAAAGCAAGGCGGAGCTTGGCAATGCAAACGTTTGCATCCTTTTTTCATCATTCTGTGCAAACCCGAAGGACAAACCTTGCGAAAAATTACTTAACTTTACAGCAGATTACGAACCCAAACGATTATGAGAATCCGTTTTAACATAGACTACCAGGCCTCTTTTGGCGAGCAACTGGTGTTGAACGTCGTGCAAGGAAACCATGTACAAACGTTCAGAATGTCGACCCTCGACAACAAGCGTTGGAGCTACGTGCTTTTCTACGAGTCTGAAAACAAGCAGGTCAGCTATTTCTATTCCGTCGACCGCGACGGGGCCTTGGCCCGCAAGGAGTGGACCACCGTGACCCACGTGCTCGAGCTCTCGGCGAAGAAGGCTGGGGAATATGTGCTCTACGACCGGTGGAACGACATTCCCGAGGACTCCTATCTCTATAGCTCGGCCTTCACCGACTGCATCAACCAGCAAAAGCCGAAGCCCGCCACGCCCACCGAGTTCAACAAGACGGTGAGGCTGAAAGTGAGGGCTCCGCAACTGAGGCGCGGGGAGTGGCTCGGCGTCCTCGGCGCGGGCAAGGACATGGGAGAATGGAAGGCACTCAACGCCAAGAGCATGACCCAGCACAATTTCAACGAATGGATCATCGACCTCGACGCCGAGAGATTCTCCACAACGCGCCTGGAGTTCAAGTTCGTCATCCTCGACGAGAAGAACGACGTCACACTGGTCTGGGAATCGGGGGGCAACCGCACCATCGACATGCCCGAGATGGCCGACGGGCAGGTGGTGGCCTACGAGCTGACACAGGCCTCGTTCGACCTCTGGAAACGCAAGATGGCGGGCACCAACGTGCCCGTGTTCGCCCTCAGGAGCCATAGCAGCTTCGGCGTGGGCGACTTCGGCGACCTGAAGAAGATGGTCGACTTCGTGGCGCTCACGCAGCAACGCGTGCTACAGGTGCTGCCCATCAACGACACCACCATCACGCACACCTGGACTGACTCCTACCCCTATAGCTGCATCAGCATCTTCGCCCTTCATCCGCAATATGCCGACCTCACACAGCTGCCTCCCATCAAGGACGAGAAGAAGCGCAACGTGTTCGAGCAGATAAGGCAGGAACTGAACGAGCTGCCGCAAATCGACTATGAGCGCGTGAACGACACGAAGACGAAATACTTGCAGGAAATCTTCACACAAGAGGGACGGCGCGTGCTGGCCTCCGAGAAGTTCAAGCGGTTCTTCCACGAAACCAGCTCGTGGCTCGTGCCCTATGCCGAGTATTGCTTCCTGCGCGACAAGAACGGCACGGCCGACTTCTCGCAATGGCCTGACCACAACACGTGGGACGAGGCCGACCGGAAGGCCCTCGCCAATCCACGCACGAAGGCCTACCGGGAGGTGAGCTTCTACTACTTCACGCAATACATCCTCAACACCCAGATGGCCGACGTGCACGACTACGCACGCAAGAAGGGCGTCATCCTCAAGGGCGACATACCCATCGGGGTGAACCGGCACGGATGCGACGTGTGGGCGGAGCCACGCTACTTCAACCTGAACGGACAGGCCGGAGCACCTCCCGACGACTTCTCGGTGAACGGACAGAACTGGGGATTCCCCACTTACAACTGGGAGGCCATGCTCGCCGACGGATGCGCATGGTGGGTGAGGAGGTTCCAGAACATGAGCCGCTTCTTCGACGCCTACCGCATCGACCACGTCCTCGGATTCTTCCGCATCTGGGAGATTCCCATCGACTCCGTCCACGGATTGCTCGGACAGTTCTCGCCCTCACTGGCCCTGACGCGTGAGGAAATCGAATCTTACGGCTTCAACTTCCAGGAGGAGCGCGACACGCAGCCGTTCATCACCGACTGGGTGCTGAAGCGCGTCTTCCGCGAGCGCGCCGACGAGGTGAGGCAAAAATATCTGGAACCCATCGATGGCGAAAGATACCGCATGAAGCCCGATTTCGACACGCAACGAAAGGTGGAGGCGGCCTTCGCCAACACCGAGGACGGCGACGAGATGAACCTGCGCGACGGACTCTACGCGCTCATCAGCGACGTGCTCTTCGTGCGCGACCGAAAGGACCCCGGCAAGTTCCACCCTCGCATCTCGGCACAGTTCGACTTCATCTACGAAAGCCTCTACGACAACGACAAGAATGCTTTCAACCTGCTATACAACGACTACTTCTACCGCCGCAACAACCAGTTCTGGTATCGCGAGGCCATGAAGAAGCTGCCGCGGCTGGTGGAAGCCACACGCATGCTCGTGTGCGCCGAGGACCTGGGCATGGTGCCCGACTGCGTGCCGTGGGTGCTCGACCAGCTCCGCATCCTCAGCCTGGAAATCCAGTCAATGCCCAAAGACCCGCACGTGAGATTCGGACACCTCAGCCGAAACCCTTACCGCTCGGTCTGCACCATCTCCACACACGACACGGCCACGCTGCGACAGTGGTGGGACGAGGACGAGGAGCGCACACAGGACTACTATAACAACATGCTCTACCGCCAGGGACCGGCGCCCCACCCGCTCCCGGGATGGCTGGCCGAGGACATCATCTCGAGACACCTCACGTCGCCCTCCATGCTCTGCATCCTCACCATACAGGACTGGCTGGCCATGAGCGAACGCCTGAGGCTGCCCGACGAGAACGCCGAGCGCATCAACATTCCGGCAAACCCGCACCACTACTGGAGATACCGCATGCACCTCTGCATCGAGGACTTGCTGACCGACAAGGAACTGGTGGGCAAAATCAGCGACCTCGTGAAGCAAAGCGGACGGAAGCAGTAGCCGGAACACGGCACGACGGAAACGCAACTGGATGTTCAACCGATAAACCATAGAGACATGAAACTACGCCTTGCGGGCACCTGCCTGCTTCTCCTTGCCGCACTGGCCCTCGCGCCGGCAGCGGCCCTCGCGCAAACCGTCACCTCGCCTGACGGAAACATTGCCGTGAAGTTCGCCATCACCGAAAACGGCAGGCCTACCTACGAGATGACCTACAAGCAGAAGATGGTGGTGAAGCCGTCGTTCCTCGGACTGGAACTGGCCAAGGACAAGCATGCCTCGAAGGGGACGGCCGAGACTTCCCTCATGACGGGATTCACCCAGACAGGAAGCCACACCAGCTCGTTCGACGAGACGTGGACACCCGTCTGGGGACAGTACGGACACATCCGGAACCACTACAACGAGCTCGCCGTCGACTTGCTGCAACCCAAGACCACACGCCGCATGACCATACGCTTCAGAGTGTACAACGTGGGAATGGGCCTGCGATACGAGTTCCCGCAACAAGACTCCCTGGTCTACTTCGTCATCAAGGACGAGCACACGCAGTTCGCCATGACCGGCGACCACACGGCGTGGTGGCTGCCCGGCGACTATGACACGCAAGAGCAGGAGACGCAGGAGTCGAAACTGTCGGAAATACGCGACCGATTCCACGATGCGGTAAACTGGTCGAACTCGTCCGTGGCCACCTTCTCGCCTACCGGCGTGCAGACCTCGTTGCAAATGAAGACCGACGACGGGCTATACATCAACCTGCACGAGGCGGCCTGCATCGACTATGCCACCATGCACCTGAACCTTGACGACAGGAACATGGTGTTCGAATCGTGGCTCACACCCGACGCCACGGGCATGAAGGGATACATGCAGACACCATGCAACTCGCCGTGGAGGACCGTGGCCGTGAGCGACGACGCAAGGGACATGCTCGGCGAGGCCAACTCCATGATTTACAATCTGAACGAACCATGCAAGATTGAAGACACGTCGTGGATTCATCCCGTCAAGTATTGCGGTGTGTGGTGGGAAATGATCGTGGGCAACAAGTCGTGGAATTACACCGACGAGTTTCCTTCCATCAAGCTCGACAACATCGACTGGACCAAGGTGAAGCCCAACGGAAGGCACGCGGCCAACAACGACGAGGTGAAAAGATATATCGACTTCGCGGCCAAGAACGGACTGCAGGAGGTGCTCGTCGAGGGATGGAACGTGGGCTGGGAGGACTGGGCCAACCACTGGAAGGACTATGTCTTCGACTTCACTACGCCTTATCCTGACTTCGACATCAAGGCCCTCAACGACTATGCGCACGCCAAGGGGGTGAAACTGATGATGCACAACGAGACGTCGTCGTCGGTGACAAACTACGAACGACACCTCGAGGCCGCCTACAACCTGATGAACCAATATGGCTACGACGCCGTGAAAAGCGGCTACGTGGGCGACATCATCCCAAGGGGAGACCACCACTTCTCGCAACCCATGAACAACCACTACCTCTATTGCGTCAAAGAGGCCGCCAAACACCACATCATGGTGAACGCGCACGAGGCTACAAGGCCCACGGGCATCGCACGCACATGGCCCAACCTGGTGGGCAACGAAAGCGCGCGGGGAACGGAATACGAGGCCTTCGGAGGAAGCCTGCCAAGCCATACGGTCATCCTGCCCTTCACACGGCTCCAAGGAGGACCGATGGACTACACCCCGGGAATCCTTGAAACACAACTGAAGACGTGGAGCCAGAACCCATCGTATGTGCGAACGACGCTCTGCGGACAACTCGCCTTGTATCTCGTCATGTGGGGACCGATACAAATGGCGGCCGACCTGCCCGAGAATTACGCCAAGTTCGACGACGCTTTCCAATTCATCCGCGACGTGGCCGCAGACTGGGACGACTCGCGATATCTTGAGGCCGAACCCGCAAGATACATCACCGTGGCACGCAAAGCCAAGGGCACCGACAATTGGTTCGTGGGCGGGAAATGCGACGAGCATCCCCACGAGGCCGTGGTCAACCTGGATTTCCTCGACAAGGGACGCAAATACGAGGCCACCATCTATGCCGACGACAAGAAGGCTGACTTCGAAAAGAACCCCAAAGCCTACACCATCACGAAGAAGACGGTGAGGCGAGGCACGAAACTGAAACTGAAAGAGGCACGCGGAGGCGGATTCGCCATCTCGCTCATTGCCCAATAAACCTATCCTCACAAGAAGCTCATGAATCTGAAAAACTGCCTGACCATGCTGATGGCAATCTTGGGATTTAGCACCACCACAAGGGCGCAAAACTTGTTTGACGAGGCGGAATGGACGCCCCGACAGACCGTCTTCCACCTTAACTCGCCCACAAAGGACGCTCCGGGGGTAACCCTCCGCATCTACAACGAGGGCGAGGGGGGCTCTCCGGTGCAGACCATCAGCATGAGGAAGGATGGTTACAACCGCTGGAAGGCACGCCTGAAAGGCAATCTGAAGGGCAGATTCTACACCTTCGACATCGGACGCAACCTGGGCGAGACGCCTGGAGTGGGCGCCAAGGCCGTCGGGGTGAACGGCAACCGGGCCGCCATCATCGACCTCAGAGAAACCAATCCCGACGGATGGGCAAACGACCGAAGGCCCGCCTTGAAGTCGCCGGCCGACCTCGTGGTCTACGAAATGCACGTGCGCGACTTCACCCACGCCCTGCCGGGAACCGCCCATCCCGATAAGTTCCTTGGCGTGGCCGAACCCAACAGCATCGCACAACTGAAGGATTTGGGCGTGAACGCCGTTCACTTGCTGCCTTCGTTCGACTTCGCATCTGTCGACGAGACCATCGACAGCAACCCTCCCTACAACTGGGGATACGATCCGAAGAATTATAACGTGCCCGAAGGAAGCTACGCCTCAAACCCGCGCGACCCCGCCACACGCATCCGCGAGTTCAAACTGATGGTGCAAGCGCTCCACAAAGCGGGCATCCGCGTGATTCTCGACGTGGTCTACAATCACACTTACAGCATCGAGGGTAGCAACTTCCAGCGCACCTTTCCCGACTACTTCTATCGCAAGACGGCCGAAGGAAAGTATTCCAACGGCTCGGGGTGTGGCAACGAGACCGCTTCCGAACGCCCGCTCATGCGGAAATTCATGCTCGAAAGCGTGCGCTACTGGGCTGAAGAATACCACATCGACGGGTTCCGCTTCGACCTCATGGCCGTTCACGACACCGAGACGATGAACGCGATAAGGCAGGAACTGGACCAGATAGACCCGTCCATATTCGTTTATGGAGAAGGATGGAGCGCGGGGAACTGCGCCTGGCCCGAGGAGAAGCGGGCCCTGAAAGCCCATATCGGACAAATGCCGGGCATCGCGGCCTTCTCGGACGAGCTGCGCGATGCCTTGCGCGGACCCTTCGACGACGACCACAAGGGGGCGTTCCTGGCGGGTATCGCCGGAAGCGAAGAAAGCATCAAGGCGGGTATCGTGGGCATGATCGCCCATCCACAGGTGGACTATCTGAAGGTGAACTACACCAAGGAGCCTTGGGCCAACGAGCCAACGCAGATGATGGCTTACGTGAGCTGCCACGACGACATGTGCCTCACAGACCGGCTCCGCACCGAACTGCCGGGCATCACGGACCAGGAACTTGTGCGGCTAGACCTTCTGGCACAGACCGCCGTGCTCACATCGCAGGGGGTGCCCTTCATCCTTGCGGGCGAAGAGGTGCTGCGAGACAAGCAGGGGGTGCACAACAGCTTTGAATCGCCCATTACCATCAACCGCATTGACTGGAGCAGGAGGGCGTTCTTCCCACAAGTTTTCGACTATTACCGCGGACTCATCAGCCTGAGGAAAGCGCATCCAGCATTCCGACTGGGAGAGGCCGGACTGGTGAGACAGCACTTGGAATTCCTGCCTTCGGGCGACGGGCTCGTGGCCTTCGTACTGAAAAACCATGCCGGCGGCGACTCGTGGAACAACATCTATGTGGTGCTCAACGCCAACCGGGAGGCGCGCGAGGTGAGCGTGCCCAAAGCCCGCTACACCATCGTGGCCTGCGACGGCAAGATTGCACCCGAAGGATTGCACGACGTCGAGGGCGACCATATCGTGGCCGACGGGCAGAGTGCCTTGATCTTCCACGACTAAACAGGGAGAGAGGGGCCGTCCGGACCGTGCCTGCAAAGCCGCGGACGGGACTCCACGTAACCGCCAATGATGAATATACGCAGGGCTTCGGCCCTATTTGAACTTTAAACAATGAAGCTAAAAACTATCTGCCTCACACTTATCTTGACCGCAACAACCATTGCAATGCAAGCAGCAGCAAAAATCACGAGAATCGATCCCACTGACTGGTATGTGGGAATGGGCGACCCCACACTGCAACTCATGGTCTACGGACCAGGTGTCCGTGACGTTAAAAACGTATCCGTCGACTATCCCGGCGTACGGCTCGACAGCATCGTCAGGCTCGACTCACCCAATTACCTCTTGGTCTATCTCAACCTAGAAGGGGCTCAAGCCGGCGTGATGACGCTCCGACTGGACGGCAAAAAGGTGAATTACACGCTGAAAAAACGCACCATGAAGGGGGCCGACCGCAAGGGATTCTCCAATGCGGACGTCCTTTACCTGCTCATGCCCGACCGCTTTGCCAACGGGAACCCGAAAAACGACGTCGTGAAAGGCATGCGCGACGAGCATTGCGACCGCTCTTTCCCCTCGCTTCGGCACGGAGGCGACCTCGCCGGCATCCGACAGCATCTGGATTATTTCACCGAACTCGGCGTCACGGCACTATGGTTCACACCCATCTTGGAAAACAATTGGCCTGCCGACAAGACACAGAACTCATCGTACCATGGCTATGCCACCACCGATTACTATCGGGTGGACCCACGCTTCGGCACCAACGACGAGTACCGCGAACTTATCGACTCATGCCACAAACGGGGACTGAAAGTGGTCATGGACATGATTTTCAATCATTGCAGCGACTACCATCCCTGGCAATTGGACCCGCCGTCGAAGGACTGGTTCAACAATCCGAACTATGGATTGCAAACCAGCTACAAGCTCACCCCTGTGCTCGACCCCTATGCCTCGGAAGTGGACAAGCGGGAAACCGTCGACGGATGGTTCGTGTCGTCAATGCCTGACCTGAACCAACGCAACCCGCACCTGATGCGCTATCTCATCCAAAACAGTGAATGGTGGGTGGAATCGGCCGGCATCGACGGCATACGGATGGACACTTACCCTTATGCCGACCGGCAGGCCATGGCCGAATGGATGAAAGTCATCGACACGGAATACCCCAACTTCAACACTGTGGGCGAGACCTGGGTGACAGAGCCCGCATACACCGCATCCTGGCAAAAAGACTCCAAGCTGAGCAACGTGAACAGCTATCTGAAGACGGTGATGGACTTCGCCTTCTTTGACAGAATCAACCTGGCCAAGCACGAGGAGACCGATCCGTGGTGGAACGGCCTGAACCGGGTGTACAACTCGCTCGTCTACGACTATCTTTATCCCAATCCGTCGAGCGTCCTGGCCTTCATCGAGAATCATGACACCGACCGCTTCCTCGGCAACGGCAAGGACTCCACCATGCTGAAGCAGGCCCTGGCCTTGTTGCTCACCATCAACCGCATACCCCAACTCTACTACGGCACAGAAGTATTGATGAACGGCACCAAGGAAGTGACCGACGGCAACGTACGCCGCGACTTCCCCGGAGGATTCCCCGGTGACACGCACAACTGCTTCACCGCCCAGGGACGCACGCGGGCCGAGAATGCCATGTTCCAATGGGAGAGCCGCCTCCTCCACTGGCGGCAGGGCAATGACGTCATCAGCAAGGGGACGCAGAAGCAGTTCATTCCCCACGAGGGCGTCTATGTCATCGCACGGCAATACCAAGGCCGCACCGTGCTGACTATTCTCAACGGCAAGCGCTCGGCGTCAAAGATGCAGGTGAAGCGGTATGCCGAAGTCATCGGGAAGCACCAAGAAGCCACCGATGTCATCACCGGAAAGAAGGTGTCGCTCGCTGACGACATCACGCTGTCACCCCGCCAGACCCTCATCGTGGAGTTCTGACAAGCCTTGCAAAGACATCGGGAACAGAGACGGACGCCAACCCGCCGCCCCCGATGTCTTTCCCCATACCAGGCGGCAAGCCTGCCCGCACGCCAATCCCTACATCCTTGCAGCCCCGTTTTCCTCTTAAAACCAACGAGTCCGCCCACAAAAATCCTCTTGAAGATGCACCACAAAATCCTCTCCCTGATTCTTTTGCTAGCTCCACTGCTCCAAGCTCACGCCTTCTCGTGGGCACAAGGCGCACAATGGATAGGCACGACTGATGAAGACCAATGTCTCTACAGCCCATACCTGTCGGTATTCAGAATAGATTTCGACTTGAAGCTAAGCGCGGAAGCGCACACGGCCTCGCTCTTATGGGGCATCGATGACGACCGCCTGATGCAAGCACCACTCAACAATTTCGGCCTGCACGCACAACCCGGACAATCCTGGCTCAGACTCGACTACACGCCCACGGCCGATTCGGCCACCATCAGCATCTACCGCAAAGGCTACGCCCCCACCGACGAAGCCACGCGTCCACTAGGCGTCTTTGGCGTTCCACGACGCGTTTTCCACTCCAAGCCTGCATCGGAATGGCACCACATAGCCCTCACATCGTGCTTTGGCGAAACCCGTGTGCTGGTGGACGGCAACCTGGTGGCATCGGCCAACCTGAACCCGTTGGGCCGTGGGGGCGACTTCATCGCCTATCCCGTGCTCGGGCTCATCGGGCTCGTCGGTCCTGAAAAAGGCCAGGCCGAGGTGCGGCAATTCGCCATAGGCAATTACCGATCGCCTCAAGGCACCATCGCCCGCATCACCGAACTCGACGGCAGGTGCACGCCACAACCCCGCGTGGTGAATCCGAGCCGTCACGCCATGCCCCTGCTGTGCCGCGTCTTCCCAACCGAGGGGGTGCCAGCACACGCCACACTGCACATCACCGCACGCGGAATCTATGACGTCAGCCTCAACGGGAGGGCGGTGAACCACGGCTACCTGAATCCGGGCAGCGCCCAATACAACAGGACGCAGCCCTTCCAAACCTATGATGTGACGGGAATGTTGAGGGCGGGTGACAACAAAATCGACGTACAACTGGCCGAGGGATGGTGGATGGGAGCCTCTACGTACGAAGGCAAGAACTGGAACTACTTTGGCGACAGGCTGTCAATGATGTGCCAACTCGACATAACTTATGCCGACGGACACACGCAAACCATCTTGAGCAACCCCGGGGAATGGACTTACAGCCTGCATTCGCCCGTAATCTACGGCAGTCTGTTTCAAGGCGAGGTGTACGACGCCCGCCGACGCCCCGCGCAGGAAGCATGGAAGCCCTGTGTGGCGGTCGGCCTCGAAGGCCACGTCAGCCACGAAGGATGGGGCAAGGGACCGGCGCCCGACGACTACACCCGACTGCAATATCTGGAGACCGACGGCAACGACGTGGACAGCATCGCCACCCTCACGGCCCTGTCCGTGACCGAACCGCGCGAGGGATTCTACGTCTACGACATGGGGCAGAACCTTGTGGGCGTACCCCTTTTGCAGTTCCGCGGACTCAGGCGTGGACAAACCGTGCGCGTGAGATACGCCGAGGTGCTCTATCCCGACATGCCCGAATACGCCGGGAAGAAGGGGATGCTGATGCTCGAGAACATCCGCGCGGCCATGGCGCAAGACCTCTATGTGGCAAGCGGCGAGCCCGAAGAGACATTCTCGCCCCGCTACACCACCCATGGATTCCGCTACATGGAACTGTCTGGGATCGACCAACCACCCACACCGGCCGACGTGAAGGCCATCGTGCTGAGCTCGGTCCACCACACGAGCGCCCACTACGAGTGTTCCGACAGCCTCGTCAACCGCCTTTGGAAGAACATAGAATGGTCGACACGGGGCAACTTCCTCAGCATTCCCACCGACTGTCCGCAACGCAACGAGCGTATGGGATGGACGGGCGACATCTCGGTCTTCTCACCCACGGCCACCTATCTCACCACCGACAGCCTGCTGCTGCGCCGGTTTCTGCGTTCCATGCGCGACGTGCAACACGCTGACGGGCGCTTTCCCGACATTGCGCCCACAGGGGGAGGTTTCGGCAGCTTCCTATGGGGCTCGGCCGGCATCACCGTGCCGTGGGAGATGTACTGCCAATGGGGCGACACGACGACGCTGCGCGAGCACTTCCCGGCCATGCAACGCTACATGGACTATGTGGCCCGGCATGCCGTCGACCCGGGCACGGGACTCTTCGTGCAAGACCGCCAATGGGGCGACCTGGCCGACTGGCTCAGCCCCGTCTACGACCAGGACGACAAGAGCCTGATTTGGGAAGCTTATTATGTGCACTGCCTCGACATCATGTCCAAGGCCGCCACAGTGCTCAAGCACGACCGTGAAGCCGGCCAATACGCCCGTTTGGCCGATGCGCGCCGACGCTTCTTCCGTGCCACCTATCTCGACCCGGCCACGGGCCGCACGCTGGCCTCGGCCTTCACCGGCGGGCGGAAGGGCAAGCCTGTCGACACGGAAGTGAGCTATGCGCTCCCCATCGTTTTCAACATCGTGGAAGGAGAAGAGCGGCAGCGGCTGGGCGACCGATTGCTGGAAGTGCTGCGACGCGACAACAAACTCGACAACGGCCTGACCGCCCCACCCCACACACTGCTGACTGGATTCATCGGCACGAGCTGGATCAGCCGTGCCCTCAGCCTCTGCGGCCACACCGGCGAGGCTTACCGGTTGCTCACACAAACCGAATTCCCCTCCTGGCTCTATCCGGTCAGCCAGGGAGCCACCACCATTTGGGAACGACTCGACTCTTATACCCACAAGAACGGATTCGGCGGCAACAACCACATGAACTCCTTCAACCACTACAGCTTCGGCGCCGTGGGCTATTGGCTCATGGCCCACTCGCTGGGCATCGGCCGCGATTCCGCCCATCCGGGCTTCGACCACATCGTCTGGGCACCCGAGGCCGACCCCACGGGACGCATCACCCATGCGCGCGGATGGTATGACACCGGCACGGGGCGCATAGAAAGCAGTTGGGAAGTGAAGGGCCGCCGCATAACCTACACCTTGGTGCTTCCGGCGGGACACACGGCCACGCTGCGCATCAAGGGACTGAAAAGCAAGGAACTGAAAGCGGGCCGGCACCGGTTCACCAAGCGCATGGAGGCACTCTAGGAGCGCATGGAACAGGCGGAGGGATCCGATTTCCTCAGACTACTCCGCCGCTTCGGTCCGCCTCGCCCGGCTCGAGGGACGAGACAACCGCCTCACAATCCTGAGCGTCTGGTCACAATAGTCCACCACGGCCGGCCGGTGCGTGATAAAGATAATGGTCTTGGAGTTGTCGGCGAGCAGGTTTTTCAGCAATTGCCGCTCCGTATCGGGGTCAAGGGCGCTGGTGGCCTCGTCGAAAAGCATGATGGATCGGTCGCGCAACAGGCTCCTTGCGATGGCAATGCGTTGCGCCTGGCCCTCGCTCAGCCCGCCCCCCTGCTCGCTGCACACGGTGTCGAGCCCGTCGGGCAACTCGCTGACGAAGTCGGCGCAGCTTGTGTGCAGGGCCATCCACATCTCCTCTTCCGACGCTCCCAGCTTGCCCAGCCGCAGGTTGTCCCTGATGGTGCCGCTCATGAGCGTGTTGCCCTGGGGCACATACACCAAGTTGCAGCGGTGCCGGGGCGAGATGGGGCACGCGCCGTTGCAATCGTAGACTTCCACCGAGCCCTCCTGTGGATGCAGCAAGGCCAGCACGAGCCTCACGAGGGTGGTCTTTCCCGCCCCCGTCTCGCCGAGCACGGCCGTACAGCTCCCGGGCTTGAAGTCGAAGTCGAGATGTTGCAGCACATCGTCCTCCTGCCCGTCATATCGATAGGAGACGCCTCGCAGGCGGATGCCGCAAGGCGGCTTCAGATAGATGGGTTCGCCCTGCTCCTCAAGCGGATTCTCCTCCAGTTCCACCAACCGCTCGGCAGCCGTGAGCACGCTCACGAAGGCCGGAACGAGCTTCATCAGGCTCCGCGCCGGTCCCTGAATGCGATTGACCAGCTGGAGGAAGGCCGTCATGCCGCCAAAGGAGAGCGTTCCGGCGGCCATGCGCACGGCCGCCCAAAGGAAAGCCACCAGATAGCCCAAGGCGAAGCCGAAGTTGACGATCAAGTTGCTGAACACGCTGAACAGGGTTCGCTTGACCACGTGCCGGCGCAGCGTGCTTTGTGTCTGTTCCAGCCGGTCCACCATCAAGTCGTTGCTCTCCAGGGTCTTGATGAGCATGCGGTGCTGTATGGTTTCCTGGAGCACGCTCTGCACGCGGCTATCGCTGTCGCGCACCAGCCGCGTGAGTTTTCTCATCTGCCCCACATAGACCTTGCTCACGGCCAGGAAGAGCGGAATCATGACCACGATGACCAGCGAGAGCAGCCTGTCCATGGAGAACAGATAGCAAAAGGCTCCGACAAACATGGCCAGCACGCTCAGCGCCGAGGGTATGGTCTGGGTGAGGAAGTTCACCACATTGTTCACGTCGACCTCCAACCGGTTGAGCACGTCGCCGGAGTGCAGGGCCTCCTTGCCGTGCCACTCCGAACGCAGGAGCCTGTCGAGCAGTCGTTGTTGCATTCTGTTCTGTGCCTTGATACCCAGCAAGTTCTGAATCCATATACTTGAGATGTTGAGTCCGAAATCAGCCAGGATGAGCAGTCCCATGATTCCCACGGCCTCATAGATGCTGCCCCTGACGGCACCCGAGGCCACGTCGATGGCGTGCTTGACGGCCCACACCTGCGACAGGCTCACGCCCACGGAGAGCAGCCCCACGCCCGCGTTGAGCACGGCCTGCAGCTGGTTGCCGCGCCATGCCCGCCACAACCACTTCACGAGGGTTGACACGTTGTACTTGAACTCGGGAATCTTGAGCAGTCTTTTCACCTTCATCGACGTTTCCTCCTGCATTCCGGTCTTCGGCTCACCGTTGCCGCTGGTCGGCGCCCCACATCAGTTTTTCTCGCAAAGTGGAGAAATACCGGTGGTTGCGCTGCTTCACCATGCGCACCTTGTAGGGTGCCTTGCGCACCACGATGCGCGTTCCCTCCACCATCTTCTCGCTCCTCCCGTCGATGGCCACGAGGAAGTTGTGGCTCCGGCTTTCCACCTCCATGGTGATTTCGCAATTGTCGTTGATCACCACGGGGCGTATGTTCAGGCTGTGCGGTGCCACGGGCGTGAGGCAGAGGTTGCCGCTCATGGGCACGATGATGGGCCCTCCGTTGCTGAGGTTATAGGCCGTGGAGCCCGTTGGGGTGGTCACCACGAGTCCGTCGGCCTGGTAGTTCACGAGGAAGTCGCCGTCCACATAGGTGCGTATGGAAATCATCGAAGCCGTGTCGCGCTTCAGAATGGCCACGTCGTTCAGCGCGTAGGGGCTTCCGGCGATTCTGCCTCCGCAGGCCTCCACGGCGATGGCGGTATGGTCCTCAATGTCAAACTCGCCGGCAAAGATGTTGTCGAGGGCCTCCTCGATTTCCGAGGGGAGCACATCGGCCAGGAATCCCAGCCGCCCCATGTTCACACCGACGATGGGTATCTCGCGGCCGCCCACACGGCTGGCGGCGCGCAGGAAGGTGCCGTCGCCACCGAGCGAGACCACATAGTCGGCACCCATGAAGTCGGTGGGTTCCACGTCGGCCTCGGCACCACGCTTCCCCAGATAGGCCTGGATGCGGCGGACGAGGGGTTCCACGTCGGCACGACGGTAGGAATTGCCGAAAATGGCGAATTTTAAAGGTTGGACTGACATAATTATTTTGTCGATTCGAATTATTTTCTTATTTTTGCAAAAGTACCGAAATAAATTGTAAAACACAACTGAAGGAGACGAAAATTATGGCAAAGGTATACGAATTTCTTGCCAACGGCTTCGAGGAAATCGAAGGCCTGGCCCCCGTAGACATTCTCCGCCGGGGAGGAGTAGACATCCAGACCGTGAGCATCACGGGGTCGGAATGGGTGAAGAGCTCGCACGGCATCACCGTGAAGGCCGACCTTGTCTTCGGCGAGGGACTGCCCGGCGAGGCCGACATGCTGCTCCTGCCGGGAGGAATGCCCGGCGCCACACACCTGAACGAGCACGAGGGCGTGCGCAGGGCCGTGCTGGAACAGGCACAGGCCGGACGCCGCATCGGGGCCATATGCGCCGCGCCGATGGTGCTCGGAAGCCTCGGACTGCTCAAGGGGCGCAAGGCCACCTGCTCGCCGGGCTTCGAGAGATACCTCACCGGGGCCGAATACACGGCCGAACTCTACCAGGAGGACGGCAACATCATCACGGGCGAGGGCCCAGCCGCCACACTGCCCTATGCCTACCGCATCCTCTCCTACTTCATTCCCGAAGAGGAGGTGCGCACCCTGCAAGCCAAGATGCAATACGCACACCTGATGGGCCGGCAGGACTGACCAAGGCTCCGGCGGGGAGGCACGGACGCGAAGAATCTTTACACCAATGCCTCTACGGCCAAACGAGCTTGCAAGAAGGCTGCTCAGAGCCCCTCTGAACAGCCAAGTGAGCCCCTCTGAACAGCCAAGTGAGGGTCTCATTCGGCACAAATGAGAAGCGGGGTTTTATCAGACTGATTACCAGTTGTTTAGGAAACACGACTTCTCCGAATTACAACTCAGGACAAAAACGAAAAATGTTGAAAGAAAACAACACTCCGGACCATAGGGAAACCGACTACATCATCATCGTTGCCGGCGGACGCGGCCGGCGCATGGGCGGCGACGTGCCCAAGCAGTTTGTACCCATCGGAGGGAAGCCCGTGCTGATGCGCACCCTGGAAAGGTTTCACCGCGTCGACCCCGGACTCCACATCATCGTGGTGCTGCCCCACGACCAGCAGGACTACTGGAGGCAGCTCTGCCGCGACTATGGCTTCGACATCGCACACGACTTGGCGGATGGAGGACGGACACGCTTCGAATCGTCGAAAAACGGACTGGCCCTGGTGCCCGACGACGGCACGGGGGTGGTGGGCATACACGACGGCGTGAGGCCCTTCGTGGCCGACGACGTCATCCGGCGATGCTATGAAACGGCACGCGAGGAATACACGGCCGTGCCCGTGATGCCCGTCACCGACACGCTGCGCTATGTGGACGACCGAACGGGAAAGACCTACACCGTGGACCGGGGAATGTTCAGGGCCGTACAGACACCGCAGGTGTTCGACATCTCGCTGGCCAAGCAGGCCTTCAACCAGCCCGACCGGCCGTCATTCACCGACGACGCCTCGGTGGTGGAGAGCCTGGGACTGAAGGTGAACACCGTGGAGGGCAACCGCGAGAACATCAAGCTCACAACGCCCTTTGACCTGACGCTGGCCGAGGTGCTGCTGGAACGGACGGACAAGGAATAAGCCACGACGGGCCGAACAACCCACGAAAACCGTGGGGGAAAGGCCGCCATCGGGCGACAAGGGACGGCAAAACATCATCAAGCATTGGAAAACAGTATTCTGGAACAAGACATCATGTATCTGCCTGGCGTCGGACCGGCGCGCAAGCAGCTGCTGCAACAGGAGCTCGGCATCTGCACGTGGGGCGACCTGCTGGAATACTATCCATATAAATATGTGGACCGGAGCCGCATCTACACCATCGACCAACTGACCGGAGAGATGCCCTTCGTGCAAATCAAGGGGCACATCCTCAGCTTCGACGAATACGCCATGGGGGCCCGAAAGAAAAGGCTCGTGGCACACTTCTCCGACGGACACGGCGTGGTGGACCTGGTGTGGTTTCAAGGGGTGCAATACGTGCTGAAGCAACTCAAGCGAGACGTGGAGTACATCGTCTTCGGCAAGCCCTCCGTCTATGGCGGCCGATACCAGTTCTCGCACCCGGAAATGGAACAAGCCGAGGGCGTGGAGCTCTCGAAAATGGGCATGCAACCCTATTACGTCACCACCGAGAAGATGAAGCAGAGGGGGCTCACAAGCCGGGCCATAGAGCGCATGACCAAGGCTCTCGTGGGGAAACTGGAACACGCGGGACTGCCCGAAACCCTGCCCGACTTCATCCTGAAGCCCCATCACCTCGTCTCGCGCGACGAGGCTTTCCGAAACATCCATTATCCGCACAACCTCGACGAGGTGCAACGCGCACGCCTGCGCTTGAAGTTCGAGGAGCTATTCTATGTGCAACTCAACATCCTGCGCTACGCGTCCGACCACCGGCGCAAGTACCGGGGCTACGTGTTCGCACACGTGGGACGCGAGTTCAACTCCTTCTACGCTCACAACCTGCCCTTCGAACTCACCGGCGCGCAAAAGCGGGTGATGCACGAAATACGCGACGACATGCGCTCGGGACGACAGATGAACCGGCTGCTGCAAGGCGACGTGGGGTCGGGAAAGACGCTCGTGGCCCTCATGGCCATGCTCATCGCCATCGACAACGGATTCCAAGCCTGCATCATGGCTCCCACCGAAATCCTTGCCGAACAGCACCTGCAGACCATCCGCGAATTCCTGCAGGGCATGGACGTGAGCGTGGAACTGCTCACCGGCATCGTGAAGGGCAAGCGGAGAAAGGACGTACTCGACGGACTGCTCAACGGAAAGGTGCAAATCCTCGTGGGAACACACGCCGTAATCGAGGACAACGTACAGTTCGCACGGCTCGGACTGGCCGTGGTCGACGAGCAACACCGCTTCGGAGTGGCACAGCGCGCACGGCTCTGGGCCAAAAGCAAGAACCCGCCACACATCCTCGTGATGACGGCAACACCCATTCCTAGGACTCTGGCCATGACCATCTACGGCGACCTGGACGTGAGCGTCATCGACGAACTGCCTCCTGGAAGGAAGCCCGTGGTGACAATACACAAATACGACAACCAGATGAACAGCCTCTACCAGGGCATCCGACAGCAGGTGGGGCTGGGACGGCAGGTCTACATCGTGTTCCCGCTAATCAAGGAAAGCGAGAAAAGTGACCTGAAAAACCTGGAAGAGGGATACGTACAACTATGCCAGGCCTTCCCGGAATTCAAGCTGAGCAAAGTGCACGGACGCATGAAGCCGGCCGACAAGGAGGCCGAGATGCAACGCTTCGCAAACGGGGAGACACAAATCCTGGTGGCCACGACGGTGATCGAGGTGGGCGTGAACGTGCCCAACGCGTCCGTAATGGTCATCCTTGACGCACAACGCTTCGGGCTGTCGCAGCTACACCAGCTACGCGGACGCGTGGGACGCGGGGCTGACCAAAGCTATTGCATCCTCGTGACCAACTACAAACTCTCGCAGGAAACGAGGAAGCGCATTGACATCATGTGCGACACCAACGACGGATTCCGCATCGCCGAAGCCGACCTGAAACTGCGCGGACCGGGCGACCTGGAGGGTACGCAGCAAAGCGGAATGGCCTTCGACCTGAAAATCGCCGACATCGCACGCGACGGACAAATCGTGCAAATGGCGCGCGACGAAGCGCAAAAAATCATCGACGACGACCCTAATTGCGAAAAGCCTATCTACGCCCTGCTCTGGAACAGGCTGAGGGAATTGCGCAAGACCAACATCAACTGGGGCGCCATCTCGTGAAAACAAAACTCACGAAAACGCCGGAACGTAGCGGAACACCGCACCTGAACGGCTCTAAAAAGCGCCCCCAACCCGCCACTAAAACCCTTTCGCAAGAAAGGAAAAAGACTTCTTGGTAATTTTTTAATATAAATCACGAAGTTCAAAGGAAAGTGTTAACTGAAAATAAAATCTGTTAATACAAGGCATAAAATGCAATAAGATTGAAAAAAAATCGCTATATTTGCAAAGTCTTTAAATTATTCGCCGCTTTTTTGATTAGTTCTGCGAATAAGAGATAGAAAACATGACGTTTTCCGAAAGACCTAACCTAATGAGAGAAAAATGAAATTAAAACGAATAAGAATCATATCTACTATAGCACTGTTTGCGTTAACAGCCCTCCCCATGTCCGGACAGGACCTCTTAGCCCGCCAAGCGCCCGTTGACCGACGCATGAAAACCGTCGACACACTCGCACTCACGAGCCTGAAGGAAAAGGAAGCCATCGAAAACCCCGCCGCAGAACTCTACGACGAGTGGAGCAACCAGTATGCGCATAAAAAGTCGGAAAAAATGCCCGACCACTACAAGATTGACTTACGCGGATTCCACATGCCCACAATAAGCCGGGTGGTCACATCCAACTTCGGCGCACGCTGGGGACGCCAGCACAAGGGACTCGACATCAAAGTATACATCGGCGACACCATTCGCGCCGCCTTCAGCGGAAGGGTGCGCATCGTGAGATACGAAGCCGCCGGATACGGAAAATACGTGGTCATCAGGCACAACAACGGCCTCGAAACCATCTACGGACACATGTCTAAGCAACTGGTGAAAGAGGACGAATACGTGAAGGCCGGCGAACCCATCGGACTGGGCGGGAACACGGGGCGCAGCACGGGATCGCACCTGCACTTCGAGACACGCCTCTGCGGCGTCGCACTCAATCCGGCACTGATGTTCGACTTCCGCAACCAGGATGTCACGGGCGACTACTACATCTACGACGAGAAAACCTACGACCAAGAAAGCCTGGAGGCCACACGCCTGCGCGGCAAAATCGGCAACGGCGGATACACTCGCGAAATGGTGCAGCCCAGCAGCAACAACAGCGTGAAGCGAGAAATCGCAACCACAAGCTACGGCGGAGGCGAGATGCTTTACCACAAGGTGAAGAGCGGAGAAACCCTGATTTCCATCGCAGAGAAACGGGGGGTGACCGTAGACCAAATCTGCAAGCTTAACCACATCAACAAGAACAGCAAGGTACACGTCGGACAAATCTTGAGATATTCTTAATTATAATAAGATACTCTTAATTATAATAAGGTATATAGAAAACCGGCTCCAATCATACTCAATAGGTTTTGAAGCACAAAGAGAGTTGCAACAAGACTCTCCTCAAAGGGAAGTGCGGTGAGGCAAGGCGCCTCTCCGCACTTTTCTCTTGCCAAATCTCCGCCCGCAAGCTTGACGGAACAGGGGGACTACCGAGCCCGGTTTAGGGCTGATTTCATAAAAAAAGGGCGACTTGCGCCACCCAAATTGTTTTCACAACGGAATCATCCTTATTGTGATTAGCTAGAAATTTGATGCAAAGATAAACTTTTCTTTGCAAACAACAAACAATTTCAAGATTTTAATTTATATTTGCAAGGTATTTTTAACTAAAAGACCTTAAACATGACAAAAATTCTAGGACTAGACTTGGGAACTAACAGTATTGGTTGGGCACTTGTAGATGAAGAAGGAAAGAAAATCATAAAGGCAGGCAGTAGAATCATCCCTATGGATGCGGCGGCTATGGGAAAATATGAAGCAGGCAACCTGCAGTCTCAAGCTTCTGTCCGTACTGGATTCCGAAGTGTGCGCCGAATGTATGAGCGTGCCAAACTTAGAAGGTCACGTCTTTTGCGTGTTCTAAATATAATGGATTTTTTGCCAGAACACTATCGGGGCCAAATTGACTTCGTTGACCGACTGGGACAATTTAAAGAAGGTTGCCAACCTCTGCTTCCTTATCGTAAGGAATTGACGGGAAAGAATGAGTTTATCTTTATGGACTCATTTCGTGAAATGCTATCTGATTTTGCCGTTCATCAGCCTTCCCTGGTGAATCATGGGAAGAAAATCCCATATGATTGGACTATTTATTATTTGCGGCGAAAGGCACTTAGCCAACCTATATCTCGCCAAGAACTAGCATGGATTATTTTACAATTTAATGCCAAACGTGGCTATTATCAGCGGCGAAGCGATGAAGGGGCGACTACCAATGCCAATGAAGAATACAAGATCCTTACCGTTGTCGATGTGAAAGACACGGGAGCGGATAAGAAAAACAAGCAGATGCATTGGTATGAAATCACATATGAGAATGGCGGCGTGCAAAAGAAGCAGTCTATCATGCCTCCCAAAAAGCCTGGCGATGTGGCGGAACTCATAGTGAGCACAAAGAAAAAGAAGGACGGAAGTCTTTCGGTTAGCCTTAGAGAGCCTAGGGAAGATGATTGGACTCTATTGAAAAAGCGTACGGAAAGCCAAATTGAACAAAGCCACGAAACTGTTGGCGAATATATCTATACGCATCTGCTTGGCGATTCCAACACGAAGGTGCGGGGGAAACTTGTACGCACGATAGATAGGGCCTATTATAAAAAGGAACTGGAAGCGATTCTGGAAAAGCAAAAAGAGTTCATTCCAGAACTGAGCGACCGCGCCTTATTGATGAAATGCACTCAAGAATTATATCGTCAGAATAAAGGACACGCCGAAGCTCTTGCTGGTAAGGACCTCATCCATCTCCTTGTCGACGACATCATCTTTTATCATCGCCCATTGAAGAGCAAGAAAAGTGAGATTGCCGATTGCCCTCTAGAGCGTTATCGCTTCTACGACAAGGCAGGACAGATGGTGCAAAAAACCATCAAGTGTACACCAAAGTCAGACCCTATGTTCCAAGAGTTCCGCTTATGGCAATTTCTTCGGAACTTGCGCATTCTTGCCCGGGAGAAAGAGGTCGACGGGCGTTTACGGATGGACGTGGATGTAACAGAAGAAATTCTTAAGGATGATGCCGATGTGGCAGCACTCTTCCAATGGCTTAGTCTGCGGCGAGATGTAAAAGAGAAGCAGTTGCTTGAGGCTCCGGTACTCCATTTGGGCAAACAGGCTTCTCATTATCGCTGGAACTATGCAGAAGATTATACATTCCCTTGCTGTGAAACCAGGGCGGAGTTCTATTCCCGCCTTTCCAAGGTGGAGGGAGCTCCCACGCTCTCGCATGAGCAGGAGCAAGACTTGTGGCACATTCTTTATTCCGTGGACGATGTCGCAGACTTACGCAAGGCACTCCGTCATTTTGCTTCTAAGAATGGTTTAGACGAGCATTCTTTTGTTAATGCCTTCTGCGATATCAAGCCATTTGAAGATGATTATGCCTCCTTCAGCCACAAGGCCATCAGGCGCCTGCTCCCTCTGATGCGATGTGGGCAATATTGGGATGTCGACAAGATTGACAATCAGACACGCAGACGCATAGACAACATCATTGACGGAGTCGCAGACGACACTATTGCGGAACAGGTGCGCGAGAAGCTAAAGGAACTTCGTCGAATCGAAGATTTCAAATTCCTTCCCCTGTGGAAGGCCAGCTATCTAGTTTATAATCGGCATTCTGAGACTAGTGACCTAAGTATTTGGCAATCACCGGACGACATTGATGATTATTTGAAGAATCATTTCAAGCAACATGCGCTTCGTAACCCTGTGGTCGAGGCCGTGCTTGGCGAGGCCATGCGGGTGGTGCGTGATATTTGGAAAACTTATGGCAAGATCGAGGAAATACATATTGAAATGGGGCGCGACCTGAAGCAGAATAACAAGCAACGAGCCGAAGCCACTCGGCGCGCCTCCGAGAACCAACGGGTCAACACTCGCATCAAGTGGCTTTTGAGCGAGTTTGCCAAACCGCAATATCTCGTTGAAAACGTGCGTCCACAATCGCCGAGCCAGACGGAGTTGTTGAAGATTTATGAGGACGGAGTCCTTCATTCGGGCCAGGACGTACCCGATGACATTCAGGCTATTGCTGACAAATTGGGCAACAGGCCCAGCGAGGTCTCGGCGTCCGACATCAAGCGTTATCGGCTATGGTTGGAGCAAGGCTATAAGTCGCCCTATACGGGGCAGCCCATTCCGTTGTCGAAACTCTTCACGCCTGCTTACGAGATAGAGCACATCATTCCACAAGCACGCTATTATGATGACTCGCTTTCCAACAAGGTCATTTGCGAGAGCGAGGTCAACAAAGCGAAAGGCTGCTTGCTGGCTTATGAGTTCATACAACAGCAAGGGGGAGCGATTATTACGGCAACGGGTGGCCGGCAATACAAGATACTCGACAAGGAACAGTATTTTGACTTCGTGAACAAGCATTATGCTTCTAACCGGACCAAGATGCGGAAGCTTCTGATGGATGAAATTCCACAGAGCTTCATCCAACGCCAATTGACCGACACCCGCTATATTGCCCGCAAAGCCATTGAGATATTCTCGCATCTTGTGAGAGAAGACGGTGAAGCAGAGGCGATGCCGAAGCGCATGGTTGTTACAAACGGAAGCATTACGACCCGCCTCAAGAAGGATTGGGGAATGAATGATGTATGGAATGACATTGTGGCGCCACGGTTTGAACGGCTCAACAGACTTTTGAATACGGATGCGTATGGAGAATGGACGAATCTTGAGGGCAATCGCTTTTTCCGGATTAGCGTTCCCTTGGAATCTTCGCGCAACTTCAGCAAGAAGCGCCTTGACCACCGCCATCACGCCATGGATGCCATTGTCATTGCCTGCACCACACGTGACCATGTGAACTTGATCAACAACAGCGCGGCCTTTGACGAAGGTGGAAAGAGACGTTACGACCTGCGGTCTAAACTTTGTGAGAAAGTCAGGACCGACGCTTTGGGCAACTACGTGTGGCGTTTCCGAAAGCCTTGGGACTCCTTCACACAGGATTCCCATGCCGAACTTGACCGTATTGTCGCCAGTTTCAAGCAGAATCTTCGAGTCATCAACCGCATGACTAATTATTATTGGAAGTATGTTAATGGCAAGAAGCAGTTGGTCAGGCAAACAAAAGGCGACGGATGGGCCGTTCGGAAATCGCTTCATAAGGCCACGGTCGCAGGTGCTGTACGCCTGCAGACCAGGAAGACGGTATCCTTGAAAGAGGCTCTGGCCGATATTTCCTCTATTGTCGACAAGAATGTACGCAAGACCATCCGTAGTATTATAGCCGATGTCTATAAGAACAATGTCAGCGAAAAGACATTGCTCAAGTATTTCAAAGACCGTGGCTATAAAATCGGGAAAACGGATATTCGGCGTTTGGAAGTCTATAAGCTGCCCGACCTGCCAGATTTGTCGGCATCGCGTGTTATGGTAGACGCCAGCTTTAATCAGAAGACGATCAACGCGGTTACGGATTCCGGAATTCGGACAATCCTCACCCGGCATCTTGAGAAGTATCGTGACGCACAGGGGAAAGAGCACCCGGAACAGGCTTTCTCGCCGGAAGGCCTGGCTCGGATGAACGCCGACATTCAGACCCTGAATGGTGGAAAGCCCCACAAACCCATTGTGAAAGTGAGAAAGAGCGAGGCTTTGGGCATGAAATTCCCCGTAGGCGAGTCGGGAGCCAATATGGCCAAGTATGTTGAAGCAGACAAGGGCACAAACTTGTTCTTCGCCGTCTATGTTGACGAGGAGGGCAAGAGGGACTTTGAAAGCATTCCGTTCAATGTGGCCGTGGAGCGCATGAAACAAGGGCTGGGTCCTGCAGAAGCGTCCAACAAGGATGGCAAGAAGTTGCTATTCGTGCTCTCGCCGTTCGACATTGTGGCTCTGCGCGAGGGCGACGAGTCCACGCTATATAGGTTCGTGTCGTCGAGTAAAAGACAAGCATTTTTCCTTCCTGTAAATGTTTCGGCCGTGATTGAGGACAAGAAAGAATATGGCTCTATGAATAAAATGGAACTGACTGACAATGGACTTTCGATTAAACAAAGTGCCATAAAAATAGAGGTAGACCGTTTGGGCAATCCGATTCAGCATGTAGGAATATGATAAAGAAAACACTCTATTTCGGCAATCCCGCCTATCTCTCGCTACGAAACAAGCAACTTGTCATCCGCATGCCCGACTTGGAACGGCAGAAGGACCTGCCCGACATCATCAAGAGAGAGGCAACAGTCACCATCCCTATTGAGGATATAGGCATTGTCGTGCTTGACAGCAAGGAAGTCACCATCACGCAAGGGCTGATGGCGGCCTTGCTCGATGCTTCGGTCGCACTCGTTACGTGTAATGACAAGCGTATGCCCGCGGGGCTATTCCTGCCCCTGCAGGGCAACTCTGTGCAGAACGAGCGTTTCCGAAATCAGCTAGGAGCCTCTCTACCGTTGTTGAAACAATTGTGGCAGCAGACCGTCAAAGCCAAGATAGAGAATCAGCGCGCATTGCTCGCCCTTGCCACAACCAGGGAGACGGCATGCATGTCAGCTTGGGCAAGAGATGTGAGGAGTGGAGACCCCGACAACCTGGAGGCGCGCGCCGCCGTCTATTATTGGAAGAACATCTTCTGCGACATGCCTGATTTCGTTAGAGACAGGGACGGAGAATATCCCAACAACTTGCTTAACTATGGCTATGCCATATTGCGGGCCGTAGTGGCGCGCGCGCTTGTTGTTAGCGGCCTGCTTCCCGTGATGGGCATTCATCACCATAATAAGTATAACGCCTATTGCCTGGCCGACGACATCATGGAGCCCTATCGTCCATTTGTTGACCGGTTGGTAATCAGCATGATGGAGAGTGGACGGCCCGTTGACACGCTAGACAAGGGCACGAAGGCGCGCTTGCTAGGCATTCCAACGCTTGACGTGGCAATAGGAGGTAGGCATAGTCCGCTTATGGTTGCAGTCGCACAGACCACAGCCAGCCTGGCCAAATGCTTTGCCGGCGAGTTGCGGAAAATCGCTTATCCGGTATTGACATGAACGTAGAATTCAATGAGTATCGTGTCATGTGGGTGATGGTACTTTACGATTTGCCGACAGATACCGCTAAGGAGCGAAAGGCCGCGGCTCGTTTTAGGAAGAGCATTATGGGTGATGGGTTCACGATGTTTCAGTTTTCCATCTATATCCGCCATTGTGCAAGTATGGACAACGCCCGTGTGCATATGAAGCGTGTAGAAGCCATCTTGCCCGAATATGGCCATGTCGGCATCATGTGTATCACCGACAAGCAGTTTGCCGATATTCAACTCTTTTATTGCAGGAAGGAAAAAGAGCCCCATTTGGCAGGGATTCAGCTAGAGTTGTTCTAGTCACCGAAGTCCGATAAATGTCTCTATATAATGAACCTTACCGCTTCCCCAACTAATCAAGACTCTAAAAAATAGAAGAGGGGATTCTGTTTCTTGTGACAGAATCCCCTTTCTTCCACAACTCGTTTTTTCTTTTCTGATTTCCAACGTATTCTTCTGATATAGAAGAACATACAGGAAT